>NZ_JHZB01000011.1 GCF_000621145.1 Desulfobulbus elongatus DSM 2908
GCCCTTGTTCACTCTCCATGCCATGAAGGAACAACTCCGCCTGTTTTGGAGCCAGGGCACAGCAGACCGTGCTCAATCCTTTCTCCTCAACTGGTGCTTCGATGACCTCGGGCATCAAACAACTCAACGCGGTCGGCTCGACGATACTTGCCAGCATGCAAGGGTTGCTCGGCTACTACCCCCACAAGATTACCAACGGCCCGCTGGAAGGCCTTAATAACAAAATCAAAACCATGAAACGGCAGGCCTAGGGGTTCCGTGACATGGAATACTTCAAGCTCAGACTCTACAACCTACACAACTCCGGGTACGTATTTGCCGGATGAACCTTACTTTTACGCAGTTTATGACGAAAAAGATTCATCTCCTTCCTGGCGTAATCGCCAAAGGAGCTCCTTATGTTGACCTCTTGACGTCCATTAGTTGAGCCGCATGCGTCAAGGCTTCTTTGGGGCGGTCTTTTTTACCAGCTTAGGTTTCGCTCCAACTGTGACGTCCCACCCCAAGTGAGCCGAGAGCGAGGCGACTTGGGCGTCGATGTCCTCGGGACGAATGCCAGCCTGCGCCGCTGCTACCTTGATATGCTGGTGTGGAATTGGTTCGAGGGGATCGAAATATTCACCCCATTCGTCCAGGACCCGCATTGGCAAAAATTGACCGAACTCGGAGTGCATCTTGCCCAGTGCGGAGAAGGCTTTGCCGCGTCCAATGGCGTCCGGCGCTTCCAAGGCGTGTTGGACGAGCAGGTCGCGGGTAATCTGGTCTGGCCACTTCTCCGCCAACGCCTCCAGCGCGGTGCTGCGAGAGTATTTGCTCTCATCCTGGACGGAGCGCAGGGTGAGCAGGTCACGGGTGGCCCGGTCCGGCCACTTCTCCGCCAACACCCTCAACGCGGTGCTGCGGGGGTATTTGCTCTTATCTTGTACAGCACGCAGGGTGAGCAGATCGCGGGAGGCTTGGTCCGGCCACTTCTCCGCCAACACCCTCAACGCGGTGCTACGGGGGCCGGAGTCATTATCTTGGACGGCGCGCTGGACGAGCAGGCTACGGGTAGTCTGGTCCGGCCACTTCTCTGCCAACGCCTCCAGCGCCGCGCCGCGGGGGTATTTGTTCTCATCCTGGACGGCGCGTTGGGTGAGCAGGTCGCGGGTGGCCTGGTCCGGCCACTTCTCCGCTAACGCCTCCAGCGCACCACGGCGGGGGTGCTCGTCATCATCTTGGACAGCGCGCTGGGTGAGCAGGTTGCGGGTGGCTTGGTCCGGCCACTTCTCCGCCAACGCCTCTAGCGCGGCACAACGTGGCCATTCACTTTTATCATCATAGACGCATTGGAGCAGCATTTTATGAGTAATAGCGTCCGGATATCTTTCCGCAAGCGAAAGCAAAGCACCTTCACGGATACGTGGGTGTTTATTGTTTGCCAAATGGATGAGAAAAGATCGGCTAGCGCCAACGATTGAAACGAAATGCACCCAACAGCGAGCGGCATACATTCTTTCCCCCAAGTTATTGCTCACTGACCATGACGCCTTGGCCAAGTCTGGTAGATTCGACCAGCGCGTGCCGACTTCTTGAATAGCCTTGACAAGGTCTATAAAGAACTGTGCCGATCCACCCACTTTAAACAGATGAACAACGCGCTTGCCAACAACTTCACTGCCGGATTGGGGTTTTGCCAGATTCCGGCACTCACTCAAGCACTCAATCGCGCAGATTACCTCCGTTGCCTTATTCACCGCGCGCGTGTAATTCACCGCGCGAGTATAATCTACGTGCCTTGTAATGTGCTCAACGATTTGGCCCACAAACTGTTCATCGATTTGACCGCAGATCAGCCGCAGAACTTCCCGCCATTCATCGTCGCGGCAGTGCTGGTCGAACAAGGCGATTAGCCCATCAATATCCAGCTTCTTGGCGACGTTGAATTGATGCACGAAATCGGCGGCGCAGAAGTACTCCAGGAACGTGCGATGAACGAAGGCGTAGCTGTCCGCACCCACAAAGCAGAGGATGAAATTCCGCAGCCGTAACTGCTCGACCACCGCCCGTGCCACGGCGCGGGATTGGGCTATGTGCAATTCGTCTTGCAGATAGCCCTCGATCAAACTGGTCAGCGTCGGCCCATCGATCAGGTTCCCCTTCAGCCCGCCGGGCGCAGCCTGCATGTGGGCGGCGATGCGGCGGAGGAGGTCGGTCTTCTCCCGCAGGCCGATATCGGCACTCACGCCCGGGAGTGCCTCCAAGGCGCGTTCGGTGTCCCACTGGTGCAGCAGCACACGGGAGGCCTGGGCGTAGAGGTCGGCGCGGTCACGCGGCAGTTCCTGGTTGCGGTTCAGAATGGCCATCATTGTCAGTAGCAGCGGATTGCCGGCCAGCAGGGCGATGGACTTGGACTCGCGGATGGCCTTCTGCAAGCGGTCGTGCTTCGGCGCTGCCTGTGCTGGGTCGTCGAAGGTCACCTCATGCCAGCGTTGCACGAAGTCGTTGATCTGTGCGGCGTCCAGGTCATGCAGCATGAAGTGCCGAAACTCGATATCGCGCAGCCGCTGCGTCTGATAGCCCACGACACGCGATGTGACGAGGATGGGCAGGTGAGGGAACTGGCTGGTGAACCTCTGGATGTCATCCATGACGTCTGCGCGGAGCTTCACATCAAAGACTTCATCCAACCCGTCCAGTAGCAACACGACGCGGCCCGGCTGTGCGATGAGCTTGCCGAGCAGGCTGGGGGCCCATTGGTGCCAGCCGGGGGCTTCTTCCAGGAAGAGGATGAAATCCTTGCGCCGGTCGCACCGCCAGCGGCCGTAGGCGCCCAGTTCGACAACGAGCGGAATCGGCTGTGTGTCACGGACCGCCGGCTCGGAAATGCCCGCCCAGCGCACGGCCAGGTAGCGGACCAGCGACGATTTGCCGGAGCCGGGATCGCCCAGGATGACCAGCTTCTGCGCCGCCCCCGCTATCGAGGCGCGAAGGGCCTCGTCCACAACCTCCAGCACCGGGCGGAGTGGCTGGAGAAAGTATTCCTGCCGCAACCGGTCCGCCTGCCGCTCGGCCTCTTCGATTTCTTGGGCGGTGATCTCACCGGCGTCCAGGAGCAGGCGTTGGTGTTCCTTTGGTATTTCCAGCAGGCGTGGGTTGTATTGGTGGCATTCCCTTACCGACTGCGCAACGAAGACGCTCCACAGACGGACCGCACTGTAGAACGCGCCGGTGGTGTCGAGCATCTCGAAGTTGAGCTTGTCGAACCGCTTGAGTACAGCGATCCGGTAACCTTCCGCATCGAACTCTGCGGGGAGAGTTGGCGCGGTCGTGCCGCCGGTGGTGGCGATGTGGGCGGCGAGTTGTGATGCCCAAGGCCGAGCGGGATCGGCCAACCAGTGGTTGAGGTCACGCGCGAGCACCTCAGCGAAAGCCGCAGGATTCGGGTACTCGGCGTAAAAAACTGGGTTATTCAACTCCTGCATCCGCTGGCGAAAGGCAAGGACCTTTTGCCATTGCTCGACCGCGCTCACCAATTGGGCCGGATCTGCCGGCATCTCCAGCTTGTCCACCTTACGGAAGAACCACTTGATCTCCGGGAAACCCGAGGTTGCGTGGCTCTCCATCGCCCAGTTAAACTCTTCCTTCGTGCCCGAATCGGCCTCGCCGCTCGGCGAACCGAACCGCTGGGCCATGATGCCGATGACCAACGCGAGCGAATCGCGGTACTTCTCCAGCGTCTGTTGCGTGATGAGGTCTTGGGGCCTTCCCACGCCGATGGTGGCGTAGTTTTCCCAGTCCACCACGTCGAAGCGAACATTCCAAATATGGGCGGTGTGGCGGTTATATTCGTCGAAGAACCGGCGCACGTGCTCTCGTTCCACCCCTACATCACCGGGCGAGGCCAGGAACACATGATACTGACTGAGTGGGCGAGGTCTGGGTGCCATCGCAGGAAACTCCTCTGACTTTGGGTTTTACCTAACTGGATATCAAGCAATTTTGAAGTATATCAAGAAACCGGATATCTCGTAGCTATCCATTAAATTGGGGAGTCAAGCAAATTCCAATATAGTTTGCCTCATGCCTTCTGGTTTGGATACTCATCAAAATGAATACAAAAAATGGGATGAGGTCAACTAAATTGAAACTATCGAGAAAATGACCATATAAGTGGGCACAAAAAAAGGGATTTTGCTAGAAAGGTTGGCGGGTAGCAGCTATTGGGAAAGGCGGGAGGGGCACGCTCTCCGCCTGATTACAGGCAAAAAGAGCGTGAAGAGGAGGCGTTTCACCCGAAGCAGGGAGGTGTTTTTCTATTTTTGCTTGGCAAAGTTTCCATGTTTGCTTGGCAACTTACAACGGGGGCCAATACCCTTGCCAAGGGTAACCAACTAGGTTATGTGTGCCTCTGAAAAAGAACCACCGCATTGCAGGCTGGCGGCGCGGCGTTGGCTTCGAGGTCGAGGGCCTCGTCGGCGTGAACGAGGCCCCGACCCCGCCGATTGCCATCACGCATGCCCCCGCATGCCGATCACCGGATTCGGCAGGATGTGCATCGGCCTCTTCCCCATGCGGAGAGGTCGTTGTCCGGAACGCATGGGGGCGGTGCCGTGTTTGTCTTGTTTTTCAAGGAGATGTGAACATGAAATGTCCATTTTGTGCGGGGGATGAGTTGGTCCATGACACTCGCGACATACCGTACACCTACAAAGGGGAGTCGACCGTTATTCCCGCGGTGACCGGAGATTTTTGCCCGGCCTGCGGTGAGGTTGTCCTCGGTGTTGCCGAATCGACACGCACCAGCGCGGCCACGCGGGAATTCAACAAGCAGGTAAACGCTTCGATTGTCGATCCGGGCTTCATTGCCCGTGTCCGCAAGAAGCTCGCGCTCGACCAGCGCGAGGCGGCTGCACTCTTTGGAGGTGGAGTCAATGCGTTCTCACGGTACGAGAACGGTAAGACCAAACCGCCATTGGCCCTGGTGCAACTGCTTAAGGTTCTGGAGCGCCATCCAGACCTGCTGCACGAGATTCGGGCGTCGTAATTTGAACGCATGTTGCTCGGGCTCCATGGCAAGAGCCTATAAAACGATTCGATTCAAGATGTTGTAAGTAAAAAACAGATGCAATTATCATGTATATTAATTTCTTGACATTACCATGAAATTCAAGCTAACCATATGCCTCAAGCTGTTCTTGAGTCATACCATCGCGGTATTGATGGTGTCCGGCAGTATAGGAACATACTTTTATACAAGTGCGGCAAGCAGCTTGATGGATGGGTTGAAGGAGCGTCTTCAGTCAAGCGCGGCACTCATCAGCCAGGTTATTGATGCAGAAAAAATCTGTACGGTTGTTTCCGCATCAGATGTGACGCAACAAGGTTATCTTGACGTCCTGGAAAAGTTACGATCCTTGAAACGGATGAATCCGGATATCGCCTTCCTGTATGTGATGAGACAAGAAGGGGAAAAAATATTTTTTGTGGTCGATTCCGACGAAACAGAAAAACAGGCCCTGCCGGGCCAGCAATACAGTCTCCACCTGCCCAGCCTCCTGAAAGGCTTCACCAGCGTCACGGTTGACGACGAAATCGTATCAGACGAATGGGGAGCTTTCTTGTCCGGATATGCGCCTATCAAGAATGGCGTGGGCAAGTTTTTGGTGGGGATCGACATGCGGGCCGACAAAATATACGACAAATACCAAAGCTTACGCATATCAGGACTTGTTTCCCTCATAACTTCGGTTGCCCTGGCATTTCTCTTCTCCAGATTTCTCTCGTCAAAATTCACCGAACCGATCCATATGGCCATCGCCCGATGCATGGCCATTGCCGTTGGTAAATTGGATGAGCAGATCACGATGCGCACAAATGACGAACTCGATCAACTGCTCAATGCGTTTAACGAGATGTCGGCCACGCTCGCCCGCACGGAGCAAAAGAAACGCGAGGCGTTCGCGGCTCTCCAACGCTCCAAGGATGAACTGGAAATCCGGGTGAGGCAGCGGACCGCCGATCTCAACGAGGTCAATCACAGACTGAGCAATGAAATCGCCCAGCGCATCATTGCGCAGACCGCCCTGGAGGAAGCCGCCCGCATCGATCCTCTTACCCGCCTCTATAACCGGCGGGCGATGATGGAACATTTCGACCACGAAATTGCGCGGAGCACAAGAAGCCGGCGGCCGTTTTCCATCGTCTTCATCGACCTCGATTATTTCAAGAAAGTCAATGACGCCATGGGGCATGACGCTGGCGACTGTGTTCTGGTGGAGATCAGCATTCGAATGAAAAACATGCTCCGGAGCCAGGATTCAATCGGGCGGTGGGGAGGCGAGGAATTTGTCGTGTTGTTGTCGGAGACCAAGTTGTCCGACGGTACGATAGTGGCAGAAAAGGTACGGCGCGGAATAGCCGAAGCCCCGTTCTACGCGCATGGTGAAGAGGTCTTCGTTACCGCCAGCTTCGGGGTCGCGGAATTCAGAAAGGGCGCCGACATCAACCACGTCATTCAAGCGGCGGACGAAGCCGCCTATGCGGCCAAGATGAAGGGGCGGAATCGGGTGGAAATCGAGAAGACGAGACAGGAGGGGCAGCCGTCGTGACCATGGCACCGGTCCGTCTTCCAGGCAAAACCGATTGGGTTGCCGGGAGGAAGCGCGTGCCGGGCATTCTGTCCGGGCCGGTTCAGGCAGGCTCTCCCGACCGCCGTGGGCTGGCCAAAGGTGCGCCCTTGATGCCGCCAAAGGCAGCGAAACAGGAATTTTTATGCAAAAGATCCACTGAATTGAACCCCACTTGCCGCATCAGGTCCAATTGAAACGTGACCGGGCGGGGGGAATCTTCCTTGTCGATGTAGGCGACCACCTTTTCCCGATAATCCCTGCCTCCCGCCGCTTCAAGATAGTCACCATAGCGACGCCACATGAGCCGTTGCACGTGATCGATTTCGTGGCTCACCAGGTCGGTCACCCAAAACGAGCCTCCCGGCCTGAGCAGGCGAAAGATCGTCGAGAATGCCTCGGCCCAGTCCCGCTCGTCGCGCAGGTGATGGAGCACCGCAGCCGCCAGAATGACGTCGTAGCCGTCGTCCGCAAAGCGGACGGTGCGAAAATCGCCCTGAAGGATGGTCACCCGGCCCTCGGTTTCCTGCGAGACCCGCTGCCGTGCCCGGAGGAGCATGGGCATGCTGAGATCGTTCAAGTCGCAGTCGAAGGTGCCGGCATAGCTGCGCAGCAGTTTGATCGTGTTGTTGCCCGCACCGCATCCGATATCGAGCGTTCTCGTTATGACCGGCGTGGCCGCCACGGCGGCGGCGGTGATCAATTCCATCGCCAACGGCGCGTCGATCGTTGCAACCTGGCCGGTTTCCATGTTGGCAAACCTTTCGACGTCCCGGTCAAACCGGCGTTCGATTTCGGAAAGCGTGGATTTTTGATGCAGGGGTGTGGGCATGATTGCAACCGAAAAAATCAGCCGGGGGTCGGGTTGTTTCTTTCCTGCGCGCTTTGCGGAGTGCGCATTCATTGCCTGCTGAGCGCCAGGCGACCGGCCAAAAGCACGAAAACCGAGCCTGCCACGCGATTCAAGACAAGGTGCGCGCGCTGCGAACGTCTGAGCCAGTGGCCGATGCGGCTCGCGGCCCAGGCGATGCAGCCGAAGACGAGGAGCGCGCAGATCATGAAGACCGCGCCCAGCAAGACGATCTGGAGCGGGAGGGGGCCTCGGGCCGGATCGGCGAACTGGGGCAGGAACGCCAGGAAGAAAATGGCGACCTTGGGATTGGTGACATTCATCACGATGCCCCTGGCATACAAGGCCCAACCCCCCCTGGGACCGTTCTTCTGCCCGACCAGTTCGGTTCCGCCGGAGCGAAACGCCTGCCATGCGAGATAGAGGAGATAGCCGGCGCCTGCCATCTTGAGCGCGTTGAATGCGAGCACGGATTTTTGCAGGATGGCGGCCACGCCCAGGGCGACGGCGCTTATATGGACCAGGAGTCCGGTGCACAGGCCAAGCGTGATCAGCACTCCCGCCCTGCGCCCGTGCAGCGCCGACTGCGTCAGGACGAAAATGTTGTCGGGTCCCGGCGCGATCGCCAGTGCGACCGAGGCCGTGATGAACAGAACGAGCACATCGAATGGAATCATGGGGGCGTGTGGTGTCGGCAAAGTCCAGTCCAATCCGACAGGCAGGCCACCGGGCACCGCTTTGGCCGGACCGATTTCGGCGCCGGTTTCCGCCGGTGGCTGTCGGAGACAGATATGATGCGGTCGTTCATTCTGCCAGAGTTTGCCGCCATCCTCAAGTCTTTCCGGAAGCACCCCGCCGCGCCACAGGTTCGTGGCGGCATTGCCACGGATGTGCGTCTTGCGCGCGACGCTTTTGATCGTGCCGGCAAGCGTCGCGGACGGTCGTTTCCTTCCGTTCCCCCTGCCTGTGCCGATTCTGCCCCAGAGAAAGGTCTGGCATCGTTGGTGCATCGCGCGGATGAAGGGAACAACGGAATGCGGCGGAAAGGGAGGAAGACGGGCATGCGCGCCATGTGGAGGGTTGCACGATGAGGATCTCGGAGCCGAGGGGCCGGGACGACGATGGCAGGGAAGGCGGCATGTTCTCCTCCCGCGCCTCCTTTCGCCCGAACGCCGCCGCGGGCCGGCGTCTCGGCCGCCGGAACCATGACGCCCCTTTGTCCCGGGACCGCGCAGTGTGATCGATCCCGGCCACGGTCACCGTCAGTGCGTGCTCTGCGGCGCCTTCCATCCCCGCTCCTGGCGCCTTGCCTTCAAGAAAACCGAAGATGGCGGAGTGCGGACTTTTTTTGTGGCGAGTCCGGCATTGCAGGGGTACCATGGCATGGTCCATGGCGGCGTCATCGCTTCGCTGCTGGATGCAGCCATGACGCACTGGCTGTTTCACCATGGCATCCAGGCGGTGACCGGTGAGTTGCGCGTCCGTTTTCTCCATCCGGTCGCCTGTGACGTTCCCCTGGAACTTCGGGCCCGTTTGCATTTCTCCTGCCCGCCCCTGTATCAGCTCCGGGCTGAATTGCTGTGTCGGGAAGTCCTGCAGGCCAGAGGCGAGGGCAAATTCATGCGGCGGGAGCAGGTATGAACGCAGGTGCGGCGTGTCGGGAAACCAGGGTCACCATTCTTGTCGATAACGAAGCCGGCGCGGGCCTCGAGGCCGAACACGGTTTTTCCCTGTGGATTGAAACCGGCGGCAAGCGCATCCTCTTCGATACGGGCCAGGGCGGCACCCTGATGGCCAATGCCCGCATCCTGGGCATCGACCCGGCCGCAGCGGATCACCTCGTGCTCAGTCACGGGCACTATGACCACAGCGGCGGTTTGGTCCCGCTTCTCCATCATGGCCACGGCTTCATCCTCCATTGCCATCCCGGCGCGGTCAATCCCCGCTATTCCATCCGCAACCGCATCGTCAAATCACTGCAAATGCCCCGCGAGGCCATGGCCGGCCTGGACCGGTTTCCCCAGGAGCAACTGGACTGGGTCCAGCGGCCCGTGCTGCTCGGCGACACCGTGGGCCTGACCGGGCCCATTGCCCGTGAAACGATCTTCGAGGATAGCGGCGGCCCTTTTTTCCTCGATCAGGCCGGGCACCGGCCGGACCCGGTGGACGACGACCTGGCGCTGTGGGTGCGCACGGAAAACGGCCTGATCGTCTGCGTCGGCTGCGCCCATGCCGGTCTGATCAATACCCTGCACCAGGTGCGGCGCCTCAACGACGGCATGCGCATCCTGGCGGTGATCGGCGGCTTCCATCTGCTCAATGCCGACCACAGACGGCTGGAGCAGACCGTCTGCGCCCTGGACCGGCTGGCACCCGATCACGTCATCCCCTGCCACTGCACCGGAGAGGAGGCGGTCGCATCCCTGCGCCGGGCGTTCGGCAAACGCTGCCGCCCCGGCATGGCCGGCATGATCTGTTCTTTCGACGCCGCCGGCCCCATGAACGCCGCGACCTGCTGAACGGTTCGCCGCCGCCCGCCGGCACCGCCGATCATGTCCTGGCCCTGGCCGTTTTCCGTTTCGCCCCGATTGGACTGGTTGCAGGTGGAAATCAGCACCCGCTGCACCGCCGCCTGCCGCTATTGCCCCCGCACCCTCTACGCTTCCCGGTGGCAGGACCGCCTCCTGCCGAAGGCGCTCTTTGCGCGGCTGATGCCGGTGTTCAAAAAAACGGCCCTGGTCCATCTGCAAGGCTGGGGCGAGCCCCTGCTCCATCCCGACTTCATGACCATGGTCCGGATGGTCAAGGCCGCCGGCTGCCGGGTCGGCACCACCACCAACGGCATGCTGCTGACCGAGGATTTGTGCCGCCGGATGATCGAGGCGGAAATGGATGTCCTCGCCTTTTCCCTGGCCGGGATCGACGCCGCCAACGACCGCATCCGCCTGGGCACCAGTCTGGACCGGGTACTGGCCGCCATCGCCACCCTCGATCGGCTCAAGCGACAATGCGGCAGCGAGCGGCCGGCGATCCACATCGCCTATCTGCTGCTGCGGTCGCGACTGGACGATTGCGCGCTGCTGCCGCGATTTTTTGCGTCACTGGGGGTGGAGCAGGTGGTGGTCAGTACATTGGATCTGGTTGCGGGCCGGGAATGTGTGGCCGAGGCGCTCGTGCCGGCGGACGAGGCGGAGTATGCGGCGCTTCGCCGCCGCCTGGATGCGATGGTCGCGGCGGGCCGCGATCTGGGGCTGCCGATCCATGTCTGGCTGGCCGCCCCGCAAGGCGCGCACGGGACAACGGACGACTCCGAACCGTGGCCACCGCCGAATCCCGCCGGTTCCGGCTGTACCGAGCATATCGAGCGCGCCGCCGTCGTTGCCGCCGATGGCGGCGTATCCCCCTGCGTCTACACCCATCTGCCCGTTTGCGCCGACGTGTGCCATTGGATCGACGGGAGGGAAACGGCGCATGTCCCCCTGGTTTTCGGCAATATCGGGCGGCAGTCGTTTGCCGCCATCTGGCGCTCCCGCGAATACAGAACCTTCCGAAAAGCCCATGCCGGCGGCCAGCCGCCCCGGCCGTGTCGGACCTGCGTCAGGTTGCGGATGCGCTGACGCCGGCGATCGTCCCCTACGGCCGCCGGTCTGGGAGGGGGCGCGAGCGCGCCGCCGGCGGCCGCAGAGAAAAGCCGAGCCGCTACCGGTTCACCGGCACCTGCCGTTTTTCCTGGTTGACGTACTTGAAGAAGACCGGGAAGGCGACGAAGAAGGCGACGCAGATCAGGTATTCGACGCCCTTGATGTGGGAATAGAAATCGACCAGGGTGTGCAGGGGCTGCATCATGCCGGTGGCCAGCAGGTACTGCCGGGCCAGTTCCCCGAACTGCCAGTCGACCCGGTGCAGGGCGCCGATAAAGGCGGCTCCCGCCCAAAGCATCGCCAGAATGCCGAATCCCAGCAGAATGGTTGCGACCTGTTTGCCGCTTGTGGTGTCAGACATCGTTGTTCTCCTTGGTTTGCTGTTCATAACGTGCATCAGGGCCCGACAATGGTGCTGATGTAGCCCCTGATGAGATTGCCGATTCCGCCGCTGGCCAGACCGCCGATCAGGCAGGCCAGGGCCCAGATGCCGATCGCCCCGGCCATGGCCATGACGGCCCGCACGGTGAAACGGGATGTTTCGTGGGCGACATCGGTTTTGGTTTCGTTCTTGTCGATGACTTGCGTGGTCATGGTGCCCTCCTTCCGTTGGCTGAGGTGCCGGGTGGCTTGTGGTTGTACCTCCGGAATTGCAGCCCTGATGCCAAGGGGCATACGGCGTGGATGACACAAAAATTTTTCGCCCAACAATTGAATATAAAAAGATATTTTTCGGTTTTCTCTTCACGGGGACAACCGGTACTACCGCCACGGAACCGTGGCGCGGCATTGTGGCGGCCACGGTTCCGTGGCGTGGCAAGGACAATGATGTGGCGGCCGCGGCACGGTTGTGTGGCGCCGTGTTGCAGACAGGTGCCGTTGCCCGAAAAGCGTGGCGGCCGGGCCTGTGGTGCGCGGTGGGCGTGTGCTCGACGGGAAAGAAGAGGGATCAGGCGGCGATGGGGCGGCAGGGCAGGTCGAGGAGAAGATGCGTGCCCTGCAGGGTCGGCTCGACGGTGAGCGAGGCCTGGTGCCGATGCATCAGATGGGCGCAGAAGGTCAACGAAGGCCACACCGGCTCGGAACCGTCGTCCCAGGCGGCGGCGCTGTTGGTCAGCACGAGTTGGAGTCTGCGGTCCGCTCCGGGCTGAACGCGGCAGGCTACGTTCAGCCACTTTTCTGAGCGCGCGCCGGTCGTTTCGCGGTGCAGCGCACGCCGGCCCTGCTGCAATAGGGTGAGCAGCACCAGCCAGAGGTCACCGGCGGGTATCGGTATGTCATGACGGCAGTCGGTGGGCAGGCCGAGCGCGACGGATTCGGCCCGCAGGGGTTTGTCGAGCACCAGCAGCACCATCTGGAACAGGGACGGTAGGGCGATGCTCGCCGCGCTCCGCGCCGACTGCCATTGGCTGACCCGCTGGAGCGCCGCGACCAGGTCCGCCGTCTTCTTTTCCTCTCGCACCAGCGCCCGATACAGGCCGGCCGTCTCCTGCCGGTGGCCACCCTGTTCCGCGATGTCGATCAGGGTCTGGGTGTAATTGATCACGCCGTTGATGCCGTTGGTCAGCTCGCTGGCCAGCTCCAGGCCGATGCAGCCGGTGAGGGCGTGGCGGTAGCGGAGCGCTTCCCGGTGCAGGGCTTCCGGCGCAGTTGCGTCGCCCCCTGCCGCCGGCCGGTACGGCTCGCTGGCAACAGGCAGCGCGCGTAGGCGCGCCACCAGCGCGGCCAGCGAACAGTGGGGATCGCGCTCGTCGCCGTCATCTCCCGGCGGCGTGGTCAATCGGCAGAGGGCGAGGACCGGCGCGGCCAGATGCCGGTTGAGCAGGTAGAGCAGGGTGCAGGACAGCGCGACGATCAGACCCAGGGCGCCGACAATGATCCGGTGCAGCCCCAGCAACATGGTCTGGGCATGGTCGCCGAGCAGGAAACGGAACTGCTGGAGGCCGATATTGGTGCCGTCGAGGGAACGGACCACCGCCGCCGTCTCCTCAGTTTTTTCGTGCCGCCGCTCCTGGACGGCCCGCAGGCGCACCTCGAGACCGACGAGGTCGACCCGGCCGGGCAGGAGGTTCCGCAGGGCCTCGGGAACGAGGAGGTCGCCCCGCAGGGCCGCCGCCTCTTTTTCCAGATGCTGCAACTCGTCGTTGCAGGCGCGCAGGTCGATCTCTTCCCCCATGACCAGGGATTCGTTGAGATGGTCCCTGATGGCGGTGAACCGGAACAGCAGCCGGTCGCTGGCGGCCACGGTCCGCCGGCACTGGTCGTAGAGCATGTACTGGCGGACGCCGAGCGCCAGGACCAGGGCGAGAAACACGAGCACCGTGGCGGTGATGGCGCGGAACAGCCGGTCCAGCGGCCAGTGCGTCCAGCGGTGCGCGGTGCGTTCCTGCAACGGTATGGTCACGGCTCATCTCCGGGAAAGGGGGCGGATTCCGGCGGGAAACGGGACGAGGCCGACGGAATCCGCAGCCGGATGCGCTATTTCTCCCCCTGCCACTGGTAGAGGATGGGCAGGCGGTAGAGAATGAAGCGGTAGACGACGAAGTACAGGGCAAAAATGGTGACGGTCACCCAGATTTCCTTCCAGTGCGGCACCTCCCGGTAGAGCTGCCAGTTGAAGCAGATCATGGCGGTGTTGAGCCGGTTCCAGACAATGCCGAGCACGCTGATCAGGGCGGCCCAGCGGACCAGGCCCACCCGCCGATGCTTGACCCCGTAGGCGAAGAGACACATCGGCAGCACCACCGCCAGCGCCATCTCCAGCAGGAAGTACCGGCCCCAGCCGGTGAGCAGGTATGCCCACTCGTTGTCGTGGGCCACACCCACCACCTTGATCACCAGGTAGGTGATGAGGGCATAGGCGCAGCCTTTGCCCAGGCCCAGGGTGCATTGGTCGACGTTGTCGAGGAAGCGGCGGTCACAGCGCCAGGCGAGATGCCGCTTGCACAGGGCGCCGGCGACGATCACCATCGACAGGCCGGCGAAGATGGCCGAGCAGAAGAAGTGGATCCACTGGAAACTGGCCGACAGCCACAGCGGGTGGACCTTGGCGGGCGCGTAGTTGAACAGCGCGCCCAGGGCCCCCTGGTGCAGGGTGGAGAGGATGATGCCGGCAATGGTCAGGCCGATGGTGATCGAGCGGACGAAGCGTTTGCCCTTGAGCCAGCCGGTCCACTCGAAGTAGGCCGACGAGACCTCGGCGATCTGCACCGAGAGATAGGTGGCCACATGCCAGGCGACGAGGAAAAGCACCGCCGCCGGTCCCAGTGAGACGAACATCGGATAGTAGAGCCGCCAGGGCATGCCCAGGTCGACCTCCAGGTAGACCACGGCGAAGAAATAGCCGAGCAGGCCGTTGAGCAGGGCCAGCCGCTCGATGGGGACGAAATCCTTGCGGCCGAAGATCTCCACCGTGGTGCCGAGCAGAAAGCCCGAGGCTGACAGCGGCACCATGCCGAACAGGCCGAAGCCGAGAAAGAGCCCCCAGGGGTAATCGTTGGAGGCGTGGGTGATCGAGCCCAGGCCGAAGAGATAGCGCTGAAGCAGGATCGGCACGCCGACGGCGAAGACGAAGCACAGCGCCCAGTTGACCGGGTTGCGCAGAAACTGGGCCCGGTACTGGTCCCAGCTCAGCCCCAGCAGGAGTTTTTCCCGGATGGTCCACCGGCCGCCGTCCGGCCTGAGGTGGTTGGTAATGGGTATGACCTGGTTGTTGGCGATAAAGGTACGCATGGTTCAGACTTCTCCCTCGTTCTTGTTCACTTGCTGCATCTTCTCCTTCCTGTGTGCCAGCAGGTGAAAGCCGGCAAAGAGCGCCGGCCAGATGGTCAGCACCATGGGCACGATGCCCAGGAAATCCTTGACATAGTTGAGGATGGGTTCCTTGGGCACCGAGGTGTCGAACCCCGCCTGGTCGAAGGGCGCGGGCGAGAGATACATCCAGGCCGTGCCCCCCGCCTCGTGCTCGCCATAGATATGGTCGACATAGGCCGACGGGTTTTCGCGGATGCGCTGCCGCCCCATGGTCACCAGGTCCGAGCGGCGGCCGAAGGTGAGCGCCTCCTGCGGGCAGGCCTCGACACAGGCCGGAGGCAGCCCCTTGGTCAGCCGGGTATCGTAACAGAAGACGCATTTCATGATCCGCGGCTTGAAGGCGCTGGAGTAGCGGAAGGTCGGGATCAGGAACGGGCAGGCGATCATGCAGGTCCGGCAGCCGACGCAGACGTCGGGGTCGTAGACCACCGCCCCTTCCGGGGTCTTGGTATAGGCGTTGACGAAGCAGGAGGTCAGGCAGGCCGGCTCCTGGCAGTGGTTGCACTGGATCTTGCGGAAGAGCGGATGTTCGCGGCCGGGGATGTCGTAGCGGTTGACCACGGTGTAGCGGGTTTCGTCGGTGCGCCGCTTCTGGCCGTGGTGGAGTTCGTCGAACACCGAGAAATCGTTGAACGGCTTTTCCGGGGCGGGCAGTTGTTGCTCCTTGTTGCAGGCGGCCTCGCAACTGCGGCAGCCGACGCAGCGGGACAGGTCCACCAGCACGCCCATGGCGTTGGGGTAGCCTTCAAAGGAGGCGGCCTCTGTTTGTGCGGGCGCCAGGGAGACGGTGGCCGCGGCGGAGGCCAGCAGGCCGCCGCGCAGGAACCGGCGCCGGTCGATCAGGGTAGGCATGGTCGTTCACCTCAGTAAATGAAAGGAATAAAATGGGCCGGTCAAGGGGTCGCGCTGCCCCGGTTCTTGGAGTCGACACGGAAGAACGCCCTGCCGGCGTCGGTCAGGGCATGGCAGCCTTCGCAGCCGGAAGGGGCATTTTTCTTCACATGGCAGGGGATGCAGTTGAGATGGTAGGCCCCCTTGAGGCCGGGTTTGTCGATATGGTAGAGGTTGGGGTTGCCGGCGGCGGCGACCTGTTCGGGATAGAACTGTTTGCCGGTGTGGCAGTCCTTGCACGAGACGATGCTGGCCTCCGGCGAATAGGCGTGGCATCGGAAGCAGTTGGAGTCCGTGTCCTCCTGGCCGGTGGTATGGTGATGGCAATCCTTGCACCGGGCCAGCTTGGTGTGGCGGATGTGGCTGAAGCGGACCGGCTGGTACAGCCTGGCCAGGCTGTCGATGACGACCGTTTCCGGCGCATCGTACTGGTCCAGGGCCAGGCCCGGCAGCGGCGGCGTCCCGGCCAGCAGCAGAACCGCCGCTGCGAGCACGGTCCGGGGGGGTGTTCTCATTGCATGTCCTCCGTATGGTGATCTTGTTGGTCTTCGTCGGGTTTCCTGTTTTCCGTCAAAGCGCGTTCGACATCCCGTTCTTTGAGGTAATTGCGGTACACGATGTCCACCTCCTCGGCATCCATGGTTTCGTTGAGGAGCAGGACCTCGGCGAAGGTGTGGAGAAAGCGGTTGTGTTTGTGCAGCAGGTCGGCGGCCTGATCGGCACATTCCCCGATCAGCTGCCGGATCGCCCTGTCGATGCGGCGGGCCGTCATTTCGCTGTGGGGCGCGCTCTGCTCGCCGCCGACGAACTCGCCGCCGCGGCGGTAGGCCACCGGTCCCAGGTCGGCGCTCATGCCCCATTCGCAGACCAGGCGGGCGGCGATGTCCGTGGCCTGGAGGATATCGTTGCTGGCGCCGGTGGTCAGACGGTTGAACACCAGGGCCTCGGCGGCCCTGCCGCCCATGAGGATGGCGATCCGGTTCAGCAGGTAGTCGCGGGAATAGGTCAGGCGGTCGTCGAGGGGCAGTTGCTGGGTCAGGCCCATGGCCCGGCCCCTGGGGATGATGGTGATCTTGTGCAGGGGATCGGTCTCCTTGAGCAGGTAGCCGACGATGGCGTGGCCCGCCTCGTGGTAGGCGGTCAAACGCCGGTCCTGCTCGCTGACCGCGATGCTCTTGCGTTCGAGCCCCATGACGATCTTGTCCTTGGCCTCCTCGAAATCGTCCATGTCCACCGCCGCCTTGTTGTGGCGGGCCGCCATCAGGGCGGCCTCGTTGACCAGGTTGGCGATCTCGGCGCCGCTGAAACCGGGGATGGAACGGGCGACGGTGGGCAGATCGATGGCCGGGGCGGTGACGATTTTCTGGGCGTGCACTTCGAGGATCTTCAGCCGTCCCCGCACATCGGGCAGGGACAGGGTGATCCGGCGGTCGAAGCGGCCGGGCCGCAGCAGGGCCGGGTCGAGGATGTCGGGCCGGTTGGTGGCGGCGATCAGGATGACCGTGTCCCTGGTGTCGAAACCGTCCATCTCGACCAGGAGGGCGTTCAGGGTCTGGTTGCGCTCATCGCTGGCGCCGGTGCCCTGGCCGCTGGCGCGGCGGCCGCCGATGGCGTCGATCTCGTCGATGAAGATCAGGCAGGGCGGATGCTTCTTGGCCTCGGCAAACAGTTCCCGGACCCGCGAGGCGCCGACCCCGGCGAACATTTCGACGAAATCGGAGCCGCCCAGGGAAAAGAAGGCCACCGAGGCCTCGCCGGCAATGGCCTTGGCCAGGAGCGTCTTGCCGGTGCCCGGCGGTCCCTGGAGGAGCACGCCTTTGGGGATCTGGCAGCCGAGCCGGCTGTATTTCTCCGGATTCTTGAGGAATTCGACGATCTCCAGCAGCTCTTCCTTGGCCTCGGTGATGCCGGCCACATCGGCAAAGGTGACCCGTTCGCTCCTGACCGGGGTGAAGCGGGCGGTGCGGCGGCCGCCGAGCGCGCCGGCCACCGTCTTTTTGCTGAAGATGAGCCAGCCGGCCAGGATGAGAACCAGGGGCAGCAGGACCTTGAACGCATTGATTGCGCCTGAGGTCGGCTCGGCCTCGCCGGTGACGATCACGTCCCGCTCCACCAGCAGGGGCACCAGGGCGGGCGGGTCCGGGGCGAAGGTGCCGAACGGCCGGCCGCTGTTGTCCTCGCCGGTCAGGGTTTGCCCCCGGAGGTGCACCTTCTTGATGCGGCCCTGCCGCAGATCGGCGAGGAATTCGGTGTACGGCCGTTCCGGCGGCGTGATCTCGAGCAGATAGACGTTGTAGCCGAACACGCCGATCGCGGTCAGGGTGAGCAGCAGCAGGCCGAGCTGCACCGGATTGCTCATGGTTCCTCCTGCGGCAGTTTCGCCGCCACGGCGGCCCGGACCGCATGGCGGTAGCGCTCGATCGAACCGCCGAGTACGCCGCCGAGCAGGGCCGTGAACACCGCTTCGTGGTCGGGCAGCAGGGCGGCATTGTTGCGGAAACAGAATTCGTCCAGATACAGTTGCAGATGCCTGCAGGTGACCCCGCCGCGGTGCACCCCGTGGAGACAGGTTTCCAGGCGGCGGCTCAGTCCCTGGATGCGCGGCGACGGTTCCCGGCGGCAGGGGACGACCGTATAGGCGCCGGCCCCGCGGAGCAGCGGCAGAATCTGGTGGTCGCCGCTCAGCAGGGTGCTTGTTTCCCGGACCGCCTCCCTGAGAAAACGGAAGAGGTTTTCCTCCTCGACCGCGGCGATATGGCGCATGCGCATCCGGCTGATGCTGCCGAGGGCGGGCACGATTTCCACCGCGGTCAGGACCAGGGCGCGCTCCCCGCGGCGAGAGGCCGGCGCCACGGGCTCGCAGCCGAGTTCCACCACGCCCCGGCAGGGCTGCCGGTCCGCCTGCGCCATGGCCGTCCGCAGTTTCTGCAGCCAGACCCAGGCGGTCTGGTAGCAGGACAGGCCGAACAGGCGCTGCAACTCCTTGGCGCTGGACTCGAACGGCGAGAGACTGAACCAGCGGATGGCCAGCAGCCATTCCCTGATCGGCTTCTTCGTGCCGTGCAGCAGGGTGCCGGTGGTCAGGGAACTGCGGTGGCCGCAATAGGGACAAACAAGTATGCGGCGGGCGGCCATGCCCGGGTGGCAGGTGCGGCACAGGGGACAGACAAAGCCCTGGGGCCAGCGCAGCCGGAAGAGAAAGGCGATGCTCTCCTCTTCGTCCGGGAACAGGCGGGCAAAGGCATGCAGGGGGGCGGTCTGGCTGTCGGGGGCGATGGAAGGCATGGCTGTTGGGCGCACTCCGGAGAATGAACGTATCCACTTGGCTGCGGACGTTTGCACGGTCGGTGCCACACCGCGCCTGCCTGGCCGAATGTTGGCAGCGGTTCGCTCAACATGCTTGTTTCATAAGGAAATATTGACTGTTCTCCCGTTGGCACCACGGGGCGGGTTGGTTGTGGCTTCCGTCTGAAAAAATGGAGACTGTTCTGTTAATGGATTGAAAATATGAATGAAAATTGACTGGACACCTGGAGGGCACCTGCCGGGGCGGCGGCCCGGCCGCGTACCACGGAAGTGTGGCGGCGCCACGGTTGTGTGGCCACGGAATCGTGGCGGCAGCTAGAGGTCGGCCTGGGAGAGATCGAGGCGCAGCTCCCGGATCCTGCGGTAGAGGGTCGTGCGGTCGATGCCGAGCAGGCGGGCGGCCTTGGCCTTGTTGCCGCCGGCTTTCCGCAGGGCCTGGAGCAGGCGTTCGGAGGGGGAGAGTTCCGGCGGCGGCACCGCCGGAACGGCTGCGGGGTGCGCGGGCCGCTCGCCGCCTGCGGGGCCGACGGACTGCGCCGCCGCCATCTGCGCCTGATACTGGGTGATCTCCCGCGAGAGATGGTCGGTGGCGATGGTCGGGCCCTGGCAGAGGACGCAGGCCCGCTCGATGACGTGCTCCAACTCGCGCACGTTCCCTGGCCAGGGGTAGGCCAGCAGCAGCTGCTGCGCCTGGTCGGAGATGCCGCCGATGTTCTTCCCGATTTTGGCGGCGATCCTGTCGATGAAGTGGCCGGCGAGCAGGAGAATATCCTCGCCCCGTTCCCGCAGCGGCGGCAGGATGACGTCGATCACCCGCAGGCGGAAGTAGAGATCCTCGCGGAAGGCGCCCGCGCGGACTTTTTCCCTGAGATTGACATGGGTGGCGGCGATCACCCGGACATCGACCCGTAGCGGCGTATCCTGGCCCACCGGATAGAAGGTGCTTTCCTGGAGAAAGCGCAGCAGCCGCAGCTGCATCATCGGCGGGATGTCGCCGATCTCGTCGAGGAAGAGCGTGCCGCCGTCGGCCTGGAGGATGCGGCCCATGCGGTCGCGGTCGGCGCCGGTGAACGAGCCCTTGCGGTGGCCGAACAGTTCGCTCTCCAGCAGCGTTTCCGGGATGGCGGTGCAGTCGACCTTGATAAGGGGCCGGTTGGCGCGGTGGCTCTCCCGGTGCAGGGCCTCGGCGGCCAGTTCCTTGCCCGTGCCCGACTCGCCGGTGACCAGCACGCTCAGGTCCAGGCGGCCGACATTCTCGATCAGGGTGTACACCGCCTGCATGGCGTCGCTGGCGCCGAGAAACCGGTGAAAATGGTGCCGCCGGCCCGCCGGTTGCGGCTCGGGACTGGTCAGGTCGCGCAGCACCATGACCGCGCCCCCGATGCCGCCGGCCCCGTCCTTGAGGGGGGCGGTGGCAACGCTGAGCACCTTTTTGGGTTGATCGACCTCCCGGCACTCGAACAGTTTCGGGCTGCTTTCCTGGCCGGTTTTCAGGACCTGGAGCAGATCCTTTTTCAGCGGCAGGAAGGCCTCCCGGCCGCAGAGGGGGATAATGCTCCGCCGGTCGGCCAGACCGGGATCCAACTCGTTCAACAGCAGCCGGGCCGCCGGGTTCATTTCCATGATGTTGAGATTGCCATCCACGGTGACGATTCCGTCGGTCACGCTGCGGAACACGGTTTCCAGAAAGGCACGGTCGCGTTCCCGCTCCCGTTCCGCCCGCCGTTGCCCCTGCTCCAGCCGATACTGGCGCAGCGCCAACCGGGCCGTCTTCAGCAGCGTCTCCTTGTCCACCGGCTTGGGGATGTAGTCGAAGGCGCCGAGCCGCACCGCCTCGGCCGCGGTTTCCACCGTCGGGTAGCCGGTGATCATCACCACCGGGCAGACCATCCCCAGCTCCCGGACCCGCTTGAGCACGTCGATGCCGGTGTGGCCGCCGAGGACGATATCGCTGACGATCAGATCGAAACGGTGGGCGCTGATTTCCCGCAGGGCCTCCGCGAAGGTGGCCGCGGTGCGCACCGGCGCATATCCCTGGTTCTGGAGGAAAAACTGAAAGGTGTTGCGCAGGCTTTCCTCGTCGTCGATCACCAGGATGGCGGCTTTCTCGGCGGGGTCGTTCATGGTCGTTCTCCCGGAGGCAAGGGTTGGCGGCAGACGGTCAGGTCGCGGAAGACCACCACCGCGCCGGTCAGCCGGCGGTTTTCGAGGATCGGCGTGCTCATGTATTCCACCGGAAAGCTGGTGCCGTCGCGCCGCCAGAAGATCTCGTCGCCGCCGAAATGGATCTTGCCGTCCCGATAGGCCTGGTGGATCGGACATTGGCTGACCGGATACGGCTCGCCGTCGGCCCGGGTATGGTGGATCAGGCCGTGGTGCGACTGGCCGACCAGGTCGTCGGCCTCCCAGCCGAGCATCAGGGCGGCGGCCCTGTTGACAAAGGTCACCCTGCCGTCGATGTCCAGGCCGAAGATGCCCTCGCCGGCGGATTCGAGGATCAGTTCCATCCGCCGCTTGATCCGCCTGGTCTCGGTCTCGGCCTGGATCCGTTCGGCGATTTCGCGGTTGAGCGAGGCGTTGGCCACGCTGATCTCGAAGGTGCGGCGCTCCACCCGTTGTTCGAGATCCTCCTTGACCGCGGCCAGTTCACCGCCGGTTTCGTCCAATCGCCGCTCCAGTTCGCCGAGGTCCCGGCCCAGTTTGCCCACCTGGGCGCGAACCAGCACGGCAACCGCGAAAAACAGGCCGACCATGACCAGAAACGACAGCAGGGCAAAGGGCCATTGCCGCACCTCTTCCGGGCCGATGAGCATCTGCCGGTCCATCAGCGCCAAAAGCACGGCGGCCACGAAAAAAGACATCCCCAGTTGACCGAGCAGCCTGGTCTGTGCCGGCATTCAGTTCGTGCCTCCCTCTGCCGTGGGCAGATCGATGATGGCGGTGGTCCATTCGCCCCATTGGCTCTTGATGCGGAAGTGCCCCTTGTTTTCCCGGATCAGGCTGTGACTGATGCTCAGCCCCAATCCCGTGCCTTCCCCCTTGGATTTGGTCGAGAAAAAGGGGTCCATCAGCCGGTCCATCAGGTCGTGCTCGATGCCGGTGCCGTAATCGGTGATGGTGATGCGCACGAGATCCCGCTGCCCGTGCTGCCTGGGAAAGGCGGCGATGGCGATCAGCTTGTCGGCATGGGCCGTGGGATAGCGTTCGTTGAGGGCGTAGCGGGCGTTGCTGAAGACGTTGAGAAAGACCTGCTGGATCTGCTGCGGGTTGCAGAAGGCGAGCGGCAGGTCGTCGGCATAGTCTTCCGCCAGGGTGATGCCGTCGATCAGGTACTGATGCCGGATCAGTTCGATGCAATGGCGAAACAGGGTGGGCACGTGCACCGGTTCGGCGCTCTGCTCCCGCTTGCGGGAAAAGTCGAGCAGGTTCTTGGTGATGCCGGCGATGCGCTGCCCCTCCCTGATAATATGGCGGAGGATGCGGGCATCGGGCCCGGCCTGGCCGGAATCGATCAGGATCTGGGCGTAGTTGATGATACCGTTGATCGGGTTGTTGATCTCGTGGGCCACGCCGGCGGCCAGTTCGCCCACCGAGGCCAGTTGGGCGGCGCGGAAGGCCTCGGCCTTCATCAACTGTTCCTCGGTCAGATCGCGGGCGAGCAGCAGCGCCGCTCCGGAGGTGCCGTCGCAGGCGAGCAGCGGGCTGACGGTGAGCAGGAAATTGCCGCGCAGGCCCTGGAGTTCGGTTTCGAAAATACGGCTCTTCTTCTGGCCGAGCAGCACCTCCAGCGGGCAGATGGCCCCGGGCCGGCGGTTGCCGTGCAGGATCTCGCACACGCCGCGGCCGATGAGTTCTTCGCGGGGTCGGCGCGCCGCCGCCACCGTGGCCGGGTTGACGTCGAGGATGGTCCCCTGTTCGGAGACGATCAGGGCGGGGTCCTGCACCGAGGAAAAGATGTTCTCCCATTTGGCCAGGGCGTGGTTGAGCGCCTGGTCGGCCGCGAGCTTGCCGGTGATGTCGATGCCGAACAGCACCAGGCCCACCCGGCCCTGCTCAATGTCCGGACGGATGGAACCGTGCCACTCGATCATCCGCCTGTCGCCGTTGCGGGTGAGCAGTTCGGCCTGAAAATTCATCTCCGACCAGCCGCCCTTCAACACCCGGGAAAACCTGTTCTGACTCTCGGCCCGCTTTTCCGGGCTGATGAGGACATCCACCCAGAACTTGCCCTTGACCTCGGCCTCGGCATGGCCGGTGACCTCCTGGGCGGTGGGGTTGAAGGAGAGGATTTCGCCGCAATGGGAGAGCGACACCAGCAGGGCCTGGACCGTCTGCACGATCTCGCAGTTGAAGTCGTGCTCCAGGCGCAGGTGGCGCGAGGTGTCGTGCAGGGACAGGGCGCGGGAGAGGGTCGCGGCCACATTGGCGATGAAATCGAATTCGATCCCGGTCAGACTGTCCTCCCTGATCGAGTGGACGGTCAGTACCCCGTATTGCTGCCGGTTATGGACCAAGGGCCAGGAACCGCAGGTGCGGCTGCCGGTCATGGCCGCGAGCCGGCCGAGCGCCCCGGCATCGTCTTCGGTGTCCAAACCGGCGACGACCGGGCCACCGTCGCGCAGGGCCCGCGCCGCGCTGTTGGTTGCCGGCGCCTCCCCGACCAGCCGCTCCAGCGCCTGCCGGCATTGCCGTGCCGGCAGGCCGTCCCGGACGACCATGGTGACCGGCGCGATCGTGTTGCCGTGCTCTTTTCTTCCCACCCACACCAGGTTGTAGTCCGGGTCCTGGAGGAGCAGGCTGCAGCAACGGGTGAGAAACACCGTCTCGTCGGCGACCGACTCGACCTGGAGTTCGCCGATGTCCCGCAACAGTTTGTAGCGCTGCACGTACCGCGCTATTCTGCCCGCCTCCGTTTCCATGTCATGCTGTCCCGGTTGACCGTTGTCGGCCGTGTTGTTCCGCCACGATTGTGTGGCGCCGGCCGCGACCGCGCCACACAAATGCCACACAACCGTGGCGGATGTGCGGCATGATTGTCGTTTTTGTCCTCATCCGTGCATCGAATATGCCCGTGTCAGGAGGGCGGAAACATGGGAACGAAAAGAGGGGGAGGCAAGAAGGGGGCGTTCTTGCCGAGAGATGGCGACGGCGGCAAGGCCGGGCCGGGGGCAGCGGCCTCGGCCATTCCGACCCGGGCGACGGCCTTGCTGTCGGCTGCCTGAATAGCCGCGTCCGTTGGAGGCGTCGGCAATGGCCCTGCTGGCCGGCGCCCCGTTGCCGGGGGGATCGGGAGTGGCGCCGAGGATGCGATGGGCCTCATTCGCCTGGGACACGGGCGTGGTTCAGGTCGGTGATCCCGGTCGGGATAGCCTCCGCGCCGGTTTCGGTGGGGCGGGAGGGCGTCCGGCCCGGTCCCGAGGTGGCCTCGTGGCCGACCGCGCTTCCCGCCGAGCCGACGATGGAGCTGTCCACGCCTGCCGTCGGTCAACGGCAGGCGGTGCCGAACATGGTGCCCGCCGGGCCACTCACCGATTGCCGCGCTGCTGGCCGCGACCGCCGCCGCAACGGCCGCCCCGGCCCGCGCATCGCCCGCCCTGACGCATGCCCCGGCCCATGCCCTGGCCGGCATCGGCCTGGCCGGTCTGCGCCCCGGCCGGCTGCGCATCGTTTACATTGTTTTGCCTGCACCAGCCCAGCCCGCGGCCGAGCGGTCCGTTGCCCGTGGGGCCCTGTCCGTTCATTCCTGGCATACTGTACCTCCGTTGGTGATTGTGCGCGGGGACGGAGCGCCGGGCAAGGAGAATGCCTGCCGGATGCATCGCTCCCCGCCCGGTGCTGCTTTGCTTGCGGCCCCGCACTTTATGCCGGTAACAAAGCATTCCTCGTGCCAGAGGGCGGCTTCGGTGTCAACAGTAGAATAACCGTACGGAAAGACGAGGGAAAATAATACACCCGGTGATACAGGCGCAGGGGAGAGCCATGGTACGGGTCGCGCTTGCGCAACGTTGTGCGACTCTGTTGGGATGCCATCGTGCGACTCCGTTGGGCGGCCAGGGCGCTGGCCGCATTCCGGCCGCGCCCCGAACGCCGGTCGCTCAGTAGTAATACCAGATCGAATTGTAGTCCCGGATCTGTTCGCCGTCGCGCCGCAGCCGCTTGAGATAGTGATAAATGGAGACATCGGTATAGATGTAGGTCTCCATCAGCGCCATTTTTTTCTCCCAGGGGTGGAACTCGTACACCCGGCGCCCGTCGGGCAGCAGGGCGATCATGTCCCGGTTCTGCCCCGCCCGGAGATAGTTTTTGCCCAGACGCGGCACATTGAATACGATTTCATCGGTGCGCACCGCGCCCGGAAAGAGCCGCGCCTCCTCTTGCTGTTCCTGGAGCAGGCGGGCGATCGGCACCCGGTAGTCGTCGGTTTCTTCCTTGCCCTTGGTGTTGAAGGTGTAATAGGGGGTCACGCCGATCAGCCGCAGTTGCTGGCGTAGGGCGGCGGCCTCGAATTTGCGCGAATTGTAATAGGTGAACACCAGTTGGTTGTAGACCCCGACCCCGAACAGACGGAACCGTTGCACCGCCTGCATGGCCTCGGGGGTGATTTCCGTGGGGTGCTCGAAATGGGTGATGATCAGCATTTCCCGGCGGCCCGGTTCGTGAAAACGGGTGATGGCACGCACCAGGGACTCGGTGATCCGTTGCGGCAGGGTCACCGGGGTGCGGGTGCCGATCCGGATGCGGACCACGTGCTCCATCTGCGACAGGCGCGCCAGGATCATCTCCAGCCGGTCGTCGGCCAGGATCAGGGGATCGCCGCCGGTCACCAGGACCTCGGAGATTTCCCTGGTCTTCTCGATCCACCGCAGGGCCTGCTCCAGTTTGTGGTCCCCCAGGGCGGCGCCGGCGGAGCACGTGTCCCGGATCTGCCAGTTGCGCTGGCAATAGACGCAGATCTGCGGACAGGTCAGCACTGGCTTGAGAATGACGATGCCGGGATAGCGGCGGGTGATGCCGTCGATGGGCGAGGTGTCGCCCTCGCTCATGAAATCGCTGGAACAGGCGGGGTCCTGGCGCAACGCGATGATCCGCTCGACATACTGGCGGGGTGGAATCACCTGGGCGCGGATGGCTCGATCCCAGGTCCCGGTGTTGTTCGGATCCATCAGCGATACCGTGTAGGGGGTGATGCCGAAGGGAATCCGCTGCTTCCTGGCCATGGTGACGGTTGCGCGCTCCTCCCCGGAGAGGGTGATGAGGCTGCCGAGGACATCGGGATCGCGGATGATGTTCCGGGTATGCCAGGTCCAGTCGTTCCATTCCAGATCGGTGATTCCGAAGGCATGGAACAGCCGCTGCCTGTTCAGGCTGCGCTGCCGCACCAGGGCGTCATCCATGCCGCAGGGGTAGCGTTCGACGAATCCCCGGGCCTTGCGCGCCATGCGGGAAAGATCGGCGGATCGGAGCCTGGCGGCGGTTCTGCCGCTGTACCTGAGAAAGGCCGGCGGTTTTTCGACGTAGATATTCGCAAGCCCCCCGATGCCCTTGAACAGATGCCGCAATTCCGCCAGAAAGGCGGCCGTCGGCGCCGGGCCGACGGGCCGGTCGTGCAGCAGGCCATCCAGATAGGACAGGAGCGAAAAACCGGCCAGTTCCTCGCTACGGGTGTTGAGCATGTTGCGCAGCACCCAGACCGTGTCCCGGCAGGTGACCCATTCCAGGGAGGCCATCTCCCGACAATTATCGTAGATTTTGAGCAGAATATTGGAAAGATGGTTGCGAAGCAGCAACCGTTTCTCCTCCAGGGGCCGGTCGGCAAGAAAAAGGGCTGCCATTGCCGGATCAAGGGCAATGATTTTGCGGAGTTGTCGTACTCGCTGCACGTGGTTCATGGGGCACCTTCACCTAACGTTGAAGGGTATGCCGGCATGTGGGCGCGCTCCGCCTGACGCGGAAGGCGTCTGCAATCCGCATCCGCCATATTCCGGCACCGGGCCGGGTTGCATATGTCGTGAATTGCAGCGAATCACCGTTCCCGGCTTACGGGACGGCCATTCTGTATTTGCGGAAACACTGGATGTTCAGCAAAGGTGGAGCATACCATCGACGGTTTTCGTTTCCTGAGTCCGGACCGTCAATGGGGCGGCATACCCCTTTGTTGAGAGCGGGGAAGACCGTGCCGTCCCCGGTTGGGGGGAACAGGCAGGCCACGGAACACAACAGCGATTTTTATACTCGTATGCGGCGGGAAAACGCAAGGGCAACCTGCCCCCCTCTCCGGGACGTCCGTGAAGGACGGGGGCGGGAGTGCCTTTGCGCCGGGGGCGGCGGCCGGGTTTTTTCAACGCCGTCCGCGTATCCGGGCGGGACATTCCTGCGGATGGGACCGCGCCTTTTCAGGCGGTCGAATCAGGGCCGCGACCTCCTCGTTCACCGGTTCGGCGGTTTGATTGCATCAATTATTAAACGTGTTGCAATTGCGGATATCGCCGCTTTTCAGGCCCCGTTGAAACCAGGCGACCCGCTGTGCCGAACTCCCGTGGGTGAAGGAATCCGGCACGACATATCCCTGGGCCCGTTTCTGCAGATTGTCGTCGCCGATCATGCTGGCCGCGTTCAGGGCTTCTTCCACGTCTCCCGGTTCGAGAATATTCCTCACCCGATCGGCATGATGCGCCCAGACGCCGGCGAAGCAATCGGCCTGCAGTTCCAGTTTAACCGACACCTTGTTGTATTCGGTCTGGGAAAGTCGTGCGCGCAGTTCCTGCACTTGATCGCTGATGCCCAGAAGATTCTGGACATGATGGCCGATTTCGTGGGCGATGACATAGGCCTGGGCGAAATCGCCGGGGGCCTGGAGCTTGTTTTTCAGCTCGGAATAGAAACCGAGATCGATATACACCTTTCTGTCGGCCGGACAATAAAAGGGCCCGGTGGCGGCCTGGGCGAAACCGCAGGCGGACTGCACCGCTCCGCTGAACAGCACCAGCTTGGGTTTTTCATACGTCCCGCCGGCCTGCCTGAAAAGCGTCTCCCAGGTGTCCTCCGTGTCGGCAAGGACGACGGAAACAAAATCCGCCAGCTTGTTTTCTTCCGGACTCGACACGCCCGCTTCCTGCCTGGCCGGAAGGTCGCCACCCTGGAACGTGTTCAGGATGACGGCGGGATCGACGCCGAAATACATGCCGACAAGGGCAAGGAGCAGAACGGCTATGCCGCCTCCCTTCAGGCCTCGGCCCCCCTGGGGCGTCATCCCCCGCCTGTCTTCCACGTTGCCGCTTCTTCGCCCCATCTGCCAACGCATCCTACACCTCCCTTGCCTCGCTGGAATTTCCGCGTCTCCGGCACGCCCGTCCCGACGGTTTTGCGGGGGCGGGGTCAGATAAAAGATCGCATCAAGGTTCCGATCGTATGATTCCTCCATGGAAACACATTGTTAGAGCAGATTAACCATTCCTGCCGGTGCGTCCACTTTTTTGTGCCGGATCAGGGTGCCGTGGGCCGGGCAGGAGGGATGGACGCCCTGCTTCTTACATCATGAAGAAGTTGGTGCCGATGTTGGTGTACTGCCGTTCCTCGCTCATGAGCAGGTCGAGGGTCAGGGTGGCGATGTCGTCGGCCACCGGATCGGCGAGGGCGTCGTGCTCCCGGACAAGAATCTTCAGATAGCAGCGGCAGTGCGGGCACCCTTCGGCGCGCACCGCCCGGTGCGCGTCCTCCAGGCCGTAATATCCCATGTCCCTGGTGTTGTCGCATTGGGTGCACTTGGCGCGCACCACATGCCACTCCGAGCCGCAGAGGGCGCAGTGCAGATAGCGCAGTCCCCTGGCCGAACCGGTGGCGCGAATGACCGACGCCACCGGCGGGCCGCCGCAGACCGGGCAGACCGCCGGATGTTCCGGCCGGCCGATTTGATTCGGCCGGAGGCTGCGCGCCAGGTGCGTCCACTGCACCTGCAGGGCCGCGCCGATGAACGGGGCCGCCGCCAGATCGAACTCCTCGGCCGGCCCGTTCAACAGGATATCGGCCTGTGCCTCCAGCCAGGCGGTGTCGCCGTGCAAAAGCGGGGTCAGCGCCAGCCGGCCCTTGGCGGGCAGCAGTCGGTCGACCGCTTCGACGGCGCGGCAGGCCGCGTCCTGCCAGAGGGGATGCCGGGGCCAGCCGGCCGGGGCCAGCGGCGGCATGGCGTGCTCACGGCAATGCTCCAGCAGGTGGGCGTCCGGCAGGGGCAGATCCGGCCGCCGGTCCAACTCCTGCTGCTGCCATTCCGCCAATCGCGCCAGAAAGAGGAGATAGTCGGCCAGTCCGTGCCCGGCCGCCAGGTGGCTGAGCCTTTCGGAACGGAGGGCGAAGAGATCGGCCGGCGGGAGAGACAGGGCCGGGATGTCGCCGACCGGGGCTTCGAGCTGGCCAGGTTGGAGGATGGAGGCTGTGGTCATGGGAGCACCCGATGGCGATGGGAGAAGGGAAAAGAGGCGAAGCGTTGGTCCGGGCGGCTGGCCGCCGGCGTCGCTTCGCCCCACAGGCCGCGTTGGTGTGCTATCCCGCGATCTTCTTGTACCAGCCGGCGCAATGGTGTCGGGCCCAGGCCGCGGTGACCGTGCCCCTGGTCATGGACCGGATCGCGCCGCGCGTCCAGTAGGCGGCGTACACATGGACAATGAAGCAGACCAGCACGACAAAGGCGGCAAAGGCGTGCACCACCACCCCTATGCGCCGCAGCTCGATGGAAAACTCGGGCGCGAACCACGGCTGCCAGATGAGGATGCCGGAGGCCAGCAGCAGGACGATGGCCGTGAACATCGTCCTGGTCAGGAGCTTCTGGCCCAGGTTGTATTTACCGATGGGCGGCAGGTTGTCCATCTTGTTCTGCATGATGTCACCCATGTGTTTGGCCCATTGCCAGTCCTCGGGGGTGATGCGGTTGTCCTTCCACTCCCGGCCCACCCAGATGAAGAAGAACAGGGCCAGGCCCGCGCCGAAGAAGGGGTGCAGGATGCGCGCCCAGGTGCCGCCGCCGAACAGGTTGGTCAGCCAGTAGAAGCCGGGATGGAAAAAACCGAGCCCGGACAGGCCGGCGAGGATGAAGGCGAAGGCCACCAGCCAGTGGTTGAGCCGTTCGCTGGCGCTGTGTCGCTGAATGAGTGCGTGCTTGCTCATGACGTTTCCTCCTCTTCCTCGGTGACCTCGTTGGGTCCCTGGGTCAGGTAGTGGACGATGCCGCCGACAACGGCGGCGCCCAAACCGATGTTCATCAGGGTCTTGGCGATCTCCTTCCACAGGGCCACCAGCGGGCTGATGCCCGGATCTTTGGGCAGGCCCTGGTACAGCTCGGGCCGGTCGGCGTGGTGGAGCACGTACATTACATGGGTACCGTCCACGCCGGGCGGATTGTACACCCCGGCCTGGCCGTAGCCGCGTTCTTTGAGATCAACGACGCGGCCGGCGGCGTGGTGGAGCATGTCTTCCTTGGAGCCGAAGAGGATGGCGCCGGTGGGGCAGATCTTGGCGCAGGCCGGCTCCAGGCCCACGGCCACCCGGTCGGAACAGAGGGTGCATTTGTAGGCCTTGCCGTCCTTCGGCGAGAGCCGGGGGATGTTGAACGGGCAGCCGATGACGCAGTAGCCGCAGCCGACGCAGGCTTCCTGGTGAAAATCGACGATGCCGTTGCTGTACTGAACGATGGCGCCGGGCGCGGGGCAGGATTTGAGGCAGCCCGGATCGGCGCAGTGCATGCAGCCGTCCTTGCGGATCAGCCATTCCAGCCGTCCCGGCGCGGGTTCGACCTCGGCGAACCGCATCACCGTCCAGGACTGGTCGGAGAGATCGGCCGGGTTGTCGTAAACCCCCCGGTTCTCGCCGATGGCGTCGCGGAGGTCGTTCCATTCCATGCAGGCCACCTGGCAGGCCTTGCAGCCGATGCACTTGGACACGTCGATCAGTTTGACCACCTCCAGGGTGGCGCGGGCACCGGGCACGGGGGTGGTGGTGGCGGAGCGTCTTTTGATATCAAGGGATTGCAGTGCCATGGCTCACCTCCTTACACCTTCTCGATGGCGACGAGGAACGATTTGAATTCCGGCGTCTGGGTGTTGGCGTCGCCGACAAAGGGGGTCAGGGTGTTGGTGATGTAGCCGTTCTTGGCCATCCCCATGAAGCCCCAGTGGATCGGCACGCCCACGGTGTGCACCTTTCGGCCCGCGATTTCCAGGGTGCGGATCCGTTTGGTGACCACCGCCACCGCGACGATGAAGCCCCGCTTGGACCGGACCCGGACGCTGTCGCCGGCCCTGATCCCCTTTTTCCTGGCCAGATCCTCCCCGAGTTCGACGAACTGCTCCGGCTGGAGAATGGCATCCAGGATGGCGTGCTTGGTCCAGAAATGGAAGTGCTCGGTGAGGCGATAGGTGGTGCAGACCTGCGGGAACTCCTCGGCCGAGCCGAAGGAGGCCCAGTCGCCCTTGAACACCCGCGCCGCCGGGTTGGCCCGCGCCTTGCCGTTGTTCGGGTGGAGCGGGTTGGCGGCCAGGGGCGACTCGAAGGGTTCGTAGTGTTCGGGGAAGGGGCCTTCCGCCATTTTGTCGAGGGCGAAGAAACGGGCGACGCCCTCCGGATTCATGATGAAGGGTCCCATGCCGTTTGCCGGCGGCGAGACCGCGCTGTAATCGGGGATGTCGGACCCGGTCCAGGCGCCGGCCGCGCCGTTCCAGGCGATCAGCGGGCGCTTGGGATCGAAGGGCTTGCCGTCGGGGGTGCAGGAGGCGCGGTTGTAGAGGATGCGCCGGTTGGCCGGCCAGGCAAAGGCCCAGTTCAGGGTCTGGCCGATGCCGTAGGGATCGGCGTTGTCGCGGCGGGCCATCAGGTTGCCCTTCTCTGACCAGCAACCGGAGAAGATCCAGCAGCCGCAGGCGGTGGAGCCGTCGTCCTTCAGTTCGGCGAAGCCGTTCAGTTGCTGCCCGGCCTTGAGCAGGACCTTGGCCGGGTCCTTGGGATCGGTCTGATCCTTGAGGGCCGTGCCGGAAAACTCCCGGGCCAGCTCCTCGGGCGAGGGCTCCTCGGGCTGGCGGTGTTTCCAGGTCAGGTTGAGGATGGGCTCGGGAAAGGCGCCGCCGTTTTTCCGGTACAGCTCCCGGATCGTGAGAAAGATGCCGGCCATGATCGCCTGGTCGCTTTTGGCCTCGGCGGGCGGGTCGGCGGCCTTCCAGTGCCATTGCAGCCAGCGGCCCGAATTGACCAGGGAGCCGTCCTCCTCGGCGAAGCAGGTGGAGGGCAGCCGGAAGACCTCGGTCTGGATGGCGGTGGGATCGACATCGTTGTACTCGCCGTGGTTCTGCCAGAATTCCGAGGTTTCCGTGGCCAGGGGATCGATGACCACCAGGTATTTCAGCCTGGCCAGGGCGCCGGCGACCTTGACCTTGCAGGGGGCCGAGGCCAGCGGATTGAAGCCCTGGCAGATGTAGCCGTTGACCGTGCCCTGGTGCATGTTCTCGAACACCTGGAGGATGTCGTAGCCCTTGTCGAGCTTGGGCAGCCAGTGGTAGCACCAGTTGTTCTCGGCGGTGGCGGCGTCGCCGAACCAGGCCTTCATGGTGCTGACGAAAAACTTGCCGTAGTTCTGCCAGTAGCTCAACTGGCCGGGCCGCAGCGGCTTGAGCGCCCTGGTGCCGAGGTAGGCCTGGTAATCCTGTTCCCCGTCGCCGGGCAGGGTCATGTAGCCGGGCAGCAGGTTCGACAGCAGGCCGAGGTCGGTAAGCCCCTGGATGTTGGAATGGCCCCGCAGGGCGTTCATGCCGCCGCCGGCGACGCCGATGTTGCCGAGCAGCAGCTGGACCATGGCCGCGGTGCGGATCATCTGCGAGCCCTGCGAATGCTGCGTCCAGCCCAGGGCATACATGACGGTCATGGCCTTGTCGGGCGCGGCGGCCTCGGCGATCATCCCGCAGATTTTGAGGAAATCCTCCTTGGGCGTGCCGCAGATGGTGGCGACCATTTCCGGGGTGTAGCGGGCATAGTGCGCCTTCAGCATCCGGTAGACGCAGCGCGGGTTTGCCAGGGTCGGATCGGTGACCACATAGCCGTCCGGGCCGATCTGGTAGCCCCAACTGGTCTTGGCGTAGGACCGTTTTTCGGCGTCGTAGCCGGTGAACAGGCCGTCGTCGAAGCCGAAGTCGTCCTTGACCATGAAGGTGAAGTCGGTGTAGTTCTTGACGTATTCGTGGTTGATCCGGTCGTTTGCCAGCAGGTAGTTGATCACGCCGCCGAGAAAGGCGATGTCGGTGCCGGCGCGGAGCGGGGCGTAGACATCGGCCACCGAGGCGGAACGGGTGAAGCGGGGGTCGACCACGATCAGCTTGGCCCCGCGATGGGCCTTGGCCTCGGTCACCCATTTGAACCCGCAGGGGTGGGCTTCGGCGGCATTGCCGCCCATTATCAGGATGAGGTCGGCATTCTTGATGTCGACCCAGTGGTTGGTCATGGCGCCGCGGCCGAACGTGGGGGCAAGACTTGCCACCGTTGGTCCGTGTCAGACCCTCGCTTGATTGTCGAAGGCGAGCATCCCCAGGCTGCGGGCGATCTTCTGCGTCAGATAGCCGGTTTCGTTGCTGGAGGCCGAGGCGGCGAGGAAACCGGTGGAGATCCAGCGGTTGACCGTCTGCCCCTTGTCGTTTTGGGCGATGAAGTGGGCGTCCCGATCTTCTTTCATCAGGGCGGCGATCCGGCTGAAGGCCTCGTTCCAGGTGATGCGCTGCCATTCCTTGCTGCCGGGGGCGCGGTATTCGGGATAGTTGAGCCGGTTGGGACTGTGGACGAAATCCAGCAGGCCGGCGCCTTTGGGACAGAGGGTGCCGCGGTTGACCGGGTGGTCCGGGTCGCCCTCAATGTGGATGATTTCGGCGGGAGCGTTTTTGGAATTATCCCCCAGGCTGTAGATGAGCAGGCCGCACCCCACCGAGCAGTAGGGGCAGGTGTTGCGGGTTTCGGTAGCGCGGGTCAGCTTGAATTCGCGGACCTCGGCCAGGGCATTGGCTGGACTGAACCCCAGGGTGGCCAGGCTGGAACCGCTGACGGTGGCCGCACAGACTTTGAAGAACTGCCGTCGATTGATGTGCATCGCGTCCTCCTCCTTGGTGGTAGCTCAGGGCTTTTGGTGGGTATGTCTTATGTCAAGATGCTGCTTGCGGAAACTCCTTGTGGCGAAATGGTTGGCGGGAAAAAAGAACAAAAAGGTACGATGTGCATAGCTGAGCAGGTGCCGGCTGTTTTGTCAAGCGAAATGGCAGAGGGCACAGGCTGCTGCATTGTGGTATCATACCGGGCTCGACCCGAAGCGGTTGTCCTGGTACAATGGCATGATTGAAAACCGGACCGGTCGAGACTGTCCGGGCTTGAATGGAGCGGGGGAAGCGATGCAGCCACCAACAGCGCGGGATATCGAAATCATCGGCCGGCCGGAGGCGTCGGCCGGAGTGGCCGTTGCCCTGGCCGTGGCGTCGGTGTCGGCCGGGTTCCCCTCGCCGGCGGAGGATTACATCGAACAGGCCCTCGATCTGAACGACCTGCTCATCACCAATCCGCCCGCCACCTTCTTCGTCAGGGTCACCGGCACCTCGATGATCGAGGCCGGCATCCATCCGGACGACATCCTGGCCGTCGACCGCTCGCGGGAGGCGCGCCACGGCGACATCGTCATCGCCATCGTCAACGGCGAGCTGACCGTCAAGGAACTGGCCACCACACCGGTGCTCAGGCTGATTCCCCGCAACAGCGCCTATGAGCCGATCGTGCTGCGCGAGCACGACGATTTCGAGATTATCGGCAAGGTCACCGGCCTGGTCCGGCGGTTTCGGTAGGCCGTGTTCGCCCTGGTCGACTGCAACAATTTTTACGCCTCGTGCGAGCAGCTGTTCCGCCCCGACCTGCGGCACTGGCCGGTGGTGGTGCTGTCCAACAACGACGGCTGCGTGGTGTCGCGCTCGGCGGCCGCCAAGGCCCTCGGCATTCCCATGGGGGTGCCGGCCTACCAGCTCAAGGAGGCCATCGTCCGCCACGGCGTCGAGGTGTTTTCCTCCAACTATGCCCTTTACGCCGACATCTCCCAGCGGGTGATGCGCGTTCTCGCTGAACTGGCGCCGGAAGTGGAGATCTACTCCATCGACGAGGCCTTCCTCGACGTGGGCGGCATCGCCGATCTGGCGGCGTTCGGCCGGCGGTTGCGCGCCACGGTCCGGCAGTGGATCGGCATCACCGTGGCCATCGGCATGGCGCCGACCAAGACCCTGGCCAAGCTGGCCAACTCCGGCGCCAAGCGGTTTCCGGCCACCGGCGGCGTGGTCGACCTGAGCGACCGGGAGCGGCAGCGGCGGCTGTTGCGGATCACCCCGGTGGAGGAGGTGTGGGGCGTGGGCAGGCGTCTGTCCCGGCGGCTGCGCCTGATGGGCATCGACACCGCCCTCGATCTCGGCGCACGGGACAAGGGCGAGCTGCGGCGGCGCTTCAGCGTGACGCTCGCCCGCACGGCCATGGAACTCGACGGCGTGCCCTGCTTCGGCTTGGACGAGGCCCCGCCGCCACGCAAGCAGGTCATCTCCTCGCGCTCGTTCGGCGAACGGGTGACCAGCCTTGCGGCCATGCGCCAGGCGGTGTGCGCCTACACCGCCACGGCCTGCGAGAAGCTGCGCCGGGGTCGGCAATACGCCCGCAGCATGAGCGTTTTCCTCCACACCAGTCCGCACGCCGGCACGGCCTACTACGGCAACGCCGCCCATGGCAGCCTGCCCGCCCCCAGCGGCGACACCCGTGATTTTCACCGGCTGGCCGGCCGGCTGCTCGATGCGATCTGGAAAGACGGCCACGCCTATGTCAAGGCCGGGGTGATGCTGCACGACTGCTGCCCCATGGCGCCGATGCAGCTTTCCCTCCTGGGCACGCAGGGGCTGCACGCCAGCGACGCCCTGATGACGGCGGTCGACCGGATCAACCACAGCGGCCGCGGCCAGGTCTTCTGGGCCAACCAGGGCATCGACCCGTCCTGGACCATGTTCCGCAACCACCTCTCCCCCGCCTACACCACCAACTGGAACGCCATTCCCTGCGTGCGCTAGGCCGCCAGGGCTCGGCACGTCCCTTCCCCTCCATCTCCAACCTATCGCGAAACCTGCTGGTCAGCGTCGGCTGCTCGGACAGCGAATGACAGCTCCCTCAGTCGCATCAAGGTGCCGGTGAGCGACGGCATCCTTGTTCCACGCCGGCTGATTCGTCATGGCTGGGCTACTTTGCCGGCATCTCCGACGGCCGCGGCACCAGGAGCAGGAGGGCGGCCGCCGCGATGGTAAGGCCGGCAAGGAGAAAAAAAAGAAACGTGAAATCAAAGCGGGCCAGGACCTGGCCGCCGATAAAGGGGCCCAGGAAAAAGCCCCCCTGCATCATCACCACCAGCAGGTTCTGGTTCATCGCCCGTGCCGCCGGTGGCGAGAGGTCGAACATGGCCGCTGCCTGGAGCGGCATGACAATGCCCCAGCCCAGGCCGGTGCCGCCGGCCAGCAGGACAAAAAACAGCCCGGAGGCGCACAGGGGCAGCAGGGCATAACAGAGCGCGGTCAGCAGTAATCCCGCGGCGCAGAGCACTGCTTTGCTGTAGCGGTCGAACAGCCAGCTGCCCAGCAACCGGATTGCGATCATCACCAGGGTCGCGGTGGTGAAAAAGAGGCTGGCGCTGCCGACGCCCTGGGTCCCGGCAAACTGTTTGAAAAAAAAGAATATGGTGGAATATCCGCAAAAAAAGAGCAGGACGGAGAGCAGCAGCATCGCCACGGCGAATGAACGCAGGCTGGCGATCATGCCGGTCCATCCCGGCGGGGAACCCGCTGCCCCCGTTTCCGTCCGCCGGGTAGCAGGCAGCAGAAGCAGCAGCACCGGTAGCACTGCCACCATCGCGGCGGCAAGGAGCAGCGAGGGAAACGAAGCGGGCTGGAGAGAGAGCAGGTCGAAAAGAAAGGGAATGACCGCGTAGGGGATCAGGCGCACCAGCGACACCCAGCCAAAGGCCCGGCCGCTCATCTCCGGGGGGATGAAGCGGACCAGGAGGGTGATCAGAGCGGAAAGCAGGCAGATGAATCCCGCGCCCTGGAGCAGCCTGGCACCGATCAGCAGCGGCACCGAAGTGACCCGGGTCAGGCAGATGAGAGCCGTCGCCAGCAGCAAGGAGCCGCCGACGAGCCAGGAACGGGCTGTGCCCTCGTGCACCACCGGTGCGATCAGCGGTTGAACCACCAGGGCGGCCAGGGCGTCGGCGCTGAGGATAAAGCCGGTGCTGGCCGAATCGATGCCCAACACTTGGAGATACCCGGCAAAGGCGAAAAACAGGGCGGCAATTGCCGTCACCAGGGCGAACTGGAGGTTGATCGCCACAAACCCTGGGGAAATGAGTCCGGAACCCTTAGCCACCCAGTGCCTCCACAAATTGGGTCGCCAGATTGGCGGCGACGAGGCGGCGATATCCGGCCGAGGCGCGGAGATCGCTGATCGGCGCAACACCTTGGTGCACCGCCAGGCCGACCCGTTCAACCGTGGCCGCATGCACCGGGGCGCCGACCAGTTCGGTCTCCAGAGCGGGCAGCCGTACCACCGTCGGCCCGACACTGCCCCAGGCCATGCGGATTTCAGCAATGCGACCGTCTTGGTCAAGCCGGGCCCGGCCGGCAAAGCTGGTCACCGAGATGGCCAGGGCCTTGCGGCGGCCGGTCTTGATGAAACGCTCTCGGGGAAAACGCGGCGCCTTGGGCAGCAGGATACGGGTAACAAGTTCGCCTTGCTCCAGCGCGGTCCTGCCGGGGCCGAGAATGAAGGCCGCAATGGGCAGCGCTCTTTCACCCGCCGGGGAGGCCAGTTCGATCCGGGCATCGAGCAGATACAGCGGCGGCAGGGAATCGCCCGCAGGCGAGGCGGTGCAGATATTGCCGCCAAGGGTCGCCATGTTTCTTATCGCCGGTCCGCCGATGGTTTGGGCCGCCTGGACAAGGAGCGGCGCATACCTGTGCACCAAGGGATCGGCGATAATGCGGCTGAAAGGGGTGGCCGCGCCGATGGCGAGGAATGCGGCCTCCTCGGTTATCCCCTGCAACTCCGCCACGTGGGCGAGAGAGAGCAGGACGGGCTCATGGCCGGGGATGGCGCCGCGTCGCCGGACCAGCAGGTCGGTCGCGCCCGCCATCGCCAGTGCAGCCGGATTTTCGGCCAGTAGCCGCAAGGCCTCGTCCAGGCGTGCAGGTGTCAGCACCGCGCTCATTGTTCTTCCCGGCCTGCATGGAGATCGCGGCCCGCCCGCTCCACCGCGTCAACGATTTTGGTGTAGCCGGTGCAGCGGCAGAGATTGCCGGACAAACCCTCGCGAATGCACTCCCGTCCCGGCGCATCCCCCTGCCGCAGCAGGGCCAGGGCGGCCATCTCCATGCCCGGTATACAAAATCCGCACTGGACCGCACCCTCCTCGACAAAGGCCCGCTGGATGGTCGCCCCTGCCGTTGTTGCCGCCAGTCCTTCAACGGTGGTGACCCGTGCCCCGTCCAACTGCGCCGCCACCATCAGGCACGAAAGCCGCGTCTGGCCGTTGACCAGGATGGTGCAGGCGCCACATTCGCCGGTGCCGCAGCCCTCCTTGGTCCCGGTGAGTCGCAGGTCTTCGCGCAGCAGGTCCACCACCCGCCGATCAGGGGCAACATCGATTTCCATCGGCGCCTCGTTGAGTTCAAACCGCACCTTCACGCTTGTTCCTCCAGGGCCAAGAGGACCCGTTCCGGGGTGAACGGCGCCCGACGCAGGCGGATACCGCAGGCATCGGCGACCGCGTTGGCCACTGCCGGCAAGGGGCCGTTCATCGCCACCTCGCCCACCCCCTTGAGACCAAAGGGACCGGTCGCCTCATTGCCCGACAGACGGCAGGAAAGGATGTCCGGCACGTCGACGGCCGTGGGAATCAGGTAGGTTGCCAGGCTCTCGCTCTGTATGCACCCTTCCCGCCGCTCCACCTCCTCCATCAGGGCGTAACCGATCCCCTGGGCCACGCCGCCCTGGATCTGCTGGTCGAACAGGCAGGGGTTGAGAACCGCACCGCCGTCGGTCGCCGCCACATAATCATCGATCCGGATCAGGCCGGTCCGCAGGTCGACCTCGATGCGGGCCAGATGGGCGCCGTAGGCAAAGATCACATGGGGAAAGCCGATGAAGAATCCCGTGGCCGTGTCCGGCACCTGCCGGCACACCGGGGCCACGAACTGGCTGATGCACACCCGGTCTTCCCGGGGCATGAAGGCTGCGAGCCGGGAGAGCGGGACCTCGCGGTCGGTGGGCGGATGGATCACCTTGCCGGGCACCAGGCGCAGGTCGCAATCATCGTCGAGAAAGAGCAGCAGGCCGGCACGGTTGATCAGCCGCTGCCGCAGCTCCTCGCAGGCCTTGATCAGGGCATTGCCGAAAGTATAGGTGGTGCGGCCCGCCGAGGCGGAACCCGAGGGATAGGCGGTTGCGGTGTCCGGTTGGCGCAGTTCGAGCTGGTCTGCGTCCTGACCGAGGATGCTTCCGGCCATCTGGACAAAACCACAGGCATTGCCCTGGCCCATGTCGGCGACGGCGTTGTGGATCGCGATCCGGCCGTCCGGGTTCAGCTCCACCTTGGCAATGGCGGCATCGCGCACCTTGCCGCCGTATCCGGCCGCATTGAAGACCGCGGCCAGGCCGACGCCGCGCCGGGCATGGGGTGGCGCTCCATCCTTCCAGGCCTGCCGCTCTCGCCACAGGGGATGATCGCGCAGCATCTCCAGGCAGCCGACCATGCCGGTCGAGGTGGTCAGCGGCAGGCCGGCGCAGTTGACATCGCCGTCGACCAGGGTGTTGCGCAACCGCAGTTCCAGGGGATCCATGCCGAGCCGTTGCGCCAGCTGGTCCAGCATCGATTCCATGGCAAAGGCCACCTGGCAGACGCCAAAGGCGCGCATGGCCCCGGCGACCGGGTTGTTGGTATAGACGCAGCGCCCCTCGATCAACACGTGAGGGATGCGGTACGGACCGCCGGCATGCTCCATGCCCAGTTCCATGACCTCGCCGCCGAGATGGGCATAGGCTCCGGTGTCGTACAGGAGCGAACAGTACAGGGCTCTCAGCGTGCCGTCCCTGTCCGCGCCCAGGCGGTAGCGCGTCCGGCAGGGATGCCGTTTGTAGCCGGCCGCCATGCTCTCCTCGCGCTGCCAGTGCATCTTCACCGGACGACCGCCGGCATGGAGCGCGGCCAGCGCCAGCAGACACTGCACCGTGGCCCCGTCCTTGCCGCCGAATCCTCCCCCCAGGCTGGGGGCGACGATCCGGATGCGGTCGTAGGGGATATCGAGGGCGGCGCCGACCTCAAAGCGGTCACGAAAGGGCGACTGGCTGGACACGGTCATGCTGACGGTGCCATCTCCCTCCAGCCGGGCAACGCCGTTTTCGGTCTCCAGGAAGATATGCGCCTGCATCGGCGTGGAAAACTCGCCCTCCACGACGACCTCGCAGCCGGCCAGGGCCTGGTCGGCCGCGCCCTTGCGGATCTCGGCGGCCAGGAGGATGTTGCCGGGGCGTTCTTCGTGCACCAGCGGCGCATCCTCGCCAAGGGCGGCTTCCGGATCGAACACCGCGGGCAGCGGCTCGATCTCCGCCCGCACCCGGCCAATGGCCTGACGCAGGGCTGCATGCGTCTCGGCGATGACCAGGGCCACGGCATCGCCGGCATGCCGTACCCGGCCATCGACCAGCACCGGGGTGTCGCGATGGATGATGCCGTGGCGGTTCGGTCCGGGGACATCGGCGGCGGTCAGCACCCGGACCACGCCAGGCACGGCCAGGGCCGCCTCTGTTTCCACCGAGCGCAGCCGGCCGCTGGCGACGCCTGCCCGCACGACTCCGGCCCACAACAGGTTTTCCGGATACAGGTCGGCTGCATAGGGCTCGGTGCCGGCGGCCTTGGCCGCCGCATCGTAACGGATCTCCGGACGCCCCACCTGCAGCGGTTCTCTCGGGCTCATGCAGGGACTCTTTGGTTACGAATGGCGTGGACCTCTTCAGCCAGGATCGCGGCAAAGCTTGCCATCACCGGGATCTCCCGCAGGGTGACCCTGATCCAGCCGGGAAAACGAAAGCCCGTCATGGTGCGGACCATCATGCCCCTCTTCATCAGCCGCCGATACATGAGCATGTCGTTGATCGGGGTGCGGATCATCAGGTAATTGCCGGCGCCGCCGACCGTCTCCAATTCCAAGTCCCGACAGGCGTCCACCACCAGCCTCATGCCCTCTCGCACCAGGGTCCGGGTGGCGGCAATATGCTCGCGATCGTCTTCCAGGGCCGCCAGGGCCGCCTGCTGGGCCTGGACGTTGACCGAGTAGGCCACGCTCGTCCGCCGCACCACCTCAACCACCGCCTCTGTCCCCGCCAGATAGCCGACGCGCAATCCGGCCAGGGCGTACATCTTGGAAAAGGTGCGAAAGACCACCAGATTGGGGAATCGTTCCATCAGGCCGATGGTATCGGGATACTCCGGATCGTCGATGTATTCCCGGTAGGCCTCGTCCACCACCACGATCCGGTCTTCACCGGCCTGTTCGAGGAAATCGACCAGCATCCGTTGGGTCCAATACGTGCCGGTGGGGTTGTTGGGGTTGCAGACAAAGAGGATCTTGGTGTGCCGGTCGATCCGGTCGAGCATGGCCTGCGGGTCGAAGGCGTAGTCGCGCAGCGGGGTCAGGCGGGCCTCGATGCCCGAGAATTCCGCCACCCATTCGTAGACGGCAAAGGTCTTGTCCGCGGTGACGATGTTGTCCCCCGGCTGGCAGAAGGCCTTGATCACCGACGAGATCACCTCGCAGGAGCCGTTGCCGACCAGGACCCGGTCCGCGGCAATCCCCAAGCGCGCGCCCAGGGACTGGCGCAGATCGTAGGAATCGCCGCTGGGGTAGATGGCGGCGCGTTCAGGAGGAAAGGCGGCGATGACCCGGGCCGCAGCCGGAGGCGGCCCCAGGGGATTTTCGTTGTTGTTGAGCCGGTGCAGCATCGATGCGCCGTATTCACGCATCAGGAGATGGTCGGGCTTGCTGGGCACATAGGCCTGGAAACCCCGGACATACTCGGGAATCAGCGCCTCCAGGTTCATACGCGGCCCTCAGGTTCCGGATGGTCGTACACCACCAGATCGCCCTGGCCGGCATCGGGGATCACCAGGCGCGGGACAAAACCGGTCTCCGCCAGAGGTGCGGCAAAGGCTGTGTCTTCGCTCCGGCCGGTGTTGAGTTCCACCAGGAAGTTGCCGATCCCCTCGCCGCGCAGCATGTCCAGATGGGCGGTGAGATTGGCGGCCATGTCCTTGCCGGCGCACAGGGGACGGAGGATGGCCAATGACCGTTCGTGTTCCAGTTCCACTGCCAGGACCGAGCCGTCGCGCAGCCGGGCGGGGTCGCTTCCGGCCTGGCGAATCTGCCGGGGCAGGCAGAGGCGGTCGTATTGTTTGTCGAGGAAGGAAGCCAGCGGTTCGGCGCAGTAGACCGTGCCGCTGCTCTCTTCCTTGAGCTGCCGGTAGTAGCAGGTCGAGCGGATGGCTGCATCGCCTCTCCGCAGGTGGAGTTCGCCGAGGAAATCGAAGAAGCGTTCAAATCCGGCCAACACGCCCTGACGCCGTACCAATCCGCGGTAGGGGGAGCGGGAGATGCGCGCCACCGCCGCGTCGAGCAGCAGGGTCACCCCTTGGGCGTCCGCATCGGGGCCAAATATATACGGCCCATACAGTTCCAGACAGGAACCCGTCAGGGGGTGCCAGAGCACCCCGCCCCGAATCCAGCTGTCCTGTTCGATCAGGAGCGCGCCGATATGTCCCGCTGCCAGCATGTCCGCCGCCATCCCCGGACGGGCGAGAAAACCGGGGAGAAACGGCGAACCCGCCGCCACCGCCATGGCAGCGAAATGGCGCAGATCGTCCGCGGAAGGTTCGAGCAGCCGCAACGGACTTTTCAGGTCCCCGGGGGGCAGCGGCACGTCGGCCGCCGGCGGATAGTCGCGGTTGCGGGCCAGGCGCAGCACCACCTGGTCGTCGGTGCCGAAATCGAGCCGCAGGCTGGAGACGCTGCGGGCGGCAAGCATCGGACCGAGCAACTCCAGGGATTCCTCGCTGTCCAGGCTGCAATTCCAGGTCAGATTGAACGCACGCAGGTCAGGATTGGCCATGCGAAAGGTCAGGGTCAACGCCAGGCGATAGCCCTGGTCCTCCAGGTCGACATCGATGGCGGAATCCGCTGTTGCCTGCCGCGCATAGAAAGAAAAAAGTTCCTCTATGGCCAAGACCAGGCCACCGGCCTCCCGGCGGCCATAACCAAAGCCCTCCGCGCCCTTTTCGACCAGGGACATGGCCAGGGGAAGAAAGGCCCCTTTGAAGGGCAGGCGGGAGGAGAGACTGTGCGACCGGGATTTTGCCTGTTTCATTTATTTTTTCCTCGCACGTGTTGTGACCCGGATGTAGCCGCGACCGTTCACGCCCGGCTCCGCCGCCATTCGCTCTTGATCAGTTCCATCAGGGCGCGGCCACGGTCCGAATGAATCTTCATGCCCGCAAAAGCAGGGTCCACCAGGTGCTTTTGCATCAGCAACCCGTCGGTGCCGAACCAGATCGGCAACAGGCCGCCGAGGGCATATCCCTGAGCGCGCAATTGTTCCACCACCCCGCCCGACCAGGGCTGACCGAGGTCGACAAAAAACTGCAACAGGGCATAGTTGTCCGCCTGGGCCTGGCGTTCCAGGTCGCGCAGCCGTCCGGGCAGATCCGCCCCCGGCCTGGTCACCGTACACCGGGCCACTCCGGCAAAATCGAAACGCTGCACCTCGATGGCGGCCTCACCGGCGGGAATACCCGTGTCAGCGGGCATCATTTCACGGTCGAGGGGGAACCCCTCGAGAATAAAGCCCAGTTGTTGCCGATAACAAGCCGGCACGAACAAGACCTTCCGCTGATCGACATCCACCCGGAAATAGACCAGGCACCCCACCCGGCCGATACCCTGCCATTCGCTTTCATAGGCCTCGGCGGGCATCAGCGCCGGTTCCACGGCGGTTTCGATGCACCTGGAGTGACGGGACAGCTTCTGGGTGATGGTATGGTTGCACACCGCCTCTCCGAAGATGCCGTCGATGCCGTCCTTGCCCACCAGTTGCATCAGCAGTTGGGTGGTGCGGAAAAAAGCCATGGTCGAGCGGTAACTCGGCAGGGTCAGTCCCACGCCGTACTCGTAGAGTCGGGGGTTGGGCGGCGAGCTGCGATAGAAGGCGACATGGGCCACCACCTCCCCCGAGACGGTGCGCGCAACCGCGCTGCGAATGTTTCCCCGCCGATTTTCCTCAATCAGGCGTTCGGGAATGTAGTAGGTGTCGATCGGATAGCCGTCGCCGTAGACGGTGTAGAACAGCCGGGCCACACCGGGGCCGTCGGCTGGTTCGAAATAATGGGCCTCATACTTTTCCCCTTCGGGGACGGCATGCCGTTCGTCGGCGAGGCGTTGCAGGGCTTCATTTCTGTCCATCGTCACACCTTGGCGTTGAGGCACCGCTCGAAGTCGGTCAGGGTTTTGAGACGCAGGGCCTCGGCATCCGAGATTTTGAGACCGTAACGTTCTTCCACCGCTACGGCGAAGGCCGGATAATCGATGGAGTCAAATCCCTGTTCGCTTAGCAGCATGTTCGGATCGAGGCGCGATACCATTTCCTCGTCCAGGTCGATGGCGAGCATCGCCTTCTTCGGGTCAGCAATCGTGATTGCCATAATCGTTCTCCTTGGCGCGACAGGCTGAATTCATTGTTTCAGACGGAACCGCTGCACCTTGCCGGTGGGCGTGCGGGGCAGGTCGTCGACAAAACGGTAGACCAGTGGACACATGTATTCGGGCAAGCGGGCGGCCACGAAGGTGCGCAGTTCGCGTTCCAGGGGGCGGCCGGGCGTGTTTCCCGGCCGCAGGATCAGATGCGCCGCCGGCCGCTCCAGCCCTCCGACCCGGTACGCGGCCACGGCGCAGTCCGCCACCGCCGGATGGCTGCGCAGCGCTTCCTCCACCTGCACGGGGGAAATCCATTGGCCGCCGACCTTCAGCATGTCGTCGCTCCGGCCCCTGTGGTAGTAGCGGCCGTCCTGCTCGACAAAGACATCGCCGGTGCGGAGGAAGCCGTCAGCCAGCATGGTTTCAGCCGTTTTTTCCGGCAGATGCCAATACGACAATGCCGCCCCCGGCCCGCGAACCAAGAGATGGCCAGCCACCCCTGCGGAACCGGGATTGCCGTCATCATCCACTATCCGAAATTCGTATCCCGGCACGGGCCGGCCGGCGGAACCGGGGACCAGATCACCCGGTCGATTGGAAAGAAAATTGTGCGTCATCTCGGTGGAGCCGATACCGTCGAGCAGCTCAAGACCGGTGAGTCGCCGCCAGTCTTCGACAAGGGCTGCGGGCAGGGCTTCTCCCCCGGAAATGCACAAGCGCATCGGCAGGTGCAGATGGGGGGCGTCGACGCTGCGGATGATCTGTGCGTACACCGTCGGCACCGAGAAAAACAGGGTCGGCCGGTGGCGCGCCATCAAGGCCAGCAGTTGGCCGGGCAGGGGATTGCCGGGATGCAGCACCGCCGAGGCGCCGACGGCGAGCGGAAAGGCCAGGCTGTTGCCCAGGCCGTAGGCAAAGTAGAGTTTGCTGGCCGACAGCGCCAGATCCTCTTTTTTCATGCCCAGCACCTGCGCCGCGTAGCGATCGGCGGCCTCCAGCAGGTCGCCATGGCGGTGGGGCACGCCCTTGGGCCGACCGGTGGAACCCGAGGTGTACAGCATGAAGGCCGGATCGTCCTCTCCGATCGCGGCGGCCACGATCGGCGCATTCGCCATTTCCGTCCATACCCCGGCCAACTGTTCACCGCAGATGAGGCAGTCGACCCTGTTGCGGGGAAAGCCCCCGATGGCCGCCACTGACGGGGACGCCAGCAGCAGACGAGGCGTGCAGTCGGCCAGCAGATAGTCGTAGGTCTCGGCCGTGAGTGAGGTGCTGACCGGAACTGCCACGGCGCCGATCAGGGTGATGCCCAGAAAGGCGGCCACGAATACCGGCGAATCCAGCAGGGCAAGCATGACCCGATCGCCCGGCCCAATTCCCCTGGCGCGCAACAGGCCGGCGCAACGAAAGGCGCCCTCGCCCAATTGCCGATAGCTGACCGATTCCTCCGCGCAATGGTAGGCGATCTTGTCGGGATGGCGAGCAAGGTTGGGCAGGAGCAGGCGTGCGGCCAGATTGGGCGCAATGGCTGGAGATTTATTCATAAATCCTCTTGGTTGGCGTCTTTTCCCGTCAACATCTAACCAATCATCGTCGCCGTCGCCAAGTCTCCATCGCTTCGATCATTGCTTCATTCGTGCCGGCCAATACCGGCGCCGGGTGCCCATTCCACGGTCATGGCCGATCATCCGATGGCGGCCAAGGCCCCGGCAACGGAATCGTGCATCCGCAGGATGCTGCTGAATCCCGATATGTCGAAGATTTCCCGCACCGTTCCCGTCACGTTGGCACAATGGAACTGCGCGCCCTTGAGTTTGATCCGCTTGGCCGTGGCCAGCAAGGCGCGCAAGCCGGCACTGCTGATATAATCGAGGCTCGCGAAATCGATGATCAACGAGCAGGGAACGGCCTCGAGCAATGCCATGACCCGCTGCTCGTAGGCCGGTGCGGTGACCCCGTCCAGCTTGCCGCTGAGGGTGAGGATATGGGCCTTTTCTTCCTTGGCGATCTGAATGTCCATAATGGTTTTCTCTGTTCTTGAAAATGGAGAAATGCGCAACAGGCAATCAGGGATTGCGTGCGGCCATTCCCCGGTACTTGATGGCGAGCATGGTGACATCGTCGGATTGGGGTGCGCCGTCCGCATGGCGGAAAACCTCGGCGCGGACGGTGCGGATCATCTCCGCCAGTTCCTGCCGGCTCGCCGTCTGCAGCGTTTGCAGCAGACGTTCTTCGCCATACAACTCCTCGCTGCGGCTTTTTGCCTCGGTAATGCCGTCGGTATAGAGGAAAAGCACATCCCCCGGCTCCAGGGTGATCCGCTCAGCGGTATAGACGGTTTCCGCAATGGGGCCGAGGACGAACCCCGCACGGATCGACAGGAATTCTGCCTGTCCTCCACTGATCAGCACCGGCGCGTTATGGCCGGCATTGGCAAAACGGACCTCGCCGTTTTCCGTATTGAGAATGGCGCAAAACACGGTGGTGAACATGCAACTGTCGTTGTCGGCGGCCAGGATCTCGTTCACGCGGGAGAGGATCTGCTCCGGTTCGCCGAGCCGTTGTCCTTCGGTCTTGAGCAGGATCTTGGCCACCATCATGTACAGGGCTGCCGGCACGCCTTTGTCGGCCACATCCGCCATCAGGAAACAGAGGTTGGTGGGGTCGATGAAGAAGAAGTCGTAGAAATCGCCTCCCACCTCCTTGGCCGGATCCATCGCGGCGTGGATGTCGAACTCGGGCCGGTCGGGAAAGGCGGGAAACAGCTGGGGCAGCAGGCTGGCCTGGATATCCGTGGCCATTTTCAGCTCGCTCTGGATACGCTCCTTGGCGGCGGTGGTTTCGGTCAGGTTGCGGATATATTTCTTGAGTGCCCCGGTCATGGCGGTGAAGGCGAGGGTGAGTTTGCCCACTTCATCGCTGCTCTTCACGGCCGGCAACTCGGTGTCAAAGTGACCAGAGGCAATTGCTTCGGTGGCCTCGGCCAGCGCGCCGAGCGGGGCGGTCACCCTGCGGGCGACCCAGTACACCGCGGCGGTCAGCAGGAGAATGCCGGCCAGGGCGATGCCGGCGACCACGAGGGTGAGATTGCGCACGTCGGCGTACAACTCCGCCTCGGGAAAGACCACCGCCAGGGTCCAGCCGGTGGAGGGCACCGGGGCGTAATACATCAACGTGCTGACATCGTGAATGTTGGTATACGCGACAAAACCGGACTCGCCCAGCACCATCTTCCGGCCGATCTCGCGCAGGTCGGGTTTATGGCGCGATTCCGCCAGGCTGAAGATGGTTTCGTTCATGATCAGATCCCGGTCGGGATGGGTGAGGAAGGTGCCGTTGCGGGAGAGCAGGAAGCTGTACCCGGTGTCCAGCACCCGGATGGAAGCCACCAACTCGGTCAACCACTCCAGGGACACATCCGCCACCACCACGCCGCGGACCTGCTTTTCCCGGCCGTTGTCCGAAAAAATCGGGACCGAGCAACTGGTCATCAGGATGGTGCCGCTGGCTTTGTCGAAAGAGGGCTCGCTCCAGGCCATTTGCCCCAATTCCTTGGGAATCTGGTACCAATCCTGGCTAAGATGCTGGAAGTTGTCCTCCGGGGCGAAGACCAACCGCTCGCCTTGGCGAAAATAATACGGGACCACCGGATGGGGGGGATTGAAGGCCGGGTTCGGATCAAAGGCGGCGCCAAATCCGTGGATGTCCCTGTTGTCCCGAAGGGTTTCCTTCAGCAGCGTGGTCAAGGATTGATCGTGGTATCCGGCTATTTCCAGGGAACGGGAGGTGTCCTCCGCCACCTTGCCGATGGCATGCAGCGTGGTTTCCACCCGGTTGATCGAGGCCAGCACCAGATGTGCGGCATTGTTTGCCACTTCCTGTTCGAGCGCAACCCGGGAACGGTGATAAAAAGAGCCGATGGCCACGGAAAAAATCAGGACGGTGCACACCGAAACGATCAGGGTGAACGTCCGGGCAATGCTTTTAGTGGTCTGCATCGGCATCCCCGGTAAAGGTCGCGTAGTCCGGGATATCCTCGATCGCCCCGTGCTTGTGGAGGATCGTGCCTGCGGCCTGAAAACCGGCCAACTGCAGGTGCCCCAGAGTCTCGGAGGAGTCTGCGGGCATGATTAGGTCGCGCATCCGCGCCAGCATCCATTCCTGGTGGGACCGGCTGGCCGGCACCTTGGCTTCCCGCATGCGGCGGAGCACCACTTCCAGAGTCTCCTCGGGATGGGCAAAGGCGTAGCGCCAACCCTCCAGCGAGGCTTGGGCAAAGGCCCGGGCGCGGGCCGGATCTTTGCGATAGCCCTGCTCCAGGGCGTAGAGGCCATCCTCGGGGAAGCTGATGCCGTGTTCGTGCAGGGAGAAGACCTGCAATTCATCGGGGTTGATACCGGCATTGAGGATGGTGTGGTATTCGTTGTACCACATGGCCGACGCCGCATCGATGCCGCCCCGGAGGAAGAGATTGACGGTGTAGGCTTGGCTGATGCGCTGAACGTGCAGGCGATACCTTTCAAGAAAAGCGAGCACCGGCAGCGAGAGTTCCCCGGCCCAGAGGCCGACCTTCCTCCCCTGGAGATCCGCCGGTCCTGCGATGCCGCTTGCTTTTTTGGCCACCAGCATCAGCGACGAACGCTGGATAATCTGTGCCAGGTTGACCAGTTTGAGGCCATCGTCATTCTGCTGCAGGGCTGTTGCCAGCCAGAGCACGGCAAAATCCACCTCGCCGCTGATCAGCGACTGTAATGGCGACCGGCCGGGCCCACCCTCGAGGATATCGACATCGAGGCCGTAACGGGCGTAGATGCCCTTTTCCCTGGCCATATAATAACCGGCAAATTGGGCCTGCGGACTCCACAACGGCATGAGGCGGACCTTGGCAAGTCCCTCGGCCCTTGCGTGGGCAAGACAAAGCCAGAACAATACGAGGGGCACTGCCAGCCCGATCCACATCGCCAACCGCCGGTTGCCTGTTATCGCGTGCTCTCTTCTGCGCATGTGCCTGTTTGCAATGATGAAGTTGGAGGGGACGAGCGGCAATCACCGACCTGATTTCGGCAAACAGGATTGTATCGCAATATTTCCGGTGAAATCAAAAAATAATCTCTTGTCGGTGAAGATTCCCCTCAAAACGGGCCAACAACTACCACTTCCCTGTTGCCGGCAGGGCAACGGGCTAATGGGGGCACATGGCGGAATTTTTCGCCAACCGCGGGCCGGGAATGATCGCCAGGGAAGCGTGCGGCAGTGCGTGCACCCTACTGGGGTGTGATTTTGCCGTGATGGGGCACGAGGTGCGGCTGATTGCGGGAGCGGCGGCTGTTGCTAGTCATCCCGGCGGGGGAAGTGTGGGGCGTGGGCAGGCGTCTGTCCCGCCATGGCGCGCTCAGTTCAGCCGGCTGATCCGGCCCTCGATGTCGGCGGCGATCGGCTGGGGCCGGGTCTGCACGTACTGCATCAGGGCCTCGGCGAGGAAGGGGCCGACCACCGGGTTGGCGCCCCTGGTCAGGACGGTGAAGTTGCCGCCGCCGCCCGCCAGGTATTCGTTCGCCGCCACCGTGTAGACGGCCTGGCGGTCGAGCGGAGTGCCGTTGCGCTGCACGGCCACCACCCGCTGCCCGGCGGGCCGCCCGGCGTCCCAGGTGTAGGTCAGGCCCGAGACCTGGAGAAAGCGGCCGTGGCCACCATCGCCGCTCCACTGCTGGTTGAGCAGGTCGTAGATCTGCTGGCCGGTCATTTCCAGTTTGATCAGATTGAGGTTGGCCGGCTGCACGGTGAAGTGGTCGCCCTTGGTGAGGGCGCCGGACGGGATGTCGGCCTCGATGCCCTCGGGGTGCATGAAGGCGAAATCCGTGCCCATGATCTGGCGCTGGGCGTCGGCGATCAGATCGCCCAGGGCCGATTCGCCGGCCTCGTTGCTGGCGCGGGTGATCGGCCTGGCGGCGCGGGCGATCACCTCGGCGGCGATGGCGTTGCCGCGCTCCTGCACCCGGTCGGCCAGGACGGCCACCTGCGGGTCAGGCCGCAGACCCGGCCCGCTGTCGGCCCAGGTGGTGACGATGGTCGAGGTCATGGCCACCACGTCGCCGGTTTCCGGGCTGATCTCCAGGTCGATGTCGGCGAAGCCGGTGCCCTTGGGCCAGGCCTGAACCACCAGCACGGGCCTGCCGCCGCCGTTTTCGGCCAGGATGTTGTGGAAGGTGTGGGTGTGGCCGCCGACCACCACATCGATTTCGCCGTCCAGGCGCTCGACGATGGGCACGATGTCGCCGACCAATCGGCCGGGCGCGCCGTCGGTGGCCGGGGTCTGATAGCCGCCCTGATGGACGATGGCCACCAGGGTGCGGACGCCCTCGGCCTTGAGCTGGCGGGCGTAGCGGTTGATGGTGTCGGCCTCGTCCAGTATGTGCAGGCCAGCCAGGCTCTCCGGCGACAGGAAGGTGGAGGCCCGGTGCAGGATCGCGCCGATGAAGCCGACCTTGATGCCGTCCACGGTGCGGACCACGTAGGGCGGCAGCAGCGGCTCGCCGGTTCCGGTCTGGACCAGGTTGGCGCAGATGGTGGGGAAGGCGGCGCCTTGGTAGGGATGCTCCAGGAAGGGACCCAGACGGTGGTCGCCGCCTGTCAGGAGGCGGAGCATTTCGGGTAGGCCCTCGTCCAACTCGTGGTTGCCGGGGATGCCGATCAGGTCGCAGTCCGGGCCGGACCGGCCGCCGGTGCGGCAGTGGCTGTTGCCGAGCATGTTGAAGAACATGATCCCCGGCTCGTCCTGCAGCAGGGCCGACTGCGGCTGAGAGGCGCCGACCTGGTCGCCGGCGTGGAGGAGGAAGGTTTTTCCTTTGGCCTGCGCCTGGGCTTCCTTGAGATAGGCGGCCAGCACCGGCGCCGAGCCCACCGGGCGGCCGTCCACCTCCTGGCCGGCGGTGATCTGGCTGTGGAAGTCGTTGATGGTCAGGAGTTGCAGGGGAAGAGTCCGCTCCGCCCGCGGTGCGGGAGCCTGCCAGCGCACCGTTCGCCCGGCCTGCTCGCGCCACTCGCTGTCGCCGGCCCGCGCCCCGATCGCCGCCAATCCGGCCAGCATCAGCAGTCCGGCCGCAATCAAGCCGCGCTCGAAGATGTGGATGCGTGTCGTGTTCATATCTGCCTCCCTGGATGCCTTGTCCGTTGCGGGGCAGCCCCCGCTTCCTGTCCGGTACAAACCATGGTCCTGTTCGAATCGGGTCAGCGAACCGTGAGGAAACCGTCGGGATTTTTTTCGGATTTGATGAGGAAGAACGAGGATCGGGGAGACAGACGGACGGACAGGGACCGGCCGGGACGGAAGGGGACAGTCCTGCCGGCCATTGATCGGGCACTCATCAAATCCTAACGGAACCTGAACAATGGGCCGCTATAGTGAGTGATTTTCACGAACAGACAGAACGAAGGACGGCCAACAGACATGCCCGCATCGGATTCTCCCCCGCACGACCACGACCACGACCCGGCGCCCGCGCCGATCGATTTCCACGATCCCCAATGGTATCTCAACCGCGAGCTGACCTGGCTGGCCTTCAACCGGCGGGTGCTGGGCGAAGGCCAGGACGAGCGGGTGCCCCTGCTGGAGCGGGTCTTCTTCCTGGCCGTGGTGGGCTCGAATCTCGACGAGTTCTTCATGAAGCGGATCGGCGGCCTCAAGCAGCAGGTCGGCGCCGGCGTGCGGGAGCTGTCGGTGGACGGCCGCCTGCCCCAGGAGCAGATCGACGCCTGCGCCGTGGTGGTGCGCGACCTGCTCCGCGAGCAGGAGGAGCTGGAGGTGGAGCTGAAGCGGCTATTGGCCCGGCGGCAGATCCGCATCGTGCCCTACGCCGACCTCAGTCTGGCGGAGAAATCGCTGGCCGAGCGGTTCTTCCTCGACCAGGTCTATCCCCTGCTCACCCCCCAGGGCATGGACCCGGCCCACCCCTTTCCCTTCATCTCCAACCTGTCGATCAACCTGCTGGTCAGCGTCCGCTATCCGGACAGCGAATACAGCTACCTCAACCGCATCAAGGTGCCGGTGAGCGACGACATGCCCCGCTTTCTCGCCTTCGGCGAGGCCGGCCACTGGATCACCCTGGAGGACCTGATCGGCAACAATCTGGAGGTGCTCTTTCCCGAGATGGTGGTCGAGACCTGCGAGACCTTCCGGGTCACCCGCAACGCCATCACCGAGCCCAACCAGGAGCAGGCCAACGACCTGCTGCAGATGATCGAGTCGGCCCTGCGCGAGCGCAAGTTTGCCGAGATTGTCCGCCTGGAGGTGGGCTGGGGCATGGAGGAGGCGCACCGGGGCATGCTGGCCGCCGAACTGGGGGTGGACGAGGAGGGCGACGTCTTTGCCGTGGACGGCATCGTCGGCAAGCGCGACCTGTGCGAGATCGCCCGGCTCGACCGCCCGGAGCTGCGCTTTCCGCCGCACAGACCGGTGGACAATCCCGAGCTGCGCGACGATGCGGCCAATATCTTCCACGTCATCCGGCAACACGGCTCGATCCTGCTCCAGCATCCCTACGAGTCTTTCGACACCTCGGTGGAACGCTACCTGCGCGAGGCCAGCACCGACCCCAGGGTGCGGGCGATCAAGATGACCCTCTACCGCACCGCCGGCCGGTCGCGGGTGATCGAATACCTGATCGACGCCGCCCAGAACGGCAAGCAGGTGGCGGTGGTGCTGGAGCTGAAGGCCCGTTTCGACGAGCAGGCCAACATCCGCTGGGCCGGCACCCTGGAGGAGGCGGGCATCCACGTCACCTACGGCGTGGTCGGGCTCAAGACCCACTGCAAGGTGATTTTCGTGGTGCGCAGGGACGACGACGGCCTCAGGCGCTACGCCCACATCGGCACCGGCAACTATCATGCGGGCACCGCCCGGATGTACTGCGATTTCGGCCTGTTGACCTGCGACCCGGACATCGGCGCCGACCTGACCGAACTGTTCAACTACCTGACCACCGGCTACACCCCGATGCGGCGCTACCGCAAGCTGCTATGCTCGCCGCGCATGCTCAAGAAGGCGCTGTTGCAGAAGATCGAGCGCGAGATCCGGGGCCACGGCGTTGACTCGCCGGGCCTGATCCAGTTGAAGGCCAACGCCCTGGAGGACCGCGACGTGGTCGCCGCCCTTTACCGGGCCTCGCAGGCCGGCGTCCGGGTCGACCTCGTCATCCGCGACACCTGCCGCCTGCGGCCGGGCATCCCCGGCCTGTCGGAGCATATCCGGGTCGTTTCCGTGGTCGGCCGCTTTCTGGAGCACGCCCGCCTGTTCTATTTTCACAACCAGGGAAACGAGGAGTACTTCATCGGCTCGGCCGACCTGATGCAGCGCAACCTGGAGAGCCGGGTGGAGGTGTGCGTGCCGGTGGAGTCGCCCAAGCTGCGCAAGCTGCTGCGCCAGGCGCTCGACCTGCAACTGGCCAGCCGCCGCAACGTCTGGGAGATGCAGCCGGACGGCGAATATCGCCGGCGCGAGGCCAAGGGGCGGGCCGGCGCGACCTGCATCCACCACACCTTGATCAAGCAAGCGGAAAAACGATTGGCGGCCAGTGACCGGACGCCGGGCAAGAAGAAGACGGGGAAGAAAGGTGGGTGAGCGCCGGCCTTTCGGCTGGTGCCCTTGCCGCTTGCCGTCGCCGGGCGCGCTCAAACTCGCGGCTTACACCGCTCGGACAGTGTGCGCCGCTTCCTCCGGCGCCTGCTGCGTGGCTTCGGCGCTCCCGTATGGGTTTCAGGTTGGAGGAAAGCGGAGAGAAATCCGTTGACAGCAGGTACAATTTGTCATCTCTAGGAGCGGAGCGACGAGAAATCTCCCGGCCATGAGAGATTCTTGCGCAGGTTCTCGGCACAAACCCGGCGAAAAACAACGCCGCGCAAACAAGTCCAACACATTTCCCTGGAACATCGAGTCAGTGCATGGCATGGTCATCCCGACAATAAGATGACAGGCCTTGCTCGTCGTCTATCACCCGGAGGTGCCTCTTTCATGTTCCGTGTCTTGTTCCCTGTTTCTACAAGTAGATAGAAGCATGAACAACCGCAACTGTCTCCCTTATCCGCAGCAACCGATCATCGGGTGGCCATGACTGAACTGAAAACCGTCGCTTTGTTCTTGGTTACGGCAGTCGCCGAGATTCTGGGCTGCTATCTGCCGTCCCTGTGGCTGAAGGAAGGCAAAAGCGCCTGGCTGCTTGTGCCCGCGGCGGCGAGCCTGGCGCTGTTCGCCTGGCTGCTGTCGCTGCATCCGACGGCCTCTGGCCGAGTATATGCGGCGTATGGCGGCGTGTATATTTTCGTGGCCATTCTGTGGCTCTGGTCGGTCGACGGCGTGCGGCCGACGGTCTGGGATTTCGTCGGTTCGCTTGTCGCCCTCGCCGGCATGGCGATCATCATGTTCGCACCGCGCAGCGTTTGATTCCGCCTTCCGGGACGCGCTATTTTCCGACCTCTCACGCCGGCATCCTCCCCCGGCACGCTATCCCCCCTCACCCTGCCGTCAGCACCGACTCCTCGATGTAGCGATTGCGCTTGTTCGGCTTCAACTGGGCGGTGTCCACCACCACCAGGCCGTCGACGCAGTCGCCGAAGTCCCGGTCGACGTTGAAGTCGAGAAACACCACCCCGCCGGGCAGGCAGAGTTCGGTGTACTGCTTGTACAGCGTGGGGATCGACGTACCCATGGCCGCCAGCATGGACTTGAGGTGGACCAGGTCCTGCTGGTAGTTGTCGCCCTGGAAGGAGCGGGCCAGGTCGGTGACCGGCAGCGAGAAGCGGAAGGGATTGCGCGAGCAGGTCTGGCTGCCGGCGGTGCTGAAATAGAGCTTGTAGAAGTAGATGAGCAGTTCCTTCGCCATCTGCGGCATGGCGTTGCTGATGCTCACCGGCCCGAACAGGTAGCGGTACTGCGGGTTGCGGCGGAGGAAGGCGCCGATGCCGTACCACAGATAATCGAGGCTGCGCTTGCCCCAGTAGCGCTGCTGCACGAAGCTGCGGCCCAGTTCCAGCCCCTGGTCGAGGTAGGGAAACCGGCTCGGCTCGAACTGGAACAGGCTGTGGCTGTACAACCCCTCGCAGTCGTGCTCCCTCACCACCGCCGCCGCGTCGGCCAGCCGGTAGGCGCCGACGATCTCCAGATCTTCCTCCGACCAGAGCACCAGATGGCGGTAATAGCGATCGAACCGGTCCATGTCCCGCCGCCTGCCCGACCCCTCGCCCACGGCCCGGAAGGTCATCTCCCGCAGCCGGGCGATCTCCCGCAGCACCGGCGACTGCTCGTCGCCTTCGAACAGGTAGATGGCCTTGTTGTCCGGCGTTTTCCCCAGCAGTTCGCCCGCCTGTACGGTCTTCTTGAGCACCACCCGCCGTTCCGGCCGGGCGATGGCCGTCTCGGTGGGCAAAACGCCCCGCTTGCCCGCGCCGATGCGGTAGAGGTGCCGGCGGAACAGGTCGACCTTGTCCCGTTCCCGGATCTTGAGGCCGTCGTAGGCGGCATGGGGGATCAGGCCGCCGATGGTCAGCTTGAGGGGCCGCCGCCGCTGGTGGAACATCTCGCCGACCAGCATCAGGGTGGAGAGCGGCTTGACCAGCATCGAGGTGGCGTAGAAGGAGAAGGAGTTGCGGCCGTGCACGTGGATGGGCAGAATCGGCGCCTTGGCCCGGGCCGCCATGCGGAGGAAGCCCTTGTGCCAGGGACCGTCCTGGATGCCCTTGGGCGAGAGGCGCGACACCTCGCCCGCCGGAAAGATGATGATGGCCTCCTCGTTGGCGAGGGCCCGGTCGATGCGGGCGAGCTGCTCCTTGCGGGCATGGCCGGTCATGACCTTGACCGACAGCAGGCAGGGGTGGAGCGGTTCGATGGCCTCCAGCAGGTCGTTGGCGACGATGCGCGTGTCCGGGCGGCTGTCGTGCACCAGTTTGAGCAGCGCCAGCCCGTCCAGGGAGCCGATGGGATGGTTGGCGACGATCACCACCCGGCCGCTGGCCGGGATGTTCTCCCGGTCGCGGTCGGACACGGTGTAGGTGCAGTGCAGGGTCTCCAGCACCTGTTCGACGAAATCCATGCCCTTGAGGTGGGGATACTGCTCGGCGAAACGGAGGAAGCGATCCTCCCGGAGCAGGCGGCGGAGCACGGTGCGGACCGGCGGGGTGACCAGCGGCCGGTTGGCCAGGCGCGGATAGTACTGGTTGAGGAGGGCGTCGACGGTGAACATGGGCATCTCCAGGGGTGAAAAACGGGCGACGGTTCAGGCAAAGGCGCGGTGTTCCCGGTAGCCCAGCCACTGTTCGCGGAACGACAGGGGAAAGAGGGGACGGTGGGATTTGCCGCCGATGCGCTGGATGTCGACGGTCATGGCCAGGGCGGGCAGGTTCGGGGCATGCCCGGCATCGACGGCCGCGGCCGGCTCGGGTTGGCGGACGGTGACCGCCGACACCGCCGGGAATCTGGCGGTGAACAGACCGAGCAGGCCGACGCCGGGCGCGGTCAGCGGCGTGCGGTGCAGGGTATAGTTGGAGCGGGTGGTGAGCTGCTGCCATTGCTTGCCGGTGAGCACCGCGGCCCGGTCGGCGCACAAGGCCACCGCGCCGTAAGGTTCGCGGAGCAGGGCATGGGCGAACAGGTGGCGCAATTGCCGGAGCTGGGTCGTGCGCGAGGCGCCGAGGTGGAGGTTGAGCGCCAGCAGCGAGGCGCCGTGCTTGCGGACCAGGGCGAACTGGACCAGGGTGGTCTCGTCCTCCTCGCCGATGGTGAAACTGCCGCTGTTGAGGACCCACGTCGTGTTGCCGGTGAAAATGGCCAGGCCGCCGGCCGTCTGGCCGGCATCGGGTACGGGGCGCAGTCCGGGCCGGCCGACGGCGAAGCAGCTGCAGGTCAGGCCCAGGGAGGTCGGCAGCCAGCGGCTGCATGCCGCCCGGCCGTCCGGGGCGAGGGGCACGGACTGGCAGCAGAGCAGGTCGATGCCGTCCGCATCGCGGGAGGGGACGAGGGTGGAAAAGGTCTCGGGCAAGGGGCCGAGGTGCGTTGCGTCCAGGGTCATGAGGTTGATCATGGGGAGCGTCTCCGGGAAAGTGATGGCCGACCGGCGGGTGTCGATTCCGTTCGGGAGCCGATAAGGCCGTAAATCGATGCCCTTTTCTAGCAGGGCTGTGTTGGCGTTTGGTCAGCGCGGCATCAGGGTTTGGTCAGGATCGCCCTTCGGCCGTGTTCTCCGGTGCGGCCGTTGCCGGGGATCGCCGTCATCCGTCCGTTTCTCGGGCGGGCGGGCGTCCGCGGTTCCGGCCGGATGGGCAGGAAGGCGTCGGCCGCAACCCGGCCCTGCCAGTCGGGATGGGGCGCCAGGCCGAGGAGGGCGGCCATGGTCGGGGCCAGGTCGAGGAGCGACACCGGGCGGTCGATCCGGTGCCCCTGGCGGAGGCCGGGACCGGAGAGGAGCAGCGGCAGGCCGGCTTCGGCCGTTTCGGCGCTTGGCCGCTCCGGGGCGCCGCATCCCAGCACCAGGAACGCATAGTCCCGGTGCAGGCCGACCACGGCCAGATGTTCCCGGAGCAGGCCCAGGGCGCGGTCGGCCTGTTCGACGCTCTCCAGGCAGGCGTTCGAGCCGGGGCCGAAGTGGGTGGCGGCGATGCCGGTCCCTTCCAGATGGACCAGGCAGAAGTCCGGTTGTTCCCGCTGGAGGTGGATGGCCGCGTGCTCGGCCAGTTCGTGGTCGACGTTGCGGATCGATTGCGAGTTGATCAGCAGTCCGGTCTGGAGGCTGCCGGACGGGAAGAGCAGGCGCAGGCGGTCGTTGGAGTAGAAGGCGGCGCTGGTCTGGTGGCGGTAGCGGAGCAGGCTGATCAGGGAAAGCGCATGGGGCGAAACCGCGGCGGCGCCGGAGTTGGCCAGCACGCCGTGCTCTTCCGGCGGCAGCGAGGTGAGCAGGCTGACCAGGGTGGGCAGGGTCAGGCCGGGGCGCACCGGCCGGAGATGCCGGCACAGCACTCCTTCCCGGGCCAGGGCGTCGAAACAGGGGACATGGGCGCAGGCCAGGGTTTCGGCGCGGAGGCCGTCGACGATCACGCAGAGCAGCTTGGACATGGGCACTCCCTGATGGCGGTGGGGCCGCGCCGGATGTGATCCGGAAATGCGGCCGGGGATGTGCCTGTGTCTCTACCCGCGCGCCGTTATGGCACGGTTAGGGGGCGATGACGATTCGGTCAGGAAAAATGAACATGAGGAAAGAGCGGGGCGGACGGGCGGCGGTCAGGGCGCGGTCGGCTGCCGGCCGGCGTCGAGCACCTGGCGGAGCAGCGCCGAGAGTTCCTTCTGGGGCAGGGGCTTGAGGGCAAAGCCCTTGATCCCCATGGCCATGGCCGTGTCCCTGGACACGAGGCTGCTGTAGCCGGTGCAGAGGATGACGGGCAGCTCCGGCCGGATCGCCAGCATCTGCCGGGCCATTTCCATGCCGGTCAGGCCCGGCATGGTCTGATCGGCGACCACGGCGTCGAACCAGTCGGGGCGGTTGCGGAAGGCGGTCAGGGCCTCGGTGCCGCTCGTGCGCACGGTGACCTCGTAGCCGAGCCGTTCCAGCATGGTCTTGCCCAGTTCGGCCAAAAGCGGTTCGTCGTCGACGAACAGGATGCGCTCCCGGCCGGGCAGCACCTGGCCGGTCGTCCCCTTCGGGCCGGCCCCGGTCTCCCGGTCGAGAGCCGGCAGGGCGACCCGGAAGCGGGTGCCTTCGCCGGGCACGCTGTCGCAGGCGATCAGTCCCCGGTAGGAGGTGACGATGCCGTGGATGATGGCCAGCCCCATGCCGGTGCCCTTGCCCATCTCCTTGGTGGTGAAATAGGGTTCGAAAATCTTGTCCCGGATGTCCGGGGGGATGCCGGTGCCGGTATCGGCGACCGTCAGTTCGACGAAGGGGCCGGGCTGGAGTTCGAAACGGCCGGACACCTCGTCCGGGCCGATGTCCCGGTCGGCCAGGACGATCGACAGGGTGCCGCCGGTCGTTTCCATGGCGTGGAAGGCGTTGGTGCAGAGATTCATCACGATCTGCTGGACCTGGACCGGGTCAGCGTGGATGCTGCGGGTGGTCTCGTCGATCCGGGTCTTGATGGCAATGGTCGCGGGCAGGCTGGGGCGGAGGAGCTTCACCGTCTCCCGGACGATGACCGCCGGGGCGAGCGTCGTCCGCTCGCTGGCGGTCTGGCGGCTGAAGGCGAGAATCTGCCTGACCAGGGCCGTCGCCCGGTCGCTCGCCTTGAGCACGTTGGCCAGGTCGCGGGCGACCACCGAATCCGGCGGGCAGGCATCCAGGGCCATTTCGGTGTAGCCGACGATCGTGCCGAGGATGTTGTTGAAATCATGGGCGATGCCGCCCGCCAGCGTGCCGATGGCCTCCATCTTTTGCGCCTGGACGAGCTGGATGTGCAGCCGCTGCCGGTCCGCCTCGGAACGCCGCAGCTCGGTGATGTCGCGGCCGACGGACTGCACTTCGGCGCAGCGGCCGTCGCCGTCGAAGAGGGGCACGTCCATCCAGTGGATGTGGCGGGTCGAACCGTCCTTGAGGCGGGCAACGCTTTCCCGCGAAAGGGGCGCGGGCGCAGCCGTCAGCCGGGCGTGGGCGGCCAGGATGGCGGGCCGTTCGGTGACCGGAACCAGGTCGATCCAGCGGCGGCCGATCAGGGATTCCTCCCCGTTGGCGGCGCACATGGCCACGTATGTGCTGTTGGTGAAGGTCAGGGTGGTGTCGGGCAGCCAGCGGCAGACGGCGTCGTGCTGGCTCTCGACGATGGCCTGATAGTGCTGCTCGCTGGCGCGCAACCGCTGTTCGCTGGCCCGCAGCCGGTTGAGAAACAGCCCCATCGCCGCCAGGCCCATCCCGGTCAGGGCCGAGGTGAGGGCGGCCATCCGCCACCATGCCGCGAACTGCTCGCCGGTGGCCCGCCCCACCAGTACATAGAAGGGATAGGGCGCGAGGCTGTGGAAGGCGAAGGTGCGGTCGACGCCGTCGGTGGCGCCGACGTAGCGGACCACGCCCCGGCGGATGCCGTCCTCGATCTGCCGCTGGGGCGGGATGTCCCTGGCCGGGTTGTTGAGCATCTTCGCCACCGCGGGCCAGCGTACCACCAGCCGGCTGGTGTCGCTGCGCCGGATGCTGACCATGCCCGCCTTGCCCACATCCATGCGGGCGAACAGATCCTCGAAAAATCCCAGGTCCACGGGGGTGACGACCAGGCCGCGGAAGGTGCCGTCGTCGGCCAGCACCGCCTGCGAGGCGATCATGGTCAGGGGCGCGGTGGGCAGGGTTTCGGAAAACTGCACTTCCTTTTGGGGGGATTGCCTGCTCTGCCGAAAATAGGGCTGATCGGCGATGCTGGCCGCGGCCGCGGCCGGATCGTTGCTGAACACCAGGCGGCCGTCGGCATCGTAATAGTGGTGGCCCCGGATTTCGGGAAACGACCGGCACAGGGCCCGCAAGTGGCCGTGGGCGTGCCGGATGGCCTCTTCGGAGAGCCGCTCGGCCAGCACTTCGGGGAGGAGATTCAGGCGCACCAGATCGGAGGTGGCGCCGATGCGCCGCAGGGCCGCCTCCAGTTGGCTGGCGAGGACGTGCGCCTCGTTGGCCGAACTCATGGCGATGGTGCGTTCCGTCTGGCGGTAGCTGACAACGAGGAAGAAGCCGAGGAGCACAGCGGTCAGGGCGGCCAGGAGCAGGAAGCAGAGGCTGTAGGCGTGCCTGCGGACGGCAATACGGAGCCGGCTGGCAAGCGGATGGGCTGTCATCGGAAAAAGCCCTCGCGGTTTTCGGACGGGGCCGTTCGGCGGGGAGCCGCGGCTGGAGGCTGTCCGATTGTTTTTTTCAAAAAAACACAGGCCAGGGGCAGGGTCAAGGAAAAGCTGCGGCCGGTCCGATCGGACGTCCGTCCGGTTCGTTTGCGGTGTCCTGCCGGGGTTCCTGACCGAATCGTAACCGTTTTGTAACCGGGGACCAACAACTGGGCGGTACGGTGCAGATGCGGTGATGGTCCTGCCATCGGTCACTCCACCAACGCCTTATCGGTTTATGCGCTACGCCATTTGTTTCGCCCCCTCCCCGATCTCCCCCCTCTGGCACCAGGGCTGCCGGTGGCTCGGCCGGGATGCCGGCAGCGGCCACAGTGTGCCGCGCCTCTGTTTTCGCGGCCTCGATCCCGCCTTCCTGGCCGAGTTGACCCGAAAACCCGCCCGCTACGGCTTCCAGGCCACCCTGGTGGCGCCGTTTCGGTTACGGCCGCCCCTGACCGAGGCCGATCTGCTGGCCGCCCTGGCCGATCTCGCCAGCCGCCAGCCGCCCGTTGTCCTGCCGCCCCTGGCCGTCGGCCAACAGGATTTCTGTTTCTGTCTGCGGCCCGTCCGCCACTCGGCGGCCGTGCAGACCCTGGCCGCCCGGTGCACCAGGGCCTTCGACCGGTTCCGCGCCCCCTTGCAGCCGATCGAGTTGGCCCGGAGCAAGGCGGCCCAGCTCAGCGGCCAGGAAAAGCGGAATCTGGAACTGTGGGGCTCGCCCTACGTGTTCGAGCAGTTCCGCTTTCATTTCACCCTCACCGGCCGCATGAGCGAGGGCCGGAACAGGGAGCGGGTGCACGGCGCCCTGGTCGAGATCTTCGACCCGCTCCTCGACGCCCCCCTGTCCGTCGACTCCCTCTGTCTCTTCGTCGAGCCGGCCTTCGGGCAGCCCCTGCGCTGCCTGGGCCGGTTTTCCCTTTCCCCGCCAGCCGCCGACGCTGCGGCACGGATCAGCCATGACCAGCAGCTCCTCCGCCAAGACCTTCATCCTGGATACGAATGTCATTCTGCATGATTCATCCTGCATCACCCATTTCCAGGAGCACGACATCGTCATTCCCATCACCGTTCTCGAGGAACTCGACCAGTTCAAGAAAGGCAACCAGACGCTGAACTACCACGCCCGCGAGTTCGTCCGCGCCCTGGATGCCATGAGCGCGGGCAAGCTGCTCAACGGCGGCGTCCCGATCGGGCCGGACAAGGGCCGGGTGTCGATCAGGCTCGAACAGGCCCTGCACGAGGACCTGCGCCTCCACTTCCCGAACGCGGCCAAGCCGGACCACCAGATCCTCAACATCGGCTACCACCTGGCCAAGGGCGATCCGGCGCGCCGGTACGTCCTGGTGAGCAAGGACGTCAACCTGCGGATGAAGGCCAGGGCGATCGGCCTGCCGGCCGAGGATTACACCACCGACCATGTCAAGGACCTCGGCGGCCTCTACACCGGCTGCCGCCGCCTGGACGGCGCGGACGGCGAGGTGATCGAGCGCCTGCACCGCGGCGACCAGGGCGTGCCGGCGGAAGCGCTGCCGCTCGACCCCGAACCGCTGGCCAACGAATACCTGATCGTCCGCAACGGCCGCCAGTCGGCCCTGGCCGTCTTCCGCGCCGGCGACGGCCACATTGCCAGGGTCCGGCGGGCGACGGTCTGCGGCATCACGCCGCGCAACGCCGAACAGAGCTTCGCCGTGCACGCCCTGTGCAATCCGCAGGTGCCGCTGGTCACCGTCTCCGGCAAGGCGGGCACCGGCAAGACCCTGCTCGCCCTGGCCGCGGCCCTGGAGCAGCGGGCCGGATACCGCCAGATCATGCTGGCCCGGCCGATCGTGCCGCTGTCCAACAAGGACATCGGCTACCTGCCCGGCGACATCCAGTCCAAGATCAGCCCCTACATGCAGCCGCTCTACGACAACCTGGCGGTGATCCGCGGCCAGTTCTCCGAGCAGAGCGAGACGGGCCAGATGCTCTCCCGCCTGCTCGACGACAAGAAGCTGATCATCGAGCCGCTGGCCTACATCCGGGGCCGCAGCCTGGTGCGGATGTACATGATCGTCGACGAGGCCCAGAACCTGACCCCGCACGAGGTCAAGACCATCATCACCCGGGCCGGCGGAGGCACCAAGGTGGTGTTCACCGGCGACATCCACCAGATCGACCACCCCTATCTCGACAGCCAATCCAACGGCCTGAGCACCCTGATCGAAAAGATGCAGGGACAGCCGCTCTACGCCCACGTCAACCTCGAAAAGGGCGAGCGCTCGGAACTCGCCATGCTGGCCAGCGAACTGCTATGAATCCGCCCCGATTGCTTGCCGACCATTCCCCCCTGCGCGCCCTGGCGCCCCTCTGCCTGGCCCTGCTGCTCATGGCCATGGCCGGCCCGGTCCCGCAGGTCCTCCGCTATCACGAACAGACCGGCGACGAGAGCAGCATCTTTTCCTGGCGGGCGGACCGGACGGACAACGGCGCCACCGTCACCGTGACCCAGCACCAGGGTGCCGAGGTGTTCAGCAGCGTCAACACCGGCGAGGGCACGACCCTGTCCTGGCGCTACGTCAGGGAGCCGGACACCGATGTCCGGGTGGAGCGGACCGGCGACCGCCTCCGTTTCAGCGGCCGCTTTGCCGGCCGTCCGGTCGAGCGGACGCAGGCCATCGACGGACGGCCCTGGTATCAGCCCCTGTCCTTCTGTCTCCAGCGGATGGTGGCCCGCGAACAGCCGGACGCCACCTTCTGGACCATCCGGCCCGACACCCTGGAGGCGCTGGCCATGCAGGCGCACCGGGACGGCAGCGACCCGATTCCGGGAGACCGTGGCGGCCCGCAGACCGCCGACCGGGTGGTCATCCGGCTGGACGGCCTGTTGTCGGCCCTGTGGCAGGCCGAATACTGGTTCCGCCAGGGCGATCACCTCTTCCTCCAGTATCGGGGGACGCACGGCCCGCCGGGCACGGCCGAAACCCGGATCTGTCTGATCAGCCCCTGAGCGCGCAGGCGTCCGCGACCGGCTCGTCGGCCTGGTTCAGGGCCAGGTTGCCGAGAAACTGGCGGGTACAGGCGTCCCAGGAATAGCCGACCGCCGTGTCGCGGCAGGCGGCGCGGGACAGGGTGAGCGCCCGCAGGGCGGCGGCCCGCAGGTCGGTATCGAGGCAGCCGTTGATTCCCTCGCGGACCAGGTACTGCGGCCCGGTCACCGGGAAGGCCGCCACCGGCACGCCGCAGGCGTTGGCCTCCAAAAGGACGATGCCGAAGGTGTCGGTCAGGCTGGGAAAGACGAAGACGTCGGCCGCGGCCAGGTGACAGGCCAGGTCGTCGCCCCGCTTGGCGCCGAAGAACCGGACCCGGGGATAGGCGCGCCGCAGGACCGGCAGCGCGGGCCCGTCGCCGATCACCCATTTTTCCCCCGGCAGATCGAGATCGAGGAAGGCGGGCAGGTTCTTCTCCGGCGCCACCCGGCCGACAAAGACAAAGAGCGGCGGGGCCGATTGCGGCGGCGTGTCCGGCCGGGGCCGGAACAGGGCGGTGTCGACGCCGCGCGACCAGGGCACCAGGTTGGCGAATTTCCTGCGGGCCAGTTCGTCGATGATGGTGGGCGCGGCCATGGTGCGGGTGGCGCGGCCGTGGAAGACCTTGAGCAGGGCGTAGGAGAACGCCGGCGGCACCGGGGCGCGCAGGCGCAGGTATTCGGGGAAGCGGGTGTGGTAGGAGGTGGTGAAGGCCAGGCCGAGCCGGCGGCAGGCCGCGCGGGTGGCCCAGCCCAGGGGGCCCTCGGTGGCGATGTGGACCGCGGCCGGCGCACAGTCGGCCAGGAGTTTCCGGATGGCTCCGGGCCGCGCCAGGGCGAGCCGGATCTCCGGATAGGTGGGGCAGGCTATGGTTTTGAACCGGTCCGGGGCCAGGATCATGACCTCGTGGCCCCAGCCGTGCAGGGTTGCGGCGGTGCGGCTTACGGTGGTGACCACCCCGTTAATTTGGGGATGCCAGGCATCGGTCGCGATACAGATCTTCATAGGCTTTGGCGGCGGCGGCCTCTTGCAGGGGTTGGTGGCGGCGCCATTCGATGACGCCCAGGCGGCCGCAGTGATTCTCGGCCAGCGCGGTGCAGCTTTCCACCCAGTCGCCGGAGTTGGTGTAGAGAACCGGGCCGATCTGGCGGATGGAGGCGCGGTGGATATGGCCGCAGATCAGGCCGTCCACCCGGTGCTCGGCGGCCGCCCTGGCCACCACTTCCTCGAAGCGGGCCATGTAGTTGACCGCAATCTTGGCCTGGTGCTTCAGCCAGGAGGAGAGCGAGAAGTACTGCCGGCCGGCGCGGCGGCGGCCGAAATTGAACCAGCGGTTGCAGAGCAGGAGGACGTCGTACAGGGCGGAACCGATGGAGGCCAGCCAGGGGCTGTGCTGGACGACGGGATCGAAGGTGTCGCCGTGCAGGACCAGGTAGCGCCGGCCGTCGGCGGTCTCGTGGACCGCGTTGTTCTGGATGCGGATATTGCTGACGATGCAGCCGTCGAAGGTGCGCAGCATGTGGTCGTGGTTGCCGGGGATGTAGACCACCTTGGTGCCGTTTTCCGCCTTGGCGAGAATGGCCCGGACGATACGGTCGTTGATCGCCGGCCAGTGCCACCGTTTCTGCGCCTGGAGCAGGTCGAAGATGTCGCCCACCAGATAGAGATACTCGGATTCGGTCTGGAGGAGGAAATCGAGCAGGTGCTCGCGTTGCAGACTCCGGGTGCCCAGATGCAGGTCGGAGATCCAGAGGGAGCGGAAGTGGTGGGGCGGCATGGGGCCTCCTTCGTCGTGTCTGGGGTGATCCGGGGGCGACCGCCCTGGGCGCGGCCTCCGGCGCCGGGCGTCATCTCCTTGTTGCCGGAAGACTATCCTCCCTCTGTTACGCTTTGGTCAGTGTCCGTTTTTTTTCGGATTGGGGAAGTGTTCGGATTTGATTGCCGGACCGGTGCCGCCGGCCGGGCGCGGATCGTCCAGTCAGGGAAATGACAAATTTGGGAAATTCCATTCGCTATCTTTTCTGCAACATAACATTTGCGTGCCGATATTTTTTTATTTATATATCCCAGGTCCGGACAACGACGATACAGCGGTCGACCGTGCGCAATCCCCTGCATGCCCGCGGGGTGATGTCGCAGGTGTCGAAGCGCTCACGGGGGGGGTTGTTCGCCGGATGTACAATATCGCGCCAATGTTTATGGAAACACGAAACTGGAGGGAGTGAAGGATGAACAAGGTTGTTTGGACGGGGGCCGTGGTGTGCCTTCTGGGAGCGGGATCGACGACCGCCTGGGCGCAGACCGCGACCCTGGAAACCATAACGGTGGAGGGCAGCCGCCTGGGCGAGGAGTCCCTGGCCGACGACAAGCTGGAGGTGGCGACCGGGGAACAGCCGATCAAGCCGGATTCCTTCAACGATGCCCTCAAGGACGTGTTCTTCGTGGAGTTCCAGAAATCGAGTCGGTACAATTCGGAACCCTACATCCGCGGCCGGGGAACGAAGGGGGTGCCGGTCTACCTGGAAGGGATGCGGCTCAATGCCGGCCACAGCGATTCGACCAACCTGATCAACCTGGTCGACATCGACAAGATGGACGTCTACCGGGGGGCCAACGGCGCCACCCTGGGCATGGGCGCCATGAGCGGCGCCGTGGTCGCCTCCTTCAAGGACCCGGTGTTCAACAGCACCGACGCCTTTGCCGCCTCGGGCTTCGTGAACGGCTCGGTATCGTTTTTGTCCGAGGAGGGCGTGTCCAGCTCGATGGGTGCCAGCGTCTACAACGATCGCCTGAACGTCTCTTTGAGCGGCGGTTTCTCCGATTTCCAGAATTATGAGAGCGGCAGCGGCGACGAGGTGCTCCATTCCGGATACGACACCACCGGCGTCAACGGGTCCGTGGCGGTGAAAACCAGCGACGACAGCTACGTCTACGCCCGCTACCTGCGCAGCGATGTCGATTCCGAAGACCCCTTTTCCCGTTACCGGAACGGCACTATCTGGATGTACACCGACCGCCCCAACGACGAGGGGGAATACTACTTCTTCGGCTACCGGGACGCTTCCCTGGCCGGCCTGAGCGACGTGGACGTGCAGCTCTACGGCAACGAGCTGCACTACGACTTCAACATGAAAAAGGAGGCGACTCCGGCGGAGTTCCGCGAACTGTACCGGGACAGCGACACCTGGGGCGGCAAGGTCTCGGCCAAGAAACGGCTGGACGAGCATCTGCTCTCCTGGACGGCCGAGTACTATAAAATGGAGCTGACCAACGGGCTGCGGACGTACGGCGCCTCGGGATGGGGCCCATGGACGAACGCCTTCGGCATCACCGGCGGCGACATCACCTCCGCCTCCCTGCGCATGGCCGACGACATCACCGTGGGCAAGGCTTTTTTCAGAATCGCCGGCGCCTACGAACATGTCGAACGCTCGGTCAACTCCAACGTCAACACCTCGGCCTTCTCGGCCCTGGTGCCGGCGGCCCTGCTCGACCAGGTGCGGCAGGTCGACACCGACGAGGACGACAACCTCTTTGCCTTCGATCTCACCGCCGGCTACCGGCTCTGCGAGGCCTTCGTCCCCTACGTCAAAGTCTCCAACGCCACCCGCACCCCCTACTTCAACGAGGCCTACGGCAACAATCCCGGCAACGGCTCCCAGATCCCCAATCAGACGCTGGACAACGAAACCGTGTGGGGCGTCGACATCGGCTTCGACGGCAAGCATGGCGCGCTCTACTACAGCACCGCCCTGTACTACCAGAAATACGAGGATTATATCGAACTGGCCGACACCGGCTACCGGACGACCAACAGTGCCGGCCTGCCGATCAAGCAGTTCATCAACCTCGACGACGCCTACATCTACGGCGCGGAGGCCATGGTCGGCTACAAACTGGACGGCGACCGGTTCGTCGAGGCCAGCTATGTCTACACCCGCGGCGAGAACGAGACCTACGACCAGCCCCTGGCCTACATCGCCCCGCAAAAGCTGACGCTTCGCATCGGCCAGCGGCGGGAACTCGGCCTGAGCTGGGCGGTCGAGGAGGTGCTGGTCGACGATCAGGACAGAATCTCCGCGATCAACGGTGAGGTGCCCACCGCCGGCTACGCCCTGACCAACCTCTCCCTTAGCTACGCCTTCGGCCCCTGGAGCTGGACCAGGAAGACCGTGGTGGCCTTTGAACTCAACAACCTCTTCGACCAGGAATACCGCGAGCATTTGGATGCGGTTTCGACCACGGCCTGGTACCTGCCCGACGAACCGGGGATCAACGGCCGGCTCGCCCTGCGCATCGAATTCTGATCGTGATGCCCTGCCTGCGAGCAGCCTTTCTCCTGATGCTGGCGGCGGCCGTGGTGCTGGCCGCCCCGGCGCGGACATCCTCTGAACCGGTCGCAACCGATGCCGCCGCCGTTCAGAGGGTGTTCGGCTCGGCCCCGCCCATGAGCCTGATGGTCCATGTGCTGGACAGCGGCAAGCTGGTGGCGGTGAACATGCCGGCCCGCAACAGCGCCAACAACGGCGAAGCCAGGTTCCTCGGCCAGCGGTTCCTCTCCCTGCCGGTGCTCGGGGGCTGGCATGGCGACCGGCGGCCCAACCTCGAGGAGATCCTCCTCGTGCGTCCCGACCTGATCGTGTTCTGGGACACCGCGCTCATCAACGAGTTCGCCCAGGCGGACCTCAACCGGATCGACCGGCCGGTGGTGCGTCTCAACATCGACCGGACCGATAACTATCCCGAGGCCTTCCGCCGCCTGGGCCGCGCCCTGGGATGCAATGAGCGGGCGGAGCGGCTGGCCGCCTACATCGAGGAGGAACTGCGGCAGTTGCAGGCCTTCCTCGCCACCATCCCTGAAAACAAGCGGGTGCGGGTCTACTATGCCGAGGACAGGGACGGGCTGCGCAGCGATTGCGACCGTTCCTTCCATGCCGAGCCCATCGGTTTCGCCGGCGGCGACAATGTGCTCAAATGCGTGCAGAACACGGTCATGGGGATGCAGAGCGTCAATTTCGAACAGCTGCTCAACCTGGACCCCGAGGTGATCGTCGCCCAGGAGGCCGCCTTTCTGCAGACGATCCAGAATGACGGCAAGTGGCAGCATCTGCGCGCCGTGCGCGACCGCCGGGTCGTGCTCGTACCCAAAACGCCCTGCAACTGGCTCGATCGGCCGCCGTCCTTCATGCGGGTGCTGGGGACCCACTGGCTGGCCCGCACCTTCTATCCGGATCGCTATCCTTACGATCTGCGTCACAAAACCAGGGCATTCTTCGCCCTGTTCTTCGGCGTGGAGTTGACCGACGCCGAACTCACCGCCTTTTTCCCTTTTTTATAGATTCGTCGGGTTTCAGTTTCAGAACACTTCTAAATGCAGTCGCGCCGCACCTCGAAGGAGAGGGTGGCGCCGGTGACCATGCTGCGGCCGAAATGGAGGAAGAGGATGCACCAGCCCGCCTTCAGGCCGAGCAGCAGCATCGGGTCGAGCAGCAGGAGCAGACCGGCGCCGATGTCGGGCACCGGCAGGTGGGGTTGGGGCAGGACCAGGCAGAGCAGGGAGCCGTAGACCACCGCGGCCAGCCCCATCTTCTGGTAGGCGGAGATGGCGGTGAATCCCCGGAAATCGGCGCGCAGCATCTCGGAGAGCACCCGCCAGACCTGGGAGACCAGCAGGCTGAGGAGAAAGGCGCTGCGGTAGCGGCCCTGGAGAAAGAGGGCGCTGGCGAACAGGCCGGTGGCGGTGTAGAGCAGGCAGGTCAGGCCCTGGATCGGCACCAGCTTGACCCCGGCCAGGCCGCCCTCGTAGACGGCCTTCTTGGTCGGCGCGGTGAAGACGATGGCCACCTTGTCGAAGAGCAGGGCAGCGAGACGGCCGCACTGATGCAGGGGCTTGCCGTAGCAGCAGCCGAAGCTGAGGCAGGCCAGCCGCCCCAGGCCCTCGCCGATGATGTAGCCGATCGCCAGCGCCGCCAGCACCACCTGCAGGTTGAGCAGGGGAACCCCGGCCAGCAGGCAGCCGCCGTCGACCAGGAGGATGAGCGCCGGGCTGGCCACCAGGCCGCAGAAAAAAGCGCCGCCGATGGTGAAGGTGTGGCGTTTTTTCTCGACCTTACGCGCTACCCAGCGCGAGGCGGGCACGCACAGACCGACGATCAGCAGCAGCAGGGCCGCCAGCGGAATCAGGCCCTGGCCGGCGGCGCGGGCCAGGATGAGCACGAAGACCATGCCGGTGATCGCGGCGCTGGCCAGCAGCAGGCCGTACCAGGTGAAGTTGATGCCGCGCCAGTGGCCGTGGTCGCAGCGGCGCACCGGCACCGTGGCCAACATCTGGAAGCGCTCGCCGGGAAGATGGCGCCAACCGAGTACGATCACCACGGCGAAGAGGGCGGTGGCGGCGAGAAGAAAAAGAGTGGCGGTCATGGCAGGGCGTGAACCTGCGGAAGGGAGTACAGCGGTCGTGCCTGGCGACAGGCCGCGGGGATGCGGGAGTTTCCAGGGGCCTCTCCCCGGGATCGTTCGCACGGGCCGAATGGGCTGGCCGGGTCGGCGGCGGCCGGCCGTTTCCAGGCGACGGTCGAGCGCACCCGGACATCGGTTTCCACCAGCGGCTGGCCGAGGCCCAGGGAAAAGCGGCTGCGCACGTCGCGGCGGCAGCGGTTGCGGGCCAGGTCGTCGCAGAAGGTGACCGCATCCCGCTGAAAGAGGAGGATGTCGGTGGAACTGCCCGGCCGGTAGAGGCTCTTGGGGCAGCCCTTGTCCAGGCGCATCCCCTTGGTCACCGGTTGCGGCTCGTCGTAGCCGCTGGCCGAGTAGCACTGGACGATGTCGCCGATCATCAGGGCCACCACCTCGATCATCGCCACCAGGCCGATGTTGCTGCCGCCGGGCACGTCGGTGTCGATGACGGTCACCTCCCGCCGGTTCTTGGCGTGCAGCGAGGCCAGGGCGATCTGTGCCCTGGGGTTGCACGAGTGATACCGGCCGTCGAGCTGGTAGAAATCGATCACCTCGCCGCTCACCGGCACATGGTTGTAGTGGTACTTGTCCGGGGTCAGGCGGAAGATGGCGAAATCACCGCCGGCGAAAAACGGATGCCAGGGCAGGTCCTCGCCCAGCAGTTCCGGGACCGAGAAGAATTTTTCCTTGACGAACAGCTCCGGCGATTCCGCCAGCGAGCCGATCAGCACCTTGGCGTCGGCCGGGGCGACCACGGCCTCGGGGTCCGGGTCCATGGGCCGGCAGTCCCAGTAGCGGATCTTGCGCTCGAACACCTGGCGGGGCGTGGCGAAGCCGTGCTGCGGCTCCAGGCACTCCCCTTCGTCCACCCCCATCCGCGAGAGCAGCGCCTGGCCGCGGCGGCTTTCCCCGGGCAGGGTGCAGTCGAAATTGAGAAACCCGAGCAGGCTGGACACCCGTTCCGAGGTCAGGGCGCGGAACAGGGCCGGGGCCTGCTCGCGCAGCCGATTGTAGAGCACGTCGATGAACCGGTCGGCGATGAGGCGTTCGCTGACGATCTCGCCGGTTTCGCGCACGATGTACTGATGCTGCATGCGGAGCCTCCCTTCAGTCGTGGTGGTCGCGCTGCCGTTCCCGGTGGATGATCAGCAGGGTCAGGAGCAGCAGGGCGTGGATTTCCTGGCTGGATGCCTGGTCGGCCAGCAGCCGGTGGCCGGCCTCGTGGACGAACAGGGCCGCCGGACCGTTGCCGAGCACCTGCTCCTTGATCGCGCCGATAACGGGATCGGTGCTGGCGTCGAGGCGCTGGCAATCCTCGATCAGGGTATCCAGGCCGTTGCGGAGATGGAGGCGGCAGAGGTCGCCGCGGTAATAGGCTTCCGCCGCCCGGTTGAATTCGGCGGCGCCGACGCGCATCGGGTCCGCGCCCCAGCCGTGCCCGCCCAGGATGGCCTCGGTGAGCCGGGCCGCCGCTGTGGGGGTGTTGCCGTGGAGCATGGCATCGAGGGGATCGAAGACCGTGGTCACCGCCTCCTTGCCGCCGAAACCGCATTCCCGCCGCAGCAGGTCCAGGCAGGCCTGCTGGTAGGCGGCCACCTCGATGCGCACATAGCCGCGGTAGCGGCGGCTGGGCCGCTGGCGCGCCACCAGGGCGACGATCCGGCGCAGCACCTCGTTTTTGGTGTCGGCGCGGATGAAGACCGTGGGCACGCCGATGGCCGCGGCAAAGAAGATCTGCCGCCGTTCGCTTTCCGTGCAGGGATCGTCGGGGATGTCGGCGTGGCGGATGGTGCCCTCGGCCACCCAGCGGCAGGCCATCTGGGTGACCAGGGTTTGCAGGTCCACGGCCAGGGCGAAGGTGGGGCCGAGATCGGGGAAGAGCGAGTAGTGGCGGCCCTCGAAGCCGGAAAAGCCGTAGGCGGCCCGGGCGCGCATCCGGTAGGGCAGGTAGATGTTCATGCGGCTGTCGAACACGCCCATCTCGGTCAGGTCGCGCTTGAGCCGCTCCTGGTTGCCCTGCGTCCCGTCCAGGGCCGGACTCTGCTCGACGCTGTGCAGGGCCACCAGGTAATCGATCAGGCGCACGTCCGGGAGATAGTCGCCGCGCAGCCGCAGCAGGGTGCTGGTCAGCCGGTCGAGCCACAGGGGGCCCGCCGGGGTGAAACTATGGCCGCAGAAGCGCAGGTCGGCCTTCTTTTTCCATCGTCGCCACAGCATGCGCAGGTGGGTGGAATCGAGTTCGTGCGGCAGATAGCCCATCACCTTTTCCGGGTGGAAATCGCTGAAGTCCAGGCGGTGGGGCGCAGCCGAGCAGGTGGTGACGAACAGCGGCAGGAAGTGCTCGACGATCTTGATGGTCAGGTCGCCGAAGTATTTTTCGCAGGCGCTGCCGGCGGGCTCGCGGAAACAGCGGCTGAGCGTGCGGCTGCCCAGGGTGATGTGGGTGCCGTTGTTGGCCAGCGAGGTGGAACTGGTGTTGGGCAGCACCACCAGGTTGTTGACGATGATGCCCGCCTCCCGCAGCCTGGCGATGGTGTTGAGCTGGCTGCGCGACAGGGTCCGGTGGCACAGGCCCATGTAGTCCTTCTTGTCCTCGCCGCGTTGCCAGCCGGACAGGCAGGGGTTGAGAAAGAGTTCGCGGTAGAACTGGTCGGAGATGAGGTCGTTGAGCCGCTTCTGCCGGGCCGGCGGATTGGGGGCCAGGTACATCCGGCAGGTCTGGCCGTAGCGGGACAGGCGGAATTCGCGGTTGGCGTAGCCGATGAGCAGGTGGAGGAAGAAGAAACGGCGGCTGGTCTCGCGGGCCGTGGCCCGGCCGGGCAGGCTGTCGCCGCCGCCGCTCAGGCTGAAGCTGGTGATTTCGGGCGAGCAGTTGTCGCTGATCAGGTGGGGCATCAGGTCTTCGCCGGTTTGGCGGAGCAGGGGCGGGCACTGGTCCGATCGGCCGATGGCCTCGGCCAGGGCCAGCTTGAGCAGATAGCTGACCGGCACCCGCAGCCAGGGCTCGCCCTGGCGGTGCACGAGAAAGGAATCGCTGTCGCGGCGCGTCGGCCCGGCCGGATCGGCCTTGTCGGCGAGCAGATCGCCGTTGAGGACCTCCGCCGCATAGGCGCCCAGCAGGCGGCGGGGGAAGCGGACCCAGGAATTTTCCCAGATGCGGGCCTGCTGTCCGCCGAGATAGTCGTCGAGTTCGGCGAGCCGGCGGGGGCTGAGGTCGCCGCGCCGGGCCCGCAGGGTCAGGTTCTGGTAGTAGTTCGACTCGACGATGGCGATGGCCAGGTCCACGTCTTCCCGGCGGCCCTCCACCGCCACCTGGAATTCGTTCTCCACGCCGACGGTGACATCGGCGCCGGAGAAAGGCGGCGTTTTTTCCGGCCGGAGGATGGAACGGCGGAATTCCTCGGCCCTCGGGATGAGGACGGTCTGGTCGCGGAAATCGGCAATGGCGGGAAGGGAAGCGGTCATCGTTCGCAGTCCGATGGAAAGAGCCGAAAGGATGCCTTGTTCGATGGCCATCGTACCGGGCGATTGTTCGATCCCGGTTACAAATCGGTCACAACTGCGTCAACGAACCGGCGACGGAAGGAGCGACCGGCCGCCCCCTTGTCAATTTCCCGTTGTCTTTCCGGCGAAAGTCCGTTTCATTCAGAACAGTGCGTCGCCTGTCCGGGCGGTCCGGGCCAGCGGTGCCGATCCCGGGGCGGCGCGGACGCACGGCAATGAGGAGAACGACACCAAGGGGGGAAGCCATGAAGACTCTCAGCGCCCTGTTGAGCGAGTTGACCTATGACGACCTGGACCAGTGGGCCGGCGAGAAGATCCGCGCCAGGGGCAAGGCGTACCTGGGCCGGGTGGATGGGCTCCATCGCACCGCCAAGGACGAATTGGTGGCCTGGGTGTCGGGGACCGAGGATTACGCCACCCTGGTGCATCTCGACGAGGGCGGCGAGCACGATTGGTTCTGCACCTGTCCCTACGACGGCGGGCCGTGCAAGCACGCGGTGGCGGTGATCCTGGCCGCGGTCCGGCAGGTCAGGAACAAGCGGGACATCCCCCTGCTGAGCGAGGACGACGACCTCCATCTGGTGCTGTTCAGCGGCCAGGACGACGAATCCGCGCCGGAGGACGAGGAGCCGGAATACGGGCGGCCGGAGGCCGGGGAAAAGGGGAGCAAGCGGGAACACGCCAAGGTGCGCAAGCTGCTGGCGGACAAGAGCCGCGAGGAGTTGCTGGACATGGTGGTCCGCCTGGCCGCCGATTTTCCGGCGGTGGAGCGCGCCCTCCTGGAAGCCGAGCACCTGAAGAGCGGCCGGATCGAGCCGGTGGTGCGGGCCCTGCGCCGGGAGATCGGGCACCTGACCGACGAGCCCGCCTGGTCGAGCCCCTGGAGCGACGAACGCGACATCCCCGATTTTTCCCATGTCCGCCAGCAGTTCGCCACCCTGCTGGCCGCCGGTCATGCCGATGCCCTGCTGGAACTGGGCGACGAACTGTGGCGGCGGGGCACCGAACAGGTGGAGCAATCGGACGACGAGGGCGAGACCGGCGAGGCCATCGCCGGGTGCATGGACATCGTGCTCCGGGCCCTGCCGTGTTCGTCCCTGCCGCGGGCGACGCAATTGCTGTGGGTGATCGACCGTCTGCTGGAGGACCAGTACGGCCTGCTCCAGTCGGGGGAACAGGTGCTGGCCGACGCGGTCTACGGTCCCGAGGACTGGCGGCAGGTGGCGGCCGCGCTGGAGCGGCGGGTGGATACGGCCAAGAAGGGCCCCCGGCCCGCGACCTTCACCGACTCGTTCCGCGCGGCCGAACTGCAGGACCGCCTGGTTGCCGCCTACCGACGGAGCGGCCAGACGGAGAAAATCGTGCCGCTGATGGAACGGGATGTCGAACGGCTGGGCAATTACGGCCGCCTGGCCGACCTGCTCGTGGAGGCCGGCGATCCGGAGCGGGCCCGGCAGTGGTGCATCCAGGGGTTCGACCGGACCGTTCGGGAAAAGGCCGGAACCGCCGAGGGGTTGCAGGAACGGTTGCGGCGGATCGCCGAGACACGGCAGCAGCACGAGTTGGTTGCCGCCCACCGGGCCGAGGAATTTTTTCATCGCCCCTGGCTGGAGAGTTACAAGGAACTGCGCCGGGCAGCGGAACGGCTGGGCTGCTGGCCGCCGGTCCGCGCCGGGGCGCTCGGCTATCTGGAGAGCGGCCGGCGGCCCGATGCGCCGGCGAAAAAGGGCGAACCGGTTTCCTGGCCGCTGCCCGCACCCGAGGTGCGCTATGCCCAGGAAAAGCCGAGGAGCGGTGGGCGCGACCGCTTTCCCGAGCGGTCCGTGCTGATCGACATCGCCATCTTCGAGAAACGGTTCGACGATGTCGTCGCCCTGTACCAGGCCATGGCGAAGGGATCGTTCGGAACCACGGGCATCGACGAAACCGTGGCCAAGGCCGTGGCCAAGACCCATCCCGAGGTGGCGCTGGCCATCTGGCGACGCCTGGCCGACGGCCTGATCGCCCAGGTCAAGCCCAAGTCCTACGTCGAGGCCGGCGGTTTTCTGCGCCTGATGCACAAGGTGTTCAGGGAACGGCAGCGCCTGGCCGAGTGGGAGGCGCTGCTCGCCGAATTGCGGCGGACCCACAAGGCCAAGCGGCGGCTGCTCGAGGTGCTGGATACCGTGGGCGGTGACGGCAGAAAGATCATCGACGGGATGAAGGGCGGGGAAAGCTGATTTTTTTTCGGCGGGGCGGTCCGGCGCCGGATATCCGGACCGTTTTCCCGGTTATCGCGGCCGTTCCCGCTGCTCCGATGCCATCGTCGTCCACAGGGCCCGGATCACCGGGTTGCGCAGGTGCCTTTCCAGGGTGCAGGCGCCGATGATGAAGGGGGCGAGCCCCGAATCGACCTCGAAAAGACGCACCTGCTCCCGCAGCGGACTCTTCTCCAGCACCAGTTCCGGCACCACGCCGACGCCGCAGCCCAGGCTGACCATGGCCAGCAGCGCCTCGTTGCCCGCCACCTCGGCATAGATGTTGGGCCGGATGTTGTTTGCCCGGAACCAGCGGTCGATCCGTTCCCGGCTCAGGCCGCGCTCGGCCAGGATCACCGGAATGCGCGCCCAGTCGATCCGGTCGGTGCCGCCGGCCGGGAATCCGGCGCCGTCGGCCGGGGCGATGAACACCAGCGGGGTGAGGGCCAGCTCGACGAAAACGACCGCGGGCGGCAGTCGTTCCGGCAGGGCGGCGATGGTCACCTCCGCCTCGCGGTTGTTGAGCCGGTCGAGGGCCTCGGCGGCGTCGCCGGTCTGGAGCTTGATCTGGACGCCGGGATGGGCCTGGCGGAAGGCCCTGAGCATGGGCGGCAGGATGAACATGGCGGCGGTGACCGAGCAGAACAGCGAGATCTCGCCGTTCAGGGTTTCGCTGCCGGCCAATTCCCGTTGCAGGGCCTGCCAGCGTTCCACCGCCTCCTCGGCATACCGCCTGAAAACGGCACCGGCCGGGGTGAGGGCGACGCTGCGGTTGTCGCGCCGGAACAGCGGCGCGCCCACCTCGTCCTCGAGCCGCTGGATGGTGCGGGTCAGGGCCGAGGGCGTGAGGTTGCAGGCGCGGCTGGTGCGGCCGAAATGGAGGGTGCGGGCCAGGTGGCTGAAAATTTTGAGGGCGCGGATATCCATAAAAATGCGGAAAGAAGATGCGGTCCGTGGTATGAGGCGGTGCAGCGCCCATTGTGCGCCTGTGTTGCATTTTCCGCAACAATGAATTGCTGAAAAATCACTTTCCGCAACAAAAATTTCGGCTATGGTGAAGAAAACCTGCGCCGGTATCGAGGTCGTCGGGGCTGCCGGCTGTTCGGGAAACCGGGGAATGACGCGCCGGCCGTCAGGCGGCGGTCTGCCCCGGGACCCTTCATCCCGCCCGGACACCCCGCGGTTTTCACAATTTCCCGTCCAACCAACACAAGAGGAATGATCATGGGACAGAACTATTTCAACACCCTGCCGCTGCGCCTGCAACTGGAGGAGCTCGGCAAATGCCGCTTCATGGACGCGTCTGAATTCGCCGACGGCGTCGACAAGCTCAAGGGCAAGAAGATCGTCATCGTCGGCTGCGGCGCCCAGGGCCTGCACCAGGGGCTCAACCTGCGCGACTCCGGCTTGGATGTCAGCTACGCCCTGCGCGACTCGGCCATCGCCGAGAAGCGCCAGAGCTGGAAAAACGCCACGGACAACGGCTTTGCCGTGGGCAACTACCAGAAGATGATCCCCGGCGCCGACCTGGTGATCAACCTCACCCCGGACAAGCAGCACTCCAAGGTGGTGGCCGCGGTCATGCCGCTGATGAAAAAGGGCGCCTGCCTCTCCTATTCCCACGGCTTCAACATCGTCGAGGAGGGCATGCAGATCCGCGAGGATCTGACCGTCGTCATGGTGGCGCCCAAATCGCCCGGAACCGAGGTGCGCGAGGAGTACAAGCGCGGCTTCGGCGTGCCGACCCTGATCGCGGTCCATCGCGAAAACGACCCCAAGGGCGAGGGCTGGGACATCGCCAAGGCCTATGCCGCCGGCACCGGCGGTCACCGGGCCGGCGTATTGCAGTCGTCCTTTGTCGCCGAGGTCAAGAGCGACCTGATGGGCGAGCAGACCATCCTCTGCGGCATGCTCCAGGCCGGCAGCCTGCTCTGCTTCGACAGGATGGTCAAGAAGGGGATCGATCCCGGCTACGCCACCAGGCTGATCCAGTACGGCTGGGAAACCATTACCGAGGCGCTCAAGCACGGCGGCATCACCAACATGATGGACCGCCTGTCCAACCCGGCCAAGATCCGCGCCTACTACCTCTCCGAGGAGATCAAGGAGATCCTGACCCCGCTGTTCGAGAAGCACATGGACGACATCATGTCCGGCACCTTCTCCAAGACCATGATGAAGGACTGGGCCAACGACGACAAGAAACTGCTCGGCTGGCGGGCCAAGACCGGGGAAACCGCCTTCGAGAAGACGCCGGCCGCCGATGTCGAGATCAGCGAGCAGGAGTATTTCGACAAGGGCATCCTCATGGTGGCCATGATCAAGGCGGGCGTGGAACTGGCCTTCGACACCATGGTCGCCTCGGGCATCAAGGAGGAGTCGGCCTACTACGAGAGCCTGCACGAGGTGCCGCTGATCGCCAACCTGATCGCCCGCAAGAAGCTCTACGAGATGAACGTGGTCATTTCCGACACCGCCGAATACGGCTGCTACCTGTTCGCCCACCAGGCGGTGCCGCTTTTGGCCGATTTCATGAAGTCCGTCGACACCGACGTCATCGGCGAAGGCCTGGACGAGAAGGACACCTCGGTGGACAACATCGAGTTGATCGGCATCAACGCCGCCATCCGCTACACCGTGGTCGAGCAGGTGGGCGAGGAACTCCGCTCCCACATGAGCGCAATGAAGCCGATCATCTGAGCGCTGCCCTCGACACGTTTCCGGTTGCGGCCGGAACAAGAACATCCCTCAGGCCCAGGGGCCTGAGGGATGTTTCTGTTTGGTGCCCCCGGAATGCGGGGATGCCGGATCGTGCCGGCCGAGGTGGCCGTCGGGCAGGGCGGCGGGGAAACGGGCGCGAGGCGGCGCCGGCCGGGTTACAGGCCCTGGTCTTCCGGGTAGCTGGAGGTGAAGGTGTAGGAGGCCACGGTGCCGCTGGCGTCGAACCGGACCGTGAGATCCCGGCTTTGAGTGTCGCCGATGCCGTACTTGTAATAGCCGTAGCTCCAGGTCTGCTTGCCGTCCTCGATGCCGGTCCGCCAGGGCGGGCCGAACATCGCCTCGATCTGGGCACGGGTGGTCTGGTGCAACTGGATCCGGCGCACCATGCCGGTATCAAAGTCCTTGCCGGCGCTGGCGCAACCGGAGAGCAGCAGGCCGCAGCAGCAGAGCGGCAGCAGGAAACGGAGCAATTGCGGGCGTATTTTCATGGTCGTTGTCTGGTGGGTTGAAGGACGGCGCCGGCGCGCCGGAGGTTACGGGATGTCGTCTTCCTGGTTGATCAGGGCCTTTTGCGCGGCCAGTTCGATCTTCTCGATCAGTTCCTGGATGTCGATGGGCTTGAGGCAGTAGTCGAAGGCCCCGCTTTCCATGCCCTCGATCCCTGATTTCACCGAGGCGTGGCCGGTGAGGATGATCACCTCGGTTCGCGGCCAGCGTTCCTTGACCTTGCGCAGACACTGGATGCCGTCCATGCCCGGCATGTTCATGTCCATGATCACCACGTCGATGGGCTGGGCCTCCAGCAGTTCGAGGGCGTCGAGGCAGCACTCGGAAACGCTGAGCCGGATGCCCATCCGCGAGAGATGCCGCTGCATGACCTCCTTGAACTCGGACTCGTCGTCCACCAGCAGCAGGTGAATCTTGAGCACGGCTTCGAGTTGGAGGGTCTGGTCACTCATGGTTCAGCATATCCTCAATCTCTTGAATGAATGTGTCGCGGTACGACCGCTCCGCCCCGGCTTCGGCCATCACCAGGTCCAACTGCCGGGTATGAATGACGAGATACCCCAGCACCTTGAGGCGGTCGAGCAGTACCTGTTCGGACTCCCGTTCCACCCGGGCGGTGAGGGCGTCGCCCAACCGGTCGATCCGGTAGCCGAAGTGGTCCAGGACCGCGGCCAGCAGTTCGATCCGCCGGACCCGCTGGGATTCCCCGGCCGCGCCGCCCTTGAAGCGGAAGGTGATGTAGCGGTCGCCGGGCCGGTCGCCGAGCATGGCCTCGATCATGGCGTAGTGGTAGCCGAGGCGCGCGCTGAGATTACAATACTTTTGCGAAAGAAGGAAATAATTCTTCTCCCGCAGGGCGGAAGTCCGGGCCGGATCGAGCCCGTCCCGCAGGGCGGAGTGGAAGAGGAAGGCGACCATGGTCCGCAGGCCGGCGACGGGCGGCCCTTCCCAGGGGACGCCGTGCATGCCCGCCCAGATGGCCTGCAGGGGGCGGCAGGCGATGTCGGCGATGTCGATGTCCGTGCGGCTGAGATCGTAGTGAGGAACAAAGGCGCCGCCCAGATCGACCACCCACCACTCGATCGGCAGGGTGTCGCGCAGCCGTTTGGCCGTGCCCTTGGCGAACCGGAAGCGGCGGCCGAACTCGAACATCTCGATCACCGATTTTTCATGGCAGAAGCGGGTGATGTCGTGCAGGGTCCGGCACCGGCCTGCCTGGAAGTCCGGGGATGCCGGATCGGTCAGGTTGAGGGGGCTGATCAGCTGGAGCACCTCGATCAGGGTGCGCTGCAGGGGGCTGCCGTCCATGGGATTGGTCCGCTCGACCGGCCGGCGCAGCGCTTCCTCGACGCGGCCCCGGTAGACGGCCCGGTTGGTGGCGTCGACGGTGACCATGTCGCCGTCGGCCAGCAGCTCGGTGGCCCGGTCCAGGGCCAGCAGGGCGGGCAGGCCGAATTCGCGGGAGAGGGTGGCCAGATGGCCGGCCTCGCTGCCGGTTTCGGCCACCAGGGCCGCGGCCCGTTTCAGCAGCGGCGCCCACTCCGGCAGGGGATGCCTGACCACCAGCACGGCCCGCCGGGGAAAGCGGAGCATGTCCTCCGGGCCGTGGACCACGCAGACTGCCCCGCACCCCGCCCCCCCGCAGCCGGTCACCCCGCCGTGGAGCACCAGGCGATCGTCCGCGGGCGGCGGGTGCGCGGCCACGGGGGCGTGCAGGGCGGCGGCGGTGATCGGCCGGCTTTGCAGCACGTACAGGCGGCCATCCCGGTCGATCGACCATTCGATGTCCTGGGGTGCGCCGAAATGGTGCTCCAGCCGCATGCCGGTTTCGGCCAGGGTCGTCGCCTCGGCATCGATCAACCAGGGCGCTATCGCCTCTTCCGCCTCCAGCCGCCGGACAATCCGGTGCGGCGGCGCGCGTTCGAGCAGCAGGTGCCCGGTGGCGCGGGTGCCGTCGACGATGCCCTTGGCGGTGCCGGGGGCGCAGAACAGGTCCAGGGTGTCGTTCCGGCCGCCGATGGAGCGGGTGTAGCAGATGCCGCTCACCGTGGCCTCGACCATGGTCAGCACCCCGATGCACATCTCGATCTCCTCGTGGCGGAAGCCCTTGGCCAGCCGGTAGGAGATGGCCCGCGGAGTGTACTTCGAGGCCAGCACCGCCTTGCAGGCGTCGAGCAGGGTGTCGCGGCCGACATCGAGTTCGGTGTGATAGAGCCCGGCAAAGGAGGCCTGGCCGAGATCCTCGCCCAGGGCGCTGGAGCGGACCGCCACCCGGCAGCCGGGCCGCGCCTCGGCCAGGCGGTCGAAATGGTCGAGGAGCAGCGTTTCCAATTCCGGCGGCATCGGCGCGGCCCGGATCAGTTCCTGGATCGCTCCGCTCTTGCCGTGGAGATCCTCCAGGTCGGCGATATCCATCTGCTGGATGATGTGGTTGATCCGGGGATAGAGTTGATTGCGCTGGAAAAAGAGCCCGGTGGCGGCGGTGGTCAACACGAATCCGGGCGGGACGCGGATGCCCTCGATGGAACCGGCTTCGCCCAGGTTGGCCATCTTTTCCCCGGTCAGGTCGGCCTGGGCCCTGCCGACCTGTCTCAGGTCGAGGATCAATGCGCCCGTGGCCGGTTTCCGCCTGCCGTCCAGGATGGTTTCAATCTGCCGGTGCAGGCGGGAGAAGGCGCGCTCCAGTTCGCTGTAGCGGCCGTCGGCCATCCGGTTGAGATGATGGATGATCTTGAAGACGTTGACCGTCACCAGGGTACAGCGCGCCCGGATGAAGGTCATGGACAGGGTGCGGCCGTCGCGCAGGGCGGTTTCCAGTTCGGCCATGGCCGCCAGGGTGTTGGCATTGGCGGTCAGCAGGTCGCGGAAGCTGCGGGAGCGGGCGATGAACTGGCGGTGCAGTTCCTCGGGACCCGGGGAGGGCGGTGCAGTCGCGGACCGCCGCAGTCGCCGCAGCAGGGTGAGGAGCCGGTCAAGCAATGTCATGGCAAAAAAGAAAGGGGCCGCGATGGAAACGAATTTCCCCGCGGCCCCGAATGTGTGGACTGATTTACGAAGGATCAGTGATCAAGCTTGATGCCCAATCCCTCGAACAGGAACAGCAGGCCATAACCGTACCACATGGTGTAGATGACATAGAAGGCCAGGGCGGCGATCAGCAGAACCATCTCTTCCTTCACCGGCTTGGCCTCGACCTCATAGTAGTTGTACGCCGGCTCGACGGCCTTGGACATGCAGCTCTTGACGAACTTGGCATCCGCGAACTTGCCGGTCTTGGTCATGTCCTTTTCCATGGCGGTGAGCGCCTGGTACCAGGAGTAAATGGCCTGGCGCTCGTCCATCCCGTATTTGGCGTTCAACGCCTTGCCGTCGTTTTTGTACATCAGGTCGGCATCATTGAGCATGGTCGCGATCATGGCGCCGAAATCGCCGTTGACGCTCACCTTGTCACCCTCGGCGGTGGCGCCGATGCCGCTGGTGGCGAACAGCTTGGCGGTCGTCGCGGCCTCGTCGGCGGATTTCATCTTCAGCGAGGCGCTGTACTGCTGTCCGTTGTATTTCTTCGCCTTCTCCAACTGATCGGGAATGTAGTAGGCCGAGCTTTTCGACAGTTGGTTGAAGAAGTTGTCGAGGTAGTCGAGCCCGTTGATTTTCTGGCCGCTGGCGCTCGGAAAAAGCGGCATGAAGATGGCAACGAGGATCGCGAAAAAGGAGACCAGCAGGAACAGTCCCGTGGTTTTGAGTTGTGCCGTGCTTGCCATGATCAATGCACCTCCCCTGATTTCAGGACACTGAGATTAGTGAAAAAGCACCAGAAGACCCACGCCGCGAAGGTGGTGATGATGATGAAGAAGCCCACATTGCCAATCAGATCGACGATCTTGATGAAGTCCTTGGACAGGTCGACATAGCCCATCTTCATCAGTTTTTCCGGCAGGGCGCAGACCCGGTTGAGGAAGCCGGCGGTCACGGTGACCGCATAGAAACCGCGGATGGTGGTGCCGGGAACGACCTTGGTGACGATCGAGCCGATCTGGATGCCGATCAGGGAGCCGAGCAGCATGCCCATGGCCAGGGTGTAGAAGATGAAGCCGTAGATCGCATATTGGCCGATGGCGGCATAGCCGGCGGTGAAGACGATCTGGAAGATGTCGGTGCCGACCGTGGTCATGGAGGACACGCCCAGGCCATAGACAAAGATCGGGAAGGTGAGGAAGCCGCCGCCCACGCCCATGATCGAAGCGGCCATGCCGACGATGAAACCGCTGACCACCAGGAACAGGGAGGAGATCCGACGACCGCCGGGGGTGACGTTTTCGTCGAAGGTCAGCATCGGCGGGATGTTGATGGCCTGCAGCCGCTTGCCCATGGGCGGGATTTCCTCGGCGATCTTGGTGGCGCCTTCCTCGATCACCACTTTCTTGGAGCGGGACCTGAGGTAATCGCTCATCGCATAGTAGGCGAGGAAGCCGAGGATGACGACATAGACACAGGTGATGAACATATCGCTCAGCACCGGGTTGGCGTCATAGATGGCCCGGTTGAGGTACCCGCCCAAGGTGGAGCCGATGATGGCGCCGATCAGGAAGGTGACCGCCAGGGACACCGAGATGTTGCCCATCTTGCGGTGCAGGACCGATCCCATGATCGCCTTGGCGAAAATGTGGAACAGGTCGGTGCCGACCGCGAGGATACCCTTGACGCCGGCACTCATCAGGGCCGGGGCGATGATGAAGCCGCCGCCGGCGCCGATGCAGCCGGTGATCAGGCCGGCGCAGACGCCGACCAGCACCGAGGCGCCGAAAATGAGGTTGGTGTAGTGGGAGGGGCCGTAGGCCGTCTTGCCGCCGATGAAGGAGGGCAGAGCCTGGCCGACGGCATCGGCGAAGGCGTAGCCGCCCAGGAAAACGGGGATGCAGAGCAGCCCCAGGACCAGGAGCCGTGTGCGGCTCTTCAGAATGTTGTTGGACATTTCCAATTCCCATCGGGCATGGGCCTTGGCCCCGGCCATCATGAATTGGTTCAGATCTCGAAAAAACTTCATTTTGCTCTCCTTTAGGTTGTCGATGAAAACGGTTTTTCGGGTTTATACAAAGGCCGCCGCCGGTCAGGACGGACGGGCCATGTTTTTCTTGATCTGGGCCATTTTTATCTTTTCCTGCTGGGTCCGCTTGCGCTCGTAGGCCGCGTTGAGCTTTTCGAACAGCGGGTCCAGTTCCATGGGTTTCATCAGGTAATCGAAGGCACCGTATCTGATGCCGTTGATCCCGGATTCCACCGAGGCGTGGCCGGTCAGCATCACCACCTCGGTCATGGGCGCGATGCGCTTGATCTCCCTGAGGGTCTCGATGCCGTCGCGGCCGGGCATCTTGACGTCCAGAAGAACGACGTCATAGCTCTTCTCGGCGATCATGCCCAGGGCGGTGTCGCCGTCGGGGGCACACTCGCATTGGAGATCGCGCTTGCTCAGCCGCTTGGCGGTCATGTCCCGGAATTCCTCTTCGTCGTCAACAATGAGTACGCTGTACAATGACATGGTCTCTCTCTCCTGGTGAGGGCTGGTGCTTCTTGAAAACGATATGTGCCGGCAGCGGCGAATCTGGGCATCGCCCAAACCGGTCGAACCGGATGGCGCCGGGAAGGGGGAGTCCCCGGCGGCCATGACCGGATTCGACACAACCGCCGACACCTAGCGTCGGCAGTACGGAAAAAAGCGGGAACCGGGCATCGACGCGCGCTGTCATCGGCCCTGCCGGAACAATCGCCATCGTCGGAGCGTGCGTCCTGGTCGTCGACGGTTGCATGCTGTCCTGTTCACCCGCTGAGAAATTGTTTGAGTTCGGCGACCCGGTCGGCGGCAAAGGTGCAGATGGGGGTGGAGCCGTTGGTTAATTTCTGGAGCAGCCGTTTCGGTTCCTGGTCGTTGGCGTCCTCCTGCAACAAAACGATTTTGTCCGGGTGGAAGGTGATGATTTTGAGTTCGATGTTGGTGTCGAGCCGGACGAAGTCGAAGATGTAGGCCGTTTGCTTGCGCAATGCGTACAGGGCCCAGATAACCTCGATGGTGATTGTGTGCGGTATGGATTCGTCGGTGAGGACGAAGAGGATTTTTCTGCTGTTGCCCTGGAGCAGCTGGTCGGGAATGGGGATGTTGTGACGGACGAGGTGTTGGACCAGGTCATGAAAATGGATCAGTTGCCTGCCCTTGATTTCAACGACCGGGACGGCCCCTTTGGCGATCCATTTGCCGAACCGCTCCTCGGAAACGGAACAGATCGTCGCCGCCTGTTTCAGGTCGAGGTATTCGTGATCCGTGGATGGATGGTGCTGGTGTCCGTTCGTCATGGCTTCTTCCTGCCGTACCCGGCATGCTGCTTTGATGCCCTTGTTTGTGCAGAACCGGGGCCAGTTGGACGATTGCGCGGCAATAAAATATTTTTATTTTACATATCAAATTGTTAGATAATTATTTTGCTGAATGCCGCGGAGAAGATTTCGAGGACGGAACGGTCGCACTGTGTAGTAACGGTTACGCCTGGCGGCGATCTGTTTGCAACTTATTGAAATAAATGAAATAGTTCTGTGTGTATAATTGGTGACAGGGTGGATGGTCGCAGCCGGTTTGTGCAACGAAAGAAACAGACGCAAGTGGCCGAGATCGGGCAGGGAGGGAGGCGTCTCGGTTGCAACCGGTTTCCCCGCAGGCCGGACAAGGAGAACGGCAAAACGCCTTGCCGGTGCATGATATGCCTTGTCCGATGCGGCGGGCGTACCGGAAAAATCCGATTCGTCCCGGTTCCATGGCAAACCGGCGCAGGCATCGTTTTTTCGTTTTCCCCGATCGGCCCGCCCGCCCCGTTTCACGGCACAGAAGGCGGCCGCAGGAGGTGGCGGTGAATGACCGCTCATTTTTTGTGTTCTGAAAACCTTTTTATTTTAACAGGTTCGTGTAATCGATCCGCATCTTTCCTTTTTGTTCTTGACGAGGAAGAAGATTTTCCTTATAAAACTGACTGAGCGCTCAGTCTAGTTTTCCCTCGTCACAGGAACCACGGCATGAAAAAGAAAGAAGTCATCCTCCAGGCTGCGACCCATCTGTTCTCCCGCAAGGGCTACAAGGATACGGCCATGGGGGAGCTGACGAAAATGACCGGGGCCGCCGAGGGGACCATTTTCTACCATTACAAAAGCAAGCAGGGACTCTTCCTGGCGATCCTGAGCAACTTGAAGGAGGGCATCCTGCCGGAATTCGAGCGGTATCGGAACGCGGAGTCGGAAAAGACCGGCCTGGACATGGTGGAGGAATCGATTTCCTTTTACCTCTACATGGCCCAAAGCAGGGAAGATCTGTTCGCCATTCTCCATCAGCGTTATCCCTACGAGCTGGCGGAAAGCAATCCCGAGTGCCGGGATCATCTCGAGGCCGTCTACAATTGCTTTGTCGATATTTTCGAGAATGCCATTGTCACCGGCCAGCGCGACGGTTCCATCGCTCCGGACATCGCCGCCCGCAAATCGGCCCTGATCGTTTTCTCCATGGTGGACAGCATGGTTCGTTTCCGGATGAACAATCTCTACGATGTCGGGGCGCTCTATAAGGATCTGATCGAATCCTGCCGGCGGATGCTGGAAAACAGGACGCGATGAGGCAATGAAAGAGGCAGTCAACCCTTAACTTTGGACGATCTGAGGTGAAACGAGCGGCATGATCAAACGTATTTTCCCCTTCCTCGACTGGTTCTCCGGTTACAATCTCGCCCTGTTCAAGGCGGATGCCATTGCCGGATTGACGGTGGCCCTGGTGCTGATTCCCCAGTCCATGGCCTATGCGCAACTGGCGGGCATGCCCGCCTACTACGGCCTTTATGCCGCCTTTCTGCCGCCGATGGTCGCCGCCCTTTTCGGTTCGAGCCGGCAGCTGGCCACCGGCCCGGTGGCCGTGGTTTCCCTGATGACCGCCGCCTCGCTGGAACCCCTGGCCACCGCCGGCAGCGAGAGCTTCATCGCCTACGCCATTCTCCTTTCGCTTCTGGTCGGTCTGTTCCAGCTCGCTCTCGGCGTCCTGCGCCTGGGCCTGGTGGTCAATTTCCTTTCCCACCCGGTGGTCAACGGCTTCACCAACGCCGCCGCCATCATCATCGCCACCTCGCAGTTGTCGAAAATGTTCGGCGTCAACGTCGACAACGCCGAACACCACTACGAAACCATCATCCGCGTGGTGCAGTCCGCGATCCACTACACCCACTGGCCGACCTTCCTCATCGGCGCTCTGGCCCTGGCGATCATGATCACCCTGAAGCGCATCGCCCCCAGGGTGCCCAACGTGCTGGTGGCGGTGATCGTCACCACCGTGCTCTCCTGGATGATCGGCTTCGAGCACAACGCCGCCGTGGACAGCGCCGCCATCCGGTCGCCCAGGGCCCTGGAGCTGATCACGGCCTTCAACGAGGCCACCAACGGCATCCCGCCCCTGGCCGAAGAGCGGACCAAAACCAGCAAGCGGCTCGAGGAGGCGAAACAGGGGCACGATGCCATTGCCCGGCTTGATGCCGAGCATGACGACCGGGTGATCCAGTCGAAGATCGAGGAGCTCAAGGACAAGGCCCATCTCTACCGGGAGGCGCTTCGCCTGCTCCAATTCAAGGCGGCCATCCAGCCCGACGACAGCGTGCTCTACTATCCGGCCGCCGAACTGCCGGACGGTGTGAAGACCGACGGCCGCATCTGGCGCATCCGGGTGGGCAACAAGGCGCTTAAGTCCGACAAGGTGCCGCTGACCGGCGGCGGCGAGGTCATCGGCGTGGTGCCCAAGGGCCTGCCGGCCCTGAGCGTGCCCAAGGTCGACCTGAGCGTCATGCTCCATCTCTTTCCCTATGCGGCCATCATCTCGCTGCTCGGCTTCATGGAGGCCATCTCCATCGCCAAGGCCATCGCCAGCAAGACCGGCCAGCGCATCGATCCCAACCAGGAGCTGATCGGCCAGGGTCTGGCCAACATCGTCGGCGCCATCGGCAAGAGCTATCCGGCCTCCGGTTCCTTCTCCCGGTCGGCGGTCAATCTCCAGGCCGGGGCCGCGACCGGCTTGGCGAGCGTCTTCACCGGGCTGACGGTGGTCATCGCCCTCATGTTCTTCACGCCGCTCCTCTACCATCTGCCGCAGTCGGTGCTGGCGGCGATCATCATGATGGCGGTCATGGGCCTGATCAACGTCTCCGGTTTCCTCCACGCCTGGAAGGCGCAGTGGTACGACGGCCTCATCTCGATCCTCGCCTTCATCTGCACCCTGTGGTTCGCGCCCCACCTCGACAAGGGCATCATGCTGGGCGTGGTCCTCTGCCTCCTGGTGTTCCTCTACAAGAACATGCGGCCGGTGGTCACCTCGCTGACCAGGGACCGCAGCCGGGTGCTGGTCTGCGCGGTCAGCACCGGGCTCGAGGAGTGCAGGTACCTGTCGATCATCCGCTTCGAGGGGCCGCTCTTCTTCGCCAATGCCAGCTATCTCGAAGACAAGATCTCCGACCTGATGCTGTGCAAGACCACCTTGCGCCACATCCTGATCGTCGCCAACGGCATCAATGATATTGACGCCTCCGGCGAGGAAACATTATCCTTGCTGGTCGGCCGGTTGCGCAGTGCGAATATCGATGTCTCCTTCAGCGGCATCAACGAGACGGTGATGAAGGTGCTGGTCAGGACCCATCTGTACAACAAGATCGGCGCCGACCATGTCTATCCGACCATGGAAGCGGCCCTCCAGGTCATTCACCCAGCCGTGCACACCGAGGAAGAAATGCGGCGCTGCCCCCTGGGCACCCATCCCCAACCCGAGATCATCCATCCATAGGAGAGGAATCCCATGTCCGTGATTACCGTTTTCAACGCACTGCATTGCAACGAAGAGCAGATCGTGCCGCGACTGGTCGACACGACCGGATACCGGTTGGTCGGTGACGGCGAAATCGCCGCCCTGGCCGGCAAGATGTCGGGGATTCCGGCGGAGCGGGTCAGCAGGGCCTTTGCCGCCAAGACCTCGCTGTTCAATCCGTTCACGCATGAAAAGGAGCGCTCCGTCGCCTATATGCGGCAGGCGGTCGCCGAGATGCTCGTCGAGGGGAACCTGGTGGTGGTCGGTTTTTGCTGCCATCTCGTTCCGGCCTCGATTTCCCATGTCCTGCGTATCTGCCTGGTCGCGGACATGGCCTATCGGGTCCGGCAGGCGCAATCCCTGCCGGTGCCGGAGAAGGACCCGCTCAAGACGATCCACAAAAGCGACGAGGACAAGGCGGCCTGGGTGCTGCAGATGACCGGCAAGGCGGACCCCTGGGACCCGGCCCTGTACGATATCGTCATCCCCACCGACAAGATCAGGGCGGAGGAATCCATGCACCTCATCGTCCGCAATCTCCATGCCGAGGTGGTGGCCCCGACCGAGGCCTCGCTGGCCGCCCTGGCCGATTTCCGCCTGCAGGCCCGGGTCCAGGTCGCCCTGACCCTGGAGGGGCACGAGGTGACCGTGGCCGCCAAGGACGGCGCGGTCACCCTGACCATCGAAAAGAACGTGCTCATGCTGAGCCGGCTCGAACAGGAACTGAAGGAGATCGTGCAGAAGGTCGAAGGGGTCCGGTCCGTGGCCACCGAGGTCGGCAAGAATTTCCACCAGGCGGACATCTACCGCAAACTCGATTTCCAGGCGCCGGCCCGGGTCCTTCTGGTGGATGACGAGCGCGAATTCGTCCAGACCCTTTCGGAGCGCCTGCTGCTCCGCGACATGGGGTCGGCGGTCGCCTACGACGGCGAATCGGCCCTGGAGATGCTGCGCGAGGACGAGCCCGACGTGATGATCCTGGATCTGAAGATGCCCGGCATCGACGGCATGGAGGTGTTGCGGCGGGTCAAGGCCACCCAGCCGGAGATCGAGGTGATCATCCTCACCGGCCACGGCAACGAGACCGACCGGGAAACCTGCATGCAGCTGGGGGCCTTCGCCTATCTGCAGAAACCGGTGGATATCGATGTCCTGAGCGAGACCATGAAACAGGCCAACGAGAAAATCATGCAGCGCCGTCAGCAGGGCTCCTGATCGCCCGGCTGGCCAGCAGGTTGGCGCGGCGAACCGGAAACACGGTTCGCCGCGCCGGCACAGGGGTACGAAAGAGTGGTGCGGCAGCGGGGACGAATTTTGTCCCGCTTTCCGCCTTGGTCCTCACCAGGACGGCCGCTGGCCCGGCCGATCGTATGCGCATGTGAGAAACTGCCATGCAGGATGGATGGAAACGCTACAAGCCCAGATTCCTTGAGCATTCCGATCAGGCGTCGGGCATGTACAAATCGCTGTTCAATTTCAGGCGGCTGTGGAAGCAATCCATCGTCACCACGCTCGCCGTGGTCCTGTTGCCGTTGTTCACCCTGGCGGTGGTCGATTACAGCATCAGCAGAAAAGCCCTGGAATCCGAGCTGCTGCTGCGCACCACCCGTCTGGTCTCCAACTTGCGCCGCACCCTGACCTCCTATCTGGACGAGCGCGTCTTCGCCCTCAATTTCCTGATTCTCGACAACAGTTTCGAGCAGTTGGCCGATGAGAACCGGCTGAAGCAGCTCTTCGAAAATCTGAAGAGCGGCCTGGGGGAATGGTACGATCTCGGCCTGATCGACCATACCGGGACGCAGGTCAATTATACCGGCCCCTATAAGATCCGGGGCATGAATTACAGCGGCCAGGACTGGTACAAGAAGCTGCATTACAAGGAACAGGAGACCTATCACGACTCCATCGCCATGCGGTCCGATGTCAGCGATGTGTTCCTCGGGTTCAGGATGACCCCCCACCTGGTCATTTCCGTGCTCCACAACGACCCCCAGGGACGGCATTACATCCTCCGGGCCAGTCTCGACATCGAACAGCTGAGCGCCATCCTTTCCCATTTCGAGCTCAGCAACAACGGCGACGCCTTCCTCATCAACCATGAGGGGATCATCCAGACGCCGTCCCGCTATTACGGCACCATCATGAAGCAGTTTCCCCTCCCGGTGCCGCCGTTCTCGCCACGGACCGAGGTTTCCGAGGGCGAGGACCACCTGGGGCGGGAGATTGTCACCGGCTATGCCTATATCACCGGCACGCCGTTCATCCTCATCGTGATCAAGCAGAAGGACACCCTGATGGAAACCTGGGAGGCCGCCGGCGGCAAGCTGCTGGTCTTCCTCGTCGGTTCGGTAGTCGCCATCGTGGCGGTGGTCTTCGGCATCTGCACCTACCTGGTCAACAGCATCCACCAGGCCGACCAGAAGCGGCTGGCCTCGCTGCATCAGGTGGAATACGCCAACAAGATGGCCTCGATCGGCCGCCTGTCCGCGGGCGTGGCCCACGAGATCAACAACCCGTTGGCCATCATCAACGAAAAGGCCGGGCTCATCCGGGACCTGTTCACGTTCCGCAAGGAATACGCCGGCGACCAGCGGCTGCTCGGCCTGGTCGACTCGATCATCAATTCAGTCGAGCGCTGCGCCACCATTACCCGGCAACTGCTCAATTTCGCCCGCAATATCCAGGTGAGCGTCCAGAAGGTCAACCTGAGGCAGGTGGTGAACGACGTGCTGGAATTCCAGATCAAGGAGGCCGGCTACCGCAATATCGCCGTCGAAGTCGACATTCCGGCGGAACTTCCTGAATTTTTCAGCGATCGTGGTAAATTGCAGCAGGTGTTCATCAATCTGGTCAACAACGCCTTCGCCGCGATGAAAGAGGGGGGGCGGCTCGAGATCAGAAGCCGGCTGAACGACGACGGCACCGGCATCGTCACCACGGTGCGCGATAGCGGTTGCGGCATTCCGCCGGAAAATATAGAGAGAATTTTCGAGCCCTTTTTCACCACCAAGAGCGGCAGCGGCGGCACCGGCCTGGGGTTGTCGATCACCTACGGCTTGGTCACGGAGATTGGCGGCTCGATCGCCATCGAAAGCACCGTCGGCGCGGGGACGACCTTCATCATCACCCTGCCGCTCGAATACCATGCGGACAAAGGAGAAGCTCATGCGGGTACTGTTGGTTGACGACGAAGAGGAATTGGTGGCGACCCTGGCGGAGCGGCTGGACATGCGGGGCATCGAGGCCGCCTGGGCGACCGATTATCGGACGGCGCTGGCCATGGTTGAGGAAAAGGAGTTCGATATCGCCCTGCTGGATGTCCGGTTGCCGGAGATGAACGGTCTCGACCTGAAGCGGCTGATCGAGGCCCGGCGGCCGGGGATGAAATTCATCTTCCTCACCGGCCATGGATCGGAGGAGGATTTCGAGGCCTGCTCGGCCGAAAGCGGCAGGGAATACTACCTGATCAAGCCGGTCCAGATCGAGGTGCTCGTCGCCAAACTCAACGAAATCTGTCAGGGACAAGGAGGGCGGGGATGAGCAGCTATCACGGCAAGGTGGACAGCCTGGGCCTGAGTTTTTTCGGCAGCATGACCGCCTCCATTTCGCACGAGATCAAGAACGCCCTGGCGATTATCAATGAAAATGCCGGGTTGCTCGGCGATCTCGTCGCCCTGTCGGAAAAAGGGCGTCCGCTGGACCCGGAGCGGCTGCAAACGATTTCGGACAGCATCCGGCGGCGGGTGCAAGGCGCCGACGACATCGTGCGCCGGCTCAACCGATTTGCCCACAGCGCCAACCAGCCCGTCGTCACCACCGGCATCCGCGACATCCTCGCCTGCACGGTCGCCCTGTCCGAACGGCTGGCCACCATGAAGGGGGTGCGCCTCTCGATCGCTGCCGGGGAAGAGATCGAGGTGCAGACGCTGCCGTTCGTGCTCGAGAACCTGTTGTGGATCTGTTTGAAAAACATCTTCCTCCTGGCCGGGGAGGGGCAGCAGGTCGTTTTGGGTGCCGTGCGCGAAGAGAGCGATGTCGTCGTGACCTTGCACTGCACCCCCGAGATACCCGTGGAACAACTGGAGACAACGGTGGCGACCGAGGGGCAGCCCCTGATTTTTTTCCTGCGGATGCAGGTGCGGGCCGATCCGCACAACGGCCGGCTCTGCCTGCACATGCCCCTCCGGTTCATCGAGTGAACGCGAGTGAACGCTGCTGATCACCTGGAGATGCGGGGGAAGGTATGGCCGTAACAGTGCTGCTGATCGACGATGACCGGGAATTCCTCGATATCCTGGCGGAACGGCTGACCATTCGGGGAATGGAGGTGACGAGCGCCGCATCGGGCCGGGCCGCTCTCGATCTCGTCCGCGACGCGCGGTTCAACGTGATCGTGCTCGACCTGCAGATGCCCGAGATGGACGGCTTGCAGGTGCTGGAGCGGCTTGTCGCGCTCGATCCCGCCCAGCGGATCATCCTGTTGACCGGGCATGCCACGGTATCCAGGGGGGTGCATGCCATGAAGTTGGGCGCGGCCGACGTGCTTGAAAAACCGGTGGACATCAGGGAACTGGTGGAGCGAATCAAGACGGTGGCGTCCGCTCCCAGGGGCGTCGGGGCAAACGGCCAGGCCGGTCAGCCCTCCGGCCCTCTGCAAAAAGGCCGCGGCCAAGGCCTGCTCCAGGCCCTGCGCGGTCTGTTCAAAAGCGGCAGGTAAGACTCCGCAACCCTGCCGTCCCCCCTTCTCCCGGCATCCTGGCCGGATTTTCGGGGTGCACGTTATCGCAGCGGCAGTTTGAGGGTGAACGCCGCCCCGCCCTGCGGCCTGTTTTCCACGGTAATGGTCCCGCCGAGCCGGTGGGCGATGTCGCTGCAGATGGAAAGCCCCAGGCCGGTGCCCTTGCCGGCCTCCTTGGTCGTGAAAAAGGGTTCCCAGATCTTCTCCATGACATCCCTGTCGATCCCCGGCCCGTTGTCGGCGATCTGCACGCTGATCTCCTTGGCGCTCCTGGAGGTGACAATGTCGATCACGCCCTCCGGCCCCACGGCGTCGAGCGCGTTTTCGATCAGGTTCAGCAGGGCCTGCTGCACCTGGGCGCCGTCGGTGCGCAGCATGGGCAGCTCCTCGTCGAACTGCAGATTGAGGGTGATGTTGTTCTTGTGGGCCTCGCTTTCGAGGAAGGAGATGGTCTCCCGGATCAGTTCGTTGATCTGGACGTCGTATTCGGCGCTGATCTTCCGGGAGAACCCGAGCAGGCGGTGGGTGATGGTGCCGGCCCGGTTGACGTGCTGCCTGATCTTCCCCACCGATTTCCGGTATTCCTCCAGGTTGGCGACCTGTCCCGGATTCTCTTCCTGCAGCAATTCGTCGATCCAGCCGGCCTGCATCTGGATCAGTTGCAGGGGGTTGTTGATCTCATGGGCGATGCCGGCGGCCAGCCGGCCGATATTCGCCATCTTTTCGATGTGGGCCATCTGCTGGTCCAGGGCGGTCTGCTCCCGGTCTGCCTGCCGGATCCGTTCGACGATGAACCGGCTGATACCGGAGCTGATCACCAGGAACAGGGCGGCGGTCGCCAGCACGCTGAAGGTGATGCGGTCCCGGTATTTGAAGTAGTTGGTCAGGGAATCGGTGATTTTCGTCTTGACCACCAACAGCCACATGTTGCCGTTGAGCCATTTGCTCACATAGAGGTACTCGTCGTCGTCGGCGAGCTCGGTGCCGGCATGGTGGCGCAGCATCCCGATCTCCACCTCGTTCAGCCGGGTGGTCTTTTGCAGGCTCGGCGTCTGGAACTCCCCGTTGGAGTTGAGAATGAAGGCGTCGCCGCCGGCCCCGATCTGGGCGCTGTGCAGCAGCGAATTGAAGATGCCTGAATTGATGGTCGCCCGCAGGACAAAGGTCTTGCGGGGATCGGTCAGGGCGATGACGAAGTGGGGGTAGTCGCGAAAGCCGCTGAACACGTCGCTGACATAGGTGCCGCGGGCCAGCACTTCCTTGAACCAGGGCGAATCCTGGTAATCCTTGCCCGCTATCTTGTCCTGATACGGGCCGACGTAGGCCATCTGCCTGCCGCTGGTGCCGATGAGTTGCAGATCGACGATGTCCCCTGCCTTGTCGCCCCGGTTGACCGCCAGAAAGAGTTTTTCGAGATTTTCCTTCTGTTGCAGCTGATCGAGCTGATAGAGGTTGATCAGGGTCGTGAGGAAGTTGACCTGGCTCTGGAGAAAGGTGTTGATGGCGTCGTTGCGGTGTTCCGCCACCTGCCGGGCGGTCACCTCGATGTTGTTGATCGAGAGCTGCTTGAAGTTGTAGATCGAGCCCAGGGCGATGATGATGATGGGGATGATGCCGCTGACGAAAAAACCCGTGGAGAGCAGCCGTCGCAGGCGGATGTAGTCTTTATATTTTTCTCGCATGTCGTTCGTTGTGGCGGTGCGGTTCTGGAACCCTGTCCGGCAGGGCCCGCCTCGCTTGCGCGACAGAGGCGGGCGCCGGCGCCCTTGCTGGTCGGAGCGGCATTATTTTTTTCTGTTGCGCATCTTGATGCCGATGACCATGCCGATGACGAGGGAGCCGACGATGATGATCAGGAGGATGAGGTTTTGCATGGTGTGCCTCTCTGGGTTGCGGGTGCCGAGGGGTGCCCGGGGGGAGTGAAGAGCGGTCGCCGCGTCACGCCTCGACAGGGGGAGCGGTGAGCTTGTAGTTGCCGGCCACGAAATTTTCCGCCACCCATTCCACGCTCTGTTCCGTGGTCATCAGCATGTCGAGCTGGCGGGTGAAGATCAGCAGCCGGCCCAGGATGTCCATCCGGCTTTCGATATAGGATTTGGGATATTTCTGCAAGCGGGCGTCCACCTTGTCGGCCTTGACGTCGACCTTGAAGCCTTCCCGGTCGAGGATGCGGGAAATGGCCCGGACCCGCCTGTTCTTGCGGATGTCGTCGGCCGCGCCGCCCTTGAAGGTGAAGGTGATGTAGTTCTTGTTGACCGTGTCGCCACAGTAGGCATCGATGACGCTGTAATGGTACCCCACCCGCGAGCTGAAGTTGAGGTATTTGTCGGCGATGATGGCATAGCTGCGGTCGCCGAACCGTTCGCCCACATGGCCCGGCGCCATGGTCTGTTCCCGGAACACCGACAGCAGGCCGGCAAAGTTGACCGGCCGGGGCTCCAGCCCGTGGACCTCCCTGTTGAGCATGCCCCGCAGCAGGGCCAGGAAAGGGGCGGAGACGATCTCGTCGACCTGGACCGCGTTCCACTTCACCATTGCCCCCTCCCTGAGGCCGTTGCCCAGGTCGATCAGGTGGATGTCCATGGGCAGGGGGGCGTCCAGCTTGAGCGACCAGCCGTGGAATTTGGAGGCCAGGTCGCTGATCTGGAACATCTCCTTGTAGGAGTATTCGTGGCAGTAGCGGGCGAGATCGTGCAGGGTGGCGCAGCCCGCCGGGGTGAACTCCGGGGCGTCGGGGTTGACCAGATTGAGCGGGATGACGTTCTTGGCGATCCGTTGCAACTGTTCGTAGACCGGCGTGCCCTTCATGTGGGCCTCTTCTTTCTTCACCGCGGCCAGCAGCTCGGTGACCGTGCCTTCGTAGACCCGGCCGGTATAGGCGTCCACCGTCACCTCCATACCCGGCGGGATCAGTTCCATCACCGGCTGGGCGCAGATGAGCGTCGGTACGTTGAACTCGCGGGCCAGGGCGGCCATGTGGCCGCTGACGCTGCCCGCCTCGACGATGATGGCGCCGCAATGGCGCATGACGATCACGTATTCCGGCGAGGAATGGCGGGCGATCAGCACGCCGCCCTCCGGGAAATCGGCCAGGTCCTCCATGGACCGGACATGGACGGCACTACCCCTGCCCACTCCCTGGGAGGCGATCTCGCCGCTGTCGACGATCAGTCGGTAGCCTTCGAGGGGGGCGGTCTTGAGCAGGCAGAAATTCTTGGGCGACTGGATTTTCAGCGGCCGCGACTGGAGCAGCAGCAGGCGGTCGTCCTGGTCCAGGGCCCATTCCACGTCCTGCGGGCATTTGTAGTGCGCCTCCAGGGCGGCGCCGTACCCGGCCAGGGTCCGGATCTGGTCGTCGGTGAGGCAGGGCGCGCCCTGCAGCGCGGCGTCCACCGGCCGTTCCTCGACGCCGCCCTGCCTGTTCAGCACGAGTTGCACCGGCTTGGTGGCCACGGTTTTGTCCAGCAGGACCAGGTCCGCATCCTTGGTCACCGTGTAGGCATCCGGGGTGACCACCCCGTCCACGGCATAGGGTCCCAGGCCCCAGACGGCGTTGATCAGGATGTGCTCGTCGGTGATGTCGTAGGGATGGCGGGTGTAGAGCACGCCGCTGGCCCTGGAGTCGACCATCTTGAGGCAGGCCACGGCCATGGCCAGGTCCTCGTCGTACACGCCCTTGGAACTGCGGTAGGAGATGGAGCGGGCCGAATACAGGCTGGCGATGATCGATTTGTAGGCCTCGCAGATCTCGGCCCGGGTCACGCCGAGCAGGGTGAGGTACTGGCCGGCATAGGAGATGTCGCCGTCCTCGCCCACCGCGCTGCTGCGCATGGCCAGCAGCACCGATTGGTCATCGCCCCAGAGCTGCTCGCAGGCGGCCAGGATTTCCCGCTCCAGCTCGGGCGGCATCGGCTTGGACCGGACCAGCTCCAGGGTCTCGGCGCTCAGGTTGCTCAGCAGGTCGAATTCGTTGATATAGATCAGGTTTTTCTGCTTGATGATTTCTTCCTTGAGGTCGTTGTAGGCGAAGAAATCGTGGAAGCCCTTGGTGGTGATGGCAAACCCCTCGGGAACCGGGATGTCGAGGCGGTTTTTGATTTCGCCGAGATTGGCGTTCTTGCCGCCGGCCCAGTCGGCATCCGCAAGCAGGATCTGCTCGTAGGGCACGGCCGCCCGCGGCGCGTGCTCGGCCCTGCGCTCCGCCATGATCGCCTTGATCCGGTCGTTGATCCGCTCCAGGGCCGCATACAGTTCCCGATGCTTGCCGCCGGACATGACGTTGAGGCTTTTGACCATCTGGAAGGCGTGGCGGAGGGATTTGTTGACCTGGTTGGTGATGTACGACAGGCCGAAGACCGTCTCGCCCTTGAGTTTTTCGTCCATGTCGGACAGGACGGTGAGCAGTTCGGAATTGGCCACCAGCAGTTCCTTGAACAGGGTGTAGCGGAACCGGAACAGGGCGTTCATCTCCGTGGGATTGCCCGGCTGGTCCGCTCTGTTCCGGCCGCAGATATCCCTGAACAGCTGTCTGAGATTACCGAGAATGGTCGACATGGCCCCTTCCTGCGACGAGTGTCATGCTCTGCGATGGGTCGTGACGGCGCATCCGTCGGAGGAAGCGCTGCCTCCGCCCTGGGGCGCCCTGTTTTTTTTCAACCGATGGCGGCAGCCTGTGCCTGCTGTGGATACACGCCATGCGCTGCCTCCGCCTTCCCCCGTTGTCGTCCGTGGCCGCCATCGGAGCGCCTGCGGAAATCATTGCCCACTGCCGATGGTCAGGCCGGTCCGGGTCTTCCGCACGTAGGTTTCCTTTTCCGCTCCCTTCCAGTAATAGGTCACCCAGGTGCCGTCCAACGTCGCCTTGTGCAGGGCCGCATAGACCGGGGCCGCCTTCTCCTGGAGATATTCCCCGGCCAGATAGGGGTGGACCAGCAATCTGCCGCTCGGCTCCATGATGAAGACGTACGGCGTATAGGCACCGGCGGCGAAATCGGTGGCGGCCTTGCCGCTGTTGATCGCCGCCACCATGTCGTCCACGTTTCGCCTGATCCCGGCCTTGTCCGCCACGGCCGGGCCGGGGGCGGCCAGCAGGATACAACAGGAAACGACGGCCAGCACGTGGACAATCTGTCTCATTGTTCTTTCCCCAATGCAATGCCTCGTTGCCGGCCGGGAACAAGCGGCCTGGCCCTTTTGTTCGAACCGGTCACGGCAGCAGCGAATCGATGTCCCTGGTGAGCTTGTTCATGTAATAGCCGACCAGGGCGCTGTTGCCCATGATCATGTCGAGCTGCCGGGTATGGAGCGTCAGGTAGCCCAGGATCTTGAGGCGGCCGATCATGTATGCCATGTCATGGCCCTCGATGCGGGCGTTCAGGTTGTCGCCGTTGATCGTGGCCCGGAAGCCGTAGCGCTCCAGGATCTCGCGGATGAAATGGATCCGGCCCAGGCACCGTTCGAAATCGGCCGCCCCGCCCTTGAACTTGAAGCCGAGATAGTTCTCGCCGGACCGCTCGCTGACCATGGCCTCCATGGTGGAGAAGTGATAGCCGAGCCGCGAGCTCAGGGTGCAGTAATTCCTGGAGATCATGAAATAGTTGCGGTCGGCGTACTTGGATTTGACCCCGGCCACCAGGGCGGTGTTCATGGTCGAGCGGAACATGATCGAAGTCATGCCCTTGCCGTCCAGGGCCGGCGGCCCGTCCCAGGGGATGGCGGCGAACCCCTCCCAGAAGGCCAGCATCGGGATCGAGGCGATCTCGTCCAGCTTGACGTATTTGCCGTGGATTTCGTGGGTGAAGCCGTCGTCGAGGTTGAGGATCCACCAGTTCATCGGCACCCGGTAATGGAGCTGCTTGCTGGAGCGCTCGGAAAAGCTGTGGTCCTTGCCGAAGTTGAACATCTCGACCACGGATTTTTCGTGGATGAACCGGGTGATGTCGTGGAAGGTCCGGCAGTTCTGCGGCTGGAAATCCCGCGCTTCGGGATCGAGCAGGTGCAGCGGAATGATGTGGCGGCTGACCTCCGCAAGCGATTCGTACACCGGGCTGCCCAGCATCAGCTTGGGCTCGGGACGGGTCCATTCGAGCAGGGGACCGATGTTGCCCAGGTAGACCCGGCCGAGGTCGGCCGCCACGGTGACCGCGTCGCCGTTGTGCATCCGGGCCATGGCGCCCTTGACGCCGAAGATGGCGGGAATGCCGAATTCCCGGGCCACGTTGGCCAGGTGGCCGGCAAAGCCGCCCTGTTCGGACACCACCGCCGCCGCCCTGGCCACCAGCGGCGCCCAGGTGGGCAGGGCCTGGTCCACCACCAGCACGGCCCCTTCGGGAAACTGGAGGATGTCGACCTTCTTGGCCACCTTGAACACCTTGCCGCAGGCCACGCCGGGGCTGGCATTGATGCCGCCCTCGACGATCAGGGAGGCCTCGAACCGTTTGAGATCCAGCTCCGGTCCGGGGAGCACGGCCTCCATCTGCTGCAGGGGGCGCGACTGGAGGATGAAGACATTCCCTTCGACATCGATGGCCCATTCGATATCCTGGGAGGTTTCGTAGTACTGTTCGATGCGGATGGCGTGGTCGGCCAGCTCCCGGATCTGCCGGTCGGTGAGGGAAGGTTTGACGGCGAGATCGTCGTCGGTTTCGGTGCGGATGCAGCCCTCGCCCTCCAGACAGACCACCTGAAACCCTTTTCGCTGCACCTCCCGCCTGAGGATGGTCAGGTCGTCGTCGCGGCAGACCACGAACAGGTCGCAGAGATCGTTGCCGTCGACCACCGCCTTGGGCAGGCCCCAGGTCGAATTGATGTAGATGGCCTCGTCCTTCGAATCAAGCGGGTTGCGGGTGTAGATCACTCCGCCGGCGATGGCGTCGATCATGGCAAGGCAGCCCACGCACATGGCGATATCCTCGTCGCGGAAGCCGCGGCTGAGCTTGTAGGCGATGGCCTGGACGCTGTACTTGGAGGCCATGACCTGTTTGTAATAGTAGAAGAACTGCGAGAAACCGACATTCAACTCGCTTCGGTACTGGCCGGCGAACGAGCTGTTGGCCGCATCCTCGCCAAAGGCGCTGCTCCGCACCGCCATCCTGATTTCCTGGTCCTGGTTGGCCGCCTTCATGGCGGAATAGGCGTCGACCACCGCCAGGTAGATGGCCTCGGGAACCTCGGCGGCCATGATCAGCTGGCGGATCTGGGAGCTGACCAGGTCGAGATTGCGGTCCTCGTCCGAGCCGGCCACCTGGAAGAGCCGGTCGATCTCCCGCTGGAGGCCGTCGGCCTGCATGAACAGTTCGTGGGCGGCGGCGGTGATCGCAAAGCCGGGGGGCACGTTCATCTGCAACCTGTTCTTGATGTCGCCCAGGTTGGCCATCTTGCCGCCGACCAGATCGGTCATGTCGCTGTTGAGCGCCTCCAGGGGGATGACCAGCCGGCGGTCGACGATTTTCTTCCGGGCGCCGAGCAGGGCGTCGATCCGCTTCTGGATGGCGACGAAGCTGTCTTTGAGGGCGGTGTATTTCCCCGGCGCGATGTTCTCCATGTCGTTGATCATCCGGAACACGTTGACCGAGATCGCGGTGCAGTGCGTCTGCACGAACGACATGGAAAACGATTCGTTGCCCTGGAGCGCCCGCTCGATATCGGCCATGCCCTCCAGAATCCTGGTGTTGGCGGCCAGCAGCAGCTTGAAGCTGTGGTAGCGGGACTTGAAGGTGAGCCGCAGGGCGTCCACCTCTTCGGCCTCCAGGCCCGGATCGTGTTCTTCCTGGTTGAGGAAGAAGAACTTTTTGGAGAATGCGGCCAGTTTTTTCAGCATGAATCGCCTGTATCGGCAGCGGCGGCGAATCGCCCGGAGCGGGGGGTCACTGTCCCGCCTCCCGTTGCTGCTTCTCGTTGAGTTTCTTCCGGGTGTAGGCGTCCTCGATCTTGTAGAGGAGTTCGTCGATGTTGATCGGTTTCATCAGATAGTCGAAGGTGCCCATCTGCATCAGCTCGATGGCGTTGTCGACGCTGGTGTTGCCGGTGAGCATGATCACCTCGATCAGCGGATCGAGCTTCTTGATTTCGATGAAGGTGTCCGAGCCGTGCATCCCCGGCATCTGCTGGTCGAGCACCACCACCTCCGGCGGATCGTTCCTGACCAGCTCGACGGCGGCCTCGCCGCTGGCGGCGGTGAGCACGATAAAGCCCCGCACCGAGAGCTGGCGGGCCGTGGCCTCGCGGAACACATCCTCGTCGTCAACCAGCAATACCTTGAATTCGCGCTGCTTCTTGTCCATATGCTGCGTTCAGTTGTCGTGTTGTTTGATCGTTGTCTTCGCCTGTTCGTTGATGGGGAGCAGGATGGTGAACGAACTGCCCGTCCCCGGAATGCTGTTCACCTTGATGGTGCCGCCCAGGTACTTGACGATGCTCGCCGCGATGCTCAAGCCCAGGCCGGTGCCCCGGCCGCCGCCCTTGGTGGTGAAGAACGGGTTGAAGATCCGTTGCAGGTTCTCGGGCGGAATGCCCTTGCCGGTGTCGGCGATGGTCACCCAGACCGTGTCCTCCCTGAATTCGGAGGTGATGGTGATGGTCCCCTTGTCGGCGATGGCGTCGGAGGCGTTGATCAGGATATTGGCGAACACCTGGCGGAGCGGTTCGGGCTCGGCCAGGATGGGCGGCAGGTCGGCGGCCGGATGGCTGATCACCTCGATATGCTTGGGCTTGAATTCCACCTTCTTCAGCCGGCTCACCACTTCGTCGAGCAGGACGTTGACATCGCATGCCACCACGCTGGGCACGCGGCTCTTGCCCATATCCTGCAATTTGCGGGTGATGCCCTTGGCCCGGTTGGCGGCGGTGTCGATCACCGACAGTTCCTTGTAGATGGCCTCCGGGCTGTGGTCGAGTTCGAATTCCGGGTTGAGCATGTCGCGGATGACGCCGCTGGTGGCCATGATGATCGCCAGGGGATTGTTGATTTCGTGGGCCACGCCGGCGGCCAGCTCGCCGATGGAGGCCAGCTTGGAGGCGTGGGCCAGCATCTCCTGCAACTGCTGCCCCTTTTCGGCCATGCGCCGGGCCCGGTCCACCAGTTTCTTGATGGTGAAATAGATCATGGCCGAGATCAATAAACTGATGACGATCAGGCTGACGGTCAGCACCAGCCTGGCCTTGATCATGCCGGCCTGGGCCACGGCCACCGGCTGCACGGCCAGCAGTGCCCAGGGGGTCTCCTTGAGCCAGGCATAGGCCACCAGCATTTTCTGGTCGTCGCGCTCGAATTCCTCGACGCCGGAGGCGGAGGTCGCCGGGGGGATGTAGTCGCCGGTGCCGGGGAGCTGGCTGCGGCCGGGATCGACCACCTGATACAGGCCCTGGTGGTTGATCAGGGTCGAATCCACCTCCTTGCCCTGGCTGATGGCCCGCAGGAAGATGTAGAACTTGTCCGGGTCGAGGGTGGCGCGCATCACGTAAGTACGGTTGTCGAACACCTGCTTGGTGGCGATGGTGAAATGGGGGATCTTGCGGAATCCCATGTAGATGTCGCTGATCAGGTAGCTCTTGTTCTCCGTGAGCAGGTTCCGGTACCAGGATTCCCCGCTGTAATCCGCGCTCCGCAGCGAGGGAAAGGGGCCGGCATAGCCGATCTGGACGCCCCGGGTATCGAAAAAGCCGACGTCGACGAAACCGTCGTTGAAGTGTTTCAGGCTGGCCAGCAGGGTGTCCATCTGCTCCTGGGTGGGATTGAGGGAGAATTCCTTGCTGTGGAACAGGTTGTAGAGGTTGACCACCCGCTCCTGGAGATACAGGTCGATGGTGTTTTTCTGGCTTTCCGCCACCGCCGCCAGGTTGAGCTTGGCGCTTTCCTTGAGGGTATGGGTGAACTGGAAGTGAAAATAGGCGGAGAGCAGGGCGTTGGGCAGGAGGAAGCCCAGCACCAGGCCCAGAATCAGCCGGGTCTGGAGCTGCTTGAAGTGGAGCCTGATCTGCTGCAGGTTGGCCTGGCTGTCGGCGGGGTCGTAGACATGTTCGGCGGTGGCCCGTTTATGAGGCGGTATATCGTCGAGCAGATGACTGGTATCCCAGACTCTCATAGCGTGTTCTCTGCCTTGCGGTCACAAAGCGATGCCGTCCGTTGCGCGCCGGACCGCGGTCATTCGCCGCGCGATTCCGGCCTCTTCGGGGATTTGACGCCGTCGCGCACGCACGGGTGTCAGTGGATCAGGCCGCGCTTCTTGTTGTAGGCTTGGCCGATGGTGTCGAGCAGCTCGTTGAGCGGCGCCGGTTTCATGACGTAGTCGAAGGCGCCGAGCTGCATCCCCTTGAGGCCGAATTCCACCGAGGCGTGGCCGGTCAGCATGATGACCTCGATTTCCGGCTTGAGTTTCTTGATGTGCCGCAGGGTCTCAATGCCGTCCATGTCCGGCATCTTGACGTCCAGGACAATGACGTCGAAATCCTTGTCCTTGAGGATTTCCAGGGCCCTGACGCCGCTGGCGGCGCCTTCCGCCTGGATTTTCCTCGCATTCAGCCGCTTGACGATGGTTTCCCGGAAATCGTCCTCGTCGTCAACAATCAACACCCGCAATGTATCCATCGTGTTCCTTCAGTGTTTGGGCAGGAGAATGGTGAACACCGTTCCCGTGCCTACCTTGCTTTGGACTTTCAGTTTGCCGCCCAGTTTTTCGATGATGCTGTACGATATCGACAGGCCGAGGCCGGTTCCCTTGCCGACCTCCTTGGTGGTGAAGAACGGATCGAAAATCTTGTCCAGATCGTTTTCGGCAATGCCCTTGCCGGTGTCGGCGACGTCGATTTCCACCTCGTCGGTCTTGTCGTGGTAGCGGGTGGACACCGTGACCGTGCCGTCGTGGCCGATGGCGTCGATGGCGTTGTTGAGCAGGTTGAGCACCACCTGCTGGATCTGGGAGAGGTCGCTGGTGATCACCGGCACGTTGTCGGCATACTCCTTGACGATGCGGATGTTGACGTAGCGGGCCTCGTTTTCGAGAAAGCCGGTGGTTTCGTCGAGCAGGGTGTTGACGTCGATCTTTTCCTTGGCCGGTTCCATCCGGCGGGCGAAGCCGAGCAGGTTGTGGATGATCTTCCGCGCCCGTCCGACATGCTGCTCGATCTTGTCGACCGATTCGTCGAACTCGGCGAAATTCTTGCTGCCGGCGATGTCCTCCTCGGCCAGGAGATCCTTGAGCCAGCCGGCCTTTTCGGCGATGGCGGCCAGCGGATTGTTGACCTCGTGGGCGATGCCGGCCGCCATTTTGGAGAGGGCGATCATCTTGTTGGCCTGGAGGAGCATGTCTGAATTGGCGGCGTTCTCCCGGTCGGTCTCCTTGATCCTGTTGATCAGGGTATTGGTGAACAGGGCCGCTCCGGTGGCGATGATCGCCAGGCCGGCCGCCGTGAAGAGCAGCATCCAGTGCTGGCCTTGCACCAGCGGCGAGAGGATTTCATCCGGATTCTCCTTGATGACCAGAATCCACTTGGTGTTGTGGATGGGAACGGCAGCGAAGAAGGCGTCCATGCCGCTGTAGGTCACCCGCTCCAGTTTGCTGGCCACGATCGAACTGTAATCGGGATAGGGATGGGACTTGAGCGAATCAGACGTATATTCCGGAAACGCCGGCACCTCAAGGAAATTGCCGCCGAACCGGGGCCGGGTCTGCAGGACGTTTTTCCGGTTGACGATGAAGGCGTCGCTCAGGGTGCCGGTCCAGGCTTTCTGGATGATATCGTCGATATTCTTCAGATTGATGGTCACCCTGAGAATCCAGGAGGCGCTTCTCTCGCGGACCATGATCGCAATGATGAAGTGCGGCGCCTTGCGGAAGCCCATGAAGATATCGCTGATATAGATCCCGTTGGCCTTGACCTCGTTGAACCAGAATTCGTTCTTGTAGTTGACCTGCTTGAGCAGTTCGTAATAGGGCCCGACATAGGAGAGATGATGGCCCTCGCTGTCGATGATGCCGATGTCCATGTAGGAATCGGACTTGGCATGCATGATCTCGAATATCTTGTTGAGATAGTCCTCGTCGGTCAACTGCTGAAAGGTGTTGGTGTTGGCGATGGTGAAGAGTTGGGCGATGCGCTCGCTGAAAAAGAGGTCGATGGCATCCCGCCGGTTCTCGGCCGAGTTGCGCAGGTTTTCCATGACCTTTTCGGTATAGATCCTGTCGAACAGCTTGTAGAGGGAGAAGTTGACGAACAGCAGCGGGATAACGGAAAAGCCGATGATGGCCAGGCAGTGCTGCCACCAGAGCTTGCGATAATTTCGTTCCATGGCTGTACTATTGTATCGGCTGTCCGCCCGGGAGGCGGGAAAGGGGAGCGGCACCCGTGGCGTCCGTTCATGTCCCTTTCGATGGCATCATTTGTTATCCGCCTGTAATCACTACAAAGCATGCCGGAGGTTGTCAACGACTTTTCCAGGGAGGCAACGGGCTCACGTTGGCGGGTTCTCCGTTGTTTCGGGGAAGGCGCAGGCCACGTCGCCCAGGCGGACAAGCTCGGAGGGGGCGACCATCATGAGAACCTCGCCGTTGTCGCAGCGCGCGATCCGCGCCGTGCAGAGGGGTTCGCCGGTGGAGCGGTACACGGCACCTTCCATGCCGGGGCGCAGGAGGTCGCCGCAGGGGAGTTCGCAGGTGATTTCCGTGCCCTGGTCCGTCCGCCGCAGTTTATAGATCTCGCCGCAGTGATGGGACTTGAGGTGCCATGCCCACAACCTGCCGAAGAGAAAATTCGCGGCACCGGCAAGCAGGCCGCCGACCGCCAGGCTCACGGCGAACAGGTACGGACTGCGTCCGGTCTTCCGGGTGAGGAAGGAGGCGGAATGGGCATGCAAGGTGGCCTCATCGGGCCAGATCCGCACGGTGAAGACCAGGCTCGGATTCTGTTTCTCGCCGAACCGGTCCTTGACGGCGATGACGAAATCGCCCTGCCGGGCGTCGGGAGCCACCACGATGAGGCCGCGCCACATGCTGCCGCCGAGCCAGTATCCTGAAAACACGATTTCGGGCAGAAGCCGGACCGAACCGTCCTTGGGTTCGCCGTCGATGACAAAGTCCTTGATCGCCTCGGTCCGCGGCGGCATGGGGCCGCTGATCTGGTATCGGCTGTCCGGAAGCAGTTCGATGACCCCCCGCGAGCCGCCGAAGCCGCCGACCAGGGCGTCGGCCAGGGACAGCAGCGCCCCGACCAGGCACACCATGGCCAGGATGCCGGTGCGTTTTTGCCAGAGAACGTACCGGGCGCCGGCGATCATATCAGGGCGGGGCGGCGTTTGCCGAGCACGCGTTTGCCGATGAAGCCGAGGAGCAGGGTGGGAATGAGCAGGGCGAAGAGGGTCTTGAAAAAGGTGGGAGTGAAATCGTCGGGGTAGAGCGAAGCCCGATACATGGCGACGGCCAGGGCGGCGAGCACCAGGATATTGACGCCGAGCACCAGCAGCTTGTGCAGCAGAAAGAATCTGTATTCCGACATGGCCTGCCTCTTGTGGGATACCGCGGGCGGAACGCGCTCCGCCCGCGGATAGTGGTGAACGGTGTTATCTCTTGTAGATATCGGTCTTGGAGATGTTCATGAAGCGCAGGGCCTGACCGGGCGTTCTGTAGGTCAGCCGCACCTCGTCGCCGGCATCCCACGTGCTTTCCGGATAGCTGAGATATTCGTCCGGAATCGAGAAGGTGCACAGCATTCTCTGGCGGTTGGAATAGATGGTCACCGCCTTCTTCTCCCGATCGATGACCGGGAATTTCTTGGCCTTCTTGGCCTCGCTGTCATAGACCAGCGGGTGTTCTCGGTTGATGGACTGCTGCAGATCGAGGATGGTGATCGGTATATCCACCATTTTCTGGGTCTTGGTGTCGAAGATGACGATGATCTTCTTCTCGGTGTCCAGTTTCATCCGCTGACCCGGTTTCGGCTCGGGCCCGGTTTCCGCCGGGTCGGTCGGCAGCTTGAAGGCCGACGGCGGCAGGACGTCGTACACCGGTTTCTGGGGATCCATGGCGCTGTCATGGATCAGGGTCACTTCCCTGGTGTCCTTGTTGAAGGCGATGGTCCGTCCCTGTTCGACCTTCGGGTAATCTTCCTTGTTGCATCCCGCGAGGGGGAAGATCAAAGAGGCGGCGGCAAGCGACAGCAATATGTGTGTCCATTTCATAAGTAGGTTCTCCTTGTCCAATCGTGCGGTTAAGCGCTCAGCTGCTTGCGGCGCAATTCTTCCTTCACCCCCGCAACCATCCGGACGAAGATGTACAGCGACATCAGGCTGACCAGGCTGAGAACCAGCACGGTGGAGGCGTTGTCAAGAAGCTTGCCGTAACTGGGCAGCCAGGGCTTGACCAGTTTGAGCAGGATGGAGAGCGCGCAGCCGATGACCGCGAGGCCGAAGGCGATGCGGATGCCGTAGCCCTTGATGTACTTGGTGGCCACTGCGCCCACCTGGGCGCCCATGGCGGCGCCGATCAGCATGATCATGGCGGCGACCAGCTCGGTACGGCCCTTGTAGGTGTAGGTGAGGGCACCGTACAGACCGGAGATGGCAACCTCGAACAGGTCGGTGCCGACGGCGACGTGGGTCGGGCAGCCGACCATGTAGATCAGGGCGGGCATGCGGATCAGGCCGCCGCCGATGCCGAGGATACCGGCCAGCCAGCCGGTCAGGAAGCTGACGAAAATGGGCAGCCAGGCTGAGCAGTAAATGCCCGCTTCCTTGAAATGGATCATCGGCGGGATCTTGATTTTATGCAGGGTCTTGTGCCACTCGACGCCGGTGGCGCCGGCTTCCAGCTTTTCGCCCTTGGCGGCGGCGGCCCGTTCCTTGGCCCGTCGCTTGGCGACATCGTGGAAGACCATCCAGGCGATCATGGCGAGCAGGGCGATGTACAGCCAGCGGACAACCTTCTCCACCGAGCCGATCCGCTCAAGCCACATGACCATCTGGGCACCGACCTCGAACCCGATGACCGTGCCCGCCAGCATGATGAGGCCGAGTTTGTAGTCGACATTGCCGAATTTACCGTGCCGCATGGTGGAAATCAAGGATTTGCCGGCCATGTGGGCGATGTCCGTGCCGATGGCGAAGGCCATGGGGAAGCCGAGGATGTTCAGGCCGGGGGTGACCATCCAGGCACCGCCCATGCCGAAGAAACCACCGATGATGCCGACGCCGACGCCGAGAATGATCAGGCCGGGCCAGAAAATTTTAACGCCCGCAATGGGCATGAGGATATAAAGCCAGTCCATGAGTCGCTCCCTTTCTGTGATGGATTAATGTTCCGCCAGTTCGCGGGATTTCAGATCGATGCCGATCCATCCCATGACAATGTCCGCCAGGATGCCGAAGAGAACACCGGTGACCGGAATGATGATAATGGTCAGGATGGCGAACTGCATGTGGCTTTCATTGTACATGTTGGCCCACCATGCCATGACGCCGTCCAGCTTGCGGGTATCCGCCACAATGACGATGGGCGCACCGCCGCCACCCGCCGCCAGGGACAGGCTTGGCGCGAACAGGATCAGGCCCAGGACCGTCCACCATAACCGCTGCAAACGTTGTTTCATTGTCTTCCTCCTTGTTGTTCATTGTAGGGGTGCGTGGATGCTTCGCTACATGCTTCCGGTTGTATTTGAACCGGGTGACTCTGGAATGAGATCTGAGCGCAACAGAGGGGGAGTCTGGGCGCTCAGATCGGCCGGCTACACACAACGGGGGAGAGCAGCTCCCGGAGAGTGCACAAGCTGTCAGGCATTAACCAAAAGGCATGCCATTTATAGCGCATAAAATTAATCTTTTTGATTCGGCATGTTGTGGTGATGCGTTGCGCATTTGCGCTTTTTGTGCTAAAAAAGGAACAGCGTTGCGTTGTTGAGCGCAAAGATATCGCAAGGAGAAAAGCGTATGCGCTATTCCCATCCGCCCCTGCTGGAGCCCATCATTCAGGTCGAGGGATCGATTCTTGCCTGGAGCGTCGGCAAGTTTCTGGTCTTGATCGGCACGTTGTTGATGAGCGTGATCCTGACGGCCATAGTGGTGCTCACCTATCAGATTGTTGCCGAGTATCTGGATCAGGCCTATTCCCGGAACGCGCAGATCCGCGCGTTGGCCCAGGCCCATGAAATGAATCAGTTATTGATAGCCGCCAGCTACGAGCTGGATTTCCTGACGAGGATGCCGCTCACTCCGGAGGCGATGATACATCACTGGGAAGACACGGCTCCGCAGGAACGAAACCGTTATCGGGAAATCGCTTTTCAGGGTTTGGCAGCGGACGAGCGTTTCGTGTTGCTGAATACCGGAGCGGAGGTCGTCAATGTACCCATCGATCAGGCCATGGGCGGCCGGTTCGGTATTTTTTCCAGCCAGGACCAAATGATGGGAAAACCGCCGGGACACATGCAGATCGGCGATCCCATCGAAGTGGTCTATCCCTCGGTTCTCGCCCGGGGGGCCATGAACGCGCTCAATATTTACGTCATCCGGCTGACCGCGCCCGTGTACGGCGACAACAATCAGTATAAAGGGCAATTGACCCTCTCAGTCGATCTCATGAGTTTGCGCGATATCGTTTCCCTCCATACGTCCAAGCATTCCCCACTTTTTCTGCATCCCCAGGAAAGCGAACAGAAAAAGACCTTTTTCTTCGACGCGTCCGGTTGGCTGCTGTTTCAGTCCGAATCGCCCGATCATTCCCGGGGAGAACTTTCCGTCGATCAATTGCGCATGGGCCTGCCCGGTGATGTCGGTCGGCCCGGATTCACCACCGCCTTCCGTCCCGGCTCGGTCCATGACCGGTATTGGGCCATGGTGGCCGACATTCAGGCCGGAAAATCAGGGCAGTTGCTTGTTTCCAGACCGTTTTTGACCCCCTCTTCGAATGACCGGACCCTGTATCTCAGCTATGTTCCGGTCGTGTTTTCCGAGAGTCCGGATTCCCAGCGCATTATCGGTGGCATCGGCTGTGTCGATGCCAGCTTTGTCTTCATGGCCTCGACATACAGAATTGCCGGCACCTTGGCAGTCTGCCTGCTTGTCGCCGTGATCCTCGTCTTCATCGCCATGTACTTCATCGGTCACTGCTTCCACCGCCAGTTGGAACGATTGCGCGAGGCGGTCGAACTGCGGGTGGGCAGTGACGAGGCCCCGCCTTTGGCCCTGGAACCGCTTTTTGTCGAAATCAACCTGTTCCAGCGATCGATCAATATCCTGCTGACCCAATTGCGCATTGCGCGAAGCGATTCGCTGTTGCACGAAGGGTTCATGGAAGGGGATCGGGCGCGCCAACCCGTGGATTTGGACAAGGAGATCCGCATGAATCCCCTGCTCGATTCCCGGTTGCTGGCCTTGCCGTTGTACGGGATCATCGGCGGCAGCAGGGCGGTCAACAATTTACGGCAGCAGATCCACAAGGCCTCGCGGGTGCTGGCCGATGTGCTGATTGTCGGCGAGACCGGCACGGGCAAGGAGCTGGCGGCCGAGGCCATCCACGGGGTCAGCCACCGGTCGCAGGGGCCTTTCATTTCCATCAACTGCGGCGCGCTGGACGAGAACCTGCTGATGGATGCGCTCTTCGGCCACGTCAAGGGTGCGTTTTCCGAGGCGCATTCGGACCGCAAGGGGGCCTTTGTGGCGGCATCGGGCGGAACCCTGCACCTTGACGAGATCGGCAACGCCTCGCCCAGGGTGCAGCAGGTGCTGTTGCGCGCCTTGTCCGTCCGGCGTACCCGCCCGCTCGGTTCCGACCAGGACGTGGCCTTCGATGTCCGCATCGTCGCCGCCACGAATGTCGATCTCATGCAACTCGCCGCTTCCGGTTCGTTTCGGGAGGATCTCTATTATCGACTGGCGGTCATCACGATCAACACCCCGCCCCTGCGCGAACGGCGGGAGGATATTCCGGTTCTGGTCAAGGCCTTCCTGGAGGAAAACGCGATGGTGTCCGGTTTGCCGCCCCAGCAGATCAGCCGCGGCGCCCTGGAAAAGCTGATGCAGTATGACTGGCCCGGCAATATCAGGGAATTGCGCAACTGCATCACCCGTTCCCTGGCCTTTGCCGAGGGCAACCTGCTGCTTGCCGATCATATCCTTTTCGACGAACGAAGTGCTGATGGCGCCGGCGAAACGAATGCTCCCTTGGAAGCTGAACCGGTGCTTCCCGCCTTGCCGCAGCCCATCTCGCCGATCACTCCGCCCGGGGCGCCACCGGAGGGATACCTGGCCGATTTCCGGGATTCGGATGGCCTGAGCATGATGCTCAATCCCCGCCAGCGCAGGGCGTGGACTACGATCACCCGAAACGGCGTGGTCACCCGCAGCGAATATCAGGCAGCGGTGGGCGAGATGATTTCGGTGCGCACCGCTCAATACGATTTGCGCGATCTGGTCGCCAAGGGCTTGCTGAAAAAATCCGGCAGAGGTCCTTCGTCGCGGTATATGGTCGTCTCGTCGTGAGCGTGCAAGAGCGGGAGGCTCTGCCCCGATGTCTGAAGAAGAGGCAGAAGTGGGAATGGTCGTCGGGCGTTTCTCCTGAACCACCAGCTCGACCGATGTCGTGCGGGTGCCGCTGTCCGACATGGTCGGACTGATCGGGTTGCTCGGCCCGCTGGAGCTACCCTGCTTTCGTTCCCGGAAAAACGAAAGGGGACCGTCCGTTTCGGACCAGTCCCCTCGCGACCGGGCATGGCTCCTGCCGCTGGTCAGGCGACAGCTTTCGTCACGGCCTGATGATCTCGCAGTCGCATTCGGCGTCCTGGATGTTGAGCAATAGAAATTTTGCGTTATACCCGGCGTTTATCAGCTCGTTGTACGCCATGTCGGCACGGGCGCCGGTGGAGCAGTGGACGTAGATTTTCTTGTCCTTGGGCAGTTCGTTCATCCGGGCCGGGATTTCGTCCAAGGGGATGTTGACGGTGTTCCTGAAGATGCCGAGTTCCGCCACTTCCTCCTTGGTGCGGGCATCGATGACGACCACATCCTTATCCTCGCCGGAAACCGCCTTGCGGAAGTCGGCCACCGACACCTCGCCCTTGCCGAGTTTTCGCACCCATTTGATCTCGGTGGCAAAAATCGGCCCCTTCTCGATTGCGCCTCCGGATTTGACCCAGCCCTCGTAGCCGCCTTCGACCAGGGTGACCGAACTGAAGCCGTCTCCGCGGAGTTCCTTCACCACCTCGAACACTTCCCGGTCGCCGTAGAGGACCAGAGGGGCATTGCGGGCCACGTCGCCCAGCTTGTCCTCGAGCGATTCGTAGGGCACGCTGTAGGCCCCCTTGATCCGGCCGGCAAGCGCCTTCTGGCTCGGACGGAGGTCGATCACCACCACGTTGCCGTTGAGGATGAAGTCCTTGGTGGAATAGGTGGGCAAGAGGGCCGTGGTCCATTCCGGCTCGCCTTCGTTGTACACCCGGATATTGGTGTAGCCCAGTTTTTTGGCGATGGCCGCCGACGCCGGCGACAAGGGGCAGGTGATGCCGCCGCAATAGAAAACCAGCGGTGTGTTTTTGTCTTTGGGAAGAGCCGCCGCCTGCCGCTCCTCGAGCTTGGGCAAGGGCAGGGAGATGGCGCCGGGCAGATGTGCCTGGTCGTAGCGGGCCTTGGGCCTGGAATCGTACACCATCAAGGCGGCATTATCCTTGATGAGTTGCGCCAGCTCCGCCGTCCTGATCTCGGTGATTCCCTCGGGCAGCTTGGCCAGCTTGAGCTGAACCTCGGTGGCGTAGGCGTCCTTGTCACCGCGCATCTCATAGAAGACCTTGGCCGCGCGCCCCTTGGCGACACTGCTCATGCCTTTGGTCTTGCCATCGAACTTGACCATCATCACCTTGGCGGCATCGCCCTTGCCGACAACGATTGATATGGATTTGGCCCGTTCCGAGACGGAGGTGATTTCGCCTTCATACACAAGCTGCCCGGATTCCTGCACCGATTCCCTGGCCGGTAGACCCTGGGCTTCCTCAGCTTTTTTGGTTGCAGCGCAACCGCCGACCAAGAGTGCCGACATCAGGCAGAGCGGCAGCAGATGGAAAAAAGTTCTGTTCACGGCTGTCCTCCTTGAACGTGGAATTGCAGGGGCAGAGCCTGCCCTTGGATGAAATGGGAATGATTCTTCCCGGTAGAAGGCAATCAATACCAAACGGTTGTGCGGCAGACAATAATAATTGACCCTTATAGGGAAAAAAGAAATGACGAAAAACAGCCAAGCATGGCATGAACCCTGACGAATTCGAAAATGGCAGCAAGCCTCTGCTCGATGACGACGAGGACGTCGATTTCCTGCTCGTCCAGAGCATGGCCAAGAAGAACGGGCGTCGGCCGTGGGCAGGATGCCTTGGCGTGTCGATGCTTGCAGGCCAGTCCATTCTTGGCCACAACCCACTGTCAACAAGCGGAAAGGGCCACTCCCCATTGCTGACTCTCGGGTAACCGGGACGGCAAAAAACCGACAGGCCTTCGGGTAACGCTCCGTGCGCAAGGATTGGTTATACCCTCTATCTCAACTCCCTCGTGATAATCTCAGTGAATCCACCATGTTGTCCCTGGAACTGCTCATCGTCATCCTTCAACCGGTTTTTCCTGGATGACGCTCGGTGACGGTGAGAACCAAGTCGTCCGTCGGAGTGCTGAACGTTTTGGGCTGAACTGATGACCGATTTGCATGCGGCGGCTCTGCTCTATCCGGTCGACCTGCGGTGTTTTTCGCCCTGGATGCGATGGCTGCCCGCGTTGCGGAACCGGATCGTGCCCGGCATCGGTTCGACTGTGCCGGGCACCTGCCCGCCATTCTGAAACGACTGATCGCCGCCGGTGTCATCGTTCAATGGCTGGACTGGCGGGCCTGCCGCGGCGACTCATCTTTAACTCCCTCCGTTCCGATGACTCCTGGCGGCGGTCTGATCGGTGCCATTTCCAATCACCACCTCGCCCTGTCCTCGTTCTCCGGTGAGAAACCGGCGAAGAAGGCTGCCAGAGAGCCAAAACCTCCTCGCAAACGAGGTCGTTTCGCCACGGGCGAACAACGGGGACAGCGACCTTGAAGCGACTGGATCGCCAAATGCACCATGCTGCTTTATTTAAAACTTGACGACAAGAGTCGCCCTGATGCCTTGGTCGTTGATATCGGAGGAAAACTGCCCATTGTAGGCAAAATTGACAGTGGCATTTTCGGTGAGGTCATGGGCAAGTCCGAACTCTCCGACAATTGCATTACGAATAACGGAGACCCCTTCAATGGTAAAGTCATCTCCACTTGCAAAAGCATAGTCTCCGGTCGGAATGTTATCGCCAAATCCATGACGCCAACCCAGAGAGCCATTCGGTTTCAGAAGCTTGCCGCCAATACTGACCTGCTTTTCCGCGCGAAATCCAAAGGTGGTGTACACCACATCCTGGCTCGACGAAGCGACCTGTAGGGAGGACTCGCCACCGTGTTCCGTAAAACCATCGGTATTCAAATTCACATAGGCAAGGTTGAGAAAAGGTGCAACCAAGCCGGTCTTTGTTTTGTAATGATAGCTGATCTCACCAAACAGTTGTGCAGTATCCGCATCGTAATCGGCTTGGAGATCATCTCGAAAGCCACTGAATTGCACGGTCCGGTCTGTATCGATTTGATGCCGACTGTAGGCGGCACCAAGCACGAGATCCAACCCTCCAAGTTGTTTCAATGCATACGTTCCAACGTGGTAACTGTCTGCAGATCCGGACGAAGAACGGGAGTCGACATCAAAATCGGTATTGCTATAGCCGATCGCCAAGCCGACTTGCCATGAGGAACCAAGCATGACATCAGCCCCGGCGACGACGCCTCCAATGGAACGATCGAGCGACGCCACATTGCTATCTCCAGCCCAGTCTCCCCATGATCCGAAGGGAGCGCCCCATACCACATACCGCTCACTCTGATCGGTCACCCCATCTTGATCGCTTGTCTTTGCCGATGGGGTGAAATGAGTATGGGAAAAAAGTGCCTCCCGGATAAAGCGGCTATCATCGAGGAGCATACTATTCGTTGAGGCGTACATCTCCCCTGAAAGTTGGTCAAAAGCGTTGCGAGCGCCGCTGACGCTCAATGGCAGGATAGCCCTGTACAACGCACCGGCCGTCCCCTGCGCTTCAACGACATCGGCGACGGCTCTTTGGTTTTGTGTCCGGGCAATACTTGAAAAATCAGCGTTGTTGCGCAACAATCCGAGGTACACATTATTGGCGTCGTAGCGCAATTCCACATCGAGAAAAGCAAAACTATCGCTGATGGTGCCGAAGGTGCCGATCACGCCATCTTCGGCGCTGATGATCGTATGAATGGTATAAGGATCGTAGGTGCTGCCATCATCGGTTTTGTTCTCAGGGGTAATGTTGACGGAGGCGCTGCTGCCGATGGTGACAGTTCCTGTCGAGATGAGCCGGTCGCTGTTGCCGGCGGCGTCAACTTCCACCTCATAGGTTGAACCGGAAGCAAGCGTAACGTCTCCCGCATGCAGGACCCCGATGGAATTGCCGGGAGCCAAGGTTCCCCCTGATCCAATCGAAATCGAGCCGATCATGCCCGATCCTTTCAGCTCCCCTCCAGGATGGACCAATACGTCTCCCCCGAGCGTTCCATTGATCGAAAGAACGCCATTGAAGATGTTGGTGCTCCCTGTGAAATTCTCGTTCGCACCCGTCAAGTACAAGTCGCCAGAATAGAGAGAAATTGTACCAGAACCATCGATCGAGGCATCAAGGGTATATGAGACGTCTGTAAAATTGAAATTCAACTGCCCATTGCCAGAACCAAAGTGAACCCGATCCGTATCAAGTATTCCAGCCCCTGTCGCAGTCTGATTTGCGGCGGCTCCAACATTGAGAATACCCGACGAACCCGCACTGTAGGCAATATCGATCTCACCTGTGCTGACCTTGCCACCGTTTGCCACTGTGAGTATACCGCTGCCGTCCACGCCGACGACAAATCTTCCAACTGTAGACCAGACCGACCCCGTGCCGGTTACGACGGCGGTGCCGGATGATCCCGCTTCGTTGCCAATGAATCCTCTGTTCCCTTCTGTCCGTCCGCCATCTGCAATGGTCAACGTCCCTGTTCCAAACCGTCCGACATTGACGTCACTACTGCTTGACCACAGCGATCCTGATCCCGTGACGGTCAAGGTTCCATTGGATCCGACAAGATCTCCCAAAAGGCCCTGAACATCACTTACAGTCGCTCCATCGGAAATCGTGACTGTTCCGGTAGAATCGGTGTTGTGAGCCACAAAAAAATCGCCGGTGTTCACCCATGACGATCCCAAACCTGTGATGGTCGCGGTCCCTTCGGCATTGGCTTCTGTGCCGACGTAACCATCGATATCCCTTAAGGAACCTCCCGATGAGATGGTCAAAATACCCTCACCCTCGTTCCCCACAAAAAAATGGCCGGTATTGATCCAACTGCTTCCCGAGCCACTTATCAGCCCGTTGAAAAAGCCATGTTTCCGGGAGCATGCACTCGGTACGGCACGCCAAGCCGATCAAGACAAACCGGCACCGGTCAAAACATGCCCTGGAGGAATTTTATCCGTAGCGCGAAATCCGGTTACGAGGAGCAATACAAGGCTCCCTACAGGCCAAAACAGACGAACAACCAGGCCGGCCATCTCTCTGGGAGTGCCGTGCCGGTACAGATGACGCATCACCAGACCAAGATTGTAGCCAGCGGCATGCATCAGGTAGCGTTTGGCAACATTGTCCATACCGCGAAGTGTCATGCGGCCCAAGTTGCCGCTGCATTTGAGGAAGG
>NZ_KK211216.1:0-71417 GCF_000621145.1 Desulfobulbus elongatus DSM 2908
CCGTTGCTTGGTTTCAACGGATATTAGCTGGAGGTGGGAAAATTGCGAGCAAATTATTTGTGGATAATCACTAAAGCTACTCAATCCGCAAGGACTGGAGTAGATTTTTCAAAGAGCGTGAAAATTCCGGGGATATGGCTGTCCCCGGCGCCATCGGTCGCGGCACGCTCGTCTGGACAATCTCTTTTTATCTCAAGCGTGAAGCGGCAAAGGAGAAGACACGCATGGCACCGGTACCCGTCTATTCCATGGATTTGAACGCGAAGCGGTCCCAGGGGATGCTTCCCAGGCTCCGCACCCTGATGCGCAAGGCCGGGCTGGAACACATCATCGCCAAGGACGACCTGACCGCCATCAAGCTGCACTTCGGCGAGTTGGGCAACACCGCCTTCGTGCGCCCCCTCTTTGTCCGCCCCGTGGTGGAGGCGATCAAAAAAACGGGCGGCAAACCCTTTCTGACCGATGCCGGCACCCTTTACGTGGGCGAGCGGGGCAACGCGGTGGATCATCTCAACACCGCCGTCTACAACGGTTTCGGCTACTCCTCGATCGGCGCGCCGTTGATCATCGCCGACGGCTTGCACGGCAGGGACGAGGTCGAGGTACCGATAGAGTCGGCCCATTTCGACACGGCCTATATCGGCGCGGCCCTGGTCCACGCCAATGTCCTTGTCTCGGTCGCCCATTTCAAGCTGCACGAGATGGCCGGCTTCGGCGGCGCCATGAAGAACGTCGGCATGGGCGGCGGCTCGCGACGGGGCAAGATGGCCCAGCACAGCACCGTCTCGCCGGTGGTCGCGGCGGAAAAATGCATCGGCTGCGGCCTGTGCCTGCGTCAGTGCATCCACGGTGCGCTCAGCCTCGTGGACCGGACCGAAGCGGAACGATCCCCCAATCCGAAAATCACCCGCCTGGCCCGCGTCGACAAGGAAAAATGCGTGGGCTGCGCCATGTGCCTGCACGCCTGCAAGCAGGGCGCCCTGAACGTGGACTGGTCCGGCGACATCCTTGGATTCCTGGAACGGATGGTCGATTATACCGCCGCCGTGCTCCACGGTAAGCGGGAGAAGTCGCTGTTCATCAATTTCCTCACCCAGATTTCTCCGGCCTGTGACTGCCATTCCTACGCCGACGCGCCCATTGTCGGCGATATCGGCATCCTGGCCGCCACCGACCCTGTCGCCCTCGACAAGGCCTCGGTGGACCTCATGAACAAACAGCCGGTCCTGTCGACCTCCTGTCTGGCGCGGGCCGCGGACACCACGGACAAGATCCGCGCCGTCTATCCCCATATCCCCTGGGAGCACCAGTTTGCCTATGCCGAGAAGATCGGCCTGGGGACGACGGACTATGTGATCGAGGCCATCTGACATCGGGGCACAGACACTCCGTTCGATTTGCGGCGGTGTGCGTCGAGGCGGTCACAAGAGCGTTGGCGCCGGACCGGGAAATGAATATGGCATGGCATCCGGAAACTGCGAGCACGAAACGATTTGTCAGGCCGTCAGGCTCATTTATTCTTTCTTTGCAAGGAGAACACCATGATGGAGGACAAGAACATCACCGTCACCTGCCCCAAATGCGGCATCAGGATGAACAACACCGCCGGTTGGTTCAAAAAGCCCGGTAACTGCTGCCCCGGCTGCCAGTTGCGCTTCTCGACCGAGCGTTTCAAACGCTCCATCGAGGAGGCCGAAAAGCTGGTCTGACCGGGCCTGCAGCTACCCCTGCCCCGAATTTTCGCTGAACCGCCCATTATTTTTTGGAAGCCACGGGCGGGAAAATCCGTTCGCTCAAAAAAAAACGCCCCCTGACCGCGATGCGATCAGGGGGCGTCGATTTTTAAGAATCAGACTGAATTAAAACGGTCGCATCACCCAGATGCCGCAGGGGCAGGTATCGGCGCAAAAGCCGCAGGCGATGCATTTGTCGTCGTCCGAGACATACTCGTAATCCACCTTGTCCGGACCGGGAACGACGTCCCGGCGGGAGATGGCGCCGGTCGGACAGACGGTCTCGCAGAGATGGCAATCACGGCAGGAGCCGCAGCTCAGGCAGCGGGCCGCCTGCTGGTCCTCGGTAAGCCCCCGATCGGCGACCGGATCGTAGTGGGCCAGGGTCAGATCCTCGTAGTTGATCAACCGCTGGCGGAAGGGCATCCAGGTCTCGCCCTTGAAGGTGGCCAACAGGTATTCGGCGGTGCGCTTGCCGGCCCCCAGGGCGTTGGTCGCCAGACCGGGCTTCTCGACGTCGCCCACCGCCAGGATTTTGGCATCGCTAGTCCGGCCGGCTTCGTCGGTCTTGATCCAGGCAGAACCCGCGACCTTGACCACTTCCACCGACTCCGGCAGGAAAGGCAGGCTGGGGATATCGCCGATGGAGATGATCACGGTCTGGGCGGGCAGCACGGTGCCGTCGGCCCCGACCACGCCCGCGGCGGTGACCTCGCGGGTCATGAACGGCCACTTGAAGGTGGCGCCCAGGGTTTCGGCCGCGGCGCGTTCCTTGCCAAAGGCCAGCGGTTTCTGGATATCGACCAGGGTCACCTGATCGGCGCCCAGGCGATAGGCCTCGGCAGCGACGTCGCAGCCAACGTTGCCGGCGCCGATGATCACCACCTGCTTGCCGGTGGCCAGCGGCTGCTCGCTCTTGGCCGCCTTGAGGTAGGTGAGCGCAGGGATGACCCGCTCATGGCCGGGAAACGAAAGCGTGCGCGGCTGATGGGTGCCCACCGCCACCACCACGTAATCGAACGCCTTTTTCAGTTCCTCGACCTTGTCCCTGCTCATGTCCACGCCCAGGTTGACATGCAGGTTCTTCGTCTTGAGGAAACGCTCGATCTCCACGTCCCACACGGCCTGGGACAGGCGTTCCCAGGGAATGGTCTGGGCCAGCTTGCCGCCCAGCCTGGTGTCGCGCTCGAAGATATGGGCCTCGACGCCGTTCAGCGCCAGATGCCAGGCCACGGCCATGCCCGCCGGACCGCCGCCGATGATCGCCACTTTCCTGCCGATGGCCGGTTTCGCCTCCGGCGGCGCCACCGCCTGCACCGAGCGGCCGAGCACCGAGGCGTCGATGGAATAGTCGATCTTCTCGCGGGAGCAGTTCTGAATGCAGAGATTGGGGCAGATGGTGCCGCACACCGAGGCCGGGAACGGGGTGTAGCGCAGCAGCATCTCGTAGGCCTCGTCGGTGCGGCCCTCGCGGATCAGACGCAGGCGGTCGATGGTCGGGATGTGGATCGGGCAGAAGAAGGTGCAGGGCGCGGCCGCGTCGCGGTTAGCCCAAAACGGCTTGCGCCGCCGGAATTCGCCGGTCTCGATCACGCCGATGGCATCGCGCTCCAGACCGGGGGCGATATCGCGCAGGGGATCGCCGCCGCCGAAGCCCTGGTCCCAGATGCGGCGGCGGAATTCGGCCATGGGCATGGGGCCGGCAAACATCAGCGCCCGCTCCTGCGGGGTGATGGCCGCCAGCACCTGCCATTCCTCGCGCACCGACAGCGCCGGCAGCAGCTCGCTCCGGTCGATGCCCGCCAGGAATTCGGGCAGCCGCTCGATCAGCCACTGCCATTCCTCGTCGTTCGGCGGCCCCAGCTTGGCGTTGTTTTGGGAATAGGAGCCGTCGGTCTCGCCGCGGAAATAGATCCTGCCGCCCACCATGCCGACGCAGGGCCGGTAGCCGAGCACGCTCCCCGGATTCTTGGGATCGACCCCGCACACCACGCCGATGCCGCCGCAGTTGAATTCGGCGAAGGTGTCGCCCACCGAACCGAGCACCCACATCTGCGGCCGGTCGTAGTCCGGGTTCCACTTGGTCATGGTAAGGCCGCGGGCGCCGATGGAGCCGCCGATCATCACCCGGCCGCCGGCCATGGCGTTGCAGACGCCGTTGGTGGCATCGCCCTTGACGATGACGTCGGCGCCGATGTTGAGGTAGCCGACATCGTCCGAGGCCGAGCCCTCGCAGATGATGGTCGCGCCGTGCATGCCCATGCAGCCGAGCCGCTGGCCGGCCGGCCCCTTGACCCGGATGGTCAGCGGCCGTTCCTTGGAACCGAGCCGCAGGCCGATGTTGTGCTGGCCGTAGGATTCGAGAATCAATTCGTCGGCAACGGCCGCCGCCGCCCGGACCTCTTCCTCGAAAATCTTGGACGAAATCCGCTTGTTATTGGCGTCGCGGCCGCGGACAGTGCGTGTGGTGGGTTGTGTTTCGCTCATAATGTCAAAAAGTCCTGTTGAAGACCTGGATCAGCAAACGTAGTTGATCTGCAACCGTTCCGCGATAGCCTTGTCGTCGATGCCCAACGCGTCTGACATGCCGATGGGCAGACTCTGGGAGCGGCCGAGCGGCGCCATGATCTTCTTGATTTCGGTGCGGATCGTCATGAACACGTCGACCACCCGCTGGGCGACCTCGTCCGGGTCGAGGCGGCGGTAGAGCTTGGGGTTCTGGCTGGTGATGCCCTTGGGGCACAGGCCGACGTTGCAGACGTTGCAGCGCCCCATCTCGTTGCCCAGACAACCGGCGCAGGACTGCATGATGTATTTGCCGATATGGACGCCGGAGGCGCCGAGCATGACTAGGGCCATGCCATTCTGGGCGACGTTGCCGTTCTTGCCGATGCCGCCGGCAGCGAACAGCGGGATCTCGTTCTGCCGGCCCTGGCGGACCAGATCGAGGTAGCACTCGCGCAGGTTGGAGGCGATCGGGTGGCCGGTGGCGTCCATACTGACGTTGTAGGCGGCGCCGGTGCCGCCGTCGATGCCGTCGATCAGCAGGCCGCCGGCATAGGGGTTGCGCACCAGGTTGTTGAGCACGGCTTTGGCCGAGGTCGAACCGGAAATCTTGGGATAGACCGGCACCCGGAAACCAAAGGCCATGGACATGGTCTGGATCATCTTCATGACGCTCTCCTCGATGGAGTAGAGCGTCTGGTGCACCGGCGGCGACGGCAGATCGACCCCTTCGGGCACGCCGCGCAGCCGGGCGATCAGTTTGCTGACCTTGAACCACATCAGCAGGCCGCCGTCGCCGGGCTTGGCGCCCTGGCCGTACTTGATCTCGATGGCGGCCGGATCGCACTGCATCTCGGGGATGGCGCGGATAATCTCGTCCCAGCCGAAGTAGCCCGAGGCGATCTGCAGGATGATGTATTTGAGGAAGGGGCTCTTCAGCACCCAGGGTGGGCAGCCGCCCTCGCCGGTGGCCATGACCACGGGGATGCCCAGCACCTCGTTGCAGTAGGCCACGCCCTGGAGCAGGCCGAGCCACATATTGGGCGACAGGGCACCGAACGACATCGAGCCGATGATGAACGGAAAAATTTCCCGGGTCGGCGGAATCCACTCGCCGGCCAGCTTGCGGCGGAGGAATTCCTCCGGCGGCAGCACCCGGCCAAGGATGGTGTTGATGTTGAACTCGTGCCGGCCGGCATCGAGCGCCGGATCGGTCAGCATGGATATGCGACCGAACTGCATCCGGTCGAGCACGGTCCTGCCGGGGGCATTGCGCCGACCGCCGCGCTTGTAGGCATCGCCCTTCTGGTTGATGTGGAAGACCGACCGGTGTTCGTTGTCGTTGGCGTGCGGGCCGATGGCCTCGTTGGGACACACCGAGGCGCACATGCCGCAGCCGATGCACCGCTTCTCAATCGCCGTGTTCTGGTGGATGCCGGTGAAATGACGGTATTCGTTGCCCCGCCTCTTCTGGAGAACGTCGAGTTTGGGCACCCGCTGACGGAAATGGGACAGTGAGATGGCCCCCACCGGACACACGGAGGTGCAGCGGCCGCAGAGCGTGCAGCGATCCTCCCGGTGCTCGATGATCCAGGGAAGATCGTGGTAGGTCAGGCTGCTTGGGGAAGTGTAAATTGATCGAACTGAGACCATACTATAAGTTCCTTGCGTTCGGGTGGAATGATAACGGTGTGCTCGCGCATGGGCTGGAAGTCGAGGGAGGGATCGCGGTCCGGCACCATGGCGTCGACCCCGCACATCTCCGAGGCGATGGCCCAGGCACCCGGCCGGCCGCCGACCGTGGACGGTCGCATCTTCTTCTGATCCATCACCAACAGGCAGGTTTCATCGGGCAGGGTGCCGATGACCGCGTTGGGGCCGTCGATGATCAGACGGCGGCAGGCAGTGCGCAGGCCTTTAAGGAAATCGCCGTTGGGGTGCGCGTCCAGCTCTTCGGTCTTCAGCGGGGTGATGACGTGTTTGTACAGCTCCAGCGGCAGCTTCAGCTTCCTGGTCACGTAGTGAAGAATATGGGTGAAGGTCTCGGAATCGGAATGATAGCCGAGATAACCGGGGATATTCTTGCCCAGCAGCCATTCCTTGATCGGCACGAAGGCGGTGTTCTCGCCGTTGGTCATGGTGGCGATGCCCTGGATGAAGAAGGGATGGCAGGCGTAGAGATTGATGCCGTAGTTGGTGTTCTGCCGCCCCTGGGCCATGACCACCCGCGCCTTGATGCGCCCGTCCGCAAGGCCGAGCGCGTCGCCGACTTCCAGCGGCCAGCCGACCTCCTTGATCATCACCACGTCGCGATACAGGGAAAACACGGTGACATCGCCGCCATGGGCATCGCCGTCCCGACGGATGGCCAGGCGGGTTTCGAGCAGCTTGTCGTCGATCTGCTCCGGGGTCAGGCTTGCCCAGGCCTCGGGCATCCGATAGACCCGGACCAGGTAGTTGAACCGGTCCTTGGCCTCGATCAACTGGGGTTTGCGGTCGAATTCGTGGGCATACTTGACCTGGAACCCCTGCGCCCCCATCCAGTCGGTGAGCCGGTGGAAGGCCGCCTCGGTGTGGGCAATGCCGGAGAGAACCACATGGTGCGGCTTGAGCTTGAATTCCTCGAACTCCACGCCCCGCAGCAGCAGGCCGAGGCCGCTGCCGTCATAGCCCTCCTGCATGGCCTCCATGGCGGTGAGCACTTCGTAGGGGGAAAAAGGGGTGTCTGCGCTTTTGAGAGCTAATCGGCACATGAACGGCTCCTGAACGGTCATTCGTGATCAGGGCATGACAATCACGAAGAGATATTAACAAAAATGTAAAATTAAATACATTTTTGCAACTACTGATTCACAGATTTGACAATTGGTGCGGAGAAAAGCATTTACTGAAAAGGGGGGTGGTTGTCAAGCGCTAAAGGAAAGGGTTTTCCGGGAAACCGGCGGGATTTCGCCGGGCCGGTCTCATGGTGCCGGGGGAACGCCGACGATCACTTGTCGGAAACGCCGGTGATTTTCCCGGCCTGGTCCAGCGATTTCTTAACCTCGGTGATTTCCTTGACTACGGGCAGGCTCTTGGCGAGGTCGTCCTTGGCCTCTTCAACCTCGTTCAGCCCCTTTTTGAAGGAGCCGATAGCCTTGCCGAGACCGGCACCGATTTCCGGCAGTTTTCTGCTGCCGAAAAGAAGAAAGGCAATCAACAGGATGACAATCAACTCAGGGGTTCCAAGTCCAAACATGGCGACACCGGGTGTGGAGAGAGGGGGGAAGGTGGGCGGGACGGTTCACGCCTCCTTGTCTTTGTCGTTGTCCAGAGATTTGGGCTCGTCTTTCTTGACCGATTCCTTGAAATTGCGGATGCCCTTGCCGATTCCGCTGCCGATTTCCGGCAGTTTGCCGGCCCCGAAGATAATGACGATAATAACCAGAATAATGATCAGTTCAGGCATTCCGAGTCCGAACATGGCGACACCTCATAGAAAAAGAAGCAAAGAAGAGCGAAAGAACCTGATAATAGCACTCCGGCCGTTCCCCTGTCAACCGCCATCGCGGCCCGGATGAAACCCGGCCCCGATCTCGGCGGCACGGGCCAGGATAGCCGGCTCGTCGAGGGTGAGCAGGCGGCGGTTTCGCATGACCAAGCGGCCGTTGATCACCGAATGGATGACATCGCTGCCCCGGGCGGCATAGACCAGATGGGATACAGGGTGGTAGAGGGGGATCAGGTGCGGCTGGTCGAGGTCGAGGACGATGCAGTCGGCCTTCTTGCCCGGCTCGATGCTGCCGATCAGGCGGTCGGCGCCCAGCACCCCGGCGCCGCCCAAGGTGGCGGCATGCAGCGTGGTCGCGGCACTCATCACCGTGGGGTCCATCCGGTCCACCTTGTGGATCTTGGCGGCAGTGTTCATCTCGCCGAACAGGTCGACATCGTTGTTGGAGCCGCTGCCGTCGGTGCCCAAGCCCACGCAGATCCCCGCCTCCAGCATCTGCACCACCGGGGCGATGCCGGAAGCCAGCTTCAGGTTCGATTCCGGGCAATGGGCCACCTTGACGCCCCGTTCTGCCAAAAGGGCGATCTCACCGGGCGTGAGCATGACGCAGTGATCGGCCACCAGCCGCGGTCCGAGCAGGCCAAGCGCCTCCAGATGCGCCACCGGGGTGCGGCCGTAGCGTTCGCGGCAGGTCCGCACCTCCTCCTCGTTTTCGCTGAGATGGATCACATAGAGCGCGCCCTCGTCCCCGGCCATGGTTCCCAGGCGGGTCAGCAGGTCGGGCGAGCAGGTGTAGACCGCATGCGGGTCCACGGTGACGGTGACCAGCGGATGGTCGCGGTAGCGGTCGAGCAGGTCCTTCGTGTAGGCGAAGCCGTTTGCCAGCTCGCCGTAGTTGGGTGAGGGGAAATCGTAGAGGACCTCGCCGATCCAGGCCCGCATGCCCGCCTTCTCGGCGGCCCTGGCCACATCCCCGGCAAAGAGGTACATGTCGCAGAACGAGGTGGTCCCGGACTTGATCATCTCGCAGATCGACAGCAGGGTGCCCTGATAGACCACCTCGCCGGTGAGGCCGGCCTCCACCGGAAAGATGTAGTCGTGCAGCCAGCGCATCAGGGGCAGGTCGTCGGCCAGCCCGCGGAACAGGGACATGGCCGCATGGGTGTGGACGTTGACCAGTCCGGGCATGATCAGCCCGTGCGGCTCGGCGATCACCTGCGCCCCCGGAAAGCGGGCCGTCAACTCGGCGGCCTTGCCCGCCGCCAGGATGGTGTCGCCGCCGATGGCCACGCCGCCCTCCTCGATGAGGGACTGCCCCTCGTCCATGGTCAGCAGATAGCGTCCAGTAAGAATGAGGTCCGCCGCGGTCTCGTTCATGGGGTCAACTCCGCCAGGGTCTGGATGATCAACTGCTGCAACCGCGGCTCGGCCCTGCGGGCCGCGGCAATGATGTCGTCGAGCAGGATCGGCTGAAAATGATCGGGGTCGTTGACGTTGGCCACCACCGACAGGCCCAGCACCCGCATGCCCGCATGCAGCGCCACCAGGATTTCGGGCACCGACGACATGCCCACGGCATCGGCGCCGATCATCCGCAAAAATCGGGTCTCGGCCGGCGTTTCCAGGCTCGGGCCGGGGATGCAGCCATAGGTGCCGCTGACCACCTCGTCGAGTCCCAGGCGTTTGGCCAGCCGGAGAACGAGTTGGCGGAGGCCGGGCTCGTACGGGGTGGACAGGTCGGGAAAACGCGGACCCCATGAGTCGATGTTGGGGCCGCGCAGGGGATTGTCGCCCAGCAGGTTGAGATGGTCGGCCAGCACCATGATGTGGCCGGGCCGGAAGGCCGGATTGAGGCCGCCGCTGGCGTTGGTGACGATGGCGGTGTGCGCCCCCAGCAGGGCCAGCACCCGGATGGGAAAAGCCACCTCCCGCGCCGCATACCCTTCATAGCAGTGAAAGCGGCCCTGCAGGATGGCGGTCCGCTTGCCGGCCAGTTGGCCGACCACCAAGTTGCCGGCATGGCTGGCGACCGTGGACCGGGGAAAATGGGGAATTTCGGCGTAGGACAGGGAGCAGTCCACGTGCATCGCCCGGACCAGTTCACCCAGGCCGGTGCCCAACTGGATCAGCACCTCGGGCGGTTCGGCCAGACGGGAACGGATGAAGGCGACCGCCTCCTCGACCTGCTGCCGGTATCGGCTCATGTCAATCATTGCCGCCGTGCTCCGGGTGCCTGCCAGCGCTCATTGCAGGGCATTGGCGGCAACGAAGTCCCTGATCGCGCCGAGGTCGGCGTCGAGCACGGTGCAGCGGCTGTCGCGGTTTTCCAGGTCGGCCAGAGCGGGCGGCAGCGGCGGCTGGCTGCCGATGGCCCGGCTCACGGCCGCGCCGAACTTGGCCGGATGGGCGGTGGCCAGGCAGACCACCGGCCGGGCCGGGTCGCGCAGTTCAAGCGCCGCCTTGACCCCGACCGCGGTGTGCGGATCGAGGAGGTAACCGTACTGCCGATGGAAATCGCCGATGGTGGCCAGGGTCTCCACCTCGGAAACCGAACGGGAGCGGAAATCCTCGGCCACCCGTTGCCGGCAGGCGGCGAGATCGAGCCGGCCGGTGGCGGCGAAGCCGTCCATGTCCCGTTTGACCGCACCGCCGTCCTCGCCGCGCAGATAGTAGAGGTAGCGTTCGAAGTTCGAGGCGATCTGGATGTCCATCGACGGGCTGCTGGTTGCCTGCACCTGGCCACGCGAGTAATCGCCCCTGGCGACGAACCGGGTGAGGATGTCGTTGGCGTTGGTGGCCAGGATCAGGCTATGGATGCAGCCGCGCGGCAACAGGGTGCGGGCGACGTAGCCGGCGAAGATGTCGCCGAAGTTGCCGGTGGGCACGGAAAAATCAACGCTGTCGTGGCCCAGCTTGCGCAGCTTGAGATAGGCGTAGACATAGTAGACCACCTGGGCCAGGACCCGGGCCCAGTTGATCGAGTTGACCGCGCCCAGGCGGTAGCGGTCGCGGAAGTCGAGGTCGTTGAAAATGGCCTTGACGATGGCCTGGGCGTCGTCGAAGGTGCCGCGCACCGCGATGTTGAACACGTTGGGGTCGAGCACCGTGGTCATCTGCAGGGCCTGGATCGGACTGGTGCGGCCGTGCGGATGGAGGATGAAGATGTCGATGTTGTTCTTGCCCCGCACCCCGGCGATGGCGGCGCTGCCGGTGTCGCCCGAGGTGGCGCCGAGAATGTTCATGAAGCCGCCGGTGCGGGCGAGCACGTACTCGAACAGGTTGCCGAGCAGTTGCAGGGCCACGTCCTTGAAGGCCAGGGTCGGGCCGTGGAAGAGTTCCAGGATGTAGACCTCGCCCTGTTTGGTCATCGGCGTCACCTGAGGATGGGTGAAGCTGGCATAGGCCCGCTCGATCAGGTCTTCGAGGTCGTTGTCCGGGATGTCGTCGATGAAGAGCGACAGGATCTCCCTGGCCAGATACTGGTAGGGCAGATGCTGCCAGCGGTCGAGCATGTCGGCGGCCACCGTCGGCAGGGTCTCGGGCAACAACAGGCCGCCGTCCCTGGCCAGGCCCATCATCACCGCATCCTGAAATCGCAGGGGCGCGATGCCGCCCCGGGTGCTGATATAGCGCATATTTTCTTCCTTCGATAGAAACGTCAGACCAGCAGGCACTCCCCTTCCATCTCCGCCGGAACAGGCAGTTCCATCAGGGTCAGGAGGGTGGGCGCGAGATCCTTGAGTGCCCCGCCCGGCCGCAGCGTCCTGTTCTTCAACCTGTCTGCGACCAGAACGCAGGGGACCGGATTGACGGTGTGGGCCGTGTACGGGCCGCCGGTTTCCGGGTCGACCATCTGCTCGGCATTGCCGTGGTCGGCGGTGATCAGCATGATCCCGCCCCGCTGCCGGACGAACTGCTCGATCCGGCCGACGCAGCCGTCCACGGTCTCACAGGCAATCACCGCCGCCGCCATCACCCCGGTGTGGCCAACCATGTCGCCGTTGGCGAAGTTGAGGATCACCAGGTCGTAAGGCGTGCCCGCCGCTTCCTTTTCGGCCAGGACCCGCAGCAGGGTGTCGGTCACCTCCACCGCGCTCATCTGCGGTTTGAGATCGTAGGTGGCGACATCGCGGGGCGAATTGATCAGGATCCGATCCTCGCCCTCGTAAGGCACCTCGTTGCCGCCGTTGAAAAAATAGGTGACATGGGCATATTTTTCGGTTTCCGCGATCCGCAGCTGGCGCCGGCCGTGCCGGCTGACCTCCTCGCCCAGGATCCGGGTCAGGCTGACCGGGGGAAAGGCGACGGGAAAGGTGAAATCGGCCTCGTATTCGGTCATGGTGGCGAGCACGAGCAGATGAGGCCGGCAGACGGGATCGAACCCGGCGAACTCGGCATCGCCGAAGGCGTGGCACAACTCGCGCACCCGATCGGCGCGGAAATTGAAGAAGAGCACCGCGTCGTTGTCCGCAATCCGGCCCACCGGCACGCCGTCGCCGTCGACCAGCACCGTGGGGGTAATGAACTCGTCGGTCTCGTTCCGGTCATAGGCCGCCCGGACGCAGGCCACCGCATCGACGGCCGTCGGCCCCTGGCCGCAGACCATGGCATCCCAGGCCTTTTTCACCCGGTCCCAGCGCTTGTCCCGGTCCATGGCCCAGTACCGTCCGGAAACCGTCCCCACCCGGCCGCAGCCGATGCGGGCCATGGCGACAATCAGTTCTTCCATGAATCCCAGGCCGCTGGTGGGCGGTGTGTCCCGGCCGTCCATGAAGGCATGGACCACCACCTCGATGCCCTTGGCGGCCGCCAGCTCGATCAGGGCGATCAGATGGCGGATATGACTGTGGACACCGCCGTCGGACACCAGCCCGCAGAGATGGAGCCGGGAACCGGTTGTCCGCACCCGATCCATGACCTCGTTGAACACCGGATTGGCGGCAAACTCGCCCAGGTCAATGGCCCGATTGATGCGGGTGTAGTCCTGGTAGACGATCCGGCCGGCACCGATGTTGAGATGGCCGACCTCGGAGTTGCCCATCTGTCCCTCCGGCAGGCCGACCAGGCCGTTATGGGCCGTGAGGGTGGTCGTGGGGAACTCGCGGCTCAGACGGTCCATGTTCGGGGTATGGGCGACGAACACCGCGTTGGTGGCGGTGGGGGCACCGACGCCCCAGCCGTCGAGAATCGTCAGAATGATCGGGACAGGGGCAGGCATGGTCCATCTCCGGGAACATTATGCGCACGATGCGCCGGCCAGCAACTCCGCCACATCGAGTTTGGGGGCGTCGTGCCACAATCCGTCAAGGTCGTAAAATTTCCTGTTTTCATGGTAGAAAATGTGGGCCACCACTGTGCCGAAGTCAAGCAGGACCCACAAGCCTTCGCGCAGCCCTTCGCTGTGCTTGCTGCTGACCCGCTTGGCGTGGAGTTCGTCGGCGATGGCTTCGGCCAGGCCCTGGACATGGCGGGTGGACCGGCCGCTCATGATGACGAAATAATCGGTGAAAGAGGCCAGGCCGCGCACATCCAGCACCACCAGATCCTCGGCCTTGGTGTCCAGGGCGATGCGGGCACAGGCGGCCGCCAACTCCCTTCCTTCTTTTTCCTCGTATTCTTTCTTTAGCTGTCGCATGGTTTCCTTGCCGGTTGCCGCCCGTGCCGAATGGCCCCGAACGGACAAGCCTGTAAAACGATCACTCCTCACGGCCGGTCGGCGGGGGAGAGCCTTTCCCGGCTCCCTTCACCCCGCCCTTTTTCTCCCGGGGAGGAAATTCAAAACTGAGTTTGCCCTTGGCATCGAGGAGCAGAAAGGCGTCAAACGGCTTTTTCTTCTTGGAAATGAAACCGTTGATCAACCCGGTGCGGCCGGTGGCCAGCAACTGGCTGACATGCTCCCGGTCCAGCCGGCGGCCCAGAATGATTTTCGATATCCGCAAACCGTTTTTCTGATCCCCTTCCAGGGCTGATTCCGAGAGAAATCCGGTCGGCGTCTCGAAAACCCTGGTCCGGTCGATGGGCGACTCGCCCAGCGGTTCCTGGCTGCGGATCGCATCCAGGTCGAAGTCGCCGGAATCGGCAAAGACAAACTCGACCTTGGAATCGACAATATGCACCGAAGCGGTAAACGGCTTGCCTTTTTTCGAACGAAAATCGCTGAAGGGCCCCAGGGTCTCCCCCTTGATCAGGCTGACGATCTCCTCTACGGTCATCACCCGACCGCCCAGCACCTTGCGGACGACCAGCTTCTTGTCCTCGGACTCGTAGGCCGAGGCGGTCTCGTAGAAGCGGCCCCCGTCAATCGGGGAAAACGGGGCCTCCTTCCGTTCGCCGCTGCCCCCCTGCTTAACCTTGGCCACGATGGCCCCAGTCATGGCCCGGATCTCGCGCATGAACTGCGGCCGGGTCATGACGCCTTTCAGGATCTGGTTGAGCTTGTACTCCCACTCGCCGGTCAGCTCGGGCGAGGCCAGCACATCGATCTGCCTGGCCTCCAGCAGGCTCAGCAGTTCGAAGGCCTTGCCGGTGGGGGTGAGTTCGCGGTGCTCGCGGACAATGTATTTCTCGTTGATCAGTTTCTCGATGATCGCCGCCCTGGTGGCCGGGGTCCCCAATCCCCGCTCTTTCATGGCCTCGGCCAGTTCCTCGTCGTCGATCAGCTTGCCCGAGTTTTCCATGGCCGACAGCAGGGTGGCCTCGGTGAACCGGGGGGGCGGCTTGGTCTGGTGCTCCTGCCGGTCGATCTCCTCGCACCGGACCGGGGTATGGGCCGGCAGGGCCTGCAATTCCTTGTCGCCGTCCTCCTCGCTGCTCGCCCCGTAAATGGCCCGCCAGCCCGGCTCCACCAGGATCTTGCCCTCGGTGAGGAAGGTTTCGCCCTCGACCAGGGACAGCCGCCGGGTGTTGTGATAGACCGCCGGCGGGAAGAAGACGGCCAGGAACCGCTGCACGATCATCTGGTAGATCTTCAGTTCGGGTTCGGACAGGGTTTTGGGCAGACCGGCGGTGGGAATGATGGCGAAGTGGTCCGAAATCTTTTTGTTGTTGAAGATCCGCTTGTCGTTCTTCAGGTATTTCTTCGTCAGGGCCTCGGCGGCGAAGCGGCCGAACTGCCACTCGGTCTGCCGGCGCACCACCTGCTCCACGGTGGGGAGGTAATCCTCGGGCAGGCAGCGGCTGTCGGTCCGGGGATAGGTGATCAGCTTGTGCCGCTCGTAGAGGGCCTGGGCCAGGGCGAGGGTGTTCTTGGCGGAAAAGCCGAAGCGGCTGTTGGCCTCGCGCTGCAGCAGGGTGAGGTCGTAGAGCGGCGGCGCCCCCTTGGTCGACTTCTTGCTCGTCTCCTCCACCGTGGCCGGCCGGCCGGTGCAGCGGAGAGCGATGGCCTTGGCCCGCTCCGCATCCCAGATGCGGTTGCGCCGGCCCTGGCTCTGCTCGTCGTCCTTGGCGAAATCGGGATCGATCCACACCCCTTCGTAGCTGACCGCGCCGCAGTCGAAACGGGCGTGCAACTCCCAGTAGGTCTGGGGCACGAATTCGCGCCGTTGAATTTCCCGCTTGACCAGCAGCGACAGAGTCGGGGTCTGCACCCGGCCGCAGGGGGTCTTGCGGAAACCGCCGAAGCGGGAATTGTAGCAGGTCAGCGCCCGGGTGGCGTTGATGCCGATCAGCCAGTCGGCCTCGGACCGGCACAGGGCCGTATCCTCCAGCGGCCGCATCTCGCTATCGTCCCTGAGGCGGCCCAGGCCGTCGCGAATGGCGTCCATGGTCATGGACTGCAACCACAACCGCTTGATCTTCTTGACTTCCACCGAGCGGTTGGCGGCCTGTCTGAGGATGTACTTGAAAATCAGCTCGCCTTCGCGGCCGGCATCGCAACCGTTGACGATCACGTCCACATCCTTGCGCCGGATCAGCTTGGTCAGGGCATTGAACTGGGCCTTGGTTTCGGGCAGCACCGCCAGGGGAAACGCCTCGGGCAGGATGGGCAGGCTGTCGAGCGTCCACTTGTGCAGCTCCGGATCAATCTCCTCGGGATAGGCAATGGAAACCAGGTGGCCGATGGCAAAGGAGATGATGTATTCGTCGCTTTCGAAATGGGTTTTGGCCCTGGTGAATTTTCCCGGAAGGGCCTTGACGATGTCGGCGGCAACGCTCGGTTTCTCGGCGATGATCAGTGTTTTTCCCATGGAGCCGGCGGTATCCTCAAGCATGCAGGGCGGTGAAAAAGGTGCGCAGGCTGGCGTGCCATCGTTCCGGCTCGGCCAGATAACAGGGATGCGGGGCACCGGGATAGATCTCCCGGCGGGCATCCTGCAATCCGGCCAGGAGGATCTCGCTGTTGGCCAGCGGCGAAACCTGATCCTCGCCGCCCCAGACGATCAGGCTCGGCACGGTGATTTCGGCCAGACGGGCCCGGTTTTCCTCCACGCCCACGGCACCGACCAGAACCAGGCCGGCGACCTTCTCGGGATGGCCGATGGCGAATTCGAGCGCGATGCGGCCGCCCATGGAAGGCCCGATGAGGACCGCCCGCTCCACTCCCTGCAGATCGAAAAAGCGGGTCAGCGCCTTGACCGGCTGAACATCGCCGGCCGGGCTCCTGCCGAAACCGGGCATGTCCACGGCCAGCACCCGCAGGCCCAAACCGGCCAGCACCTCCAGCGTGCCCAGTTCCCGCCAGGTTGCCGCCTGGAACTTCATTCCGTGCAGCAGGACGACCGCCTTGCCATCCGGTTTGCCGCATTCGAGGCAATGGAGCGTCCAGCCGCCGCAATCGATTGTTTTCTCTGTAATGGCATCCATTTCCTTCTCCGATGGCAGTTATCCATTGCCGCACTCTTGCCGGCACGCGCTTGCAAGCAGCCACAGAAGTAAGCGACCGGCGCGGCTTTGTCAACCGGGAGAAATGCGGTCCTTCAGCGTGCGAAAAAAAAAGGAACGCCCCGGCTTCTCCCCGGGGAAACCGTTCCAGGAGCGGGAGAGAGAAGAATTCCGGGCGGTTTAAAACAGGAGACCGGGGGCGAATGCCCCGGTCACAGTGTCGTCGCGGGAACGCCAGGCGTACCGCTCCCGCTTTTCGGCGGCACATAGGCGCCGCCGCTCGCGGCGGGGCGCGGCGCGGTATTGGTGGCGTCGACCGCCCGCAGTTCGGCCTCGATCCGGGCCAGATTCTTTTGCACCCTGTCGGTCAATCCCGACTGGGGATATTTCACCAGGATGCCTTGCAGCAAATCGCGCGAGGCAAGCAGCAATTTGCGCTTGTCCTCGGGATCGCGGCTGTTGCTCGCGCGGACGAACAACTCGGCGGCCTTCTGGCGCATCTCCTGGGCCGCGAGCCTGGAGGCCTCCTCGAGCTGGGGACGGGCCTTGGCTTCGTAGGACGTTCTTTGCAGACGACTGAACCGTTCGATCGCCTTGTCGTATTCCCTGGCCTGGAGATGGGCCACTCCCCGGTCGTATTCCTCCTGGAGGGTCCGCTCGTCGGCCACCGCCGTCACAAACCCGCCACCGGCCGACTGCCCGGTGGCCGTTCCCGTCGAATCGCCCGGCGGCAGCGCCGTTGTTCCGGGAACCACGGGTTGCGCCGCCGCCAATCCGCCGGCCTGTGCCTCGATCCGCCCGCCGCCCTGATTCACCCACCGGTCATTCTGTTCCCTCGTCATTCTCTTGATCAGGTTGACATTGGCCGCCAGGTGCGAAGTCGGATAGGTACGCAGGAATGTATCCGCCCGCTCGACTACATTGAAGCCGTCCCGTTTGGGCACATAGGCCAGGTAATTGTTGAGCAGGGAGCTGTATTCCTTCATTTCGGCCGGGGGAATGGCGCTCGTCGGCAGCAGGGCGGCGAGCTGCAGCCCGGCCCACTCATCCCGCTGCGCCCCTTTTTCGATGGAAAGCCGGATCAGGTCCTCATAATGCTTCCGCGCCTCGTCGTGCGCTTCCAGGCCGAAATTCAGATCGGCAACGCTTTGCAGCAGCCGGAGCAGCAACTCGTCCTGGCCTTGCTGCTGCCGTATCTGGCCGAGCAGTTCGCCCAGGACCCGGTTCGCCTCGGCTTCCTGATGATTTTTCAACAGCGCCTGGCCGTATTGAAAGGTGGTTGCCGGCGCGGGGACCTGGCCGGATGCCGCAACCTGACCGTAGAGATTGATGACCTGGCCGTAGTCGCCGCCGTCAAACGCTTCCTTGATCTGCGGATCGGGCGGCGCGGCAACCACCGTCTGGGCCGCGCTCTTCAGTTCGGCCTGGAACTTGCCGCAGCCGCTCTCGAGATAATCGATATCCTGCTGATTGAGCTGCAGCAGGGAATTGCCGGCGAGCAACTGGGCCGCCTCGATCCGGGTTTCCTGCTGAAGCTGCCGCTGGAGCGCATTGTATTCGATCAGGATGTGCTGGAGATGGGAGCGGCACTCGTCGATCCGGTTCAGTTTTTCCTGGGGCAGGTTCATGGTCGCGGTCTTCCGCTCGACCTCCCGCCACTCCTCCACCTTCTGTTCATAGGCACGGATACGGCCGTTGATGGAGCTCATCACCGGCATCAGCACATCCCGCCGCACCACCTCGGTCTGCGGCTGTCCCGTTTTTTCCCGCCCTGCCGCGGCTTCCCGCTGGGACCGGGCATCGTAGGGATCGACCATATCGCTGCCGGCGCATCCCGAAAGGATGAGGCCGCACAGACAGGAGAGGAGTACCAGCGATTTGCACGACGAAGAGAGTGAGGGCATCATAGATAGGTCTTGTCCATTACAGGAGGTCGTACGCGGGAGAACGGGTGGGGGCGTCCTGTCGTCCCAGAACCCCGCAGGCATTTCCGCGCATGCTCGGGCCCTGTGCAAACGGTTGCCGTCACTCGTACCGGCAAGGCGGGACGGCGCGGAGAGCGTGGCTGCTCTTCCCTCTTCCCATCGCGGGGTCGAACACCACGAGGGAAGAGAATACGGGTGGCAGGATAGCAAATAAGCCGCCGCCGGACAATTGCTTTCTCCACCTCGCCGGAAAAACGTGCCGCCGGAGCGATGCAGGCCGTCAGCGGTTTTTCCAGTAGGGCAGGAACAGACGTTCGGGTTCGAACCTGCCGCCGGCGCCCACCGCGCCGAAGCAGAGGCTGGCCGGCGAGGCCGGCGGCGTGGCCTGGCGCAGGCCTGCGGCGCCGGTCATCGCCCCGCCCTGGTAGGGGGCGACCGGCATGAAGACCTGCTGCACGTCGGGATACTGCAGGGTCAGGCCATTGAAGGTCAGGTCCACCGCATCGAGCCGGTCGGCGATTTTTTCCGTGTCGATGAGGGCCTGGGCAATGGCGCTCCAAGCCGGGAGCGCGCCCTGCGAACCGGTGCCCCGGAAGCCGCGTTTCGTCATGGGGGCGTTGTTGTCAAAGCCGGCATACACGCCCACCGTATACCCTCCTTGCAGACTGAGTCCCGACTGATCCGGCGCCAGAACCGGGACATACCCGACAAAGGCGGCGTTGCGGTAGTCGTTGGCCGTGCCGGTTTTGCCCAGCAGCGGGTAGGGCTGGTTCAGTTTGGCCAGGACCTTGCCGCGGGCGGGATCGTCGCTCCGGAGCCGGACGTGCTCCATGGCATATTTGCCGGTTCCGTACGGGATGACGTTCTGCAGGATGTTACTGATCGCCGCCGCGCTTTTGGGGTCGAGCACCCGCGTTTTGTAGACCTGGCGGGAATAGACCACCCGTCCCTCCGGCGTTTCGATCCGGTCGATGATGGCGGCGCCGTCGGGATCGACATGGCCGTCCAGTTCGGATTGGGCCAGGGTCGGGGCATCGGCGGCATCGTGGCGGCTGCCGGTGATCAGCGTCTCGTAGGTGCGGGTCAGTTCGGACAGCGACACCACGTTGGAACCGAGCGGCAGCGACAATACCGGCTCGAATCGACTGTTGATCCCGCATTCCCTGGCCAGCTGCACCAGATATTGCAAGCCGAGCATCACCCGGAAATCGCGGACCTCGCTGAGCACATCCAGCGAATAGAGTTTGTCCGGGTTCAGTTTGTCCCGCTCGCTCCTGAGCTGGGCGTCCACCTGCTGAACGGTCGCGGCGGAGACCATACCCTCGAGCTGGATCCGTTCCTGCCAGAAGGCATCAAACTGCCCGGAATCGAGGGCGATCAACTGATCGATCACCTCCTGGGTGCTCAGGGCGGTCCAGTTGGCGGGCAACTCCTGCCGCAGGGTGAAGATGAAACGGCCCGCCGTATCCCGGACCAGTCTGCCCGCGGCGTCCGGCGGCAGTGCTTCCGGATTGTCGAAAACGGCATCCAGGTCGAGTTGGCGTGGCGGGCCGGCAAGCCCCTGGCGATAGGCCATCATGGCCGGGACCAGCGCGCGCAGGTTCTGGAAATCGTCATATCGCATCTTGATCAACCGCTCGTACTCCTCGCCGCGGTTCTCGAAGACGAGATCGGGCTGCAAGGCCCTGACCGCGCCGCCAAAGGCGGCATAATCGAGATACTGGCGGGAGGGGAGGATGCCGAACCGATCCCGCATGCGCTCCTTATAGTGCCGATAGTCCTCGGCGACGCCGCTCTCGTCGACCCGCGGTGCCATGTCCACCTTGGCGGCCAGTTCACGGATCATCGGCGGGGTCAGATGGTCGGTGAGGTGGTAGAGCAGCCAGACCGCAGCCACGTTTTCCGAGGTGACGCCGGCCCAGCTCAACGACACCGAGTTGAAAGGGCTGTCATGATCGGGTTGCGGCGCATACGGACGGTTCATGAAGAAGAAGGTTCCCCGGGCGTTGCTGAGCATGTCCACCGGACTCCAGCCCAGTTGCAGCGCCGCCGCAAACAGGAAGGTCTTGAACGTCGACCCCATCAGCCGCTTGGCCGTGGTGGCCCGGTTGAAATTCAGATTGGACATGCCGCCACTCATGGCCCGGACCGCGCCTTCCTGGAGGACGAAGGCGGCACCTTCGACCTGCGGATACCGTTCCAGATCAAGCCGCATCTCCCCGTTCACCCCGCGTTCCCGGATGCTGACGTACACCTTGTCCCCGGTCTGCAACTGCCGAACCAGGGCCTTCCGGTCAGCGGGCGACGCGGTCCGGGCGCCCCGGCTGAATGTGGCCTGGGCGTCCGCCAGACGATCCAGTCCGGCGGCATCGATCGTCCCCTCGATGCGGCCGTCATCGAACTGGACCCGCACCTCCGCCCCCTTGTCGCGGGTTTCCGCCACGCTCCCGACCGTGCCGAAAACGAAGTTGCCCGGAAGCAGTTCTTCGTCCCCCTGATATTCCAGTTCCTTGTATTCGGCCTGCACCATGGCCCGGTCATAACCGCGCAGGCGCGCATCGAGCTGGGAAAGGTGCCGGCGCAGACCATGGAGCGTTCTGCGCTGGATCTCAGGATCGAGGGTGGTGACGATCCGGGCACCGGAGGTCGCGATGTTGGAAATGCCGTTTTGTTCGAGAATATCGTCGATGAACGGGGTGCCCAGCCCTTCCCTGACCAGATCCATGGCCGTGTCCTGGGCAAAGGACATCCTGCCTTGCTTGAACTCCAGGTCGCTGGTCTTCAGGCGGTTGTATTCCTCCTCGCCGATCATGCCGTGCTTGCGCATCTGGCCGAGCACGTACCGGACGCGTTCTTCATTCCGCGACCTGACCTCGTCGGCATTGGCCAAATTTTTCTTCAAAAAGGGATTGTAGTAGTTCGGGCGCTTGACGCTGCCGGCAATGAAGGCGCATTCCAGCAGGGTCAGGTCCTTGGGTTCCTTGTCGAAAAAATACCGGGCCGCCACGCCGAGCCCGTGGCCGTTGCCGCTGACGAAAAACTGGTTGGTGTAAAATTCGAAGATCTTTTTCTTGCTGTATCTGTGCTCCAGGCGAAGGGCGTACAGCAGCTCCTTGATCTTGGCCTGAAAGCTGCGCGATTCCCGTTTGAACAGATTCTTGGCGGTCTGCTGGGTAATGGTGCTGCCTCCCTGGACCACCTTGCCGGCCTTGAGGTTGACGAGCATCGCCCGAAGAATTCCCGGGACATCGACCCCGAAGTGACTGAAGAACTGATTGTCTTCGGCGGCGAGCAGGGCGTCGACGAAATGTTTCGGGATCTCCTCGTAGGTGAGATACTGGCGGTGTATCCCCTCGAACAACACCCCCAGCTTGGTCTGGCCATCCCGGTAATACACGGGGCTTTCCCGCCCCAGGATTTCGCTGATGGCCGACTCCTCGATCTCCGGGGCCGGCACCATGGCAACCACATAATACAGCCCGCCGGCGCCTATCGCGACGGCCAGCATAAAGAACAGCACCAGGACGACAAAACTGTATTTTATGAATTTCAGCATAATTCCGATGCCTTCCCCACAGCCGCCCCTCCATACCCATGAAGGACACCGCTGCTGGCTTCACATTTCAACCGTGTGATCTCAATAAAAAAAATGCTACAGCGACGGTCCGTGCCGCCGCCTCTTCCCCGCGCATGTGTCGCCGGCAAAAATGTGATGAGGTTTTTATCATGTTCCGCTAAAAAAAGTGCTTTTTTTTTCTGTCGCCAAAAACGAACGCCGTCTTCGACGAAACGAGGGGCGACCGAACAGCCGCACCGCAACTGGCGGGCAGGTATCGTTTGCCATGCCCCTGAATGAAAATTCATAATTTTTACTGTATAAATAAATAATTACAGAGAAAGAACCGATCAAGGCCCCGGAAGGACTTACCCGACGGCGAGCGATGCCGGCGCGACTGCACGGAAAACCGGAAAACACCATGTGTTGGACAAAAAATCAAAGAAAACAACAGGGGCTCAAAGGGGCAAAACAACGCAACCAGATACTTTTGCTTGTCATTCTTTCTGCTAAAAGTTAAAAAGAACGCATTGTTTGTTCTGACGTTGCGCCCAGTGTCAAATTGATCGCAGAAAAACAATATCATTTCAATGCAATATAAGGTTACACCAACCCGACTACTCCATATGAAAATATTGCCGACTCTGCTGACCCACGGTCTCGTCGTTCTTCTTTGCCTCTCCTTTTCAGCCTGTTCATCCCGCAATAAACAATCGGCCTTGCCCTCATCCCCGGCAGCCGAGGTGACCGCCACCGACCTCCAGGATGAGGAAATCTCCTCGGCCGAACCCGAAGAAACCGCCCAGGAGGAACTGGATGCCCTCAACGCCCCCGGCGCCTGGGAGTATGGCATCAGTACGACCTACTCCCTGGAAAGGCTGGGCATCGACCCCGCCAGGTACGATTTCCCCATCATGGTCAACAAGCAGGTGCTCTATTATCTTGAACTGTTTCAGGGAAAGCAGCGGAACTATTTCACCCAGTGGCTGGCCCGTTCCACGATGTACCGGCCCCACATCGAGGCCGAGTTGAAGAAGGCCGGCCTCCCCCGGGATCTGGTCTTCCTGGCCATGATCGAATCGGGATACAATCCGTCGGCGTATTCGCCGGCCAAGGCGTGCGGGCTGTGGCAATTCATCGAAGGGACGGGCAGCCGATACGGTCTCAGGATCGACTCCTGGGTTGACGAGCGCCGGCAGCCGGAAAAGGCCACCAGAGCGGCGGTGCGCTATCTTTCCAATCTCTATGCCCAGTTCGGCGACTGGTATCTCGCCGTGGCGGCGTACAATGCCGGCGAGAAAAAAATCGATACCGCCCTGAAGACGATCAATGCCACGGACTTCTGGGAGATAGCGGCATCCGAAGGGATTTTCATGGAAACCAAGCGGTACGTGCCGAAATTGATCGCCGCCATCATCATTGCCCGCAATCCGGAAAAATACGGTTTCACCGACATCTCCTACAGAAAACCGCAGGAGTATGAAACCGTCAGTATCCCCGGCGGGGTCAGCCTTGAGGTCGTGGCCGCCACCGCCAACACCTCGGCGAAAGAATTGCGCGCCCTCAACAACGAACTGAGAAAAGGTCAGACTCCACCCAAGAGCGAATACACCCTGCGCATCCCCACCGGCACCAGGGAGTTGATCGCCGGCAATCTCGACAAGCTCCGCCCGGTCACCACGACGGTGTACCTCACCCATACGGTCAAAAAGGACGACACTCTGGACAGCATTTGCAGCCTGTACAATATCAGCAAGACCACTCTGCTGAAGGCCAACAATCTGAGGTCCGCACGGTTGCCGAAAGGGCTGCGCCTCCAGATTCCCTCGACCAGCACCAAATATGTCCTTGCCAAGAACAGACAGCCCTCCGCGGAACGCGTGGCCAAAGGCAGCGGCAAAGACAACCGCCAGCAATTGGTGAAATATACGATGAAACCAGGCGAAACACTGGCCGCCGTCGCCAAGCAGTATCGTGTTTCGCCGCAGCAAATACTGCGGTGGAATAATATCGCCCATCCGAGCAAAGTGAAGCAGGGACAGCAATTGGCCCTGTATCCCACCCTCCCCACAGCAGCTCTTGCCGAGAAACCCGAGGAAACGGCGGCTGCCGCCAAAATCGCCGCTGTCAGCAAGGAAACCGCCGAAAAAAAGAAAACCGCCTCCGTTCCCACACTGGAGACGGCCAAAAAGCGAAGCGTTGCCAAGGCGCAGCCAGCCGGCAGCGGCTCGAAGACCTCCGTGCGGACGCCGGCAGTGGCCGCGCAGAAGGAACAGCCGCCTACGTGGTACGTGGTGAAAAGAGGCGACACCCTGACAACCATTGCCAAAAAATTCCAATCCTCTCCCCAGAATATTCGCGACTGGAACAAACTCAGCGGCAACTCCCTGCAAACGGGTGACAAGCTGATTGTCAAGAAAGGATAAGGGGCGCACAGGGGCCGGGAGCGGCCCTCTGATCCCCTCTTTTAAGATCGCCGAGTTTTCCCCTTCGCATTTTTCGTCCCGTTCCTTCCCATTTTCTCCGAAAAACCAACCGCGGTTTCGGTTCGCGGTGGCCGCCGCAGCCGACACAAGAGGAGCCCCCCTCCTTGCAACGAACGATTTTGCTTACCGGTGCCACGGGATATATTGGCCGGCGGTTGGAACAAAGGCTTCGAGAACGGGAGGATGTTTCCCTGCGGCTCTTTGTGCGCGACGCCAGGAAACTGACCGGCGAGACCCGGCAACGCGCGGAAGTCTTCGAAGGCGACGCCATGTGCCTGCCGGATCTCCGGCGGGCGCTGGCCGGCGTGGACACCGCCTTCTATCTCATCCGTGCCGGGGAAGACGGGCAGGATTTCCCCCATCCCGACCGAATCAGTGCAGAAAATTTTCTCCAAGCCTGCCTCGACCAGGGAGTACGGACATCGTCCATCTTGGCGGTCCCACCCATGCGGACGCAGCCTCGCTGCAGGCCGACACCCACAACTCCCCCGGTCGGATCCTCTCCAGCCGGCCCGACCGGATCCGCACCATCTGGTTCCGGACTGGAGTCGTTATCGGCTCGGGCAGTGCCAGCTTTGAAATGATCCGCTGCCTTCTGAAACGATCGATGGCCGTGTTCGCCGCCCGTTGGGCAGCAACTCCGGTACGTCCCATCGGCATTGACGATGTGACGGCCTATCTCACCGCAGCGCTGGCACCGGCGCCGGACGGCACCATGGCGGCGGTCGATATCGGCGCTCCGCCGATGACCTTCCTGGACATGCTCCGCCAAACCGCCAGGGTCATGAACCTCAGGCGCCTGATCCTGCCTGCCCCCTTTTCGGGCAGTTGTCTCAGTTCCCTATGGCTGGCCCTTATGACACCGGTGCCGTACAGAATGGCAGCGGCATTCGTCAAGAGCCTGCAATCGGAATCCCGCAACCAGATCATCGATTGTGCCGGGACATGTTTTCCCGGGATCCGGCCCGCGTCTTTTCCCCACGCTGTCCGTCAGGCGATCCACGAAGCGGAAAACGACCTGGTGCTCAGCCGCTGGTGTGATTCGGGTGCCAGTGCGCTTGGCGACATCGACGTCCGGTGCCACGCCGAGGCATCGATCCTGCGCGACAGGCGCGCGCATTCCCTCGCCGGCACGGCCCCGGAGCGGGTTTTCGCCTCACTCCTCGGCATCGGCGGCGAGAACGGCTGGCTTGCCTCCATGTTTCTTTGGCGACTGCGCGGCTGGCTCGACAAGGCAGTCGGCGGATGTGGCCTGAACCGGGGCCGCCGTCACGCCACGGAACTCCGGATCGGCGATGCCCTTGATTTCTGGAGAGTTGTTGATCTGGTCCCCAACAAGCGACTGTTGCTTCAGGCCGAGATGCGCCTGCCCGGCAAGGCATGGCTGGAATTCGATCTCCAACAGGACACACTGGTGCAGACCGCCCACTTTGTCCCCCACGGTCTTCCGGGCCGGCTGTATTGGTACGCGGTCTTTCCTTTTCACAATCTCATCTTTCCGAAACTGTGCCGGGCGATTGTGGCGCGGGCGGAATCCGGCCGGTTCCCTCCCCCTCCGAAGCCGGAGTCCTCGGACAGCAGGGCGCTCAGCGCCGGCCAATCCGACAGGCGTATCCGGGAAGAGCACACCACACCGTTCAACTGACGAAACGGTTTCTTCAACAACGAGGCAGAAAATGAGCGAACAGACCGACGTAGCGTTTCCGCTGACCAGTCGAGAAAGAAAAAGATTGCGAAGCATGGGCCACCACCTCGAACCGGTGGTGCATGTGGGCAGAGAGGGGGCGTCCCCTGCTCTGCTCAACTCGCTGCAGGCAGCGCTCAAGGCGCATGAACTGGTCAAGATCAAGATCGGACAGAACTGTCCATTGGAACGGAATCGGGCGGGGCAAGAGTTGGCCGGCAGCACCGGCGCCGCCTTGGTTCAAGTCATCGGCCGGATGATTCTTTTGTATCGGCCGAACCCGGATCTTCCCGAAGCACGGCGAATACTCCTGTCGTCCGGTCCATTCATCCGCTCGTCGGATGGAACCGTGCTAAAAGACAGGCCTTCCGACTAAACCGAAAGGCCATGACATCGGCACCCTCATCCGGTCGTCCCAAGTGTACTATCGGACATGCGGCCGGCAGGCGGACATGCATCAGAGATCACCCCGGTCGAACAAATCCCGGCGATCCTCGACAAACCAATGAATGAACTTCTCCAGTCCATACTGGAGGAAACGGTCAAAATCCCAGGGATCGTTCGACAGCATCTTGCGGCAATCGTTCCGGATCGCATACACATAGGCTTCTTCGCATGTTCCGTCGGCAATGGCCACCTGGACAATGACCCGTTCGTACTTCTCACCCTCAAAGGCGTCGAGTTTCTCCATTGCCTGTTCGTCCAGGCCCCAATACAGTTTTCCGGAAACGACCGAAGCCTCCTGACGGGTGATGCCGGGGTACTCGGAACCGCGGACGCGATACCGGGCCCAGTTGTTCAGGATCGCCTCCCTGCCTTCATACGCCTGGCCGGTAACGGCCTTCATCACAAGAGGCGACTGCAATGTTCCGTAACAAAATAACGCTCTCTTTTTCATTCTCCACCCTGCTGTTCATTCATATCTGTTGCCCACACACGTTTCCCCCGCACCGCCAACCCGATATTACTCTCATCACTTCTGGTGTCGCTTCTTGGTCACGGCAACCTGTACCCAGCCGTCTGTAAAACCCGGCAGAATTGCCCGTATGCCATTCCTCGATTCCAGCCGCCCTGCTTCAGCAGGCCCCCCAAGTGCTCTTCGGATCGTTCCAAGTTGGGTAGATTTACCGAGTCAAAATACCCTACCATCACCGTTTTTCCAAGAGCATAAGAGTATATCAAAAAAATCGAAAAATGGCCGGCGCGCGCCGCCGTCCCCTCATGCACCCCCGGCAGATACTCCGGGAGGATTCAGCCCGTCATCCGGGACATTCCCCGGAAAACCGGAAATCGCATCCATCATTTTCTGCTGTGCAACAGCAGACAGGTTGGGTATGATGCTTACTTTTGCAACGCGGCTTCACCGGCTTTCCCCCTGCGTGTCAACGCAAGCCGCGGCGAGACCGCATAACCGCATTATCCCCTTTCTTCGGGCCGCTGCGCGGATCAGACCGCGCCCAGCCGTCATACCTCAGCCATCCAAGGAGTCAAGATGAGCAGCCTACACCAATCTGATCCCGAACTCTTCACCCTGATCAAGCAGGAAGAGCAGCGCCAGAAAAACAAGATCCGCCTGATCGCCTCGGAAAACTACGTCTCCGGCGCGGTGATGGAGGCAACCGGCTCGGTGCTGACCAACAAATATTCCGAAGGATACCCCGGCAAACGGTATTACGAGGGTCAGCAATACATCGATCAGGTGGAAAGCTTGGCCATCCAGCGGGCCAAGGACCTGTTCGGCGCCGAACACGTCAATGTGCAACCCTATTCCGGCTCACCGGCCAACCTGGCGGTCTTTTTCGCCTTTCTCAACCCAGGCGACACCATTCTCGGCATGGCCCTGCCCCACGGCGGCCACCTGACCCATGGCGCCAAGGTGTCGATCTCCGGCAAGTATTTCAACGCCGAATCCTATTCCCTCGACCAGGAGACCGGGCGGCTCAACTACGATGCCATCCGCGAAAAGGCCCTGGCCTGCCGGCCGAAGATCCTCATCGCCGGACACTCCGCCTATTCGCGAATCCTCGACTTTGCCGCATTCCGGGAAATCGCCGACGCCTGCGGCGCCCTGCTCCTGGTGGACATGGCCCATTTCGCCGGCCTGGTGGCGGGCGGCGTCCACCCCTCGCCCATCCCCTATGCCGACGTGGTCACCACCACCACCCATAAATCGTTGCGCGGTCCGCGCGGTGCCATGATCATGTGCAGACAGGCGCACGCCGCCGCCATCGACAAGGCCGTTTTTCCGGGGTTGCAGGGCGGTCCGCACAACAACACCACCGCCGCCATCGCCGTCGCCCTCAGGGAGGCATCAACCGACGCGTTCAAGCAGTACGCGGCCCAGATCGTCAAGAACGCCCAGGCCCTGGCCGGCACCCTGATCGACCGGGGATTCAACCTGGTGACCGGTGGCACCGACAACCACCTGATGCTGATCGACCTGACCAACAAGGGCGTGACCGGCAAAGTGGCGGCCAAGGCCCTGGATGCGGCCGGCATCGTCCTCAACTACAATGCCGTCCCCTACGACACCCGCAAACCGTTCGATCCGAGCGGTATCCGCCTGGGCACCCCGGCGGTCACCTCGCGCGGCTTCAAAGAGGAGCAGATGGTCCAGATCGGCAAGTGGATCGACGCGGTGGTAGCCGACCCGACCAACACCGCGCTGCAGGCCGAGATCGCCGCCATGGTGCAGCAGCTCTGCGCCGGTTTTCCCGCTCCGGGCCTGGAGCACCTGAGCTGATCCGACCTGCCGCCACAACATTCGGCAATAAAAAAGGGGACGCTGGGCGTCCCCTTTTTTATTGCCGACTCCTTCACAGCAAGGTCTGCACCACGGTGCTGGCAAAGTCGATGAACCTGGCCGGCAGCGCGCCCAGCAGGGTGATGGCGAGCACCAGCACCACCCCGGCCAACTGGATGCTCGGATGCACAGTGACCGGAGGTCTCTCTCCGGGCTCAGCGGTATAGGCGGCCTTGACCACCGAGAGATAATAGTAAATGGCGATGGCGGTATTGATCGCGGCCAGGCAGACCACCACCACATGGTCGGCGCGCAGCGCCGAGGTCAAAATCATGAATTTGCCCATGAACCCGACAAAGGGCGGGATGCCGGCCAGGCCGAAGAGACCGACCGCGAGCACGAAGGCCAGCACCGGCTGCCTCTTGTACAAGCCGTTGACATCCTCGATCCGCACGTTTTCCCCTTCCCGCGAGACATTGCTGATCACCAGGAAACAGGCGAGATTCATCAGCACATACCCGGCGATATAGTAAATGGCCACGCCATACCCTTCCTGGTCAAGCGCCAGCAGCCCCAGAAGGACGAAGCCGGCATGGGCGATGCCGGAGAAGCCGAGCATCCGCTTGAGGTCCTTCTGCACCAGGGCGCTGAGATTGCCGTAAAACATCGAACAAAGCGCCAGCACCGCCATCAGTTCGATCAGAAACGAACTCTGGCCGGTCGGCACGGTGAGGAAACGGATCAGGAGGGCCACGGCGCCGAACTTGGGCAACGTGGCGATGAACCCGGCGGTTTCGTTCGATGCGCCCTGATAGACATCCGGTACCCAGAAATGCATGGGGAAGACGGCCAGTTTGTAGAAAAAGCCGGCCAGGACCAGAAGCACCGCCACCACCACCGTGGGCTGCAGATCGCCCTTGGCGAGAAAGGCGATGATGTCCTTGAGATAGGTGGTGCCGGTGAGGCCGAACAACAGACTCATGCCGTAGAGCATGAAGCCGGTGGCCATGACCCCGAAGAGGACGTACTTCATGCCCGCTTCCATCTGCACCCGGATGCCGGTGCGGTCGTCGCGCATGGGCACCAACAGGTAGAGGGCGAAGGAGGACAACTCAAGGGAGATGAAAATGGCGATCAGTTCCACCGAACTGACCAGCAGCATCAGGCCCAGCACGCTGAGCAGGAAAAAGAGGTAGTACTCCGGGCGGACATTCGGGCTGATGCCCTTGAGATTCTGGCCAAAAACCAGGAGCAGGGCCAGGGAAAAGCCGATGAGCGCCTTGAACAACTGCGAATACTGATCCACCGCATAGGCGCCGTAAAACAGGCTCCCCTGCGACTGGAAGGCGAACAGCGTGGCCGCGAAGGTGGCGAGGCCGAAAACCATGGCCACCGATTTCGCCGTCTGCGCCGAGGGCGTCTTGCTCAGGCTGACCAGGAAGAGCGCCAGTGCACCGGCGGCCAGCACCAATTCGGGAAGAATAACCATAGATGTTGCCTTTCTTCGTGTTGTCTCAGCATCGACCGCACGGAACGGTCGGAATAATGACGAAACGTATAACGGTGCCCCGCATACTCAATGCCAGGGTACGGCCGCGACCTGCTGGTGCTGCTGCCAGTGATGCAACTGGTCGATCAGCGTGCTGACCGAGGTGTGCATCAGGTCGAGAAACGGCTGCGGCCCCAGGCCAATCCAGAAGACAAAGAGCAAAAAGGGCGTCAGCACGGCAATCTCGCGCACACCGATATCGGTCAGATAGGACTGATCCGGATTGGCGGTGCCGCCCCACACAATCTTCTGCAGCATGCGCAGCATGTAAGCCGCCGCCAGGACAGCGCCGGGGATGGCGGCCAGGGCCAGGAAGGTATTGTATTCAAAGGTGCCGGCCAGCACCAGGAACTCGCCGATGAACGAATTGGTTCCCGGAAAACCGAAGGAGGAAAGGGAGAAAAAGGCCAGAAAGGTGACGAACCAAGGCATGTACTTGCCCACACCCGTGGCCAGGGCCAACTCCCGGCTGTGCGTCCGTTCGTAGATCATGCCCACGCAGAGAAAGAGGGCGCCGGTGGTGACGCCGTGGTTGATCATCTGCAGCAGGGCCCCTTCGATGCCCCGGCTGTTGAGGACGAAGATGCCTAGGGTGACGAAGCCCATGTGCCCCACCGAGGAATAGGCGATCAGTTTTTTCATGTCCTGCTGGGCGAGCGCGGTGAAGCCGCCGTAGAGGATGCCGGCGATCGACAGCCAGAGGATTGGCTGAGCCAGGAGCATGGTGGCGTCCGGCGTGATCGGCAGGCAGAAGCGAAGCATGCCGTAGGTGCCCATCTTGAGCAGCACCGAGGCCAGAATGACCGAGCCTGCAGTCGGCGCCTCGACATGGGCGGCCGGCAGCCAGGTGTGGAAGGGGAACATCGGCACCTTGATGGCGAAGGCCAGGAAAAAGGCAAGGAACACCAGCACCTGGAAGGTGAGGGAATAGGGCTGCCACATCATCTCCGGAATGAAGAAGCTGCCCGATTTAAGATACAGGGCGATGATGGCCACCAGCAGCAGCACCGAGCCGGCCAGGGTGTAGAGGAAGAACTTGATCGAGGCGTACGCCTTGCGCGGTCCGCCCCAGACGGCGATGAGGAGATACATGGGGATGAGCATGAACTCCCAGAAGATGTAGAACAGGACAAAGTCCAGGGCGACGAAGACCCCGATCATGGAGGTCTCCATCACCAGCAGGCAGAACATGAAAGGCGTCACCCGCTGCTGGATGTACTTCCAGGAGGCGAGCACGCAGAACGGCATGATCAACGTGGTCAGCAGCACCAGCAGGATGGAGATGCCGTCCATGCCGACGATATAGTTGATCTTCAGCCGGGGAATCCAGGTATAGAGCTCGGCGAACTGATACTTGCTGCTGGTCGGATCAAAGCCGAACAGCAGGGGCAGCGAGCAGACGGCGGTCAGCGAGGTGATCAGCAGCGCCCACAGCCGGGCAAAGGCCTCGCCGCGATAGAACAGCAGCACGAGCGCACCGGCCAGGGGCAGAAAGATGAGAAAACTGAGCAGGGGAAAACCCTCTTTGATAAGTAGCAGATCCATTCTCTTTTCCCCTTAGAGCAACTGGGAGACAACGAAGGTGACCAGGACGACCGCGGCGAGCGACGAGACATAGAACAGGGTGACCTGGATCTGACCGCTCTGGAGGACGCGCACCCTGCCGCCCAGCGCCCGCACCCCGCGGGCAATGCCGTCGACCACTCCGTCGATGCCGTGCCAGTCGAACCAGCTCCAGAACCGGCTGACCGTCATCAGGGAACCGAGGCCGACCACGCGGTAGGCCTCGCCCCAGGCAGTGTCGAACCATTGCAGCGGATGCCGGACCAGCCAGAGGAAGCCGCGGCCGGCCTGACGGTAGAGCCAATCGATGTCGAGGCAGACCCGGTCCACCGGCTCCACGTATTTCTTAAGCAGGAAAAAGGCCAGGGCGGCAAAGCCGAGCAGTTGCAGGGTCTCCATCAGATGGTAGACCGTGTGCGGCGTGTAGTCGACCGCGTGGGGCAGCAGGGCGTACAGGAAGCCGGGTGCGGTGCCCACCAGGACGCACAGGGTGGCGCCCAGGGTCATGGCGACCAGCATGTTCCACGTGGGATCGGCCGCCTTGTCCCAGGTGGCCTCACTGCATCTGTTGCTGCCGAAGAACAGGAAATAGGGCAGCTTGAGGCCGTTGTACATGAAGGTGCCGGTGGCGCCGAACATCAGCAGCCAGGCGGCCCAGTTGAGGTGCTGCTCGAAGCCGGCGGTGATGATCATCGACTTGCTGGCATAGGCGGCGAAGAAAGGAGCGGCGGAGATCGACAGACAGCCGATCAGGGTGAAGAAGAAGGTGGCCGGCATCTTGGCGTACAGCCCGCCCAATTCCGTGAATTTCGTTTTGCCGGTCATGTACAGCACCGCGCCGGTGCCCATGAACAAAAGGCTCTTGTAGAGAATGTGGACCACGGCATGGGCCACGGCGCCGTTGATGGCCATGTCCGTGCCGATGCCGATGCCGGCGACCATGTAGCCCACCTGGGAGACGATCGACCAGGCCAGCAGCTTGCGGATGTCGTTTTCCATCACCGCGTAGATGACGCCGTAGAGGGCCATGATCACCCCGATCACCACCAGAACGTCCATGCCGGCGCAGGCTCGGGCCAGGGTATAGACCGCCGTCTTGGTGGTGAAGGCGCAGAGGAAGACCGCGCCGTTGAACGAGGCTTCGCTGTAGGCCTCGGGCAGCCAGGAATGGAGCGGAACCATGGCGGCGTTGAGGCCGAAGCCGATCATGATCAGCCAAGTGGCGAGTCCGGGATGGGCGACGTCAAGCAGGTCGAAGGCGATGCTGCCCGTCGACTGGTAGCGGAGCAGGATCCCGGCCAGAAGAATGATGCCGCCGATGGTGTGGATGAGCAGGTAGCGGTAGCCCACGGCCAGCGAGTTCGGTCCCCGCCTGAACCAAACGAGGAAGACCGAGGCAAAGGCCATCATCTCCCAGAAGAAAAAGAGGCTCACGTAATCGCCGCAGTAGATGACGCCCAGGGAACCGGCCGCGTAGAACCAGGCGGCCATGTGCTCGCCGGCCCTGTCGACGTGCAGACCGTAGAGGGTGCCGATCACCGCCATCAGCGCCATGATCAGGGCAAAAACCGTCGAGAGTTTGTCCACCCGGCCGAAGACCAGCTGCCAGTCGAGAAAATCCACCAGGCCGAAATTGCCGGTCAGGGTGGTATTGGCGAGCACGGCACCCAAGGCCAGCAGTGGCACCAGGAACAGATAGGGCCGGCGCAGCGGACCCTGAATGAAGGGCAGGAGCAGTGCGCCCGCGATCAGGATGAGGGAGGGGTGGAGAAAACTGGAGGTCATTCTTCTTCCTCGCAGGGTAAAAGGGTACGGTCATAGACATCGGTCGGGGCCTGAATGCCGGAACCGCCGAACCACCGCGCCGCGCCGATGATCAGCGCCGCGGCAACGAAACCGAACAACGACCAGAAAAAGGGCACGTGCTGCTCGGCCCAGGTATGGGCGTGATGGGTGTCGATGAGCAGCGAGGTTGCGGCGATCACGGCCAGCAGCGCAAGGCAGATCGTCACCACGGTTTTCAGCCGGGCTTGCAGGTATGCGATCAGCGTGGTCATCCTGTCACCATCCAGACGAATTGCATCATAAAATTTGGGTAGATACCGATGATCACCGAAACGGTGACCGCGATCAGCAGGGGGATCAGCATGCTCAGCGGCGCCTCCTTGATCCCGGTCTCGGCCTGGCCGGCCGGCCGCTTGCCGAAAAAGGCCTTGTAGGTCACCGGCGCGAAGTAGCCGACATTGAGCACGGTCGAGGCGATGAGGATGAGCAGAATGCCCACCTGATGCGCCTCCATCGAGCCAACCAGCAGATACCATTTGGAGACGAAACCGGCCACCGGCGGCGCGCCGATCATCGACAGCGAGGCCACGGCAAAAGCACCGAAGGTGAAGGGCATGGTCCGGCCGAGGCCGCTCATCTCCGAGATATATTTCTTGTGGGCCGCGATGTAGATGGCGCCGGCGCAGAAGAACAGGGTGATCTTGGAGAAGGCGTGGTTGACGATGTGGATCAGGCCACCCTCGATGGCGTGCGGGGTCAGAAGCGCCACGCCCAGGATGATGTAAGAGAGCTGACTCACCGTGGAATAGGCCAGCCGAGCCTTGAGATTGTCCTTCGACAGGGCGATCATCGAGGCGACGATGATGGTGAAGCCGACGAAATAGGCGGTGGGGATGCCCAGGTTGAGCCGGTCCATGGTGTCGACGCCGAAGACGTAGAGCATGGTGCGGGTGGTGCAGAACACGCCGACCTTGACCACGGCCACCGCATGCAGCAGGGCCGAGACCGGCGTCGGGGCCACCATGGCGCCGGGGAGCCAGTGGTGGAACGGCATGACACCGTTTTTGGCGAAACCGAAGATGCAGAAGATATACAGCATGGTCACCATCCAGCCGGCGGCCGAGGTGGGGATGATGCCAGTGCTGATGTTATGCGGGAAATCCAGGGTGCCGGCCAGGACATAGATGAGGATCAGAGCCGGCAGGAGGAAGAACTTGGCGGTGGTGGTCAGGTAGACGATGTACTTGCGCGCCCCTTCGTAGGATTCCTCATCCTGGTGATGGGCGACCAGCGGATAGGTGCAGACCGAGACGATCTCGTAGAAAAGATAGAGGGTCAGGAGGTTGTCGGAAAAAGCCACGCCAATGGCCCCGAAGATGGCCAGGGCGAAACAGGCGTTGAACCTGGTCTGGCAGGGTTCGTCGTGGGCCCGCATGTAGCCCATGGAGTAGAACACGGCAATCACCCACAACGACGAGGCGACCAGGGCGAAGATCATGGAAAAGCCGTCGGCGCGCAGGGTGATCGACAGTCCCGGCAGGAGCTGGAAGATCGGGTAGACCAGGGTCTTGCCGGCCTTGAGGGCCGGGACGAAGGAGAGGACCATGCACAACAGCAGCACCGAGGCGCTGGCGGAGACGAACTCGCGCAGGTTCGGGTTGCGCTTCAGGGTCATGACCACCAAGCTGCCGAAGAGCGGGATGATCACCGCCAGCAGCAGGTTGGCGTTCTCGACGATGTCGGTGGTGGAGGCAACGATATCCATGGGCATTCTCTCCGCTTACCCTTGCAGATCGACCATGTCGTCGGTCTCGATGGATTTGTAGTTCCGGTAGACCGCGATCATGATGCTGACGGCGATGGCCGCCTCGGCCGCGGCGATGGCCATGATGAACAGGGTGAAGACCTGCCCGACCGCCGGATCGGGGGCCAGGAAACGGTTGAAGGCCATGAAGTTGGTCGAGGCCGCGGCCAGGATGAACTCCGAGGAGATCAGCATGCCGATCACCGTGCGCCGAACCACCATGCCATAGACCCCGAAGGCGAACAGCAGGGCGCCGAGCACCAGGTAGGTCGGCAGGCAGTTGTAGAGATTGAGCAGTTGCATCGGTTAGTTTCTCCCCCTCTGCGCCAGCACCAGGGCGCCGATGATGGCCAGGAGCAGGACGACGGAAATGAGTTCGAAGACAAAGCCGTGGGTGGTCAGGAGCGACATCCCCACCGCCTTGATGTCAAAGGTGCCCTGCCGGGGAAAGACCTGCCACTCGGTTTTCAGCCCGAGCACGGTCAGGGCGGCGAAGATCAGGGCAGCGACGCTGAAGGCCAGCGGACCGGCCAGGGTGGCGCGGTGCCGCATGCCCGCCGTCTGCTGCTCCTCGGGCGTGGCCATCATGATGCCGAAGGCGATCAGGATGGAGACCGCGCCGACGTAGATGAGCATCTGCATCATGGCGAGGAAGGGGCTGAGCAGGAAATAGTAGACGCCGGCCAGGCCGGTGAAGCAGACGGCCAGGCCGGACACGGCGCGGACCAGCCGCCGGGCGCTGACCGCGATCATCGCGCCCGCCACCACCAGGGCCACGGTGAGCAGGAACACCACCCCGACCATGCCCTCGGCGGAAAACAGGGCCGGGGCGCCCGCCGGCTGACAGACTAGCGTTTGCATCTGTTCTGCTCCTCCAGCCGTTTCATGAGATCCATGGTGAAGTCATTCTTGTCGAAGCTCGCCAAGTTGTAGTCCCTGGAAAAGCGCAGGGCGTTGAAGTTGCAGCTCTCCACGCAGGAGCCGCACAGGCTGCACTTGGTGAAATCGAGGATGTAGCGGGTCAGGACCTTGCCCTTGCCGCTCTCGTTCTTCTTGCCGTCCAGGCTGATGCACACCGAAGGACAGGCGCGCTGGCACATGCCGCAGACCACGCAGTTGGGCTCGCCGGTCTCCTCGTTGCCGATCAGTTCGATGTGCCCCCGAAAGAGCGGCGTCATCGTCGGCACTTCCCAGGGATACTGCTCGGTCACCACCGGCCGGAAAAACTCGCGGGCGGTGATGGCCAGGCCGGTCACCAGACTTTTGCCGCCGGTGACGATATCGCTCAAATACCCGCTCATACTCAGAACACCTTGATGAGGGCTGCCGTTACCAGGAGATTAACCAGGGAAAACGGAATCAGTATTTTCCAGGAAAGATTGAGAAGCCGGTAGATCTGGGTGCGCGGATAGGTCCAGCGGATCCAGATGAAGGTGAAGATGAGGATGTAGATCTTGAGCACGAACCACCAGACGCCGGGGGTCTTGCCAAAGGGGCAGTCCCAGCCGCCGAGGAAGAGGGTCGCGGTCAGGCAGGCGCCGACCACGATGTTCAGGTACTCGCCCATCATGAACAGGCCGAAGCCCATGGAGCTGTATTCGGTCATGAACCCGGCCACCAGTTCGCTCTCCGCCTCGGCCATGTCGAAGGGGGCGCGGTTGGTCTCGGCCACCGAGCAGATGAAGAAGATGATGAACGAAATCCACATGGTGAGGAAATGGCCGTTCTCCAGGCGGAAGATGTTCCAGTGCCAGAAGCCGCCCTGCTGGTCGATGGCGATCTCGCGCAGGTTCATCGATCCGGACAGCAGCACCACGGTGATCACCGTGAGCAGCATGGGGATTTCGTAGGCCAGGTTCTGGGAGACCGAGCGGGCCGCGGAGATGATGGCGTACTTGTTGCCCGAGGCCCAGCCGCCGAGCAGGATGGCGATCATGCCGATCGAGGCCAGGGCGAAGAGGAGCAGTACCGAGAGTTCCATGGCCCGGGCGCCGATGTTTTCCGAAAACGGGATCACCACCATGGAGGTGATGGCCGGAATCATGGCCAGCACAGGCGCCACCCGGAAAATGATGCCGTCCACGCCCTGGGGCACCAGCAACTGCTTGCTCATCAGCTTGAGGCCGTCGGCCAAGGGCTGGAGCAGCCCGGCGAAGCCGGCCTCGCAGGGCCCGATGCGCCGCTGGATGCGGGCCGCGCCCTTGCGCTCGCACCAGCCGAGCCAGGCGGCGTTAACACCGGCAAAGGCCAGAATCCCCACCAGATACAGCAGGGCGCGCCATATACTTGTTTCCATCTTCTCCTCTCCCGGTCAGCGGTCGATTTCGGGGATGACCAGATCCAGACTGCCCATGAACGCCAGGGCATCCGCCAGCAGCATGCCTTCGGCCACCTCGCCGAACAGGCTCAGGTTGGAAAAGGTCGGCGACCGCAGCTTGAGCTTGTAGGGATTCTTGTCGCCGTTGCAGACCAGCCGGTGGCCGAGCGAGCCCCGGGCGGTTTCCACGGCCGAGTAATAGTAGCCGGCCTCGGGCTTGAGCACCTTAGGCGCCTTGCCCATCACCGGGCCGCCGGGCAGTTTGTCCAGGGCCTGCTCGATAATCCGCATCGACTGTTCCATTTCGTGCATGCGCACCATGTAGCGGGCCATGGAATCGCCCTCGGTGAAGACCGGCACGTCGAAATCGAACTCCGGGTAGACCGAATAGGGCTCGTTTTTGCGGATGTCGTAGTCGATGCCGGAGCCGCGGGCCACCGGGCCGGTGGCACCGTAACGGCGGCACTGCTCGGCGGTGACAAAGCCGATGTCCTTGATCCGCTTGATCAGGATGATGTTGTGGGTCACCAGATCGTGGTAGAGGCGGGGCATACGGCCGCGGAGGCGCTTGATAAAGTCGCGGGTGCCGGCGACGAACTCGTCGTCGATATCGTTGTAGACGCCGCCAAAGCGCAGGTAGCAGTAGGTCAGGCGGGAGCCGGTGACGCGTTCCAGCAGATCGATGATCTTCTCGCGGTCGTCAAAGGCGTAGAGCAAGGGGGTGAAGCCGCCCAGATCGAGCAGGAAGGCCGCCCACCAGAGCAAATGGCTGGCGATGCGGTTGAGTTCGACGGTGATGACCCGGATGTACTCGGCCCGCTCGGGCACCTCGATACCGGCCGCCTTCTCCACCACCAGGGCCCAACCGTGGTTGAAGGCCAGGGCGTGCAGATAGTCCATGCGGGCGGTATTGGGCATGAACTGGGCAAAGGTCCCGTTCTCTGCCATTTTTTCATGCATGCGGTGGATGTAGCCCAGCACCGGTTCGGCCTTGACGATGTATTCGCCGTCCATGGTGAGCTTGACCCGGAGGACGCCGTGGGTGGCGGGATGCTGCGGCCCGAGGTTGAGGACAAAGGTTTCATCATGCCGCAGATGAACGGGTACGGTCATGGCATATAGTCCTTGCGAAGGGGGTGGAAATCGGCATCTTCCGGCAGGAGAATGCGGATCAGATTGGGATGATCCTGGAAACGGATGCCATAGAAATCGAAGGTTTCGCGCTCGTGCCAGTCGGCGGCCGGGAAGACGCCGGATATGGTCGGCACCGCCGGTTCGTTGCGGTCGACCAGGGCGCGGACCGTCACCCGACAGTGCTCGTCGCCCAGGCGGTTGTAATCGTAGATGACCTCGAATTGTCCCTTGTCCAGCCAGTCGACTCCGGAGATGGCCTCCAGGAAATACCCATCCTGGTCCAGCACGCGCGCCACCGCCACCACCTGGTCGGGACGGCAGAGGACATCGAGATGGCTGCCATGCCTGGCCGCATCGGTGACCACCACCCCGGCCTGCCTCGGCGGCGCCTCCTGGTCGCCCTCCCCTGCCGGTGCGGCGGGAAGAGCCGGCTCCGGGAAGAGTTCGGCCAAGGCCGCCTGCGTTTGTTCCACTAGGCCCATTGCGTGCGTCCCCCCTCTCTCAGCCCGGCTGGACCCGAGGCCAGCGGCGTTTGCCGGTGATCTTTTCCTCAAGCATCATGATGCCCTCGAGCAAAGCTTCGGGGCGCGGCGGGCAGCCGGGGATGTAGACATCCACCGGGAACAGCTTGTCCGCGCCCTCGACCACGTTATAGTTTTCCTTGACCTTGAACGGACCGCCGCAAATGGCGCAGTTGCCCATGGCGATGACCCATTTGGGCTCGGGCATCTGGTCGTACAGGGTCTTGACCGCCAGTTCCAGCTTCTTGTTGATGGTCCCGGCCACGATCATGACATCGGACTGGCGGGGCGAGGGCCGGAAGACCTCGGCGCCGAAGCGGGAGATGTCGAAGCGGGAACCGCCGGTACACATCATCTCGATGGCGCAGCAGGCCAGCCCGAAGGTCATGGGCCACAGCGAGTTGGCCCTGCCGAGGTTGAGCAGTTTATCGAGCTGGGCGAACTGCACTATTGATGCAGGTACGTTTTCTTCTCCCACGTGAACACTCCTTTACGCCAGGCATAGACGATGGCTAATGAAAGTATGGCGACGAACAGCAAAATCTCGTAAAAGTCCCGGAGGCCCAATTCCGGGCTGTTGTAGGCCACGGCCACCGGGAACAGGAAGAGGACGTCGACGTCGAAGGCAAGAAAAATCAGGGCGTAGAGATAATAAATGATACCGAACCGGATCCAGGCGCTGCCGATGGGCTCCATGCCGCACTCGATCAACTGGTCGGTCCGGCCGGCGGTTTGCCGGGTGTGGGAGGAAGGGCTGAGCAGCTTGACGATGATGATCGGTCCAAACCCGAACAACAGGGCGCCGATCAAAAAGATGGTGACATATATGATATTCGTGAGAACAACCTGATCCATCCTCTTCTCCCCAGGCAACGGCCACCGAGTGGCATCAATCATACTGATGCGTTTTATCAGCACATTTTATCCAAGCTACTGAAAAGCACCTTTGATGTCAAGGACAATTCCGGCAATCGATTCGGAAAAATATGCGCGGTTTCCCAGGCCGGAGCGCCCATCCCTTCGGGAAATAATGCCCCCTGATTTCGAAAATTGATTGACCTATTTCCCGAAAGTGTTAGTTTGGGCTTCAATTTCAATCATGTATATATTCAGCAAAGCTGATACTGGCGTTTTTTCATGGCCATTACGTTTAGACAACTTGAAATTTTCATCGCGGTCGCCGAAACCCAGCAGGTGACCAGAGCCAGCAAGAAACTGCTGCTGACCCAGTCGGCGGTGAGCATGGCCCTGGGCGAACTGGAAAATCAATTGGGCGGGCCGCTCTTCGACCGGCACGGCCGGAGCCTGCTCCTCAACGACCGGGGCCGCTACCTGCTGCCGCTGTCCAAGAACATCCTCCACCAGGTGGCCAACATCGAGACCATCCTCACCGAGCAGCAGGGTGCGGTGGCGGGCGTTCTCGAGATCGTTGCCAGTTCGACCATCGGCAACTATGTCCTTCCCTATCTCATCGGCGCCTTCATGCGGCTCCACCCCGAAGCCCACATCAACATGCTGGTGGTCAACACCATGACCGCCGAAAAGCTGGTGGCCAGCGGCCAGGCCGACCTGGGATTCGTCGAGGGCGACATCAACGTCGATTCGCTGGTGGCCACCTCCTGGTTCGCCGACGAACTCGGCATCATCGTCAGTTCCACCCACAAGTTGGCCGAACGCGAGACATTCCAGATTCCGGACGATCTCAAGGAAACCAGTTGGGTCATGCGCGAGGAAGGATCGGGCACCGCCGAAATTTTCACCAAAAAGCTGGGCCGATATACATCTCTGCTCAAGGTGGTGACCAAGACCGGCCACACCGAGGCGATCAAGAAAGCGGTCGAATCGGGAGTCGGCGCGGCCTGTCTGTCCATGCTGACCGTTTGTCGGGAGGCGGAGGAAGGCTGGTTGAAGATCCTGCCCATCGAAGGCATGGACATGAGCCGCCAGCTCTGGATCATCCAGCACAAGGACAAGATCATCACCCGCCTCATGGCCGAATTTCTGAAGTTCTGCGAAATGGTGGCGGAAAACCACCTCGGTCGGGAATGTCTTTCCTCCCCCTGGAAGTTGCAGTCGCTCCTGATGAAAAGCAGACTCAACCAGGAAAATGGCAACGGCGCGCTCGCCGGGGCAGGAAAGTAGGCAGACCATTTAACCGGTTAAGACGGGAAAAACAACACAACCGGGCAGGGCGGCGACACGCTCTGTCCGGTTGTGTTGTTTCTGGCGCCAGAAGTTGTCGTGGCGGCGATGATTATCGCAAGGCGGCCAGGGCCTGTTTGATCCGCGCCATGCCTTGCTTGATGGTATCGAGCGAGGTGGCGAAGGAAAACCGGATGAAGTCGTCGGCGCCAAAAGCGGCTCCGGGCACGGAGGCCACCTGGGCCTCGCTGAGGAAGTAGTCGGCCAGAGCGACGGAGCCGTCGATCACCCTGCCGTTGAACGTTTTGCCGTAATAGGCGGAAAAATTGGGGAACACGTAAAAGGCCCCCATCGGCGCCACGCAGCTCACCCCGGCAATGGCTTCCAGGGCGTCGACAAAATAGGCCCGCCGGGGCAGGAAGGCCTCGCGCATCTGCCGGGGAAAATCCTGCGGCCCGGTCAGGGCGGCCAGCGCCGCATATTGGGAGGGGGCCGCCGGGTTGGAAGTGGACTGGCTCTGGATTTTATTCATGGCCCTGATCACCTCCCGCGGACCGGCGGAATAGCCGATGCGCCAGCCGGTCATGGCAAAGGACTTGGACACCCCGTTGGACAGCACCGTCTGCCCCTGCAAGCGCGGATCGGCATGGAGGATGTGCGGCACCCTGCCCTCGCCATAGAAAAGTTCCTCGTACATGTCGTCGGTGATCACCAGCCAGCCGCCGGCAAGCGCCATCCTGGCCACCTCGGCCAAGGCTGCCAGCGAATAGACCGCGCCGGTCGGATTGGACGGACTGTTGAGGACGATGGCTTTGGTCTTGTCGGTGATGTATCGGGCCACCACGTCCGGATCGATGTCGAACCGCCGCTCCTGCCGCAGGGGGACGATCACCGGGGTGCCGCCGGCCAACTGCACCATGGGCGGGTAGGAAACCCAATACGGCGCGAAAATGAGGACTTCATCCCCCGGATTGAGGATGGCCTGAAAGATATTGTACAGTCCGTGCTTGCCGCCGCAGCTGATCTGAACATCGTCCGGCTGGTAGTCCCAGCCCTGCTCTTCCTTCAGCTTGGTGCAGACCGCCTGCCGCAGTTCGAGAATGCCCGCGGCCGGAGTGTACCGGGTACGCCCCTCCTCAATGGCTCTCTTGCCGGCTTCGCAGACATGGGCAGGCGTGGACAGGTCGGGTTCGCCCACGCTGAAATTGAGAATATCCGCACCTGCGGCCCTGAGGGCCTTTGCCTTGGCATTGACCGCCAGCGTCGGCGAAGGCGCCACATTCAGCACGCGATCCGCAAGCACAAATCTTTCAGAAAACATCTTCGACTCCTTCCTCGTATCCTTATCAAAAGACAAAAAACAGTGCGCTGTAACGCTTTCGTTCGATTTTCACAAGTGCAAACAGGGCGCGCGGCGAACATTTTTTTACGACCGCCGCTCACGGCTCCTTGAATACCGGGCAGGGGCGTCGCCGGTCATAATCGCGGTACACCGGATCATCGGCCGCGCTGTGGCAATCCAGGCAGAGACCGATGCGGAGGATGCGCCGCAACTCCTCGCCGTTGAACGGTCGCAAATTCGACCGGGAACCGTGTTGCAGCGGCGTGCCGTCGATGGTCACGAAGGTGTCGAATCCCGGCGTTCGCCCCTGTTCGCCCGCCACGCCCCGGTCCACCGGGAAAAACCGCCATTGCCCGTCCTGGAGCGCCACCGTGCCCTCTCCCAGCCCGACGGTCTTCGGTTCGGCATGGCAGTCCTTGCAGGAACGTCCCTTGGCCTGGATCGTGTGCGGATTGATTGCGGCCATGGTGAACCGGTTGAAGCCGCCCTCGGCCTTGCCCTGTTCGTCGATCAGCGTCACCAGGTCCTGACAGCCGGGCGTCACCACCACCACCTCGTCCCCCCACACCGCCAGCATCGGTTTTTCGTAGCGGATATAGGAGCGTCCCTCTTCCCACCAACCCGGCGTTTCCTTGAGGGTCAGCTTGTCGAGATGGGTTTCCCGCTTGTCCCGCTTGACATGGCAGCCGTAACACTGCGGCACCCAGGTGGAATGGCAGGCCGCGCAGGTCAGGCGCTGGTGGCCGGGAGCCAGACAGGCCTCCGTGTCCGGCGGCCGCAGGGGATGCCGCTTGCCGTCGCTCTTGCCGGTCAGCACGAGCTGTCCCTGGTGTTCGCCGACATTGGTCAACGATTTCCCCCTGCGGGACAGGCCCGGTTTGGCGTCATGGCAGCTCCGGCAGGTGATTTCCACCTGCTCCTCGTAGTGGGCATACCGGGTGCCGTCACCCATGATCTCGTCGCGGATGTGGCAGTCGATGCAGGTCATGCCCTTGGTGTGGTGAATATCTTCGGCGATCTTGAGATAGAAGCGGTCACCGGGTAGCCGTTGCAAGGAATGCTGTCCCTGCTCGTAGGGGGTCCCGTACCCTTCCGACTCGTATACTCCGACGTACGACAGCCCGAGGCGGCCGGAACGGTTATGGCAGCGGATGCAGTTCTCCTCGGGCACCTGTTTGACCACCAGGGGATGCGGCCGGTTTTTGTCGGCCTCCTCCTGAGCGGCCTGCGAAAGCTCCAAAGTGACCGTGTTGCGCGGCGTGCCCGGCGGCAGAATATAGTGGCAGGCAGAGCAGCCGCCGCCCTTTTCGTTGAAGAAGGCCGGAGCGCCGGGCAGGTCGCCCTTCTGTTTCCACAGGTGGCAGGTGGCGCAGAGCTTGCGGAAATAATCGAGCGCCAGCGAGGTTTCGCCGCTGGTCAGCAGGTGTTCGACCGTGATGTCGGCGTGCTGGTCGTCCCGCTCGCCCCAATAGTAGAGCAAGGTGGCCAGGATGCCGCGGTTGGTGGCCATCAGGGAATTCTTCACCTTGTGAATGTCCGCCGGATGACACCCCTCGACGCCGCAGGTCTTGGCCGCCCAGCGCAGATCGCCGGGATTGAGGACCATGCCCTTGTGCGCCTTGTCCTTGTCAATGGCCAAGGGATCGCCCAGATGGCACGGCGAACAGCCGACTACCTGATTGTCATGGGCGCCGTCCAACTTCTCCTTGGTGTGGCAACTCAGGCACATCTCCACCATACCCGCCGTGGTGACGGCCAGTTGCTTGGGACGCTTGGTGGTCTGCTCACGGAAAACGAGGTAGCCGATCAGCAGGATACTGACCGGGAGGAAAATGAGGAGAGAGATGAGACTGCGGGGCGGCCGGGCCATGACACGTGCTGATTGCTTCGGATAGAGTTGCTTTCAACCAGGCGGGTCAGGCCAGGATAACGAAAAAAAAGAACGCCGTCAAAAGAACTTTCGCGACACAAGCCGGCAGACCGGGACCCCGCTCATTCGACGAATCCCTGGACTACGGGATAGCGGCGCCCCGGTCCGAACGCCTTGCTGGTGACCTTGATGCCGAGCGGCGCCTGCTTGCGTTTGTACTCGTTGAGCTTGATCCGGCGGACGATATCCCGCACCATGCGGGCGTCCACGCCGCCGGCGACGATTTCCTCGATACGCTTGTGCTCCTCGAGATAGGCGTGGAGCACGGCATCGAGCACGTCGTAGGGTGGCAGATCGTCCTGATCGAACTGGTTCGGCTTGAGTTCGGCGGTCGGCGGCCGGACGATGATCCGCTCCGGGATGATTTCCCGCTCGCGGTTGATCAGTCGGGCCAGGGCATAGACCATGCCCTTGGGCACGTCCGCGATCACGGCCAGGCCGCCGCTCATGTCGCCGTACAGGGTGCAGTAGCCGACCGCCATCTCCGACTTGTTGCCGGTGGACAGTAACAAGCGGTTGAATTTATTGGAGAGCGCCATGAGCAGGTTGCCCCTGATCCGCGCCTGGATATTCTGCTCCGTGGTGTCTTCCGCCAGCCCGGCAAAGTAGGGGTCCAGGGCCGCCCGATAGGCGTCCATGGCGGCGGCGATGCCGATGACCTCGAAGTCGCAGCCGAGGTTTTCGGCCAGTTGCCGGGCGTCGTCGACGGATTGCTGCGCCGTGTACGGGGAAGGCATGGCCACGCAGAGCACGTTCTCCGGCCCCAGGGCCCTGCAGCCGATCACCGCGGTGACCGCCGAATCGATGCCGCCGGACAGGCCGAGCACCGCCTTGGCATGGCCGGTCTTGTGCAGGTAATCGCGCACCCCGAGCACCAGCGCCGCCTCGACATCGGCGATACTGTCCTGCAACTGCTCCCCGCCCGTTTCATACCACTCCTCGCTGTCGACAACCAGCATGTCCTCGGCGAAACCGGTCGCGACCTTGCACAGGGTGCCGGCCGGCGTCATCACCATGGAATGGCCGTCGAAGATCAGGCCGTCCTGGCCGCCGACCTGATTGGCATAGAGCAGGGGGAGATTGTTCTGCCGGCAGACCCGGCCAAAGACCTGCTGGCGTGTCTCCAGCTTGCCGTGATAGTAGGGCGAGGCGGAAATGTTGATCAGACAGTCGGGCATCACCGGTCCCACGGCCAGGCCTGCCAGGGGATTGGCGCGGTAGGCCTCGCTGCTCCACCAGATGTCCTCGCAGATGGTCAGGCCGCAGTGCAGCCCCTGGAAGGGAAACACCGTGGAGGCGTCGCCGGGCTCGAAATACCGGGTTTCGTCGAAAACGTCGTAGGTGGGCAGCAACTGCTTGCGCGCCCGGCAGACGATCCTGTCGCGCTCGATGACACAGGCGGCGTTGTACAGCGGTTTCCCCGGTCCCTGTCGCCGCTCCAGCGCCCCGACGATGCAGGTGATGCCGTCCAGCCCCCTGATCAGGTCCGCGAGGGCGCGGTCATGGGCTTCGAGGAAGGCGGAGCGCTCCAGCAGGTCCTGGGGCGGATACCCGCACAGGGTCAGTTCGGGAAAAACCGCCAAGGCGCAGCCGGCCTGTTTCGCCTGCTCGATCCAGGCGACGACGTGCCGGAGATTGCGCTCAAAGGCGCCGATAATCGGGTTCGTCTGTACAAGGGCTATCTTCACGATACGTTCAACCGGCGGGAAGGATTCGGCGTACTGTTTGCCGGGGGGCACGCGCCGGACAAGGGCACCGCCCCGGTGAACCGGCGATGGAGCAAACAACAGGGAGAACGGAGAAAAAGGAACAAAACGGGCCGTATTGTTGGCAAAAAAAACCCGGCAGAGGTCTCCCGCCGGGCAAAAACAACCGGTTTGAATTACTGCTTGGTGACGTTGGCGGCCGCCGGCCCCTTGGGCCCGTCAACGATTTCAAACTGGACCTTGTCCCCTTCATTGAGTGTTTTGAAGCCCGATCCCGCGATCGCAGAGTAATGGACAAAAACATCCTTCCCTGATTCCTGCTCGATGAAACCGAACCCCTTCGACTCGTTAAACCATTTGACCGTTCCTTTCAGCATTATTTCCTCTTGCTCCTTGTCGTGAACTGAATGTTCCATCCATGCGATATTACAGGTTGTCTCCACCAAGAACAGTCCATGGAAAATCTAACCTGCGAACAGAGCGCACGTTCTACTCCTGGCCGCGAACATACCATTAATTGCGTCAAAAACAAGGAAATTGATGGCGTTTCGCCCGTTCAGCACGCTTTTCTCACCCGCCCGCGGCGACGGCATACCTCCGGGAAAGGCCGGCCGCCGGATGAACGGATGAGCAGCGCCCTTGCGGCCAAGCGATTACCGTCCGCGCTGGTAGCGCTGCACGGCCCGGTTGTGATCGGCCAGGTTGGTGGAAAAGACGTGGGTGCCGTCGTTTTTCGAAACGAAATAGAGGGCGTCGGATTCGGCCGGCTGCAGGACCGCCTCCAGGGCGGCGCGCCCCGGACTGCAGATGGGACCGGCAGGCAGGCCGGGGATGACGTAGGTGTTGTACGGCGTCTCCCTCTGCAGATCCGCCCTGGTCAGGTTGCCGTTGAAATCGGCGATGCCGTAGATCACGGTCGGATCGGACTGCAGGCGCATCTTCCTGGCCAGCCGGTTGTAGAACACCCTGGCGATGAGCGGCCGCTCGGTCGCCACGCCGGTTTCCTTCTCCACCACCGAGGCCAGGGTCAGGAGCTGATGGCGGTTCAATCCGTTCGATTCCGGCACGCGCAGGGTCTGCCACACCTGCTGGAAACGGTCCACCATCATCCGGATCACCGTTGCCTCGTCGGCCTCGTTGCGCACCAGGGTATAGGTTTCGGGAAAAAGATAGCCTTCCAGGCTGCCGGCCTCGATCCCCAGTTGGCGGATGAAGGCGGCGTCCCCGACCAAGACGAGAAAACGATCCCGCTTGACCCAGCCGTCCTGCGCGAAAATGGCGGCGATCTGGGTTGCGGTCAAGCCTTCCGGGACGGTGACGTGATGCCGGAGAGTGCGGCCCGAGGCCAGCAATTCCAGGACCTCGGGCGGCGTCAGGCCGAGGGGGATGCTGTATTCCCCGGCCTTGAGCCGGGTCCTCAGGCCGGAGAAAGACACCAGGGCGAGATAGCGGATATCGTTGCCCAGAATGCCCTGAGCCGCCAGTTGGGCGCCGATGCCCCGCACGCCGGCCCCCCTGGGGATGGTGACGACGACCTCGCCCTGTCCCGGAGCGGGGGTGGTCAGATACGACCGGTACCACAGCCCGGCCCCGCCGAGGGAAACGGCGGCGAACACGGTCAGAACGAGCAGAAGGCGGCGCATGGCAGGACAAACGGGAAGAAGAAAGAGCGGGGAGGCGAAGCGAAGGGAGCGTGCTGCCGGACGGCCACGGCATCACCCTGCCGTCCGGCCTGCTTCGCCTATTTCTCCGCTTTGACGCTCTGTTTGACGGGCTCTTTGTGTTTGGGGATCTTGCCCAGGGTCAACTCGATGACCTCATCCATGTGTTTGACCGGGAAAAAGGTGATCTTCTTGCGCAGCTCTTCCGGAATCTCGACCAGATCCTTCTGGTTTTCCTCAGGGATGATCACCTTGGTGATGTCGGCGCGCAGGGCGGCCAGGGCCTTGTCCTTGAGCCCGCCGATGGGCAGGACCCGGCCGCGGAGGGTCACCTCGCCGGTCATGGCGATGCCGCGCTTGACCGCCTTGCCGCTGATGGCGGAGAACAGGGCCGTGGTCATGGTGATGCCCGCCGAGGGTCCGTCCTTGGGAATGGCCCCGGCCGGAACATGGATGTGGATGTCGACCGTATCGAAATACTCGGGTTCCACCCCGAGCACCTTGTTGCGGCTGCGGCAATAGCTGAGCGCGGCCTGGGCCGATTCCTTCATCACCTCGCCCAACTGGCCGGTCAGCAGCAGCTTGCCCTTGCCGGGCAGCACCGAGGTCTCGATGTGCAGCAGTTCGCCGCCCACCTCGGTCCAGGCCAGGCCGATCACCAGACCGGGCTGGCCGCTGGTGTCGAGATCCTCTTCCGGCATGTACTTCGGCGGCCCCAGGTATTTCTCGATGGTCTTGTCGGAGACCACATACGGTCCCCGGCCACCCTCGGCCACCTTGCGGGCGATCTTGCGGCAGACCTTGCCCAGGGCGCGCTCCAGGTTCCGCACCCCGGCCTCGTGGGTGTATTTGCTGACGATGGTTTCCAGGGTGGCGTCGTCGAGCTTGAGCTGACCGGGCTTGATGCCGCTTTCCTTGATCTGCCGGGGCAGCAGGAATTTGTTGGCGATCACCGTCTTCTCCTCCAAGGTGTAGCCGGAGAGCTGGATCACCTCCATGCGGTCGAGCAGGGGGCCGGGAATGGTGTCGGTGCGGTTGGCCGTGGTGATGAACATGACCTTGGAAAGATCGAAGGGCAGGTTCATGTAGTGATCGGAAAAGGTATTGTTCTGCTCTGGATCGAGCACTTCCAGCAGGGCCGAGGAAGGATCGCCCCGGTAATCGTCGCCGATCTTGTCGATCTCGTCCATCATGAACACCGGATTGTTGGTGCCCACGCTCTTGAGCCCCTGAAGAATCCGGCCCGGCATGGCGCCGATATAGGTGCGGCGATGCCCGCGGATTTCGGCCTCGTCGCGCATGCCGCCCAGAGACAGCCGGTAGAACTTGCGGCCCATGGCCTTGGCGATGGCCTGGCCGAGCGAGGTCTTGCCCACGCCGGGAGGGCCGGAGAAGCAGATGATCGGTCCCTTGGTGTCGGCGTTGAGCTTGCGCACCGCCAGGTATTCGAGGATGCGCTCCTTGATCCGGTCCAGGCCGTAATGGTCCTCGTCGAGGACCTCGGCCGCCACCTTGAGATCGAGCACGTCGGTGGAGGACTGCCGCCACGGCAGGTCGAGAAACCAGTCGAGGTAGGTGCGGACGATGGTCGCCTCCGAGGCGTCGGGGTGCATCATCTCCAGCCGCCGCAGCTGCTTGCGCGCCTCTTTCTTGGCGTACTTGGGCATCTTCTTCTTGCGCAGCTGCTTGCGCAGGTCCTCGATCTCCTGGGAGTAGCCGTCCTCGTCGCCCAGCTCCCGCTTCAGGGCCTGGATCTGCTCGCGAAGGAAGTATTCCCGCTGGCTGCGCGACATCTCCTCCTTGGCGTCCGACTGGATCTTGGCCTGGACCGTGGACACCTCCAACTCCTTGTGGAGCAGGTCGGCCACCAGACGCAACCGCTCGGACGGGTCGACGGTTTCCAGGATTTTCTGCGATTCCGATATCTTCAGCCGCAGATTGGAGCCCACCAGATCGGCCAGCCGTCCCGGTTCCTCGATGTTGTTGATGATCATCATCAGGTCCGAGGAGAGGAGACCGCGCAGCGACATGATCTTCTCGGTGTGCTCGCGGACGGTGCGCATCAGCGCCTCGGTCTCGACCGTGACCTCCGGTGTCTCCGGCTCTTCGATCAGATCGATCGCCACCCGGTAAAACGGTTTCTTTTGCAGAAAAGAGCGGATTTTCGCCTTGGAGAGGGCCTGCACCAGCACCTTGAGCCGGCCGTCGGGCAACTTGAGGGTCCGCATGATCATGGACACCATGCCCACCTCATAGAGATCCTTTTCATCGGGATCGTCCTTGGTCGGGTCCTTCTGGGTCACCAGCATCAAGAGCTTGTTGTTGTTCAGGCCGTCGTTGACCGCCTCGATCGAGCCGGGCCGGCCGACAAACAGCGGGATGATCATGTAGTTGAAGACAACGACATCCCGGACAGCCATCATGGGCAGAGATTCGGGAATCTCCAGATCCTGAGTCTGCTCGCCGAAATCCCCCATGCTGGTCGATAATGAATCGTCAAATTCCACCTTTTCCCTCCTTAAAACCGCCTGATGCGGTGACGCGTCCGCTGAATTGTCCCACGACAGTAAACACAACCCCAGCCGAAGTCAAGGCGACGCCCCGCCCGCGGCTGAAGAGAAGATTTCCCTTGAATAATTGCCGGGCCGCCAATATAGAAAAGCAGTTGTCCGACCTCCTGTCCATACCGCTTTTCTGGAGCCGACCATGCTGACCATCGGGTCGTTTTTCGATCTCGCCGATTTCCCTGACCGGGATCTCTTCGCCGACTGTCCCTATGTCTGGGTGCCCCTGAAAAAACTGAAGGCCTATATCGCCAGCCAGACGGCCCCCACCTTCCAGCACCTCTGCATCACCGACGGGGTGCCGCTGGACAGTCCCTACATCTGGTACAACGGCCGGCTGCGCAATGCCCGCGAGTGCATCATCACCTACGGCGACGCCACCAAAGGCGGCCTCACCGTCTGGGAGAACGGCCAGTTCCTCGAAGGAGCGTCGGTGCTCATGGCCGGCGCGGTCATGGTGGGCAAAAACATCAGGATCGGCAGGGGCGTGCTGATCGAGTCGGGCGCCATGATCAAATCCCCGGCCATCATCGGCGACCGGTCGGAGATCCGCCAGGGGGCGTATCTGCGCGGCAACTGCCTGATCGGCAAACGCTGTGTGGTGGGCCATACCACCGAGGTCAAGCACTCCATCTTTCTCAACGACGCCAAGGCGGGCCATTTCGCCTACCTGGGCGACTCGATCCTCGGCAACAACGTCAACCTCGGCGCCGGAACCAAGTGTGCCAACCTGCGATTTTTCTCCGGGAACGTCAAACTGCGCCAAGGCGGGGTCGCCCTCGACACCGGGCTGAAAAAGCTGGGGGCCATCATCGGCGACAACTCGCAGACCGGATGCAACGCCGTGACCAGTCCCGGCACCCTCATGGGGCCGGACAGCCTGCTCATGCCCAACACTACCGCACCTGCCGGAGTACATCCTCGAAAAAGCGTGCTGCGCTAGAGTCCGAGTGCAGCTTGCGGTCCTCCAGTGGCTTTCCCTGGCCGGCGTATTCGTAAAGGGCGAAAAAAAAGGCGAAAAGGATGCCGACGGTGAAGAAAATCCGGCACAACCGGTCCCAGGGCAACCAGCCCTTGCCGGTCATCCGCCGGAACACCACCGCGACAATGTAGGTGAATCCCAGGGCATAGGGCGCGGTGAGCAGGATCTGGTAGGTGGTGCCCCGCACCATGGCACCGGCATCAGCACCCAGGCGCAGATGAAAGAGCAGATAGGCCAGGGCCGTCAGAATAAAGGTGATTTTTTCCCGTACTGTACTCATATCATGAACAAAAGCATTGCCTGCGTGTTTCCGGAAACCCTGCCCGACGAGGGTTTCCTGCTGCCCCTTGTACAGGTTTTCGGACAGGTTGTCCACATGCAAGCCGTTGAAAACGCGCCGCCCGACCGGAGCACCGCAAGCGCGTTCATAAAATGGTGCCGGCAGCAGGACCGGCTGCACCCCTTCACCCCCGAGCCCCTGGGCGACCAGCGGGAGCGGTTTCTCGCCCTGGTGCGGGACATCCGCCGCCGCGGCGACACCTACCTCAGCCAGTTGAGCATGCTGACCCTGGCGGATTTGAGCCGCCGGGACAATCCGGAACCGCCCCGCGCCATCCTGGCCGACCTCCTGCACGGGGCCGACATCCGGGAACGCGAAGCAACCGGGCTGATGCTCTGGCAATCGCGGCTGATGCTGGAATTGGGGGAAGCGTACGATATCGAGCAGGCCGAACTGAACGACGCCCTGCACGCCATCGCCCGGAGGCAAGAAAGCCTGTTCGCCGAGCTGTGCGAGGAAGAGGAAAATCCCTTTGTCCTGCCCGCTGCCGGACAGGACGACAGCCCGGAGGCGGACACCATCCTCCGCCACCGGCTCAAGGCCTGGACCCGGCTTTGTTTTCACGGCGACAGGCCGGCGCCCGGTCTCCTCGTCACCCGTCACCGGACAGCCATGGACCTGCTGCAGGAGGTGTATGAGAGAAGGTGGCGGCAGAGCGCGCGCCTGCTGGCCTCGCTGGAGCTCCCCGTGCCCGCGGCGGGACAAGCGGGGGGTGCCGAAGAGCCGCCTCCTGGAGGGGAGTGCCCCGCTCTTGACCGACTGCTGACGGAGATCAGCGCCAGCGGGTCCCGCCTGCGGCTTACCGATGCGCACGACCGGCTCCTGCGCACAGGACTGGAGGAATGGTCGCGGGCCACGGCCGGCCCGGCGGCATCATTGCGGACCGAACCGGCCATTCTTGACCTGTTCCTTTTTCCCGGGGAAAATCCTGCCCGGTTATGGTCAGAGACTTTCGTGGGCGCCGTTGCCGGCCCTCCCACTGAAAGGGAAGAAAACGCGGGCTGTGTCGCCGGCCTGCTCAGGAGGCGCTGACCAGACCGTCAATCCCTTCCCTGCCGGTCTCCCGGCAGAGAAGCGTTCATACCGCATGGCCCTCGCATTCCTCCCGGTAAGGATTGATGGTCATCACCGGACAGCAGGCGGATTTCACCACCTTGTCGGCCACACTGCCGAACATGATCCGTTCCACTCCCTTGTAGCCGTGGGTTCCCATGATGATCAACTGCACCTTCTTCTTGGCCGCATAGTTCAGGATTTCCTCGGCAATGTCGCCGGACAGGACCTTGCCGGTCACATGCGCCACCCCGGCTTCGGCAAACATCGCCCTGTTTTCCTCGACATAGGTCTCCATCTGCTGCTGGGCCGATGCGAACAGCTCTTCCTCCAGATTGGGGAGGTTGATGGGCGGGACGAAGAAACCGCTGTAATCCTCGAAGGTCTGGGCCACAAACACCAGATGGAGCTCCGCCTTGAACGTTCCGGCCACATAGGCGGCCGCCTCAATGATCTTGCCGGCATTGTCCGAAAAATCCACCGGGGTCAGAATGCTGTTGATCGCCTGCATATGAACCTCCCTTGCTTGAAAGAAGATGAAACGCCCTACCGCTTGATGCCGTAGAGTATATCGTTCGGGCATTTTTCACCATGAATAACTGCATCGACACCGCCGCGCCGCTCCCCTGGGATCGGACAAAGCAGTTGACCATGCTCCCCATCGTGCCTATACTGCTCCCCACTTGTCTGCCTCCATAAAACGTGGCGTGCAGTACCGCTGCCTCCTGCCGGAACGGGACACCGTTTCCCGCTCCGCCTGTCCGCAGCACCACCCGGGTCTTCTGCTCCCCGGCTCCAGCCGGACATCAATATGGAATTCACCCCGAAATGGATTGCCTGGGAGATCACCCGCCGCTGCAATCTCAACTGTGTGCACTGCCGGTCTTCGTCCCAACTCGAAGTCGAGGGCCATCCGGACTTCTCCCTGGCCGAGGCCAAACGGATCCTGGACGATATCCGCAGCTATGCCGATCCGGTCATGGTCCTGTCGGGCGGCGAACCGTTGGTGCGGCCGGATGTCTTCGACATCGCCGCCTACGGCACCGGCCTGGGCCTGCGCATGTGCCTGGCCACCAACGGCTTCCTGGTCACCCAGGCCGTGTGCCGCGCCATCAAGGAAGCGGGCATCAAAATGGTTTCCCTGAGCCTCGACGGCGCCACCGCCGAGGTGCATGACGATTTCCGCAATCAGCCGGGAGCCTTCGCCGGCGTAATGCAGGCCATCCGCCTCTTCAACGAGCACAAGATCGACTTTCTGATCAACTCCTCTTTCACCAAGCGCAACAAGGACGAAGCGCCGAAGATCTATCAGCTCGTGAAAAGCATGGGTGCCACCGCCTGGTACCTGTTCATGATCGTCCCCACCGGCCGGGGCGAGGAGATCATGGACGAATTGATCCCGGCCGAAGAGTACGAGGACATCCTCAACTGGCATTACGACATGGAAAAGGAGGAGCACGACCTCCTGGTGCGCCCCACCTGCGCGCCTCAGTACTACCGCATCGTTCTCCAGCGCGCCAAGGCCGAGGGGGAACGGTTCCAGCGGCGCTCCCTCAAGTTTTCCACCGGCGGATCCAAGGGATGCCTGGCCGGCCAATTGATCTGCCTGATCGACGTCGACGGCAATGTGCTGCCGTGCAGCTATTTTCCCCTGGCGGCGGGCAACCTGCGCACGCAGCCGTTCCGGGAAATTTGGGAACATTCGAGACTTCTGCTCGACATGCGCGACTTTGCCGGCTACAAGGATCATTGTGGCCGTTGCGAGTACCTCCAGGTCTGCGGCGGCTGCCGGGCCAGGGCCTATGCCGTGACCGGCGATTACCTGGCCGGCGAGCCGTTCTGCACCTACCGGCCCGGCCATTGAGCGGAACGGCCGGAACGGACCGGCCGGCACCGGGGCGCCAACCTCCAACCAAACATATTCCCCAATGAACGAGACCTTTCTCCAGGCCTGCCGGGGCGAGCACACCGCCTACACCCCTGTCTGGTTCATGCGCCAGGCCGGCAGATATCTCCCCGAATACCAGAAAATCCGCGGCAGGGTCAGTTTCCTCGAACTGTGCAAGACGCCGGACCTCGCCGCCGAAGTCACCCTTCAGCCGGTCGACATCTTCGGTTTCGACGCCGCCATCCTGTTTTCCGACATCCTGATTCCGATGGAGGCCATGCGGCTCGACCTCGAGTTCCACGAGGGCAAGGGCCCCCTCTTCGCCCGGCCGGTCCGCAGCCAGCAGGCGGTCGACGACCTGGTGGTGCCGGTTCCGGAGGAATCGCTGTCTTTCGTGCTGGAGACGATCCGTCTGCTGCGCAGCCGCCTGCAGGTGCCGCTCATCGGCTTTGCCGGCGCACCCTTCACCCTGGCCACCTACCTCATCGAGGGCGGCAGTTCCAAGGTGTTTTTGCACACCAAGAAGATGATGTACCAGGAGCCGCAGCTCTACCACAACCTGCTGGCCAAGATCACCGCCTGCACCAGCGCCTATCTCCAGGCGCAGGCGCGGGCGGGTGCCCAGGCCCTGCAATTGTTCGACTCCTGGGTCGGGGTGCTCGCACCCTGCGATTACGAGGAGTTCGCCCTGCCCTATGTCCGCTCGATCATTTCCGATCTGCGGGCCGTGACCGATGTGCCGATCATCTATTTCGCCAACAACGGCGCCACCCTCACCCGGCTGACCACCACCGTGGGCGCCGACGTGCTCGGGTTCGACTGGCGGCTGCCCATCGGCGAAGTCGTGGCCCGCGCCGGCCAGCATGCCGTGCAGGGCAACATCGATCCCTTGGCGCTTTTCCTGCCCAGGGAACGCCTGGAAGAGCGGATCAGAACCATGCTGGTCGAGGCCCGCGACGCCCGTGGCTACATCTTCAACCTCGGCCACGGCATCCTGCCGGAGACCCCGCCGGAACAGGTGCGGATCGCCGTCGACGCCGTCCACCGGTTCAGCGGCAAGGCCTGAGCAGTCCCGCCGGGAACACGCCATGGATCGAGCCGGCACCGCCATTCCCTCGCTCGCCGAATGCATCGGCTTGATGGAAGAGTACGGCATGCTGGCCAACATCCGCCACCATTCGCTGGTGGTCGCCCGCCTGGCGGAACAGCTGCTGGAGGGCCTTTGCGCCGTGACCCCGGACCGCCCTCAGGCCGACCGCCGCCTGGTCATCAGCGGCGCCCTGCTCCACGACATCGCCAAGACCCCCTGCCTGAACGGCGCCTGCGACCATGCCAGGGTCGGGGCCGAGATCTGCCGCCGCCACGGCTACCCCGAGATCGCGGCCATCGTCGAGCAGCATGTACTCCTGTGGGACTTCGATCCCGCCCGGTACGAGAGCGGCGCGTTTTCCGCCCGGGAAATCGTCTATTACGCCGACAAGCGGGTGCGGCATAACGTGGTGGTCCATCTCGACCAGCGCCTGGAGTACATCCTCGACCATTACGGCAAGGGCAACCCGGAGCGGCAGGGGCTGATCCGGGAAAACTTCAGCAAATGCGTCACCCTGGAACGCCACCTTTTCCGCTGGCTGCCCTTCGCCCCGGCTGAACTGGGTCGATTCTGAGCGGCTGCCTTTTTCTTTTTCAACCGAGGCCCTTGCCATGTCCGCCGCGCCTTTTGACCGGATGGAGCGCCATCCCGCCGCGGTCACTATCCAATAATCCGAAAACACCGGAGGTATCCATGCGCATCGCCTTTCACGGAGCCGCCCGCAACGTCACCGGTTCCTGCCATCTGATCGAGTGCCGCGGCACACGGATCCTGATCGACTGCGGCCTCTACCAGGGCAACCGGGAAATGGACGAGGAAAACCGCAACGATTTCGGTTTCGACCCGGCCTCGATCGACTATCTTCTGCTCACCCACGGCCATCTCGATCATTGCGGCCGCATTCCCCTGTTGAGCCGGCTCGGGTTCAAAGGCACGATTCTGACCACTTCAGCGACCCGCGAACTCGCCCGCCTGGTTTTGCTCGATTCGGCGAGAATCCAGGAGGAGGAAGCGCGCTACCGCAACTACAAGGCGAGCAAACGCCGGGACCGGGGCGCGCCGGCCGAACCGCTCTACGACACCCTGGACGCCCTCAACAGCCTCGACGCCTTCGTCGACATCGCCTCCTTCGCCCAGCCCCACGATCTCTGTCCCGGCATCCGCACCACCTTCTACGACGCCGGGCACATTCTCGGCTCGGCGTGCATCCTGCTGGAGTTGGAGGAAGGGGGCCGGCAGCGCCGGGTGCTGTTTTCCGGCGACCTCGGCTGCGACGGCCGGGCCATTCTGCCCGATCCGGCCCCGCCGCCCCAGGCCGACACGGTGATCATGGAATCGACCTACGGCGATCGGCTGCACAAGCAGCTGGGGCCCTCCATCGAAGAACTGTACCAGGCGATCAACACCACCGTCGCCAGGGACGGCAACGTGCTCATCCCCAGTTTTGCCCTGGAGCGGACCCAGGAACTGCTGTACTACCTGCGGGAGGGGATCGAGCAGCAGCGCTTGCCGCGCCATCTCCGGGTCTGCCTCGACTCGCCCATGGCCATCTCCGCCACCCAGATTTTCCGCCGTCACCGCGAATGCTTCGACGAGGAGACCTGGGCGGTCGTTGCCGCCGGCCGCGATCCCTTCGAACTGCCCGGCCTGGAAATCATCCGCGACGCCTCCGAATCCATGGCGCTCAAGCACAGCCGGGGCGCGGTCATCATCGCCGGCTCGGGGATGTGCACCGGCGGCCGCATCCGCCATCACCTCCGCCACAACCTGTGGCGGCGCGAGGCCTCGGTGGTGTTCGTCGGCTATGCGGCTGGAGGCACCCTGGCCCGGCAGATCATCGAAGGGGCCGAAGTGGTCAGGGTCCTGCAGGAAGAGGTCGAGGTGAACGCCGAAATCTACACCATCGGCGGTTTTTCGGCCCATGCCGACCAGAGGGAGCTGTGCAAATGGCACGGCCGGACCGGCAGCCCCGAGCGCACCTTCCTGGTCCACGGCGAGGAAAAGGCCATGCAGGCGCTCGCCGGCCGCCTCACCGGCACCACCGTCGAAATGCCGCGCCTGCACGAGTCGTTCGAGTTGTAGCCGCCGACCGGCGACCGGCCGGCGGAGAAAGGCAGGCGGGCGGGAAACCGCCTATTGGGCGGCCGGCGGTGCGGGCGGGGTCGGCGAAGCGGGTGAAGCCGGTGTCGCCGGGGCGGCTGGCTCCGGAGGTGGCGCAGCCGGCGAAGGAGCGGGAGCCGGCGGAGCGGAAGAAGCCGGCGCGGCAGGCGGCGGAGCCGGGGTGGTTGCCTCATGGATCAATGACTTGCCCTTCTCCCAGAGGTTTTTTGACTCCTCCTTGGTCACGTGCCAGGCTTCCTTCGATGTGTCGCTCATCGCCTCGTACAGCTCGCGGGAACCGCTCTTGGTCTTTTCCCAGGCCGACGACGATTCGGTTTTCACGGTGTCCCAGGCCGTTCCCGCGGTCTCCGTGGTGGCGTCCGCCACCGACCCGGCCGCCTCCTGAACCTCCTTGCCCGCCTCGCTCCACTTGCTTTCCTGTTGCTGAGGCGCACCGGCCTCCTTATTTTGAGGAACGGCCTGTTCTCCGGCTTTGCCCTGTTCCCCGGCCGTACTCCAGACAGGAAGGCTCACCATGGCCACGGCCCACCCGCAGAACAACATCGGACTGATCTTTCGCATCATTTTCATTGATTCCTCCTCATCCGGCAGGTACATGACAGGTCTCGTTTCAAGATTTGATATGCATTGTTATTGCAATCTTCAAGCGAAGAACCTATTTTCCCTCAAATGTGACTGCACAAGCGGAAATACTCCAGCACAAGGCCGGAGATGATTTCCATTTTTCCCCTATGCTCCGGAACATACCATCGTTTTCATCGATGTCCACCAGAATAGGTTGGTAATCATGCGTCGGCGATGCCTCATTGTGGTCTTTTCTGTGCTCGTACCCATCTTCCTTCCCCGCGGGTTGACCGCCGGCGATCCGGACGCTGTTCCCCCGCGCTGGACCGTCCGGGAAGCCATCCGCTACGCCCTGGAGCACAACCCGGATGCCGCCACCGCCGTGGAGCGGATCAAGGCCGCCGACGCCGACCTCAATATGGCCAAATCGGCCTTTTATCCCCAGCTTTCTGTGGGCACCGAATACAGCCGCACCAACAACCCCATGTATTCCTTCGGCAACATCCTCAACCAGGGGATGTTCACCAACGCCATCGACTTCAACGATCCGGGCACCACCGACACCCTGCAGGCCAAGGCCCTGGTCCAGTACCGCATCTACAACGGCGGCCATGACCGGGCGGCGCTGGCAGCGGCCGGCGAACAGGGCCGCGCCGCCGGATTCGAGCGGGAGGCCATCCGCAACCGGCTCGAATTCGAGGTGGTGCGGGCCTTCTGCACCATTGTCCTGGCGGCGGAGTCGGTCAAGGCCAGAGAGTCGGCCCTGGAGGCCATCGAGGCGTCGCTGGCTGTCGCCCGGGCCCGTTTTGACGAGGGAAGCCTGTTGCAGGAAGACCTCCTCAACCTCGAAGTGCAGCAGGCCCGGTCCACCGAGCAGTTGATCCAGGCCCGGCATGGCCTGCAACTGGCGCAGCGGGGTTTTCTGCATCTGCTGGGCATCCCCGGCCAGACTGCGGTCCTCGATCCGACCGGTCATCGGGACCAGGAAGTTCCGGCGGAACGTTCCTTCCGCAACCGCCCGGAACTGGCCGCCATGGCCGCCACCGTCAAGGCATTGGCCTCCCGGGTCCGACAGGCCGAATCGGGGTATCTGCCGACCGCGGACGTCTTCGGCAGCTATCAGGTCGACAAGGGCACGGAACTCGAGGACGGCTCCGGCAACTCCTGGGTGACCGGCGTCCGTCTGAATTACACCCTGTTCAACGGCGGCCAGACCGCGGCCGCCACCGAGCGGGCCGCCGCCCAGTTGCGGGCGGCCAGGGAGGAGGAACGCAAAATGGAGCTGGCCTTCAATCTGGAGATGGAACAGGCCGCGCTGGCCCTGCAACAGGAGGAAGAGCGGCTCAAGGTGACCGGCAAGATGGTGGCCTCGGCCGCGGAAAGCGCCCGGCTGGCGCGCCTGCGGTTCAAGGAAGGCGTGCTGCTCGCCTCGGAGCTGATCGACACCGAAAACCGCCTGACCGAAGCCCGGCTGAGCCACACCCTGGCCACGGCCGCCCGGAAAATCGCCATTGCCGACCTGCGCCGAGCGGCCGGTTGTGGCCAATTCTCTCCAAGGAAGTGATCATGGCCGCCAATCACAGGATGCGAACCCTCCTTGTCATTCTGCTCCTGCACACGCTGCCGGTCTGGGCCGTCGCGGCGGAATCCGGCGGCCGGGAAACCGCGCAACCGGTCACGGTCACCGTGGCTCCGGTCCGAGAGCTGGATCTTCCCACCCTGGTCGAGGTGGCCGGCACGGTGCAGTCCGCCGAGCGGGCCGCCATCGCCGCCAAGGTCACCGGGGTGATTACGCAGATTCCGGTCGTACTCGGTTCCACGGTCAGGGCCGGCGACCTGCTGGTGGCGATCAGCGCCGAAGAGATCACCGCCCGGCTGGGCCAGGCCGAGGCCCTGCTCGCCCAGGCCAGGCGCAATCTGGAGCGGGAGCAGAACCTGCTGGCGAAAAACGCCACCACCCCGGAGACGGTCAAATCCATGGCCGACCAGTTCGCCATCGCCCAGGCCGGCTACCGGGAGGCCAAGACCATGGCCGGCTACACCAGTATCACCACGCCCTTCGACGGGGTGGTCACCAGGAAAAACGTCCACGCCGGCGATCTCGCCACCCCCGGCACCGCGCTCCTCCAGGTGGAAAGCCTGCGAACCCTGCAGGTGCGCTCCGCCGTGCCGGAAAGCCTGGTGCTCGGCATCCGTCCGGGCGACGCGCTCACGGTCAGGATCGAGGCGGCCGGGGCCACGGTCCGGGGCACGGTGGCCGAGGTCGCGCCGGCGGCCGATCCGCAGTCGCGCACCGCGCCGATAATCGTCGATCTGCCCGCCACCGCCGACCTGCGTCCCGGCCAGTTCGCCCGGGTGCTCGTTCCCGGCAGCAGCGCCCGCACCCTGCTGGTGCCGGACAGCGCCATTGTCCGGAGCGGCCAGATGGACAAGGTCTTCGTCGTCGCCGACGATCGCGCCCGCCTGCGCCTGGTGCGGACCGGCGCGCACCGTGAGGGCATGACCGAGATCCTGGCCGGACTCGGCGGCGGCGAAACCGTGGTCACCGGCAACAACCGGCTGCTGGTGGACGGCCAGGCCCTGCGGATTCAGCCATGAGCGGCCCCGATTCGACCGGACCGGGCTTTGCCGGACGGCTGGCCGCCGCCTTTGTCGGCTCGAAGCTGACCCCCATCGGCCTGATCGCCTCCCTGCTCCTCGGCCTGCTGGCCCTGGCCCTGCTCCCCCGCGAGGAGGAGCCGCAGATCAAAGTGCCCATGATCGACGTCATGGTGTCCATGCCCGGCGCCACCGCCAAGGAGGTGGAGCAGCGCCTAGCCATCCCCATGGAGAAACTGCTCTACGAACTGCCGGGCATTGAGTACATCTACTCGACCTCCATGCCCGGCCAGTGCCTGCTCATCGCCCGGTTTTACGTCGGCGAGGATTTCGAGAAATCGGTCGTCAGCCTCAACCAGAAGCTACAAACCAACTTCGACCGGATCCCGCACGGGGTGTCGCTGCCGCTGATCAAGCCGCACACCATCGACGATGTCCCGGTCCTGGCCCTGACCTTCCATTCGGCGACCTACGACCATTTCACCCTCCGCCGTCTGGCCGCCGAGGTGGACGATGCGGTCAAGTCAATCTTCGAGGTGGCCGAGACCAAGCTGATCGGCGGCACCAGGCGGCAGTTGCGGGTGCAGTTCGATCCCCTGCTGCTGGCGGCCCGCAACCTGAGCCCGGCGGACCTGGTGCTCCGCCTGCAGCAGGCCAACCGCCAGTCGCACTCCGGCGTCCTGCGGGCCGGCAACGCCGAGGTGCTGGTGCAGACCGGCCTCTTCCTCCGGTCGGCCGACGAGGTCAGGCGGGTGGTGGTCGGCGTGCACGGCGGCGCCCCGGTCTACCTCGGCGAGGTGGCCACCGTCACCGACGGCCCGGAGGAGCCGAAATCGTACGTCCTGTTCGGCAGCCGGGACGGCAACCCCGAGGCGGCGGTGACCCTGTCGGTGGCCAAGCGGCCCGGTGCCAACGCCGTCCACGTGGTCGACACGGTCCTGCGCAAGGTGGACAGCCTCAAGGGCACGCTCATTCCGCCCGAGGTGACCGTGACCGTCACCCGCGACTACGGCGAGACCGCGGCCGAGAAATCGAACGAACTGCTGCTCCACATGGGCATCGCCGTGTTCGGCGTGGCCCTGCTGATCCTTCTCTTCCTGGGCTGGCGGGAGTCGCTCATTGTCCTGTTGGCCGTCCCGTCCACCTTGTCGCTCACCCTGCTGCTCTTCTACCTCTACGGCTACACCCTCAACCGCATCACCCTCTTTGCCCTGATCTTTTCCATCGGCATCCTGGTGGACGACGCCATCGTCGTGGTCGAAAACATCGTCCGCCACCTGCGTTTGCGCGCAAGCCAGGCCGTCTCGCTCAGGGAGATTGCCGTGGCCGCGGTGGTCGAGGTCGGCAATCCCACCATCCTCGCCACCTGGGCGGTGATCGCCGCCATCCTGCCCATGGCCTTTGTCGGCGGCCTGATGGGCCCCTATATGCGGCCCATTCCCATCGGCGCCTCGGCGGCCATGGTCTTCTCCCTGCTGATCGCCTTCACCGTCACGCCCTGGGCCGCCATCCGCATCCTGCGCAAACACGGGACAAGCGCCCAGGGCGACGACGATGCCGACCACGCCCCGGACGACTGGTTCACCCGGCTCTACCACCGCATCATGGACCCGCTGCTGGCCCACGGCCGCTGGCGGCTTGGCTTCTTCGCCCTGATCCTGGCCCTGCTGGCCGTCGCCTGCTCGCTCGTGGTCGCGGGCAAGGTGAAGGTGAAGATGCTCCCCTTTGACAACAAGTCGGAATTCCAGATCATCCTCGACATGCCCGAGGGCTCGACCCTGGAGGCGACGACCCGGGTGGCCCTGGAAATGGCTAGGGAGGTGGAGCAGGCGCCGGAGGTGGTCAACACCCAGATCTATGCCGGCACCGCCTCGCCGTACAACTTCAACGGCCTGGTGCGCCACTATTTCCTCCGCGCCGGCCCCACTGTGGCCGACATCCAGGTCAACCTCAAGGCCAAGGGCGACCGCGACGGCCAGAGCCACGACATCGCCAAGCGGCTGCGGCCGGCCATCGCCCGGATCGCCGCCCAGCACGGCGCGGCCGTGGCCGTGGCGGAGGTGCCGCCCGGACCGCCGGTGCTCCAGACCCTGGTGGCCGAGATTTACGGGCCGGACGATGCCAGCCGGGTGCGGTTGGCCGGCGAGGTGAAGAAGATCTTCGCCACCACCGAAGGCGTGGTCGATATCGACTGGTACCGGGAAGAGGAGCGGAGCAAGGTGGTGCTGACCGTGGACAAGGAAAAGGCGGCCTTGAACGGATTGTCCGAGGGCGAGATCGCCCGGGCGGTGGAGATGGGACTGTCCGGCCAGTCGATCGACCTCTTCCACCAGCCCCGCGACAAGGAGGAAATCGACCTTGTCCTGCAACTGCCGCAGGCGCAGCGGGCGCGGGTCGACGACCTGCTGGGCATCTCGCTGCGGCCAGGAACCGATCCCCAGGCGCCCCTGGTGCCGCTGCGGGAGTTGGTCCGGGTGAGCGAGCAGCCGGTGGACCAGCCGATCTACCGCAAGAACCTCAAGCCGGTGATCTACGTCACCGGCGACGTGGCCGGCGCGGCCGAAAGCCCGGTCTACCCCATCCTGGCGATGAACAAGCGGTTGCACGAACTGGACGCGGCCCGCTTCGGCGGCCAGGCCGGGCCGGTGACGGTCTACAACCTCAAGCAGCCCTTCCTGGAAGACCAGCCGGCGATGAAATGGGACGGCGAATGGCACATCACCCTGGAGGTGTTCCGCGACCTGGGCCTGGCCTTCTGCGTGGTCATGGTGCTGATCTACATGCTGATGGTGGGCTGGTTCAAGGATTACGTCACCCCGCTGGTGGTGATGGCGGCCATCCCCTTTTCCCTGATCGGCATCCTGCCCGCCCACTGGGCTCTGGGCGGCTTCTTCACCGCCACCTCGATGATCGGCTTCATGGCCGGCGCGGGCATCGTGGTGCGCAACTCGATCATCCTGGTCGATTTCATCGAGCTGCGCCTCAGCCACGGCCTGCCCCTGGCCCAGGCGGTGGTCGAGGCCGGGGCCATCCGCTTCCGGCCCATGCTCCTGACCGCGCTGGCCGTGGTGGTGGGCGCCTCGGTGATCCTGGCCGACCCCATCTTTCAGGGACTGGCCATTTCGCTGATGTTCGGCGAGATCGCCTCGCTGCTCATCAGCCGCATGGCCGTGCCGGTGCTTTATTTCATGGTCAAGGAAAGAGGAATGCAGGGGGCCGGTCGCCGATAGGCGGGACGGCACCGGCGGAGGTCAGGCCCCGTCCAGCAGCGAGCGGACCGCCGCCGCGATGTCGCGCAGGGAAACCGGCTTCATCATGAACGTGCGGATGCCGGCCTGCGCCACCCGTTCGGGCGAAAGGGCCGAGCTGTAGCCCGAACAGAGGATGATCGGCAGGTCGGACCTGACCGCCAGCATGGTGCGCGCCACCTCGAAGCCGGTCCTGCCCGGCATGGTCTGGTCGGTGATCACCAGGTCAAAGGCATTCGGGTTGCGCTCGAACACGTCCAGGGCGCCGGTCCCGTCGGTGCAGACCGTGACCCGGTAGCCGGACCGTTCGAGGAACATCTTGAGATAATCGGCGACCATCTGCTCGTCGTCCACGACCAGGACGGATTCGTTGCCGCCGACCAGCGCGGGGGCCGCCTGCTCCTGCGCCTGCGGCGCGCCTTCGGCGAATTCCGGAAAATACACGCTGAAAACGCTCCCCTGCCCGAGGGTGCTGGCCACCTCGATGCGGCCGCCATGCCGCTCGACGATGCCGTGGACCACGGCCAGCCCCATGCCCGTGCCCTTGCCGCTGGGCTTGGTGGTGAAATAGGGTTCGAAGATGCGATCCTGAATCATGGGATCGATACCGAAGCCGTTGTCGGCCACGCTGATCCGCACCCATCGCCGCTCGGTTCCGTCGCCTTCCGTTCCGTCCGCAGCCGTCTCCAGGCTCAACACCATCTCTCCCCCCTGCTCCTCCATGGCATGAAAGGCGTTGGTGCAGAGATTCATCACCACCTGATGCAGTTGCGTCGGATTGGCCAGGATGGTGCGGTCCGCAGCGGTCACCTGCTCGCGGATGGCGATGGTGGCCGGAATGGTCATCCGCAGCAGCTTGATGATCTCCTTGAGCAGGGGAGCGGGTTGGAGCGGGATGCGCTTGGCGGTTTCCTTGCGGCTGAAGGCCAGGATCTGATTGACCAATTCTGCGGCCTTGTTGCCGGCCTTGAGGATCTGCTCGATTTCCCGGTGCAGGGGCATGTCCGGGGGCAGTTTGTTCTGTGCCAGTTCGGCATAGCCGAGGATGGCGGCAAGCAGATTGTTGAAGTCATGGGCGATGCCGCCGGCCAGGGTGCCGATGGCCGCCATCTTCTGCGATTGGCGCAACTGCCCTTCCAGATGCCGCTGCTGCCGCAGGGCGGCGAGCCGCTCGGTCAAATCGCGGATGACCTCCAGGTGCCCCAGCAGTTCCCCCTGTTCGTTGCGAATGTCGCTGGTCAGGGTCTCGCCGAGAAACGAGGTGCCGTCCTTGCGCACAAACCGGCGGCACCGGGTCGTGGGTAATTCGTCGGGGGAAAACACCCCGTCGTGCGCCGTGTACAGCGTGGTCCGGGAGGTTCCCGCCAGCTCGCCGCTGTCGTAGCCGAACATCCGGCACAGGGCGGGATTGGTGTGGATGATCGCTCCGGACAAATCCGCCACCACCACGCCATCCGGGATGCTGTAGAGCGTCGACTGAAAAAAGGTCTTCTGGTGGTCCAGGTCCCTGATCTTCGCTTTCAACTCTGGATAGTAGCTCTTCCGGATGGATCGCTCCCCCAGGCCGACAATCCGCTCCTTCAACTGCTCCCAACGGTCTCCGCCATCGCCTTGCATGGGTCTTCTTCAGAGAGCCTCCCGATAGATTGCCTCGATGTCGGCCGGTTGCGCCCGACGGGGATTGGTGGCCATGCAGGGGTCGGCCAGGGCCTTGCGGGCGAGCACGCCGACATCTTCGGGTCGGACGCCGCGTCTGCCCAGACCGGGTTGCAGTCCCACCTGTTCCCTGAAGGCCCGCAGCGCCGCCGCGACGGCCCGTCCCCTTCGTTCCGGCGGCAGACCGGTCAGCCGCGCCCCGAAGATCTCGCCGACCAGGTCGTAGCGCTCCGGCGCTGCACTGTAATTGAAGGCGACCACATGGTCCAGCAGCAGGCCGTTGCACTCGCCGTGGGGCAAGTCGAGCAGGCCGCCCAGACTGTGGGCCATGGGCATGGACCGCGCCCAGGCTGGCATTGGAAAAGGCGAGGCCGGCCTCCAGGCTGGCCAGCATGATCCGGCCCCGGAGGCGGAGGTCGTCGAGCCGCTCGAGGACATCGGGCAGATGCCGGCGAAGCAGGCGGATCGCGCCCAGGGCATGCAGGTCGGTGAGGTCCGAACCGGCCGTGCTGACATACGCCTCGATGGCGTGCACCAGGGCATCGATCCCGGTGCACAGGGTCAGGTGCCGGTCCATGGACAGGGTGGTTGCCGGGTCGATCAGGGCCACATCGGGCACCATGCTTTTGCTGATGATGGCGATCTTCATCCGGGTCGCCGCATTGTTGACGATGGCGAACTGGGAAACATCGGCGGAGGAGCCGGCGGTGGTGGGAACGCAGATGAGCGGCGGGCCGGGCACATCGACCCTGTCGATTCCCTCGAAATCGAGGATGTCGCCGTGGTTGGCCGAGACAACGCTGATGCCCTTGGCGCAATCCATCGGACTGCCCCCGCCCATGGCGACGATGACGTCGCAATCGTGGCGGCGATAGGCGGCGGCCCCTTCCATCACCTCGTGGTCGCGGGGGTTGGGACTGACCCGGTCGTACACCACCGCTTCCACCCCGGACGAACGGAGAACGGCCACCGCCCCGTCGACGAGCCCGGTCCGGCCCACCCCCGGATCGGTGACCATAAACACACGGCTGGCGCCAAGGTTGGCGGCGTAACGTCCCAGCAGCTCCAGGGCGCCGTCGCCGAATACGATCTCCGGGGCAACAAACTTCCGTATGTTCCGCATGGCGTTCACACCTCCCGGCAGCAGGCATGGCCAGTGCCCGCCACAACCATCAGAACCGGTGAACTTTCCGCTTTCTTATTCTATATGGTCAATCCCTCGCACCGTCAAAGAAACATTCGGACGACACCGCACCGGGACAACGGCATTCCGGCGGCTTCATCGCAACGACGCCGGGCAACCGCCCGGCGGAACGGCTCGCGCTAGAGCGGCAAACCGAAGCGGTTCTGCCCCAGGAGATGGATACTGTCGGCCCCGCCGAAGAGTTCCAGGAAACTGGAGTCGGCCAGGTTGCACCGGAATCCCTGGCAGGCGCGCGGCCGGTGGTGATAGATACGGCAGTAATACTTGTCGTTTCTTTTCTGCAGAAAAAGACACCCCTTGTCGTCGGGATGGATCATGAAGACCTTGCCCGAGGCCAGGGCCTCGGCCACCACCTCGTCCATCGGCCGGTCGCGCAGTTGCGCCAGGCTGACGTCCACCCCCACATGTCCGCCCATCTTGCGGATGAACTCGACCTCGTCCGCCTGCAGGGTTATCTTGCGGTACGATCTGCAGCAGGTGCCGCACTGGCGGCAGTCGGCAAAAATGGTGCGCAAGGCGGCCGGGTCGAGCGAAACGTGTTCCGTCATGACAGTGCTCCTTTTTTCCGTTCAGACCGTCCAGAAGGCATGCAAGGGATGGTTGGCCAGGATCCGCGCGGCCCGTTCGGAATGGATCACTCCCGGCCTGCGCCCGACCGGTCGCAGCAGACCGTCCACCGTCGCCAGCACCGATTCCTCCAGCGACACCGGATTGTAGCCCCCTTCGAGCACGAGCAGCAGCCGGTTGCCGCAGGCCTCCTGCGCCAGATGCTTGAGCAGTTCGGTCACGGTCCCGTACCAGCCCGTGGTCAGCATGATCCGGCTGATCGAATCCGCGTGGTGGCCGTCATAGCCCGCCGACACCAGAATGATCTGGGGCAGGTACTGCTCCACCACCCCGCCCAGCACCCTGCCCAGGAGAAAAAGGTATTCCGGATCGGCAAACTGCTGATGCACCGGCAGGTTGATGGTGTAGCCCCGGCCCCGGCCGCTGCCGGTCTCCCCGGCGGTGCCGGTGAACGGAAACAGTTTCTCCTGGTGGATCGACACGAACAGCACCTGTTCGGTCTCGTAGAAGACGGCCTGGGTGCCGTTGCCGTGGTGAACGTCGAAATCGAGGATGAGGATGCGGTCCAACCCGTACATCCGGCGCAGATATTCGGCGGTGATCGCCACGTTGTTCAGGACGCAGAATCCCATCCCCCTGCCCGGTTCGGCATGGTGGCCGGGCGGCCGGATCAAAGCGAAGCCGTAATCGATCTCGCCGCCCATGATCCGGTCCGCCAACTCCAGGCAGCCGCCGGCGGCCAGGGCGGCGGTATAGAGGCTCTGCTCCATCAGATAGGTGTCGCGGTCGTAGGAATACGGATCCTCGGCATTGGCATGCTCGCGCAACTGTTCGAGGTAAAACCCCGAATGCACCGCCTCGATATCGGCGACCGTGGCCTCCCTGGGCTGGTAGGTCCGCAGCAGGCCGGCGTATTCCGGCCCCTCCAGGGAATGGTAGAGGCTGCGCACCCGGCCGGCGTTCTCCAGCGACTGCTGGGGGATGCTGTGCTCGTAGTACCTGCGGTCGAACAGGATTCCCGGCTGTCTAGGCATAGTGGTGCTGGTAGATCGGTTGACGGGCGAATCCCTGCCGGCACAACCGATACAGATGGCCGACCCGCTGGACCCGCTGGTCGGTGTACGGCAGGGTCTGGGCGAGTTCGAACCCGAGCTTCTGCAGGCAGCGCTGCTGCGGGAGATTGTTCATGTCGGTGTACATCTCCACCTGCCGGATATCGAGCCGGTTGAAGAGAAAGAGGATCAGGTATTTCTGGGCCTCGGTGCCGTACCCCCTGGACCGCTGCTCGGGCCGGGCGATCTTGATGGCGATGACCGCCGTTTTCCGTTCCTCGGGCCGGATCCAGTAGTGGACCGTGCCGATGGGCTGCCCGTCGCGCAACTCGATCAGAAAGGTCTTGCTGTGCTCGCTCCACAAAACGCCGCTCGCCAACAGCACCGCCAACTGGTCGACCGACAGGTTTTCCGGGGTCAGATAGCTGCCGCAGGCAAGGGGATCGTTGCTCCATCCGGCCAGCAGTTCCAGGTCCTCGGCCTCGATGCGCCGAAGCTGCAACCGGATGGTGAATATCCTGTCGCCGAAAATGGTCATGCGGTGCGCTCCTCTCCCGGTTGCCTGCGGTGCCGACATCACCGGCACATGTCGTTGACCGCCGCCTGCAGCGAGCCGCTGGAGGCCATCAACCGGTCCAGGGCCTTGACCGTGTCGCCCACCGAGCCCTGGACCACGGCCGTGGTCTGCTGGTTCTCGCCCGAGGATTTGACGACCTCCTGGATCCGATCCATCACCTTGTTGCCATGATCGGCGAGGGTGGCGGCGCGGCCGCTGACGTCGTCGATGGAGGAGGAGATGGTCATGATGCCGCTGGAGATCTCCTCCATGGCCCTGAGGGCGGTGTTGATCACCTTGGAGCCGTCATCGAGCATGCGCATGCCGTCCTGCATGGCGGCGATGGTCTGCCGGCTGTCGTTTTCCACCATCTTGACGATGTTGGAAATATCCACGGCCGAGCGCGAACTGTTTTCCGCCAGCTTGCGGACCTCGTCGGCGACCACGGCGAATCCGCGGCCGGCGTCGCCGGCCCGGGCAGCCTCGATGGCGGCGTTGAAGGCGAGCAGATTGGTCTGGGAGGCGATCTCCTTGATGATATCGACGAAACTGCCGATTTTTTCCACCTGCGACACCAGGGTCGAAACCATCTCGTTGTTCTGCTGCATGGAGCGGTTGATCTGCTGCATCTTGTCGCCGGCCTCGGCTCCCGCCTTGCGGCCGTTTTCCGCTTCGAGCGACATGGAACTGGCCAGGGTGTTCACCTTGCCGCTCACCCCCAGCATCTCGGTGGCGGATTCGAGCATCTGGCGGATGGAGGTCTCCGACTCGTCCAGGCGGACGACCTCCTGGTTGAGCGACCGGCCCATCACGTCCATGTTGTCGCGGACCTGCTCCATGCGCCGCTGGGAATCGGCGACCAGCTCGGCGACCTCCTGGCTGGCCGTGCTGACCAGTTGCTCCACCGCGGCCTCGGAACTGACATCCAGAACGAATTCGAGCGCACCCTTGATGTTGCCCTTGGCATCCTTGATCGGCGCGCCCGTGTACTTGAAGGGAATTTCGCGGCCGTTGACCCGGCCCACGGTTTTGGCCGATACCACGCTGTCCGTCTTCATGGCCTGCTGGCAGGCGCAGTGATCGGTGTTGCAGTGGGTGGTGTTGAACAGGCTGTAGCACTTCTTGCCGATCAGTTCGTCGACGCTCGCCCCCAGGGCCTGCGCCCCGGCCGGATTGATGAAGGTGATGGCGAAATCCGTGTCGATGGAGAAGATCGGGGTGGGAATGGCGTTGAGGTTCTCGATCTTCTCGTTGGCCTCCTGCCGTTGCCGGGCCTCGCCGGTGATGTCGAGGATGAACTCCAGGGCGCCCTTGATGTTGCCCTTGGCGTCCTTGATCGGCGCGCCCGTGTACTTGATCGGCACGATCATGCCTTCCCCGGGCCGGGCGATGGTCTCCTCGGTGATGATGGCGTCCCGCTTCATCGCCTGGCCGCAGGCGCACTTCTCGGTGCGGCAGTGCGGCGTCCTGAACAGGTCGTGGCATTTCCTGCCCACCGCCTCGTCCGGGGTCAGGCCCGCCACCGCCGCCCCGGCCGG
>NZ_KK211216.1:71942-112334 GCF_000621145.1 Desulfobulbus elongatus DSM 2908
GAAGTCGGTGTCGATGGCCATGATCGGCGTGGGAATGGTGTTGAGGTTCTCGATCTTCTCGTCGGCCACCTGCTGCTGCCGCACCTCCTCGGTCATGTCGAGCACGTATTCGACCGCACCGACGACATTGCCCTTGGCGTCCTTGATCGGCGAGCCCGTATATTTGATGGGCACGATCACGCCGTCGCGCGGCCGGGCGATGGTCTGCTCGGTCACCACCGAGTCGGTCTTCATGGCCCGGGCGCAGGCGCATTTCTCGGTCTTGCAGTGCGGCGTCCTGAACAGGTCGTAGCACTTCCTGCCCACCGCCTCGTCCGGGGTCAGGCCCGCCACCGCCGCCCCGGCCGGATTCATGAAGGTGATGGTGAACTTGTCGTCGATCTCCATGATCGGGGTGGGGATGACGTTGAGGTTGGTTTCCATCTGCCGCAGCCGGGCCTCCAGGCGCTTTTTCTCGCTGATGTCGGTCATGGTGACCAGCGTCTGACCGTCGGCATCGCCCGTGGGCCTGGCCACGGACCGGAAATAGCGGACCCCGGCGTCGCTGCTGTGCAGCGCCTCGGCCGTGACCGGCTTGCGCATCCGGCCGGCCTTGTCCACCGGGCAGTCCTTGGTGCCGCACAGGTGCAGGTTGCACGACTCCTCGCAGGTCATCCTGCCGATCACCTTGTCGGCATGCAACCCGAAGGTGCCGAAAAATGCCTGGTTGGCCCAGGTGATGGTCCGCTTGCCGTCAACCATGAATCCGGGATCGTCCGAAGTTTCAAGCAAGGACAGATCCCCGCCGGAGCGCATTGCTTCTCCCGCCGCCATTGTTCCCTCCACGAAATCGTTCTGTTCAGTCTGCATAAAATGGTCTGTGTGCCAGTATCAAGAATGGTCTGTGTGCCCGCCGCTGGCCGCTGCCGGTTGCGCCTCGCTGTCCCGGTCCGGGATCCGGAGATGGTTGCGCAGAATATTGGTGACATTGACCACCAGCACATGTTCCTTCAGTCCGTCGTTGTTGACGAACTCGATGAGCCGGTCAAGGGTGTCCTTTTTGGCCTGCAACTCGGGCCGCAACGAGGGCGTGACATGGAACCGTTCCTGCTTGTAGATGGTCACGATCTCATCGACCAGCAGCGCGACCAGGTTGCCGTTGGCCCGGCCGATGATCAGTTTGTCGTCCTGGCCGCGCTCCCTGCCGACCACGTTCTGCTCGGCGCATTGGTAAAAACCGCGCAAACCCACCACCGGCACGATGCGGCCGCGGAGATTGATGATCCCCTGGATCAGGCCGTCGCCGTCGGCGACCTCCATGAAATCGCCGCAATCGATGATTTCCTGCACGTCCTTGAGTTCGATCGCATAGTGCTTGCCGATGGCGAACACCAGATAGCAGTGCTCGGTGATGACATGCCGGGTGGCCGAGCACGCCTCGTTCCTGCCGTCATCCTTCCCGCGCAGGCGGGACATAGAGGCGATCCTGTCCACCTGGGCGCTGATCAGCTCCCGGACATCGAGCAGCATGACATTGCCGTAGGCCGGGCTGTGGCACACCCCGCGGACATGGGCGAGGTGGTGCCCGGGGATGGGCATGATCTCGTCGTCGGCCACCACCAGGATCTGGTGAATCGTGTCGACGATCAGGCCGAAGGACAGGGTGTCGGATTGCAGCACCAGGATCCTGGTGGCATCGGTGGGATCGGCCGCTCTGTCGGCGTAACCGAGCAGGGCGGCGCTGCACAGCACGGGAATGGTCTGGCCGCGCAATTGCAGGGCGCCCGCCACCTTGCCGCTTCTGAACGTTTGATCGATCTCGTTGAAAAAACAGATCTCCCTGGCATCGCCGACCGGAATGCCATAGACCTGCTCCCGGCAGGAGTAGACGACGAACTGCGCATAGCTGCGCTGGACCGGCAGCGCCGGTTGTTCCCGCTCAGGGACGGCGGCATCGTTCGGCAACAGGCGCCCCAGATCGAGCAACTCCAGGGTGCGCCGCCCCTCTTCCAGTTTGATCAACTCGGCAACGACCGTTTCGTCGGACAGGAGAAAGGGGTCGAGATGTTCGATCGCCCGGGCCGGGACCCGGAGGACATCGCGGATGTCGTCGAACAGCAGGCCGTACCGTTTGCCGTTGTGCTGGACGACCGCCACCTTGGCGTCTGGTCCGTGGCCGGTCGCCGCCAGCGCCAACCGTTTCTTCAGGTTGATCACCGGGACGGCGTCGCCGCGCAGGTGCATGATCCCCTCGAGGAAGAAGGCGCCGGTGGGCAGGGGGCGGATCGATTCGCCGACCGGCAAGGCTTCCACCACCTGCTCCGCCGGCAGGGCGATTTCGATGCCGATCTGCCGATCGAGGATGAACGAGGCAAACAACCGTTCTTGATCCATACGCTTCCGCCCTATTCGGTACGAGGGATTCCGCCCCTGGCGGCGTTGACCTGCCTGGATTCGATCCTGTCGAGCACCGCGCCGACCTCGCTGAAATCGCTGTCCTGATAGGCGATGAAGCGGGGGCGCAGTTGGTGGCCGCGCGCCACGGTTTCCGCGTCGGCGTCGGGCAGGACCAGGACGAAAAACACCTGTTCCAGGCGGAACCGGAAAGAGGCCAGGGCATTCAGTTCCCGTTTGTCCGCCGCCTGGAGCACCACGGTTTCCGGCAGCGGGCCGGGGGACTGCAAATGGCGGATGAGGTCGGAGATGGTCCGGCAATCGATCAGGGATTCCAGGGACCCCAGCGCCTCGATGGCATGCTGCAACCTCTCCCCGCTCTCCGTGTTTTTCGCGGTATATAACAAGACGTTCATGGCAGTCTCTTGCTGGTACGGGTGACAGCCTGAAGCGGCTGGCATTCCCTTTTCAGCAAGGGCCGTGCCTGAAACCGTCCGGCGCGGCCAGGAAGCACGAAGGGCTTGCGGCGCAAACAATCCTGCCGTAGGGCACCCCGGATACCGGGCCGGGGCGGCAGATCCGGGACTGTCAACAAAAGGGGATGGCGTCGAGAAAAGTGAACACCCTTTGGTGCACACGGCGGGAAAGCCGCACATCCCGGTTCGGGACGGCACGGCATGGTTTTCCGCGACCGGAGGGCACGGCAACGGCATGACCCGCGCCCGCCGGGGCGTCGGGCGGAGCATTCGATCGGACGGCAGACAGGGGAACCGGCGTCAGGCGAGCGAATATTTGTTCATCAGTTGGTACAGGCGGGTGCGGGACAAGCCGGACAGGCGCCCCGCTTTCATGATGTTCCCCTCGCTGTGCCGGAGCAGGCGCACGGTGTAGTCGCGCTCGAAGGCGTCCTTGGCCTCGCGCCAGGACAGCAGGGAGGCCTCGGCGCCCTGGCCGGCGGGGATCGTGGCCGCCGGCGCGCGGACCCGGGCCCGGGCATGGGCCGTGCGGATATGCACGGGCAGGTGCTGCGTGAAGAGCAGCGGCGAATGCACGGCCTGCGCAAAGGCGGATTCAATCGCCTGGGACAGTTCCCGGACATTCCCCGGCCAGGTGTAGCCGGTCAGATGATCGATGAAATCGGGCAGGCATTCCTTCTTCTCCTGGCCGTACCGCTGCACCAGGCGATCGAGGAAGTGCTCCGCCAGCAGCGGGATGTCCCCTTCCCGCTCGCGCAGCGGCGGCAGGGTCAGGGAGAGTCCCCGCAGGCGGTAGAGCAGATCCTCGCGGAACAGTCCCTGCCCGGTCATGGCGGTCAGGTCCCGGTTGGTGGCGCAGATCAGCCGGAAATCGCTCTTGCATTCCTCCTGGCTGCCCACCGGACAGAAGGTTCGCTCCTGCAGGACCCGGAGAAAACTTTTCTGGATCGACAAAGGCAGTTCGCCGATTTCATCGAGAAAGAGGGTGCCCTTGTCCGCATGGCGGATCAAGCCCCGATTGGCCCGGTCAGCGCCGGTGAAGGCGCCCTTGACATGGCCGAACAGCACGCTTTCCACCAACTGTTCGGGCAGGGCCGTGCAGTCGACCACCACGAAATTGCCGTGTTTTCTCCGGCTGTTGGCGTGGATGGCCCGCGCGAAGGCCTCCTTTCCGGTCCCGGATTCCCCGGTGATCAGCACATTGGCTTCGGCCGCCGCCGCCTTGGCGAGCAGTTCCAGGCAGTGCGCGAAGCGCGGACTCTCGCCCACCAGCTGGTCGCGCTCCACGTCCTTGAGGACGGCCTTCTGACTGGACAGGGCCTGGCGGTATTGCAGGGCCCGGGCGAGCGGCAGGGCGATTTCCTTGACAATGGAGTTTTTTTCCAGATAGCACCAGGCCCCGTGCCGGATGGCCAATTCCGCCCCGTCCGGATCGCCCTGGCCGGTGATGATGATGACCTCGGGACTGGAAGCCACCGAGCGCAACTGATCGATCGCCTGGAGACCGTTGCCGTCGGGCAGGTAGACGTCGAGCAGCACGATGTCGTAATCCCCCCGGCCCGCCGCCTCCAGGCCGTCGGCGAGGGTGTGCACGCACCGGGAAGCATAGCGGAGGGAGTCGAGCCTGTCGGCGACCGTCTCGGCAAAAAGCCGGTCGTCATCGATGATCAGAACCGCCGCCATAGCGCATCTTCCTTCAAACAGGTCACCGGGTGGTATGCATCGGTCGCGAAAACCGTGGACTGCTCGTCTGTTACACAACAAATGTATTACACCTGCTGCCCTTGCAAATGTCAAGGCGTCAATAGACGGCGGACCGTTGCCAGCAGAACCTGTCGCCGCACCGGTTTCATCAGCATTTCCCTGACGCCCATCTCGGCCAGATGCCCCGCCGGGGCATGGCGGTCATAGCCGGTGACCATCAGCAGCGGCAGGTCCGGCCGCAGGGCGTGCACCTGCCTGCACAGGTTCGCTCCGGAGAGCCCCGGCATGTCGACATCGGTGAGCAGCAGATCGAAGGCGAAGGGGTCGGCCCGCACCTGTTCCAGGGCGAGTCGACTGTCGGGCAGGCCCAGCGCGACAAACCCGTCTCCGGTGAGATAGCGGCAGATGATGTCGAGGAGGTCCTCCTCGTCGTCCACCACGAGAATGCGGCAAGGCGACGGGACCGTTGCCGCCGCCTTGCCGGCCGGCCGGCTCTCCCGGTCATCGGGCCGGGCCATTGCGAGCCGGCGGAGCGCCCGCACCAGTTCCTCGCCTCTGCGGCAGGCCTCGACGATCCGTTCCAGCCGCCGCTGCACATGACTCTCCGGTCCGGCCTCCTCTTGCAGCATCTCCGCATTGGCGATGACGATGCCGAAAATATTCATCAGGGCATGCCCCTGTTCGCGTGTCATTCCGCCGGGTTTTGCGGGCAATGGCGTCGTCCCGGCCGCATCACTGTCCATCTGTCGCCTCCATCTGTCCGCCGGGCATGCCCCGTCCCCTGTCCCGGCCTGCCGGGAGGTGCACGGAGGGCACGCCGCGCCGGGGTCGGGGTTCCCCTCCGCGTCCTCTGGCCCGCGCGGAGACGGGCCTGGTGTCCGGCCGGCAAGAATGCCCGGGGCGCGCTGTTGTTGTTTACTTACCCACGGAGTTTGGCTATGGTGCAAGCCAACCGTTTCCCCGTGGACCGGTTCCCGATTCCCTGTTCCGGCACGAGCTTATGGTTCACACAGACCGTCTATCCTTGTCAAGCACTTCGACCGGTCAGCGCGCCGGCCGCGGGAATCTTTTGTCGGCACGCCGCCTGTAAATCCGGTTGTGCCCGCCACCCCCTGCCACACCGTTTCTCCGGATACATCGAAACTTCATGCTGCCAGCCGCCCCCACCGCCAGAAAAAAGAAAAAACAACCCCTGCGCTTCACGGCCACCTGCGGCTTCGGCCTGGAATCGCTGGTCAGCTGCGAGATCGCCGGTTTCGGCGGGGAGGCGATCGCCAGTCATCCGGGGGCCGTCTCCTGGAGCGGCAGCCTGGAAACCGGCTACCGTGCCTGTCTCTGGTCCCGGTTCGCCTCGCGCGTCCTCCTCGAACTGGCCCGGTTCGACGCCCCGACCACCGATGCCCTCTACGCGCAGGCCGGCTCCATCCTCTGGGACGACCACTTCACCTGGAAATCGACCTTTGCGGTGCACACCACCCTGGTCAACGCCGCCCTGACCCACAGCCAGTTCGCCTCGCTGCGGGTCAAGGACGCCATCGTCGACCAGTTCCGCAAGCGGTTCGGCAGGCGGCCGGACGTGGACCCACTGCATCCCGATCTCCGCATCAACCTCCATGTCCAGGGGACCGGCGCCACCCTGGCCCTGGATCTCTCCGGCGACAGCCTCCACCGGCGCGGCTACCGCACCGGCAGCGGCGAGGCGCCGCTGAAGGAGACCCTGGCCGCCGCCATCGTCCGTCTCTCCGGCTGGCTCGACCGGGCCGGCGACGAACCGGTTCTGCTCGATCCGATGTGCGGCAGCGGCACCCTGCTCATCGAGGCGGCCCTGATGCTCAGCGACAGCGCCCCCGGCCTGCTCCGCAAGGCCTTCGGCTTCATGGCCTGGAACAGGCACGATCCGCAGCTCTGGGACCGGCTGGTGCAGGAGGCGGTGGACCGGGAAAGCCGGGGCATGCCTGCCGCCTGGCCGCAGTTCATCGGCTACGACGCCGATCCCCAGGTGGTGGCCGCGGCCAGGAAGAACGTGATCGCCGCCGGCCTGCGCGAGGTGATCGTCATCAAACAGCGCCAACTGGCCCGGCTGGAGAGCCCGGCGCCCAGGGGCTGTCTGCTGACCAACCCGCCCTACGGCGAGCGGCTGTCGGAGAAGGAGGCGGTCAAATATCTGTATCGCTGTCTGGGGCGGATCTTCCGGGACCAATTTCCCGGCTGGACCCTGGCTTTTTTCACCGCCAACCCCGACCTGGCCGAAATGACCGGCATGCAGTGGCAGGAGCGGCAGCGGTTGTTCAACGGGCCGATCAAATGCCAGTTGCTGGTGGGCCAAGAGAACACCCTGCGGGAACAAGCGCTTCAGCGCTGGACCCTGGCGCCCCTGCCCGCCGACGCGCCCGGCGAGGATTTCGCCAACCGGCTGCGCAAGAACTGCGACACCCTGCTGCGCTGGGCCGAGGAAGAGCAGATCACCTGTTTCCGCGTCTACGACGCCGACATGCCGGAGTACAATCTGGCCGTCGATCTCTACGAGGAGTGGGTGCACGTCCAGGAATACGCGCCGCCGGCCACCGTCGATCCGGCCAGGGCGGAACAGCGGTTCGGCCAGGCCCTGCAGGTCATCCGCACCGTGTTCGACGTGCCGCGCGGCCGGTTGTTCATCAAGACCAGGAAAAAGCAGAAGGGAACGCAGCAGTACCAGAAGAAGCCGGGTGCCGGCACGCTCCACGAGGTGCGGGAAGGGGGCGGCCGTTTTCTGGTCAACTTCACCGACTATCTCGACACCGGCCTGTTTCTCGACCACCGCCTGACCAGGGCGCTGCTGGGCCTCCTCGCCCAGGGCAAGACCTTTCTCAACCTGTTCGCCTATACCGGCGCGGCCACGGTTTATGCCGCCATGGGCGGGGCCACCGCCACCACCACCGTCGACATCTCCGCCACCTATCTCGGTCGGGCCCGGGCCAACCTGGCCCTCAACGGCTTCGGCGGGCCGCTGCACCAGACCGTGGAGGCCGACTGCCTGGAGTGGTTGCAGCGCGACCGGGAACGCTACGGGGTGATCTTCGTCGATCCGCCCACCTTCTCCAATGCCCGGCACCGCAAACAGATCTTCGACGTCCAGAAAGATCATGCCGCCCTGCTCCGCCTAGCCATGCAACGGCTGGCCAAGGGCGGCACCCTGATTTTTTCCAACAATTTCCGCGCATTCAAGCTGGAGGAATCGCTCTGCCGCGACTTTGCCGTCCGGGAGATCAGCGACGAGACCATCCCCCCCGATTTTCAGCGCAACCGCCGCATCCACCGCTGCTGGGAATTCCGCCACCACCAGCAGCCGCCTATCACCGAACAGGAGGCGCCATGATCGCCGATCCCGCCGAAGAGCTGGTCGAAATCGTCGACCGCGACAACAACCCCATCGGCGCGGTCACCCGCCGGATCATGCGTCAACAGAACCTGATCCACCGGGCCACCTATGTCCTGGTCTTCAACCGGACAGGGGAACTGTTCATCCAGAAACGGACCCGCACCAAGGATATCTATCCCGGCTACTGGGACCTGGCCGCCGGCGGCGTGGTGCTGGCCAGCGAACCCTACCTGGAGTCGGCGCAGCGGGAACTTCGGGAAGAACTGGGACTCGCCGGGGTGCGGCTGGCCCATCTTTTCGATCGGTATTTCGAGGAATTCGGCAACCGGGTGTGGGGGCGCGTCTTTTCCTGCGTCAGCGAGGGACCGTTCACCCTCCAGAAGGAGGAGATCGAATACGGCCGATTCATCGACCTCAACGGGATCGAGGCCCTGCACCGGGCGGAACCGGTCACCCCGGACGGCATGGCCCTGCTTCGTCTCCTGCCGCGGACCCTGCCGTAATGCTCCGCGACGAAAGGACGTGCGGACCGCCCGCAACCGAACAGGGTCGTCCACATCCCCGGCGGGGCGCCATGGACGTCCATATAGTCCGGCAACCCATCTTCGATATTCACACAAGGCTGTTCGCCTACGAACTGCTGTTGTGCCAGTCCCCGGCGATGCGTCCGGACGGCCCCAGCGGCGACCGGACCGCCACCGGCCTGCTCTCCACCGCCTTCCTCACCGAGGGGATCGAGATCATCGCCGGGAACAAACCCTGCTTCATCAGGTTCACCGCCAATCTCCTGATCAAGGATCTCGCGGCCTCGTTTCCGAAGCACACCATCATCATCGAAATCCCCGGGAATGTACCGCCCTCGCCCGAGATGCTCGCGGCGTGCCGCTCGCTTTCCCGGCAAGGGTTCATCCTCGCCCTGGCCGAGTTCGTCTATGCCAGGGAACTGCTGCCGCTGATCGAGTTGGCCAACATCGTCAAGATCGATTGCCAACTGGCGGATGCGGCCACCATCGAACGGACCAGGGCCCGCCTGTCCCGCTGCAACCTGAAGTTTCTGGCCGAAAAGGTCGAGACTCACGAGGAACTTGCGCGCGTCAGAACACAGGGGTTCAATTACGTTCAGGGCGCTTTCTTTGCCCGTCCCGAATCCCTGCGCCTCACGGAACTCCCCTCGAACAAGCTCCACCTCCTGCGCCTGCTGGCCGAGGTCAACAGGCCGGAAGTCTCCGTCGACAGACTGGAACACATCGTTGCCGCCGATGTGGCCATCACCTACAAGCTGCTGCGGTATGTCAACTCGGCTTTCTTTTCCCTGCTCAGGCAGGTGGCATCCGTGCGCCAGGCGATCGTCTATCTGGGGGAGCGGGAACTGAGGCGGTTCGTAACCTTGGTCATTCTTTCGGAGCTGGCGGCGGACAAGCCCGCGGAACTGGTCCGGCTGTCGGCGGTCAGGGGCCGCTTCTGCGAATTGCTGGGCAGGGAGTGCGGCCGGGAGGACACCGCCGAGCTGTTCTTCCTGGGCCTTTTTTCCCTGATCGATGCCCTTCTCGACGCGCCCATGGCGCAGTTGATGGACAAACTGCCGCTCGGCGCCGGCATCAAGGAGGCGTTGGTCCATCGCCAGGGGCCGTTGGTCCCCTTTCTCGACGCCGCCATCGCCTACGAACAGGGGCGGACCGAGGCCTGCCTGCACGCCCTGGCCAGGTTGCGGATCCATGCCGGCACGATCTACGCCCTCTATCTGGACGCCATCACCTTTGCCCAATTCCTCGATTGACCGGTCGGCGCCGATCGCGTCCCGGCGGCGACACCGCATTCATCCCCGCCAGCCCTCCTGCTCCCAGAGCAGAAACAACCGGCGGATGCCCCCGGTGGCCAGATCCGCCATGGCCGTGAACAGGGCCGGTTGAAAAGGCGCGCCCTCGGCGGTGGTCTGCACCTCGATCCAGCGGCCGTCGCCACTCATGACGAAGTTGGCGTCGACATCGGCGGCGGCATCCTCGCTGTATTCCAGATCCAGAACCGGCCGGCCCCCGACCACGCCGACGCTGACGGCCGCCACCGGCAACAGCGGCGGCATGGCGGTGAGCCTGCCCCGGTCCACCATCTGCCGCACCGCCATCCGCACCGCCAGGGCCGCGCCGGTGATCGAGGCGCAACGGGTGCCGCCGTCGGCGTTGAGCACGTCGCAATCGATGCGCAGGGTGTGTTCGCCCAACAGCCGCAGATCGACCATCATCCGCAGGGACCGGCCGATCAGCCGCTGGATCTCGTGGGTCCGGCCTGAGGGCCCGGATACCGCCTCCCGCCGGCCCCGGCTGTGGGTGGCGCAGGGCAGCATGCCGTATTCGGCGGTGATCCAGCCCTGTCCCCGGTCCTTGAGAAAGGGAGGGACCTTCTCCTCGATGGTGACGCCGCAGAGCACGTGGGTCTGCCCCATCTTGATCAGCACCGAGCCGTCGGCATGGGGCTGGACGCCGTATTCGATGCTGACCGGCCGCAAGCCGTCGGCCGGGCGATGTCCGTTGCGCATGGGTTCCTCCCTTGATGCGGCAATGCTGTGAACTGGGCAGGCAACTCAGAAATCAGAGTATTATCAGGGTAATGCCGGGATTGGCGCGATTGAGGTCGCGGTGGCCGGCCAGAAAGGGGAAGCGCCGCAAGAACTGCCGGCCGCGCCTGGAGCGTCCCGCCAGCTCCTCGCCGGGGACGATCTCCCTGATCCGGCCCTGCAGACGGTAGAACTGCAACTGATGCCGGACCGCCTCCCTGATGGCCCCGCCGGTGCCGCTGGAACCGTAGCCGTGGATCAGGGTCAGCGCCCTGACGCCCTCATGGCCGGCAGTGGCAATGGCCGCGTCGAGCCGGTCGAGCGCCTGCCGGACCAGCGGCATGCCTCGTTCCAGGTTGATCACCCGGTGCGGCGGCCCGGCCGTTCCCGGCTGGCCGGGGGTGCACGGCGTCCCGCAATGGGGGCATCGCCCCTTGCCGGGTTCGAGTTCGTTGCCGCAGATTTCGCACAGCACCGATGCCATGGCCGATTCCGTGCCGACAGAGATTCCGGCCGAACCGCTACCGGCGCCGAACCTCGATCACCTCGGGCATCTGCAGGAGATGCTGCTGCAAGGTCTGGAGATGCTTGAGATTGACCACGTCGAGCAAAACGTCGAGTTCGGCGATGTTCTCCACCGTGGTGCGGGCATTCAACTCGACGATGTCGGCGTCGTCGGCGCTGATGGTGGCGCTGATATCGGCCAGCAGGCTTTTGCGGTTTTCCGCGCGGATGCGTAGCGCCGCGCGGTGGGATGCCTGCGGCGAGCCAGACCAGGCGACTTCCAGCCAGCGTTTCGGGTCCGTGGCCAGCAGGTTGTGGCAATCGGTGCGATGGATGGAGATGCCGGTGCCGGTCGTGATGAAGCCGATAATGGGGTCGCCCGGCACCGGATGGCAGCACTGGCTCACCTTGACCAGCATGCCGTCGACGCCGTCGATGTCGATGGCGTTGCGCCTGGAGGTACTGGCGCGGTGCTCCTCGGCCGCGCGCTGGGCCCGTTCGACCATCTCCGCCATCCGCCGCCTCTCCTCGGCCTCGCGGAACTCCTCGGGTTGCAGCGTCCGCACCAGATGGGGCACGGTGATGGCGCCGTTGCCCACCCGCACCAGCAGCTCCTCCAGGGACTGGCAGTTGAGCTGCTTGAGCAGCAGGCGCAAATGCCCGCTCTTGAGCAGGCCGCGGAAATTGACGTCGTACTTCTTCAACTCCCGCTCGCAGATCTCGCGGCCCAGCTTGAGCGAGCGTTCCTTCTCCTCCCGCCGGAGATACTGGCGGATCCGGGTCCGGGCCCTGCCGGTCTTGACCAGTTGCAGCCAGGCACGGCGGGGATGCTGGTTCTTCTGGGTGAGGATTTCGACGATGTCGCCGCTCTGCAGCTCGTGTTTGAGTTGGACGATCTGGCCGTTGACCTTGGCGCCGACGCAGGTGTCGCCGATGGCCGTGTGGATGGCGTAGGCGAAATCGATCGGCGTGCTGCCCCGGGGCAGCTCCCGGACCTCGCCGGTGGGCGTCAGGGCGAAGACATCGGGCTCGAACAGCTCGCCGCGCACCGATTCCATGAACTCGTTCGGGTCCTCGACCTCCTGGAGAGACTGCACCAGCCGCTTCAGGTCTTTGAACAGCCGGGCATCGCTGCCGGTGATCTTCTGCCCTTCCTTATAGGCCCAGTGGGCGGCCACGCCCTCCTGGGCGACCCGGTCCATCTCCTCGGTGCGGATCTGGATCTCGATGAACTGTCCCAGTGGTCCGGCCACCGTGGTGTGCAGCGACTGGTAGTTGTTCGACTTGGGCGCGCTGATCCAGTCCTTGATCCGGCCGGGGACCGGTGTCCAGTCGGCGTGGACCGTGCCCAGGACCTGATAGCACTCCTTGATCGTGCGCACGATGATGCGGAAGGCCACCTTGTCGTACACCCGTTCGAGCGGAATCTTCTGCACCACCAGCTTCTTGTAGATCGAATAGATGTGCTTGGGGCGGCCGATGATCCGCACCGGCTCGATCTTGTTCGCCCGGAGCTTGGCGTAGAGGATGCCGATCACTTCGTCGACATAGGTCTGGCGCTCGGCGACGGTGCTTTCCAGGTGGGCGGTCAGGTCGGCATATTCCGCCGGAAACAGATACCTGAAGGCCAGGTCCTCCAGCTCGCGCTTGAGCCACTCGATACCGATGCGGCTGGCCAGCGGCGCGTACAGGTCCATGGTTTCCCGCGCCTTGATCCGCCGCTCCTCCTCCTCGACCGCATCGAGGTTGAGCATGTCCTGCAGGCGGTCGGCCAGCTTGACCAAAAGCACCCGGATATCCGCGCCCATGGCCAGCAGCAGCTTGCGGATGTTCTCCGCCTCGTGGGCTAGATGGGAATCGTAGCGGACATTGGTGATGCGGCTGGCGCCGTTGACGATATTGGCGACCGCCTCGCCGAACTTCTTCTTCAGCTCCTCCAGGGTGGCGACCTGCTCCTTGATGACGCCATGGAGCAGACCGGCGACGATGGTGTCCAGGTCGAGCCGCATCGAGGCCAGGGTCGAGGCCACGGCCAGGAGATGATCGACATAAAGTTCGCCGGTCACGTACCGCTGCCCGGCATGCCGTTCGCAGATGAACTCGTATGCCTTGCTCAGCGGGGCGAGATCGACCTCGTGGAGATAGGCCGAGGCGAGGGAGTGCAGGGGCTTGATATCCGACATGGTTCCAATCCGCAGTTCGGCGCGGGCCTGCCTCGGGTCGGTCAGGCCAGCGCCTGCCAGACGAGTCCGGCAATATGGGCGACCGCCCCGTCCAGGGGCAGCAGCTCGGTTTCACCGGTCCGGCGCGAGCGCAACTCGACCTTGCCCTCCTTCTCGTAGGTTTTGCCCACGGTCAACCGAAAGGGAATGCCGAGGAGATCGGCGTCGTTGAACTTGGAGCCGGGCCGCTCGTCCCGGTCATCGTAGAGGACGTCCAGCCCTTGGGCCCGCAGGTCGTTGTACAAACCTTCCGCAACGCGGCAGAAGGTTTCGTCCTTGGGCCCCAGGTTGAGGACGATCACCTGGAAGGGGGCCAGCGGCACCGGGAAGATGATCCCCTTGGCATCGTGGTTCTGTTCGATGGCCGCTGCCACCACCCGGCTGACGCCGATACCGTAACATCCCATGATGAAAGGCTTTTCCTGGCCGTCGCTGTCCTGGAAAGTGGCTGCCATGGCCTCGGAATAATTGGTGCCGAGCTTGAAGATGTGGCCGACCTCGATGCCCTCTTTCAGGCGCAGGCTGCCGCCGCAGACGGGGCAGCGGTCGTCGGCCGCGATCTGCCGCAGGTCGCCGACCACGTCGGGCTGAAAATCGCGGCCCGGATTGACGCCGGTGCAGTGGAAGCCCTTTTCGTTGGCCCCGGCCACCGCATCCACCATGCGCATCACCTCCTGATCGGCCACCACTGTGATGTCCAGGTCCATCGGCCCCAGGTAGCCCACGGGCAGGCGGGTCTGCTGCCAGACCTGTTCCTCGGTGAGGGCCTCGACCTCGTTGGCGTCCAGCAGGTTTTTCAGCTTGACCGTCTGCACCTCGCGGTCGCCGCGCACCAGGGCGGCCACCGGCTTGCCGTCGGCCAGGTAGATCATGGTCTTGATCACGTCGCTGGGGCGGACCTTGAGACATTCCGCCACCTTGTCCACCTGCTTCATCCCAGGGGTGGCCACCCTGGCCAGGGCCTGCTGGGCGCCGTCCGGCGCCGCCTCGTCCAACGGGACGATGGCGGCCTTTTCGACATTGGCGGCATAAGCGCAGGCGTCACAGATGACCAGGGTATCCTCGCCGGTCTCGGCCAGGACCATGAATTCATGGGAATAGGAGCCGCCGATAGTGCCGGTGTCGGCCTCCACCGCCCGGAACTCCAGGCCGCACCGCGCAAAGATGCGGCTGTAGGCCCGGTGCATGATTTCGTAGCTGCGGCTGGCGCCGGCATCGTCGACATCGAAGGAATAGGCGTCCTTCATCACGAATTCGCGCCCCCGCATCAGGCCGAAGCGCGGCCGGATCTCGTCGCGGAACTTGGTCTGGATCTGGTAGAGGTTGATCGGCAGCTGCCGGTAGGATTGCAGTTCCCGGCGGGCGATGTCGGTGACCACCTCCTCGTGGGTGGGGCCGAGGCAGTAGTCGCGGTCGTGGCGGTCGCGGAACCGGAGCAGTTCCGGGCCGTATTTTTTCCACCGGCCCGATTCCTGCCATAGGTCGCCCGGCTGGACCATGGGCATGAGGATCTCCTGGGCGCCGGCCCGGTTCATCTCCTCCCGGACGATGCCGATCACCTTCTGCAGGGCGCGAAAGCCCAGGGGGAGATAGGTGTACATCCCCGAGGTCAATTTGCGGATGAACCCGCCCCGCACCAGCAACTGATGGCTGACGACCTCAGCCTCGGAAGGGGTTTCCTTGGTGGTGGGCAGCAACAACTGAGAGTAACGCATATCTGATCTCCGTCCACATGCAAACAGGACCGGTGCGCGTTGCGCCGGCCCGTTCAACCGCCGGCTTTCCGCTCGGCCTCCATTTTTTCCAGTTCTTCGAGGAAAACCGGCAGCAGGTCCGCCTCCGCGACCTTCCGGTACAGCTCCCCCTTCTTGAAGATGATTCCCACGCCGTGGCCGCCGGCAATGCCGATGTCGGCCTCGCGCGCCTCGCCCGGCCCGTTGACCACGCAGCCCATCACCGCCACCTTGAGCGGCGACCGCATGGTTTGCAGGTGCCGCTCCACCTGGTCGGCCAGGGTGAACAGATCGATGCGGGTGCGGCCGCAGGTGGGGCAGGAAATCAGTTCCGGCCCCCGCTCGCGGATGCGCAGGGCGCGCAGCAGCTCGAACCCGACCCGGATTTCCTCCACCGGATCGCGGGTCAGCGAGATGCGGAAGGTATCGCCGATCCCCTCGGCCAGCAGGATGCCCAGGGCCACGCTCGACTTGACCGTGCCGGCGATGAGGCCGCCCGCCTCGGTCACCCCGAGGTGGAGCGGATAGTCGGTCCGCTCCGCCAGTAGGCGGTAGCCGGCGATGGTGGTCAGCACGTCCGCGGACTTGATCGAAATCTTGATGTCGAAAAAGCCGTGCCCTTCCAGGAGACGGACATTGTCAAGCGCGCTTTCGATGAGGGCGTCCGGCCGTTGTGGGGTGGGATAGCCGTAGCGGGCCAGGAGTTCCTTTTCGATGGAGCCGGAATTGACCCCCACCCGGATCGGCACCCCGTGCTGTTTGGCCGCGGCCACCACCCGGGCCAGCTTGTCCGGCCCGCCGAGGTTGCCCGGATTGATGCGGATGCCCTGGGCGCCGTGCTCCATGGCCGCCACCGCCAGCCGGGCGTCGAAATGGATGTCGGCGATCAGGGGAATGGCGATCCGGTCCCTGATCGCGGTCAGGGCGCGGGCCGCGGCCATATCCGGCACCGCCACCCGAATGATCTCGCAGCCGGCCCGCTCCAGTTCATGGATCTGCCGGACCGTGGCCTCGACATCGTCGGTCATGGTGTTGGTCATCGACTGGACGGCGATGGGCGCGTTTCCGCCCACGGCCACCGCGCCGACATGAATCTGGCGGGTCGTTCTTCGCGTGATCATACCGCCTCCCGGCTCGCCGCCGCCATGGTGCGCAGATTCAGCTCCGCCTCCGAGGCCCGCACATACAGAGGCACCGCCTGCCCTGCCGATCCACCGATCCCGTCGGCCAGCATCCGGCCGGCGCACAGGCCGATGGTTGCCGCCCTGGGATGGAAGACGCCCGTCTCGGCGAGCCGGGCCAGCGGCTGGGCGGCCATCTCGGCGCGGCAGGCCGGCAGGCCCGGACCGACCAGCAGGGTCGGCTCCTGTATCCGCCGGGCCAGTTCGTTCGGGTTCAGGACGAGGAAGGGGCCGCTTCGCTGCCAGCGCGCCTGCCCATACCGGTACCAGGCCGCGTACACCTGCTGCTTCCGGGCGTCGAGCAGACAGCAGATCGGCAAATCGACCGGGACGACCTGGGCCGCCAATCCGTCCAGGGTGGGGACGGGCACAAGGGGCACGTCCGCGGCCAGAGCCAGCCCCTGCGCGGCCGCCATGCCGATCCGCAACCCGGTGAACGACCCCGGTCCCTGGCTGACCGCCACTGCCGCCAACTCGCTCCAGCCGACGCCGGCCGCCGCCATGACGGCATCGACCGATCCCAAAAGACGCCTGGCGTGGGTCACCTCGGGCTGGAGGGTGTATTCGGCCAGCACCTTGCCCGTCGGGCCGGCACCCCGCGTCAGGGCCACGCTGCCGCAGCCGGTGGCGGTCTCGATAGCCAGGATCAGGACATCAGCCATCGTCTGACCAGTCGGAGGATGTCGTTGTAAAACACGAACACCATCAGGGTCCCCAGAATGGCGATGCCGATTTTCTGGCTGATTTCCATGGTCCGGTCGCTCAGGGGCTTGCGCCGGACGGCCTCCAGAGAGAGGAAGACCAAATGGCCGCCGTCGAGCACCGGCACGGGCAGCAGGTTGAGGATGCCAAGATTGACGCTCAGCAGGCCCATGAAGTAGAGCAGGTTCATCCAACCGGCTTCCATCTGCTGGCCGGCCAGCTCGGCGATCCGGATCGGGCCGCCCAGTTCGCTGGCCGGAATGACCCGCTGGACCATCTTGACGATGCCCATCACCGTCAGGTAACCGAGGTTCCAGGTCTGGAGCAGGGCCGCCTCGCACGATTCGCCGATGGAGGCCGCCTTGTACTGGATTTCGTCGCTACGGACGATGCCGAGCATGTACCGTTCGCCCACCTCTTCGCCGAACAGGTTTTTCACCTTCTGCAGAGCGGGCTTGGCGTGAAAAGTCAGTTCCTGTCCCTGGCGGTCCACGATCAAGGTGGCCGTTTCGCCGCCGCTGTCCTTGATGCGCTCGGATACATGGATCCACGAGGTGGTGGGAGCGCCGTTGATGGAACGGATGACGTCCCCGGCCTGCATGCCGGCCTGCTCGGCCACCGACCCGGCGGTGACCTCGCCGATCCGGGTGGAATCGACGGGTTCGGGGATGCCGGCCAAGACGAACATGGCGAAGAAGAGGACCACGGCAAACAACAGGTTGAACAGCGGCCCGCCGAAGACGATGCCGAACCGCTGCCACACCGCCTTGTGGGAAAAGGAGCGGTGGCGTTCTTCCGGCTGGACTTCCTCGCCCTGCTGCTCGCCGTACATCTTGACGTAGCCCCCCAGGGGGAAGGCGCTGATGAGGTATTCGGTCTCGCCCCACTGCCGGCTGATCAGCTTGTTGCCGAAGCCGAGGGAAAATTTCAGCACCCGCACGCCGAAGGCCTTTGCCAGCAGGAAATGGCCCAGCTCGTGCACGAAAATCAAAACGCCAAGAACGATGATAAAGGAAACAACGGCATTCATGTCATGGACTACCAGTCAACAATCGTATGAAAAATACCTGAATGGAGAGCGGGAGGCAACCGTTCAGGCGCAACCGATCGCCTCTTCGGCCACCAGCCGCGCCTCCCGGTCGGCGGCCAGGATCGCCTCCAGGTCCAGTTCGTCGCCCTGGCCGGTGGCCTCCAGCGTGGTGGCGACCACAGCCGCAATCTGCGTGAACCCGATCCTGCCGGCAAGGAAGGCCGCCACCGCGACCTCGTTGGCGGCGTTGAGCACCGCCGGCTTGACGCCGCCCATGGCCAGCGCCTCGTAGGCCATCTTAAGGGCCGGGAATCGCTGATGATCGGGCTGCTCAAAGGCAAGCCCGCCGCACTGCGCCAGACTGAGACTGGGTAGTGCCAACTCCAACCGCTCGGGATAGGAAAGCGCGTAGGCAATGGGGATGCGCATGTCCGGGATGCCCAACTGGGCCACCACCGAGCCGTCCCGGTATTCCACCAGGGAATGCACGATGGACTGGGGGTGCACCACCACCTCGATCCGCTCCGGCAAAACATCGAACAGCCAGCGGGCCTCGATCACCTCCAGCCCCTTATTCATCAGCGTTGCCGAATCGATGGAAATTTTCCGGCCCATGGTCCAGTTGGGATGTGCCAGAGCCTGGTCGGGAACGGCGGCGGCCAGGGCTTCGGCGTTCCAGGTACGAAAGGGTCCGCCGGAGGCGGTGAGGATAATCCTGGCCACATCTTCCCGGCGGCCGGCCTCCAGGGCCTGAAAGATGGCGCTGTGCTCCGAATCGATGGGCAGAAGGCGCACCCCGTGCGTCCGGACCGCTGCCATGATCAGCCGGCCGGCCATGACCAGGGTTTCCTTGTTGGCCAGGCCGAGATCCTTGCCGGCGCGGATGGCCGCCAAGGCCGGCAGCAATCCCACCGAACCGACCACCGCGGAAACGACCATGTCCGCCGACGGCAGGGCGGCAACCTCACAGTTGCCCTCCATGCCGGTGACAATCCGGGCATGATAGCGCGCGGGCAGCAGCGCCGCAAGGTTTGTGGCCAGGGCCGGCTCGCCCACCGCAATGCATTCCGGTTCGAATTCCCGCACCTGGGCGGCCAGCAACTCGACATTCCGGCCCGCTGACAGGCCGACGACCCTGAATTGTCCGGGAAACTGCCGCACCACCGCCAGGACGTTGCAACCGATGGAACCGGTGGAACCGAGCAGGGACAGGGCTTTCATCACACCAGACCGAAACGAAGCATATAGTAGAGCACCGGCGCGGTGAGCAGGAGACTGTCGAGCCGATCCAGGAGACCGCCGTGACCGAAGAGAATGGTGCCGGAATCCTTGACCCCCACCGATCGCTTGATCATCGATTCGGTCAGATCCCCGACAATGCCGACCATGATCAGGACCATCGCCACAAACAACAGTATCCCCGGATTGGCCGGCTGGGAGAACAACAGATTGACGCCTTCGGCCGCGGCCACCCCGGCGACCATGCCGCCGACCCCGCCCGCCACCGTTTTCTTCGGGCTGATGAGGGGAAACAGCCTGCGCTTGCCGAAGGTCCGGCCGGCATAGTAGGCGCCGGTGTCCGAACCGGCGACAATCGCGACCAGCATGGTCAGCCAAAAGGCCCCCTGCGGGTCGGCCCGCAGCAGGACCATGTGGGCCATGCATCCCGAGATATAAATGGAGGCGAACCCGGCATAGCCGGCGTACTTCAAGGTATCGTCGAGAATGCCGTATCCCTGGAGCGCCAGCACGGCGAGGGTCAGCAGACCGGCCATCATCCCGGCGAGCACCAGGTCGCCCTGCCCGAAAAAGGCGGCCAGCACAGGCCCGAGGCAGCAGACGATCGTGGCCGCGTGCCGCCAGCCCCGCAGGGCCAGGACCATGCGAAAAAATTCATGGAGCGCCAGCACGGCTCCCAGAACGATCACGGCCCAAAACAGTGCGAACGGCCCCCGGAAAAGCAGAAGAAGCCATCCTGCGGCCATGCATATCCCGGGAATAACGCGACTCATCGCACCCTACTCCGCCGTCACCTGCGCACCGGTTTTGCCGAAGCGGCGCTGCCTGAGATGAAAGGTATGAACGGCATCCAGGAACTGCTGTTTTCTAAAATCGGGCCAACGGGTTTCGGTGAAATAGAGTTCGGCATAGGACGCCTGCCACAGGAGAAAATTGGACAGGCGATGCTCGCCGCCGGTGCGGATGACGAGATCCGGATCCGGCTGACCGGCGGTGAAGAGATGGTCGCTGATGGTGGTTTCGGAGAACGTGCGCCAATCGAGGGCACCTTCCTGGCATTGCCTCGCCATCTCCCGGCAGGCCAGTACCAGTTCGCTCCGACCGCCGTAACTGAGCGCCAGGTTCAGGGTCATGCCCCGGCAGGAGCGGGTGTCGGCAATGACCTGCCGCAGTACATCCCGAACGTCTTCGGACAGGCGATCCTGCTCGCCCAGGCAGTGCAGCCGGATATCGTTGCGCACCATGGTTCGCAACTCCGACTGAAGATAGCTTTTCAACAGGCCCATCAATCCGCTGACTTCACCGGCGGGCCGATTCCAGTTTTCCGTCGAAAAGGCATAGAGGGTCAGGACTTCGACCCCGATTTCGCGGGCGGTCTCGACGACCTCCCGAACCGAATCCACGCCCGCCTTGTGGCCGAACAATCGGGGGCGATGCCGCTCCTCGGCCCAGCGCCCGTTGCCGTCCATGATGATGGCCACATGGCGGGGGGCTGGCGGTCTATGTGTGTCTGGTGCATCCACGATCACTGGCACGAGGAGGGCGTTACACCGCCATGACCTCTTTCTCCTTTCCTCCGGCGATCTCATCGACTTGACTGACATAGCCGTCGGTCACCTTTTGCGCCTCTTCCTGCAGCCGGAACATCTCGTCCTCGGAGATGGTCTTGTCCTTCTTCAGCTTCTTCAGGGACTCGTTGGCATCGCGACGGACATTGCGGATGGCGACCTTGTATTCCTCGCCGATCTTCTTGACTTGCTTCACCAGTTCCTTGCGGCGCTCACCGGTGAGCGGGGGAATAGTCAGCCGGACGACATTGCCATCGCTTTGCGGGGTGAGCCCCAATCCGGAGGCCAGAATCGCCTTTTCAATGGCGGGCAGCAGTTGCGGGTCCCATGGTTTGATGGCAATCATGTTGTTCTCGGGAATGGTCAGCGTCCCGACCTGGTCCATGGGCATCTGCGAACCGTAGGCATTCACCTTTATCCCATCGAGCAGGGACAGCGAGGCCCGTCCGGTTCTGATCTTCACCAGTTCCCGTTTCAGGGCCTCGATACTCGACGCCATTTTATCCTGCAGTTGATCGATGATCGCGTTTGTCATAGCATCCTCGCTCCAGCACTTGCGGTCCGTAGAGAATGTGGCACCCGCCAAGGTCGTGGCCGCGCCTTCCGGGTTGCGCCGGAAACCTGTTGGGTTAATTGGAGATGAGCGTGCCGACGTCCTCGCCCATGACCGCCTTGACGATGTTGCCCGGCTTGGTCATGTCAAAAACGAAGATCGGCAGGTTGTTATCCCGGGCCAGGGAAATGCCCGCGGCATCCATGATCCTGAGATCGTCGCGCAGGACCGTGGAGTAGGTCAGGGTATGATACCGGACGGCATTGGCGTCTTTCTCCGGATCACGGTCGTAGACGCCGTCCACCCTGGTCGCCTTCATGATCACGTCGGCCTTGATTTCCAGGGCGCGCAGAACGGCCGCGGTATCGGTGGTGAAATAGGGATTGCCGGTTCCGGCGGCAAAGATGACGATCCGTTTCCGCTCCAGATGCTCAAGCGCCTTCAGGCGCTCATACGGCTCGCACACGTTGAGCATGGTGATGGCCGACATCACTTTGGTCGGTATGCCCAGGCTTTCCAGCCCATCCTGCACCGCCAGCGAGTTCATCACCGTGCCCAGCATGCCCATGTTGTCCGCGGAACTCCGGTCCATGCCGCTGGCCGCTCCGGCAACCCCGCGGAAGATATTGCCGGCGCCGATCACAAGGGCCAGTTCGATCCTGAGATTGTGCAGGGCCTGGATTTCCTGAGACAGGAATTTGACCACATCGGGACTGATCCCATAGGCCTTCTCGCCCATCAGCGCTTCTCCGCTGATTTTCAAGAGCACACGTTTGAATTTCATCCTGCCGCCCCCTGCGACGTATCCGAACGCCGGTCAGGGACGAGTCTGTCCCTGACCGGCGTCACTCTCCAAAAAATATCCGTTATCCGATCTGGAACCGGGCGAATTTCTTGATCGAAATATTCTCGCCCATCTTGGCGACCAGTTCATTCAGCAGATCCTGAACGGTCAAGTCAGGATTCTTCACATATTTTTGTTCCATCAGGCAAACCTCGGCGAGATATTTCTCAATCTTGCCGGAAACGATCTTATCGACGATCTGCTGGGGTTTGCCTGATTCAAGCGCCTGATTGACGTAAATGTCCTTTTCCCGCTGCAGGATATCGGCGGGCACCTCCTCCCGGGTGACGGCAACCGGATTGACGGCGGCGATATGCATGGCGACATTTTTGGCAAAGGCCTTGAAATCATCCGTCTTGGCGACGAAATCGGTTTCGCAGCCGACCTCCACCATCACGCCCAGCTTGCCGCCGGCATGGATGTAGCATTCCACCACCCCTTCCTTGGTTTCGCGGCCGGCACGCTTGGCGGCGACCGCCAGACCTTTTTGCCGCAACAGGTCGACAGCTTTCTCCATGTCACCCGCGGTTTCCGTCAATGCCTTCTTGCAGTCCATCATGCCCGCATTGGTTTTATCGCGCAGTTCCTTCACCATCTGGCTTGTAATAGTCACGTTCCTCTCCTTCTCCCAAAACTGATTTTCAGCAGAACACAAACGTATTTCAGTATGGCAGAGAGGAACCGGCAAAAAATGCATGTTCCGCCGGTTCCTTCCGCAACGACGTCCGCTTCCAGCAGCGGCCGCTTTATTCCTCGTCCATCTTTGCCGCCAGCTCATCCTCGATGCCAGTGGTCATGGCCGCTTCCAACTCGTCGACATTGGCATCGGTTTCTTCGCCCCGGCGCGCTTTTCCCTCAAGGGCCGCTTCGGCCATCATCGAAGTGATCAATTTGATGGCGCGGATCGCGTCGTCGTTGCCGGGAATGACAAAATCGACCCCATCCGGGTCGCAGTTGGTATCGGTGAGGGCGATCACCGGAATACCGAGCTTGTTGGCCTCGCCCACGGCAATATCTTCCTTCTTCGGATCAATGACAAAAAGCACGTCCGGCAGGCTGCGCATGTTTTTGATCCCGCCGATGTTGCGGTCAAGTTTGACCCGTTCTTTTTCCATCTGCAACACCTCCTTTTTGGGAAAGCGGTTGATCGATCCGTCGGCCTGCATGGCCTCGATTTTCTTAAGGCGATCAACGGAGTGCCGGATGGTCTGGAAATTGGTCAACATGCCGCCAAGCCAGCGATGATTGATGTAGAACATGCCGCAACGATTGGCTTCTTCCTGAATGATGGTCTGCCCTTGCCGCTTGGTGCAGACAAAAAGTACCGACCCGCCGTTGGCGACGGTGTCGACCATGGCGCCGTATGCCTTTTTGAACAGCTTCATGGTGATGTCAAGATTGACGATATAAATGCCGTTCCGGGGACCGTAAATGTAGGGTTTCATCTTCGGATTCCACCGCCTGGTCTGATGACCGAAGTGAAGTCCCGCCTCAAGCATCTGCCGCATCGTGACCGTTGTCATAGCTACTCCTCTGTTTTGGTTTTTCCTCCATCCCTCGGCCAATTCCACCCAACGGGGGAACACCAAAGAGCCGTTCAAGGGGATGTGTGTGATGAAGCCGGCCCTTGATCAGATACCGGCGTCTGCAAAATGAACCCTTCTTCTTATCACGATAAATCATGAATTTCAAGAGCGGCTTGTTGCCTCGCCGACTTCGCATGGGACAAGAGCCGACCACGGCTTATCTCCCGGCCAGCTTCCCGCCTCCACCCAGAACAGTTGTCAGCCAATCAAAGCCGAAACGCAACAGGGCGCCATCATCCTTCATGATTCGGCGCCGTTCGTCCTTGGTAAGTCTGTAACGGGCGAGAAGGTCGTGCTTTTCCGCATAGGAACGGAAGTCATCAATATTATAACACACCATGAATGCGAGTTGCTGATACGGCCCTGCGGTCCCCTCGCCGGCCCAGGGGTTGGAGGCAAACAGCGCATCCATCTCAGCCCATTGATCGTTGTACCGGTTACATTCATCGAGCATCTGGTCCCGTTCCCACTGGCGGATGGAATAGCGGCGGTTTTCAAAATGCCCCTGGCAATACGGGTGGTGTGTCATGAAATAGTGGACGCGCAGCGCCTGACCGCGACCGGGATGTTCAACGCCCCGTTCGAGGGGATAGGTTCGACACGCCGAGGGACGATTTGCGTACACGCCGCACCCGGATTCGGTGAGAAAAGGGCAAGAACGTTGCCCATCCTCCCGCATGGTCAATTGCAATCCGGGAAAAAAGGGATGGCTCCCCGCGCACAGGCGCGTGTGGGTACGGAGAAACTCCGATGAGTGCATCTTGAGATGATTCTTCAGTAAAACGACATCATAGGGAAACAACAGCATGTCCACATTACAGCAGCAGGTGCGAAAGCAACTCACCTCGGGATGACAATGGAACTGGAAGGTTCCATCCGCAATCAACGTGCGGTCTGGAGGCAGAAGAGGGGCACAATCCATCGCAGTATACGCATAGATAAAAAAAGCTGGCATGAATACTCATGCCAGCTCGGATCAAATGAAAACGGCTCCACGTTTATTGCGTTTGCTCGACGCTCGCCTCGCCCGTGGATTCGCTATAATCAACCAGTTCGAGAATAGCCATCGGTGCGGCGTCACCCATCCGCGAACCTGTGCGAATGATACGGGTGTAGCCTCCCTTTCGTTCGGCGTATTGACTGCTCAATTGATCAAACAGTTTGGCAACGATGCTCTTGGAACGAATATAGGCCAGCGCTTGCCGCCGCGCATGCAAATCGCCCTTTTTCCCAAGCGTGATCATCTGTTCGGCCACCCGCCGGGCCTCTTTCGCTTTCGCGACAGTGGTTACGATGCGCTCTTGATCAAGTAGCGAAGTGACCATATTCCGTAACATGGCATCACGATGTGAAGAAGTTCGGCCAAGTCTACGGCCAGCTTTTCTATGTCTCATGGTCTATCCTTTCGTCGTTAGCAAAAATTATCCCGGGCGAAAAAAAGATTATTCCTCAGGTTTATCTTCCCGCTTTTCCGGAACCACCCATCCGTCGTACTTCATCCCCAAGGTTAAATTATGTTCGGCCAGCAGCGCCTTGATCTCGTTCAACGATTTGCGGCCAAAGTTTTTCGTCTTCAGCATTTCGGCGTCAGTCTTGGTGACCAGCTGGCCAATATACTGAATCTGTGCGTTTTTCAGGCAATTAGCGGACCGAACCGACAGTTCAAGATCTTCAACGTTTTTATCCAAAAAGGGCGGATAGGCCTTACCGTCATCATCTCCATCGGCATTATCCGGTGCCTTGGCAATCTCTTCGTTGAAATTGATGAAGATCGTCATCTGTTCCTTCAGAATCTTGGCAGCATACGCCAAGGCGTTCTGAGGTTCAACACTGCCATCGGTTTCAATCTCCATCGTCAGGCGATCATAATCAGTTTGCTGACCAACCCGGGCCTGACTGACAACGTACTGCACCCGCTTGATGGGTGAGAATGCCGAATCAACGGGAATGACGCCTATTGGCTGTCCGTCCTTCTTGTTGTATTCGGCTGAGACATAGCCCTTGCCCCAATGCACCTCAAGTTCGGCGCGAAAGGTCGTTTCACTGGTGATCGTGCAAATGACCAACTCGGGATTCATGACCTCGACGTACGCGCCACCATTGATGTCGCCGGCGTAGACCTTCCCCGGACCTACTTTTTCAAGCAGGACCGTCCGGGCATCGGGTCCGTTGAGCTTCAACCGAACTTGTTTTAAATTGAGAATTATTTCAGCAACATCCTCATGCACACCGTCGATGGTGGTAAATTCATGCAGGGCATCATTCAACCGGACAGAGGTAATGGCCGCACCCCGGATGGAAGAAAGCATGATCCGCCGAAGGGAGTTGCCAATGGTGGTTGCAAACCCTCGTTCCAAAGGCTGACAGACAAACTTACCGTAACGGTTGGTCAGTGAACCCTCATCAACTTCAAGCTTTTCGGGAACGATGAGAGTATGCCAGTTATTGTAAAAGGGATTTTCATCCCGTATTTCTTGTGCCATGCAATACCTATAACGATAGAAAGTTACTTGGAATACAACTCGACAATGAGTTGCTCCTGAATGGGCATCGTTATTTCATCACGGTTTGGCAATGCGGTAACAACACATTGAAATTTTGTTTGATCAAGTTCAAGCCAACTGGGCAGGCCACGACGGACGGCGCCTTCGAGATTATCCACGATAATCGGATTTTTCTGATTTTTTTCCTTCAAGGCAATGACATCGCCCGCTTTGACCTGATAGGAAGGAATGTTGACTTTTTTTCCGTTGATCGTAAACAGATTGTGCCGAACCATCTGACGCGCCTGATCACGCGAACTCGCAAAACCTGCTCTATAGAGGGCATTGTCAAATCTGCGCTCCAGCATGATCAGCAAAATCTCGCCGGTTACTCCTTTCGCTCTGTCGGCCTTCTCAAAATACCGACGAAACTGGGCTTCCAACATGCCATACATTTGTTTGACTTTCTGCTTTTCCCGGAGCTGAACGGCATAGTCAGAAACCTTCTTGAACCGGTTCTGGCCATGCTGGCCCGGAGCAAATGAACGTCTTTCAAAGGCGCATTTGTCCGAATAACAACGATCTCCCTTGAGAAACATCTTCAGATTTTCTCGTCTGCAGAGTCTGCAGGATGCTCCTGTATATCTAGCCAACTTATACCTCCAATAATTGCCTTGGATACCAACAAGACATCAATAACGGATGAAAATGAAAGACAGCTTACACACGCCTTCTTTTGGGAGGCTTACAGCCGTTGTGAGGCAATGGGGTGACATCAATGATGCGGGTAACATCAAGCTCGACTGTCGTTAAGGCACGCAACGCCGCTTCACGTCCAGGTCCAGGTCCCTTGACTCGCACCTCGACTTTGCGCAATCCGTGCTCTTTCGCCTTGGCAACAGCATCGCTCAACGCATTCTGCGCCGCAAAAGGGGTTGATTTTCTCGATCCCTTGAAACCAAGAACGCCGGCGCTCGCCCACGACAAGGTATTGCCCTGGCGGTCAGAAACGGTGACAACAGTATTGTTGAACGTCGAATAGATGAATACGATCCCTTCAGAAACGTTCTTTTTGTCTTTTTTCTTAACTTTTACGTTAACCTTACCTGCTTTTGCCATGTTTTCTCCTGATGACCCGTCCTAGCAAAGCCTTCGATGAAATGACCGTTATTTTTTTCGAACTGCGGCCCCGCGGCGGGGACCTTTCCGTGTACGGGCGTTTGTCTTTGTTCTTTGTCCGTTGACAGGCAGCCCTCTTCTATGACGTCGTCCCCGATAGCAGCCGAGATCCATGAGCCGTTTAATATCCATGGATACTTCACGTCTCCGGTCACCCTCGACAACATATTCGTTTTCAATAATGGTCCGAACTCGGTTGACATCGTCAGCACTCAGATCATCGCTGTTCATCTGATAAGGAAGATCCGCCTTATCGAGAATTTGGCGAGCCGTCGTTAAACCAATGCCGTAAATATAGGTCAGCGCTCGATCCATGTGTTTGTTGCGCGGTAAATCCACGCCAGCTATACGTGCCAAATTCGTGCTCCTTTATCAAAACTTGCTCAGATTAGTTACAAGGAATTATCCTTGACGCTGCTTATGCTTTTTATTCGCACAGGCAACCCGAACGACACCTTTCCGTTTTAAAATTTTGCATTCGCTGCATATCTTCTTGACAGATGACCGGACCTTCATAGCGCGCCTCAAACTGTATTTTATTTGTTTTTCCCCTTCCCGCCTTTCGCGCGAAAAGTAACTCTTCCCCTTGTCAAGTCGTAAGGAGAGAGTTCAACTGTCACCCTATCACCGGGTAGAATTTTTATATAATGCATGCGCATCTTCCCTGAAATATGCGCCAATACCTTATGCCCATTGTCCAATTCAACTTGAAACATGGCATTGGGCAAAGGTTCGATGATGGTTCCTTCGACTTCGATGGCCTCTTCTTTTGCCATAAATTTCCGCTACTCCTGATCGATCGAACGAAGCTGTAACTATTATCGGACTATGGTTGTTTTTTCAAGCATTTTTAACTGCCGACGGCAACACACCGCCCGATGGCTTCAAACTGAGAATTCTCGGCCCTTCGGAGCCGATGGCCACGGAGTGCTCAAAATGCGCTGAGGGTTTTCGATCAGCTGTCACCACTGTCCACTGATCTTGCAGGATCTTGACCTTGGCCCCGCCCATATTGACCATCGGCTCTATGGCCAAAACCATGCCTTCCATTATCCGCGGTGATGCCTGCCGCTGGTAGAAATTCGGAACCTCCGGAGGCTCGTGCAACTGAGCGCCAATGCCATGCCCAACAAATTGGCGGACAACCGTAAATCCATGCGCCTCAACATGCTGTTGAACGGCGCGGGACACGTCAGCGATTCTGTTGCCCACTCTGGCCTGCGCAATACCTTTCTGCAGCGCAGTCTTCGTCACTTCGATCAAGAGTGCGACCTGCGCCGCTACGGTCCCGACGGCAACGGTGACGGCTGCGTCACCATAAAATCCTTTGTAGCGCGCACCAAAATCCAGAGAAACAATGTCGCCTTGGCGAAGGATTTTTTTCTTCGACGGGATGCCATGCACGACCTCTTCGTTCACAGATGCGCACAGACTCGCAGGAAAACCTTTATATCCCTTGAATGCGGGCTGTGCGCCATGATCGCAGCAGTACTCCTCCGCCAGTCGATCCAACTCAAACGTCGAGATCCCTTCAGCGACCCTCGTCTCCAACAGCCCGAGAACACCGGAGACAATTTGATTCGCCTGGAAGAGCAACTCGATTTCTTCCGGCGTCTTTAGTGTAATCGCGTGATCGGAATAACTGTTCGCCACAACAACTCAATGCCTTCCTCTGATGCGGCCGGATTTCATGAATCCATCGTAATTCCGCATGACCAGGTGTGATTCGATCTGAGCGATGGTGTCTATTGAGACTCCCACAACAATGAGCAGCGCCGTTCCTCCAAAATAAAAAGGAACATTAAGCTGTTGAATGAGCAACGTCGGCATGACGCACACCGCACTCAGATAGACAGCTCCCACGACAGTAAGTCGGACGAGAGCGTGATCAAGGAATTCCGCTGTCTTTTTCCCGGGCCTGATACCCGGGATAAATCCTCCGTTCTTTTTCAGATTCTCGGCGACGTCGTCCGGCTTGAACGTGACAGCGGTGTAAAAGAAACAAAAAAAGACGATCATACCGACATACATGGTGTAGTAATAGACGGTTCCCGGTGAAAGTGCGGCAGAAAATCGTTGCACCCAATCAATGTGGATAAAAGATCCAATGGTTGCCGGAAACATCATGATCGACGAGGCAAAAATTGGAGGGATGACACCCGAAACATTAATTTTCAACGGCAAATGCGAAGATTGACCACCGTAGACACGCCTGCCGACAACACGCTTAGCATACTGAATGGGAATACGTCGTTGTGATGTTTCCACAAAAATAATGAATCCGACCACCAAAAACATCATGACCACGATGATCGGCAAAAAAATCAGGGACAGTTCGCCTGATTTGATCAACTCGACCGTATTGCCGACTGCCGCAGGCATCCGGGCGACAATACCGGCAAAAATGATCATGGAAATGCCGTTGCCAATACCTCGTTCCGTCATCTGCTCTCCGAGCCACATAATAAACGCGGTACCGGAAGTAAGCGTCAAAACCGTCATCAACCTGAATTGAAGACTGGGATCAATAACGATAGGGACACCGTTCGGGCTTGTCATGCTTTCCAAACCAGTGGCGATGAAAAATCCCTGAATCACGGAAAGAACGACGGTTCCGTATCGAGTATATTTGGTGATTGTTCTTTTCCCGGCCTCACCTTCTTTTGAGAGCGATTCAAGTTGAGGAACAACAACGGTCAACAATTGAATGATAATTGAAGCCGAAATATATGGCATGATCCCCAAGGCAAAAATTGAGAAATTCTCCAGCGCACCTCCGGAAAACATGTTGAACATACCAAACAGTGTGCTCGCATTTTTCTCAAAGAAAGCCGCAAGTGCATCACCATTGATACCGGGCGTGGGAATTTGCACCCCCATTCTGTAGACCAAAAGCATCAAGAGAGTGAAAATCACTCTCTTGCGTAACTCCGGTATACTGGCTGCGCTGATGAGACCGCTCATCCGTTACCCCTCGACCGAACCACCGGCGGCAATTATTTTTTCTTTTGCCCCTTGGCTGACCTTGTCAACCTGCACCGTCAGCGCCTTGTTGATTTCGCCATTCGCCAGCACCTTGACGGGACCGGCCTTTTTCACATAACCGGCGGTGACCAAAGCTGCGTAATCGACAATGCTTCCAGCATCAAACGTATTAAGCTGGTCCAACGAAACCAAGTTGCAGACTTGCTTAAAAATGTTGTTGAACCCTCTTTTTGGAAGCCGACGATGAAGCGGCATCTGCCCGCCTTCAAAACCGGGCCGGGCGCTGTAACCCGAACGCGCGCGCGCTCCTTTGTGACCACGGGCCGCCGTTTTGCCGCTACCGCTCCCCGGACCACGCCCGACACGTTTTTTGGCTTTCCGGGCTCCCTCACTTGGTGCAAGATTATTCAATGTGAGCATCTGTTACCCCTCGATTTTGACAAGGTGCAGCACCTTGGAAAGCATTCCGCGTAACTCGGGTGTATCTTTTCTGGTCACAGTCTTGTGCATCTTTGTGAGCCCGAGTCCGATAAGAGTTGCCCGGATAGCCTTGGTGCTGCCGATATAGCTTTTTATCTGCGAATAGGTGATTGTATCCTTCATGATGCGATCTTCCTGTAATGAACTAATCAGGCAACCATCTCCTCGACCCTCTGGTTGCGTAGCCTGGCAATCTGCTCAGCGGTTCTCAACTTCCTTAAACCGTCCAGGGTTGCTTTCACCAAATTGTGCGGGTTATTCGAGCCAAGGCATTTTGTCAGGATATTCTGTACACCTGCTGCCTCAAGAACGGCGCGAACGGCACCACCGGCGATGACTCCGGTACCGTCTGAAGCGGGCTTGAGCATGACACTGCCTGATTTAAACTTGCCAACAATGTCATGGGGGATGGAAACAGTCGTCAGCGAGACATTCTGCATATCTTTCCTCGCCTGTTCGATCCCCTTGCGAATGGCTTCAGGCACTTGGTTGGCTTTGCCGAGGCCATAACCAACCTTGCCGTTTCCATCTCCCACCACAACGATGGCACTGAAGCTGAAACGACGACCGCCCTTGACAACCTTAGCAACACGGTTGATATACACTATTTTTTCGATGAGCTCTTCCTGAACCCCTTCCTTTGCTCGCTTAAACTCAGCCAAGAAACACCCCCGTTTGGTTATGTAATCGATCAACCATAGAACAAGATCCGCTAAAACTCCAGCCCGCCCTCGCGTGCGCCATCGGATAACGCCTTGACGCGACCATGATACAAATAGCCACCGCGATCAAAGACAACCCTGTCAATTCCCGCAGCCTTCGCCTTGGCGGCTATAAGGAGGCCGATCTTTTTGGCCTGTTCACATTTTCCATTCAACTCACTGTCATCGAAGTTCTTGTCTCCGGTGGACAGTGCGACCAAGGTCTGGCTTTGCGTGTCGTCGATGAGTTGCACGTAAATGTGCCGATTGCTCCGGTACACACTCATTCGAGGTCGTTCAGCAGTCCCGGTGATTTTAACGCGGATACGCTGCACCCGCTTTTTCCTTGCAGTAACTTTTGGGTTCGTCTTAGCCATTCTAATTGACCACGTATGTGATGATATTATTTTTTACCGCCCGCCTTGCCGACCTTGCGGACGATGTGTTCGCTGTCATAGCGAATACCTTTCCCCTTATAGGGCTCAGGTTTTCGAATACTCCTGATTTGTGCAGCGGTCAAGCCAACGAGTTCCTTATCGATACCTTGCAAAACAATTGAATTGTCTTTGTCGACTGTGGCCAAAACACCTTCAGGCAAAACAAAATCTACCGTGCTGGAGTAGCCGACATTCAATGAAAGCGTCCGGCCGGCAACACTTGCCCTGTATCCGACCCCCTCGACCACGAGTTTTTTTGAAAACCCCTGATCAACCCCCACGATCATGTTGTTCACCAGAGAACGGGTCATCCCCCAAAAAGCCATGACTCGCTTACTCGTGCCTTTCGGAGTACACAACACAAGATTGTCTTGAAGCTTGACCTCAATTTCAGGACGGACTGATCGCTCAAGAATCCCCTTGCTCCCCGAAACCTTAATATTTGTCCCCTGTATCTCAACCTTGACACCGTTGGGAACTGGTATCGGTTGTTTACCGATTCTGGACATTCCTCTCTCCTTTTACAAAATACTTTCGTATTTCACCAAATTTCACACAGCACTTCACCGCCCACGTTCAACTGTCGCGCTTCCTTATCGGTTATTACCCCTTGAGAAGTGGTCAGAATGGCGACACCAAGGCCGCTCATCACTTTCGGGATCTTATCACTCGGCTTATACTGACGGTGCCCTGGCTTACTCACACGGCGAACACCATTGATAACGCGTTCATTGTTGGCCCCGTACTTCAGATCGATTTTCAATGTGCCCTGAGGACCATCCCCGAGAACATGATATTCCTCAATGAATCCTTCTTTCTTCAGCACATTGGCGACACTCACCTTTAAATTCGAGAGTGGCATTTCAACTGAACGAAAGCGCGATTTGGTGGCATTTCGTATTCTTGTCAGCATATCTGCCAACGGATCACTCATGGACATTGAACGTTCCTCTTGCTAGGATTGACTACTTGAAACTCAAGCGCTCAAGCTTTACCAACTCGACTTGGTGACTCCGGTGATCTCGCCCTGAGATGCGAGCTTACGGAAGCATAATCTACACAGCCCGAATTTACGGAAGTAAGCTCGAGCACGACCACAGAGCGGGCAGCGGTTATATGCGCGTACAGAAAATTTGGGCTTACGACTCGCCTTGGCAATGAGTGATTTTTTTGCCACAGATTCCTCCTCAACAGTAGACGAACTCTTCAAATATTCATTTCTTTTTAAATGGCATCCCGAGGGCGTCCAACAGAGCTCGGGCATTTTCATCATTTTTTGCCGAAGTAACGATGGTGACATTCAAACCTCGGATCTGATCAATTTTATCATAATCAATCTCCGGGAAAATAATGTGCTCCGTCACTCCCATGGAAAAATTACCTCTACCATCAAACCCCTTGGGAGAGACGCCCCGAAAGTCGCGAACCCTTGGCAGGGCTATGTTGATGAGCTTGGAAAGAAAATCGTACATCCGGTCTTTGCGGAGCGTAACCCTAGCTCCAATCGGCATGCCAGCACGCAACTTAAAGGTCGCGATGGACTTCTTTGCTTTTGTCACCACGGCTTTCTGACCAGCAATCAAAGTAAGCTCTTGGGCGGCCTTCTCAACCACTTTGGGGTTCTGAACAGCATCCCCTAATCCCATATTCAGAACAATTTTTTCAATTCTGGGTATATCCATCACATTGGTTACACCGAGTTGTTTCTGAAGAGATTCTTTCAGTTCATTTTCATATTGTTCTTTTAGCGTGGCCATTATGTACTCCGTAAACAGGCAAGGCTATTTGCTCGCAGTCGCAATTGTTGCTTGACACTTTTTGCATACGCGAACTTTCGTTCCGTCTTCCAGCAATTTTTTCCCAATTTTAACCGTTTCGGCACATTCGGGGCAAACGAGCATCACATTTGAAATATGAATTGACGCCTCTTTCTCAACAATCTGCCCAGATTGAGCAGCCGTTGCCTTTTGATGTTTTTTTATCATATTGATACGCTCGACAACGATCCGTTCTCTTCCCCTGTCAATGCGTAATACCTTGCCTACTCTCCCTTTATCTTTGCCGGTGATTACTTCAACCTTGTCGTTAACCCGCAAGTTCGTGTGTCCTTGGCGCATGATTATATTTCCTCAATCGCTCTGATAATAAATGTTCAATTAGAGTACTTCTGGAGCAAGGGATATAATTTTCATAAAGCCGAGTGAACGAAGTTCGCGAGCAATCGGCCCAAAAATACGCGTGCCTATAGGTTCACCGTTATTCGCCAACAGAACCGCAGCATTTTCATCAAATTTGACGCTTGTATCTTCGGGGCGCTTGATCGATTTAACGGTTCGCACCACAACAGCATTCAATACATCGCCCTTTTTGACCTTTGCATGCGGGATCGCCTCTTTTACTGTGACAACAATAATGTCACCAATACTAGCATATCGTTTCCGGGTGCCTCCCAAGACTCGAATACAGAGCACTTTTTTGGCACCGGAATTATCGGCAACATTTAAAACGGTTTCTGTCTGGATCATGACCTCACCCGATTATCAACTCAAATCAACACTATAAGCTGTTCGTTTATTCGCAAGCCGCTTTAGGCGGCACGTTCAATAATATTACGCACCAACCATCGTTTCTTTTTAGAAAGCGGACGACATTCTTCTATCAAAACCAGATCACCAATTTGACATTGGTTCGTGGCGTCATGAGCCATATATTTTACCTGTTGCCGAATATATTTTCCGTAAAGCTTATGCGGTATCTTTCGTTCGACAACCACGACGACGCTTTTATCCATCTTATTACTGACAACGAAGCCCTGTCGTGTTTTCTTTACTTGTTCGCTCATTTTTATATCCAAAAACAATGATTGAGGTTAGGCAACTATTTTTGATTTCTCTCTGCAAGCACGGTTTGGATTCGAGCAATATCCTTTCTCAGGACGCCAAGCTTGGCTGGATTTTCAAGGCGACGAATACCGTGTTTGAATCGTAACTTAAAAAGATCTTCCCGCAACTCGGCATTTTTTTTGAGAAGATCGTCGATGGAAAGAGTTCTGAGTTCCTTTGTTTTCATATCGAATTACTCTTGCTGACGACTGTGGTCGGGAAGGGAAGCTTAAAACTTGCCAGTCTCAAGGCCTCAAGGGCTAATTCTTCAGGCACCCCTTTTATTTCATATAAGATTCTTCCTGGATGAATGGTTGCCACCCAATATTCAGGCGATCCTTTACCCTTCCCCATACGGGTCTCGGCGGGCTTCTTGGTAATTGGCTTGTCCGGAAAAATGCGAATCCAAAGTTGCCCGCCACGTTTGACCTTGCGGTTAATAGCGATACGGGCCGCTTCTATCTGCTGAGAGGTCATCCGGCCGCACCCCAAAGCTTTCAGGGCAAAATCACCGAAGGCAAGATCGGAACCGCGATAGGCTTCTCCGCGCATCCTTCCCTTGAACTGCTTTCTATGCTTAACTTTGCGAGGACTTAGCATGATTTCGAACTCCTAATGGGCTTCGCGCAGATGAATTTGCGCCATTGCAGATCAATTGGTCTGCGAAATCTGTTCAGCAATCGGTTCGGAGTCGGCAAGAATTTCACCTTTAAAGATCCAAACCTTAACGCCAATGATTCCATATGTCGTTTTTGCTTCGGCAGTGCCGTAATCAATATCGGCACGAAGAGTATGAAGGGGTACCCGCCCTTCCTTAAACCACTCTGTACGCGACATCTCCGCACCGCCAAGCCGGCCGGAGCAGGAAATCTTAATACCTTGCACGCCGAAACGGAGGGCAGAATTTATGGATTTCTTCATGGCGCGCCGGAAGGCGATGCGGCGCTCAAGCTGTGTGGCAATATTCTCGGCGACCAACTGAGCGTCAGCTTCTGGACGGCGGACTTCCTGAATATCAATAAAACAGATTCGCTTAAACTTCTGTTCAAGTTCTTTTTTTAGCCCCTCGATTTCAGTGCCTTTCTTCCCGATGACAATACCAGGGCGAGCTGTAAAAAGTTTAATCTTGACTTTATCGCCTGTTCTCTCGATCACGATCCGTGAAACACCGGCATGATATAACCTCTGTTTCAGGAATTTGCGAATAAGCTGATCCTGGTGCAGATTGTTGGCATATTCCTTATCAGCATACCAGATGGATTCCCACGATCGCGTGATATTGATGCGCAGTCCAATGGGATTAACTTTTTGTCCCAAGATGATCCTCCGTTCCCTCTACAGTTAATCTCTAAATGTTTCGCTTGTACGGGGCTAGGCCTCAGCAACAACTACCGTGATGTGACTCGTTCGCTTGAGGATACGCGTAGCACGTCCCTGAGCGCGCGGACTGAAACGCTTGAGCATGGGTCCACCATCGATGGTAATCTCCTTGACATACAAAATGTCAACATCAATCGATTCCATTTGATCTGCATTGGCCACTGCTGATTCAAGCACCTTGCGAATGATCCTTGCCGCTTTTTTAGGCATAAAGCGTAAGGTCGTTACCGCTTGCTCGGCATTCATTCCACGAATGACGTCTGCAACCAGACGTGCTTTTTGAGGAGAAATGCGAATATATTTTGCGACGGCTCTCGTCTCCATCGTTTCACTCCTGAAAGGGACTTACAGTAAAATCGAAAGGCTATTTGCCTTTTTTATCCGAAGCATGACCATAGTAGGTCCGAGTCGGCGCGAATTCACCCAATTTATGCCCTACCATGTTTTCCGTCACATAGACCGGGATGAATTTGTTGCCATTATGCACCGCAAAGGTCAGTCCAACCATTTCAGGCAGGATGTCAGAACGGCGAGACCAGGTTTTAATGACTTTACGTGACCCAGTTTCTTGTGCCTGCTCGACCTTTCTGATCAAATGATCATCGACAAATGGGCCTTTTTTTATTGATCGGGCCATAAATATTCTCTCCTTTCACTAGCTCCGCTTGTTGACAATATCACGATCAGAGGTCTTACGTTTCCTTGTTTTAAAGCCTTTTGTCGGCATGCCCCACGGCGAGCACGGATGACGTCCGCCGGAACTTTTTCCCTCGCCGCCACCCATCGGATGGTCAACAGGGTTCATTGCCACGCCGCGTACCGAGGGACGAATGCCTTTCCAACGCGCCCGGCCGGCCTTGCCCAGCTTCTGGCTGCCGTGCTCCGGATTACCGACTTGGCCGATACACGCCCGGCACTCTTTATTAAACTTCCGCACTTCACCGGACGGCAGCTTGACCAGCACCTGATTGCCATCCTTTGCCATCAACTGGGCAGCAGCACCGGCTGAGCGAACCAACTGGGCTCCTTTGCCGATCTTCATTTCAATGTTGTGAATCACCGTGCCCAAAGGAATGTTGAACATGGGCAGACAGTTCCCCAACTTAATGTCAACCCCCGAACCCGAGATAACCGTATCGCCCACAACCAATCCATTGGGAGCCAAAATATAGGTCTTTTCACCGTCAGCATAGGTGAGCAGGGCTAGGTTCGCCGAACGGTTGGGATCATATTCAATGGCGGTAACCTTGGCGGGGATACCGGTTTTGTTTCGTTTCCAATCAATAATTCTGTATTTCCGCTTGTGACCGCCACCTTTATGCCGAGCCGTTATCCTACCATAGACATTCCGTCCGCCGGTCTTTTGCAAGGTAGTGACGAGTCCTTTTTCTGGTTCCTTATCTGACAGCAAATCCTGCTGCACGGAAACGTGATGGCGCTTACCAGGTGATGTCGGCTTGTGGATTTTTATAGACATTGCAATTCCTATAATCTAATCTCGGCTGATTTGAATCGGTTCAATCTGGATCAAAGCTCATCAAGGAAATTGATCTTTCCCTCAGCAAGAGTAATATATGCTTTCTTCCAATCACTTGTTCTACCCGTAGATTTAGCACCTACCCGTTTTTGTTTGCCTATCATATTGACTGTCGCTATCTTGGAAACCTTAACATTGAAAAGCGATTCAACAGCCTTTTTGATTTCAATTTTATTGGCACGACCATCGACTTCAAAAACAACCTTATTTTGTGACTCTTGAAGAAAATTACCTTTTTCTGTCAAGCAAGGACTTTTAATCACATCGTATATTGCTTTCATGCCATCAGCCTCTCTTCAATTTTAGCAAGACTTGATTGAACCAGCATTAATTTGGAATGCTTCAAAATATCATAGACGTTGAGTCCTGCAACTGGCAAAACATTGAAGCCAACTACATTCCGAGCGGATAAGGACATTTTATCATCCACATCCCCTGTGATGATCAAGCAATTGTCGAACTGAAAATTCTTCATGATTCCGACAAAATCTTTCGTCTTGATCTCAGGCAATTCAAACGAATCAACAACAACAAGATTTCCTTCCTGGTGGCGGGCACTCATGGCCATTTTCAGGGCAAGTCTTCTGACCTTCTTTGGCATCGAGTAGCTGTAATCACGTGGTTGTGGACCGAAAACAGTACCACCGCCACGCCAAACAGGGGAAGTTCTGCTGCCTGACCGTGCCCGACCTGTTCCCTTTTGCCGCCATGGCTTGGCACCACCACCACTCACTTCACCGCGTGTCTTGGTGCATGCATTGCCGCTTCTGCGATTCGCACGCTGCATGCAAACCACCTCGTGCAGAATCCCGGTGTTGATCTCCACATTAAACAGCGAGTCGTTGAGTTCGATTTCGCCAACTTTTTCGGCTCGAGTATTTAAGACATCACAAACTGCCATGAGAATCTCCTTAAAAGCAGTTCCGGCGATTACGCTTTTGAATAAATGTTGAGGATGCCGTTTGTGGCGCCGGGCGTCGTGCCATGAACCAGCAAAACATTTTCCTCGGTTCGTACGTCGATGACCTTCAGATTTTTTTGCGTGACCACGTCGTTGCCCATACGGCCTGGCAACCGTTTTCCTTTCAGCACTCTGGAAGGCCATGCACTGCAACCGATAGATCCGGGAGCGCGGTGAAAATTGGAGCCATGGGTCTTCCGACCACCGGCAAAGCCATGCCGCCTCACAACACCTTGGAATCCCCGGCCTTTGCTTTTTCCAGATATATCGACAAGATCTCCAGTGGAAAAAACATCGGAGAGAGTGATTTGCTGTCCGACTTCATAGGCTTCCGGATCAGAAACCCTGAATTCCTTAATATGGTAATAGCCTTTTCCGCCGGACCGCTTGAAATGTCCCGCTTCCGGTTTATTCAAGCGTGATTCCTTTTTTTCGATAAAGCCTACCTGGATGGCGTTGTATCCTTCCTTTCCCACTGTCTTCTTCTGCAGTATCGTACAAGGTCCAGCTTCAATGACGGTGACAGGTATGGAACGACCGTTTTCGTCGTACACGCGGGTCATTCCTACCTTCCGCCCCAATAATCCTTTCGTCTTCGGCATCTGTCTACCTGAATTCAGTTCTTCATCACGTGGATGATTGGACGTTTATCGTTCAACCGCACTTTCGACTCCGGGCGGCATCAGGGCAGCTTGATCTCCACATCGACTCCTGCCGACAGCTCAAGCTTCATGAGCGAATCAATCGTTTGCTGGGTGGGCTCCAAAATATCCAACAAGCGCCGATGGGTTCGCATCTCAAACTGCTCACGGGACTTCTTGTCCACATGGGGCGACCTCAGTACGGTGTACTTGTTGATACTGGTTGGCAACGGAATCGGCCCCACAATGGTTGCGCCCGTGCGCCTGGCAGTATCAACTATTTCCTTGGTCGAGAGATCAAGCAGTTTATGATCGTATCCCTTTAATCTGATACGAATTTTATCCGTAGGAATCATCGGATCTCCTCTTATTCGATAATTTCGCTGATAACGCCAGCGCCAACGGTCCGGCCACCCTCACGGATCGCAAAGCGAAGTCCCGCCTCCATGGCGATCGGTGTGATCAACTCGCCGGTGATGTGGATGTTGTCACCAGGCATCACCATCTCCACTCCCTCTTCAAGGGTCACCACGCCCGTCACATCCGTCGTCCGAAAGTAAAATTGCGGACGGTAACCATTGAAAAACGGCGTGTGACGACCACCCTCTTCCTTGGTCAGGATATAGGCCTCCGCCTTGAACTTCTTGTGCGGCTTGATCGAGCCGGGTTTGGCCAGCACCTGACCGCGCACAACCTCCTCACGCTTGACGCCGCGAAGCAAGGCGCCAATGTTGTCGCCCGCCTGACCCTCGTCAAGCAGCTTCCGGAACATCTCCACGCCCGTGCACGTCGTCTTGCTCGTCGGACGGATACCAACGATCTCCACCTCGTCACCCACGTGGATGACGCCGCGCTCGATACGACCCGTCGCCACCGTGCCACGCCCCGATATGGAGAACACATCCTCAACAGGCATCAAAAACGGCTTGTCGATCGCTCGCTCAGGCTGCGGAATATACGTGTCCACCGCCTCCATCAGATCCCAGATGCACTTGGCCTTGACCTCGTCCTCCGGATACTCCAACGCATTCAGTGCCGAACCCTGGATGATCGGAATCTCGTCGCCGGGAAAATCATACTTGTCCAACAACTCCCGTAACTC
>NZ_JHZB01000014.1 GCF_000621145.1 Desulfobulbus elongatus DSM 2908
TTCAAATTTCTCACGCGGCAAGGCGTTCCAGATGATTCCTGTCCTCAGGACGTACACTATTGCGGAGAAAAAGAGTCGGTTCGAATACTTCGGCTTTCGGCCGCCGCCCGGCTTACGAGTATATTCTTTTCCGGCTTCTCGCAGATCTGTGGGGATCAACGGTTCAACGATCGCCCAGAATGCATCCGAAATTTCCCAGGTTTTGATGCGTGCCATTTCTCCCCCCGTTGCTTGGTTTCAACGGATATTAGCTGGAGGTGGGAAAATTGCGAGCAAATTATTTGTGGATAATCACCAAGTTCGCGGTGGCCGGATTGGTGGAAGGCCTGCGCCGCGAACTCTGCGGTCACGGCGTGCGGGTCACGCTGGTGATGCCTGGCATCGTCACCTCGGAATTTCAGCAGGTGGCGGGCTACGACGAGAAAAATTTCGGCACCTTCTCCGCCCAGTTCGGCACTCTGCTCGAACCGGGCGACATCGCCGAGGGCATCCGCTGGCTGCTCACCCTGCCGGCCCACGTGCACGTCAACGAGGTCACGATCCGCCCCACCGGCCAGAGCTATCCTTGAGTTGCGGGGCGGACGCGGCTCGACGAAGCGGCGGCGACTATCGCTGGGGAGTGTTTGCTTGGCGGAAGAAAAGGGGCAATCTCGGTCTGTTCGGTTCGTACGGCCAACACGTTGTCCCGTCGGTACCGATATCCGCCACCGGATGCTGGTTGTGGAGTCCCGGCGCCACCCAGACAAAATCCAGGTGAAAAGGCGTAAAAAACAAAGGCTGGGGAATAGACGCCATGTTAACGGAGCATGGCGCGGTCAATGGGACTGAAAAGCGGAAAAACCACGACCTATACCGCCCTGGCGGCACGATCGCCCGGATGCGGTGATCAGTCCAGGGCCAAACCGCATCCTTCGCTGCAGGAAAACCAATTTAATTGAGTTGAGAAATCGAGAGGTAAGCCAGGGGGCGATACAACTCGCTTTGGCTTTCAAAACGGTTTCTGGCACTTTTTCCCGCCTGATCGCGCTTGATTGCCTGGTAAAACCGTCAAGGAAACAGGAGCCGAAACATGGCCGCTGCTCCCCTGGCGACGATCATAAGCAGCGGCAGGCCCAGGGTAATGCCCGTGACCAGCAGTTTGCTGGGCTGCAACAGGGACAGCAGGACATAGATACCTGGTCCGGCGCAAAGAGCGAGAAAAACGAGTGGAAGATTCCAGCGCATGGCTCCAGCCAATAACAAGACAGAGAGCGTTCTGTCAGCGGCAATTGACGAATTTTGCAGAAGATTACGTTCATCCGCTCCATCTGTCAAGGGACTCCATCCCGCTGCCCGGCCGGCGGAACGGGTACGGAGTTCCCAATACATAAGGGCGGGACATCTGAACGTTGGACTTCGCTTCGCCTAACCCAACGGGCTACGCGTTTTTCCTGCCATCAATCAATCCCGGCTGCGCTACCTGGTGATCGAGTTCATCAACCGGCCGGTATCGTGCAGAGGCTGCCCCTTGCAATGTTTGAGCGGCCCCCATCGGTTGGGCCGGCCGTTGTTACAATGGCGGGCATTTCTTGATCCTTGTTTTTTCCGGTCGCGCCGTCTACATTTTCAATGGTTACATCACCCTTTTCCGCATGAGGTGCACATGGCGGCCTTCGATGGTTGGTCGAAAATGGATGGCGCTCTGTTCAACGCCTATACACGGCGGTTCGGCATGGTCTGCTCTTTCACCGCGCCCGACCTCATCGCCGAACAGTTCAATGAGCTATTCCGCCGCGCCCTGGAAACCGGCGCCGAGATCGACTATGTCAAGGCCGGCTGGGACGATCCCAAATCCCTGGAGGCAGACGCGCTTATTTAGCCGCCAGTAAAGTTGGGCTTCGCTGCGCTCAGCACCAACGTGCCGTGCACACCGGAGGGCGCCTTATCGCCGCCTTTGACCTTTGCTGTGGGGCAACGGAGTCTATTTTGTGCAGGGCGCATCGCACTAGGGGGGCCACCCTGTCATGAGGTGCCTGCGCGCCGGGGTGTGAGCCGTCCCGGCCTTGCCTCACCTGCCATATACACCACCGCCCCGGTCCTTTTGTTCGTGCAGACACTCTTCAGTTCGTTGGGCTTCGCTGCGCTCAAGCCAACGTGCTGAACCGTTGTTGGGAGGACCGCGTCGATGACGAGGGATAGGGCCATGGAGTTTGACATGAAAGGCGGCCAATGTTACCTGTCTTGCTATGAAAACGAACGACTCGATTGATTTCGCCGCCACCTCTATAGCCACGGCGGTCTCTTTCGCAATGTTTGTTCCCCTGTGGTGGGCCACGGGCGAATTCTGCGCCGCTTCCATTGTCACCATGATTGCCGTGCCGATCGTCCTGATCCTGCTGTCACCTCTTGGCGTGCTCATCGGCCTTATTTGGGGAGTGCTGGCCATCCTGTTCAAGCGGCCTTCCTTCTTCGCTCGCCTGACATCAAGAAAAGAGCACCCCGCTGCTTAAGGCTCCTCGGGCTTTCTTGCGCTTCTCGGTCAGGGCGGAAGCGGTGTGGCGAGCAGCGTAGCGCGAGACCACACGGCGTATCGGAAAACTCGCTGGCGCTCAACCAGCTGAATGTTGGGCTTCGCTGCGCTCAGCACCAACAGTTCGACCCGACACGCTCGATTTTTTTCCGATCCGATCAGATCCGATCGGCTATTTCATTTCAGCCCGCCATTTTGGCCCGCTCCGTCATGCGGGGCCGGGTGAGCTTGTGTATTGCCGGTACAGTTCGAACAAAAAGGCGACCCGCTCCGCCTCCGTGGCAAAGCCTTTTTTCCCGTAGGCCGCATCCACCGCCCGGTCGAGCGCCTGATGCGCCTTGAGCAGCACCGGCGGCATGGTGAGCGGATCGTAGAGGTCGGCCAGCGACGCCTCGGGAAAGTCGGCGCGGGCGTCGAGCACACCCTGGGCCGCAGCCTCGATGGCCTGTTTCTGCTTGTCGGTCGGATTTTCCGGCCAGGGGAAATTGTTGTAGACGATGGTGTTTGAGTAACTGTAATCGCTTTTTAAACGACCACATACAGTTCTCGCCCAAGCCATGTGCATGATGCTTTGCAAAACGCCAAAGTGAAATAACGTTGCATCGGGAACAAACTGGATTTTGTTGCTGCAAATGACCTCTTTTGACAAGTAAGCCATGGGGATATATCTACGCCGTTCCGACGAAACCTCGGGAATGGCAAGATAATCTGAAGCAGGCTGGGCAATCTGCCGAAACAGGGTTGGATGGTCCGCATACGCCCGCGTGCTTGCCGCTTTGCTGGCGAGTCTGCTTTTCCGGACCTCTTCCACCCTGCTCATGATGTGCGGCAATTTTTTCAACTCCTGCGGCGGCACATCAACCAGCCACAGACAGTAACGTTCCTCATTCTTCAGGAAATCGCCACCGCTCATATATCGGCGCACGTATGGTCCCGCACCTGGCTCCAACACCAACAGTTCTTGCCTTTCCGCTGGAGAAAGGAGGAGATGACCCCCATCGGTGGGTTTGTTGCCCCAACTCATTTTGGGCACCTTGCACAAAGGGACATTTCTGTTACTGACAATCAAATCCGGCGCATCGACCAAATAGGGGTTGATGTTGCTTGCCTTGATGGCTTGGGGTTCTCTTTTGATATCCTCATACTCGAACAACCATTTCGCCGTTCGGTTGAACAAGGCAAAACCAACGATCACACAATGCACCGCCGCCTTGCCCCTTGCCTCACTGCTCCACTGGAAGGTGCGATGGGCAAAATTAATACGCACTCCCTTTGCCAACAGGTACGGCCAGAGAAGACCAGCCTGCTCCCCTTGGGTAATTGAACTGGTGGAGACAAGTGCGGTTTCGATGGCACGGTTGGCCAGCATATATTCTGTAGCTTTGACATACCAGTTCGACACAAAATCAAGAACGCCGTGAGCGCTGATCTCACGCATTGTCTGAGTCTGGTCGACTTTCTGCGTTGCGCTCTGATAGTGATGTCCGACAAACGGCGGGTTGCCCAAAATACAGGTGAGGCGCTCTGCCGGGATCACCTCGTTCCAGTCGAGGCGCAGGGCGTTGGCGCAGACGATGTTGGCGCTCGATTGCAGCGGGATGCGGGCGAAGTAGAGGCCGAATTCCTCGGAGACCAGCTGGTTCATCTGGTGATCCATCAGCCACAGGGCCACCTGGGCGATCTGGGCCGGAAATTCCTCGATCTCGATGCCGTAGAACTGGTCGACGTCGAGTTGGATCAGTGAATGGACCGCGAGCAGTTGCTGGCGGGGATCGCGGGAGGCGCGGAGCACGTCCAACTCCAGCAGGCGCAGTTCGCGGTAGGCGATGACCAGGAAGTTGCCGCAGCCGCAGGCCGGGTCGAGAAAGGTGAGTCGACGCAGCTTCTTGTGGAACTCGAACAGCCGGGCGCGGTTGTGCCTGACCCGCGCGAACTCCTCGCGCAGGCCGTCGAGAAACAGCGGCCGGATCAGTTTGAGGATATTGGCCTCGCTGGTGTAGTGGGCGCCCAGATTGCGCCGGGCTTTCTTGTCCATGATCGACTGGAAGAGCGAGCCGAAGATGGCCGGCGAAATGCGGCTCCAGTCCAGGGTGCAGCAGTCGAGCAGGGCCTGGCGCATGCCCCGATCGAAGGCCGCGGGCGGCAGCAGTTCGGCGAACAGCTTGCCGTTGACATAAGGAAAGGCGGCCAACTGCTCGTCGAGCACGGTCAGCCGTTTGGCCGGCGGCGTGTTGAGCACATGGAACAGGGTGCCAAGGTGGTGGGCCAGGTCGGAGCCGTCCTCGGCGGTGCGCTGCTCGATGTAGTCCTGGAACTGCTGGCGCTCGAAGATGCCGGTGTCCTCGGCAAAGAGGCAGAAGAGGATGCGCACCAGGTAGATCTCCAAGGGATGGCCGTCGTAGCCCACCGCCTTCATGCGGTCGTGCAGGCTGCCCATGCGCTCGGCAGCCCTGATGTTGACCGGGTCCTGCTCCCCGATTTTGTGGGCCTGATAGCCGGCGACGAAGCCGAACAGACGGACGTGCTTGTGGAGGTCGCGCAGGGCGAATTCGTGCTGCTCGTTTTCTTCGAGGTCGTAGAGGCGAAAGCGGGCGAAATCGGACACCAGCACGTACTTGGGCAGGTCGCGCTCGGCGATGCCGGGAAAGTAGTCGAGGGCCTGGGTGTAGGCGCGATCCAGGCTCCGGCCGCGCGACTTGTGCTCGACCAGGAGCAGGCCCTTCCAGAACAGATCGATGAAGCCCTGCTTGTCGCCGAGTTTCTTGACCGGCTCCTCGAAGGCGGCGACGCGCTTGCGGCTGATGCCGAAGATGTTGAAAAAGTCGTCCCAGAAGGATTTGGCCTCGGCCTCCTCGGAGGTGGTGTCGGCCCATTCCCTCGAAAAAGCCAGGGCGCGGGATCTGATTTCGTTCCAGCTGAGCAGCATGGCCAGCCTCAACCCTGCCCGGCGGGGCAGGAGGACGCGGGCAGCGGCTCGGTGACGATGGTCCAGAGGAGCCGGTCGAGGAATTCCGGATGCGGCTTGCTGCCGGGATCGTACCGGGAGGCGATCTGCTCGAACGCTCCGATCTGTTCTTCGAGAAAACGGTTGATGCTGGCAATCTTCCGGCCCTGCTTCAATTCATCCCCGGATTTCTTCCGGTGCAGCAGGGCCTGGATTTCCCGCAGGAGAGACGGATCGTCGATGGTGGCCAGGAGCCGGTCGAATTCCATGGGCGGGGGTTCGTTGTGGGCGTGTATCCAGGCGCATGCCAGGATGGGGCGCAGGACGTAGAAATATTTCTTCAGTTTGACGTTTTCCCCTTGCAGGTATTCGCGAAAGTTCCCCTTGGCCATGTTCAGATAATGGTAGGTCGAGGCAAAGCCCCAGGCCCGCGAGCCGGATTCGACGGCAAGCATGATGGCGACATTCCTTTCACTTTCAATCCGGGCTATTTTGTCTTGTATCTGTGCGTGTCTTGCCGGCGTTATTGCGTTCATTGCCCTCCTTTTTCCGTCCGGGGCGCGGTGAGTTAAAGAGAGGAGATTTTATCCATTCCAAGGCCGCCCGATCACCGTGCAGGATATTCCATCGATGGGGCAAAGTCAAAACGCAAACCGGTCTTCGTCTCCGGCCGGCCGTCGCCAGCATGTTTTCATCGCTGTCGTCATCGCCGCCCCTTGACGGACCGGGGGTGTCGTTCATAGATTTGAAATAATTCAATTTTCGAGCCGAGTTTTCCGGAGTGCGCAGGCACGGGACCAGGTTGCAGGAGGCCCATGGACAGAGCGGAGAGATGGTTGTCAGCCCGGACCTTCCACCATCGGCAGTTCGCCGACATCGTCGCCCTGGTCCGGCTGAAGCGCGCCCAGGGGCTGCGGCTGTCGCTGGTCATCCCCACGCTGAACGAAGCGCAGACCATCGAAACCGTGCTGGCTCCGTTGCTGCCGCTACGGGATGCGCAGCTCGTGGACGAAATCGCCGTGTTTGATTCCGGTTCCACCGATGGAACCCAGGAGCGGGCCAGGGCGGCGGGCGCCGACGTATACCGGGCGGCGGACATCCTGCCGGAAGCGGGGCCGGCCCGCGGCAAGGGCGAGAACCTATGGAAGGCGCTGTACCGGCTCTCGGGCGATATCCTCATCGCGCTCGATGCCGACATCGCCAACATGCACCCGCGCTTCGTCACCGGCCTGGCGGGGCCGCTTCTTCTCCATCCCGAGATCGGCTACGTCAAGGCCTGCTACGATCGGCCCGCCGGCCGCAGCAGCGGCGCCCCGACCGGAGGCGGCCGGGTGACCGAGATCCTGGTGCGGCCGTTTCTGTCCCTGCACTTCCCCGAGCTGACCAGTTTCATCCAACCCCTGGCCGGCGAGTTCGCGGCCCGGCGCTCTCTGTTGGCAACTGTCCCCTTTCCGGTGGGCTACGGCGTCGAGGCGGCCCATCTCATCGACCTCCATGCCCACCACGGCCTCTCCGTCTTCGCCCAGACCGATCTGGGGCAGCGCTACCACCGCAATCGGAGCAACGACGAACTGGGTCGCATGGCCTGCGCCATTCTCCAGGTGCTGGAGCGGCGGCTGCGGCGGCGCGGGCATGGGGTCGAACGGGCGGCGGACGGCTGCCTGCTTCGTCAGTTCGTCCGGGAGGACGGCGCCTTCCGTAAGGCGACCTGCGTCGTTGCGGAACAGGAGCGGCCACCGCTGCGGACGGTGGCGGCCTACCGGCAGCGGCATGCCGGGCGGGATGACCGGCCCTGTTCCCGGCCCGTGGCGGCGCAACCGGCCGGAGCGGCTGCGGTCGTTGCGGAGGAGTGACCATGCGGGTTGCGTTGGTGCACTATCATCTGCAAGGGGGCGGGGTGACTCGGATCGTCTGTCACCAGCAAAAGGCGCTCGGCCGGCGGGGCATCGCCACCGTGGCCCTGATCGGCAAGCCGCCGGCGGTTTCGGATGCGGGCGATTTCCGGGTCGTGCCCGGCCTCCAGTACGAGGCCGATCGCCCTTCCGTGTCTCCCGACGAACTGGCCGACCAGATGCGGGCCGCGGCCAGTGCGGCCCTGGGCGGACCGCCCGATCTCTGGCACGTGCACAATCACAGCCTGGGCAAGAACCTCGTCCTGCCCCTGGCCCTGCGATGCCTCGCCGCCCGGGGCGAGCGGTTTCTGTTCCAGCTCCACGATTTTGCCGAGGATGGCCGGCCGGCCAACTACCGGGCCATGCTCGCCGCCATGGCGGCGGGCCGGCAGCAGACCCTCGCCCGTCTCCTCTATCCCCGGGGCGAGCATCTCCACTACGCCGTGCTCAATCGCCGCGATTACCGGTTTCTGCGGGAAGCCGGGCTCGATGTCGGCCACGTCCATTTGCTGCTCAACCCGGTGGACCTGGGGCCGGTGAAGTGGGAGGCGTCGCCTGTTGCCGCTGGGCAGGAGCCGTTCTGGCTTTATCCCACCCGCGCCATCCGCCGCAAGAATCTGGGCGAATTCCTGCTCTGGTCGGCACTGGCCCCCAGGGATACCCGTTTCGGCACCACCTCGGGACCGGAGAATCCGGCGGAGCAGCCCCGCTACCGGTTCTGGCGGCTGCTGGCCGGTGAACTGGGACTGCCGGTTCAGTTCGAGATGGTGGGGCCGGGCGGTCCGAGTTTCGCCGAACTGCTGCGCCGGGCGGATGTGGCCGTGACCACCAGCGTGGCCGAGGGGTTCGGCATGGCCTTTCTCGAACCCTGGTCCCTCGGCGTGCCGGTCTTCGGCCGCAACCTGCCGGAGATCGTGCCCCGTACCGGCGGCGGGGGCGTCGATCTGCCCTGGACTTACGAGCGGCTGGATGTGCCCCTGGACTGGCTCGGCGGCGTCCAGATCGAACGGGCGGCCCATGAAGGCTTGCACCGCAATCTGGCCGCCTATGGCCGTTGTCCCGGAAAAGACGATGTCCTCCGGGTGCTGGCCGCCTGGATCCGGGAAGGCCGGATCGATTTCGGCCGGCTCGACGAACCGTTGCAAGAAATCGTCCTGCGCCGGCTGGTTATCGCCCGGGCGCAGTCCGCCCTGGTCGCCCCGAACGAATTGCCGGAACCGGCCAGCCTGCGGGCCTCGGTTCAGGAAAACCAGTCCGTGCTGCGGACTCGCTATACCCTGGCGCGTTACGGCGAGGCGGTGGAGTCGGTGTACCTGCAGGTGGCCGGCTCGGCTGAGACCGCCATCGACTATCTGGACGGCGAGGTCCTGCTGGACCGGTTTCTGGCGCCGGAGCGGCTGACCCTGCTCCGGGTGGATTGATGTCGCCGGTAATCCGGGTCAGAGCCGCAGGAGGCAGAGCGCGGTGAAAATGCCGTAGGCGAGCAGCCAGCAGCCGATGGCGAGCAGGGTCCAGGCGCGGGGCCGGGTGGCGGTGGGCAGCCAGAAGAGCAGAAGGAGCGGCAGCAGGGGAATCAGCACGCCGGCGACAAAGGGCGGCAGAAAGCGGAGCAGTTCCTGAAGGCCGAGGAAAAACCAGGGGCCGGCAATGAACAGCAGGCCGAACCGGTTCGGTTCCATGGGCGCGGGCACGGCGACGGCCGCCAGCACGGTGACCAGGACCAGCACCAGGTGCGAACGCCAGCGGGCGGTGTACCGGCGGAGATGGGGCCAGGCGGCCATGAAGCCCAGCGCCACCAGGCCGATGACATGATGCGCGTAAACCTTGCGCAGGCCGCTGTCGGACAGATCGAAGAGGAGATCGTTGAGCGGCTCGCCGACCAGCGGCACGGACAGGCAGATGTGTTCGGCGATGGCGCCGGCCGCCTCGCCGGTGGCGTCGCCCCGGAGCACATAGCCGGTGAACAGCAGCAGCAGGCCGCAGGGCACGGTGGCGCAGAGCCGAATCCAGGGGCCGCGCCGGAATTGCTCCTCATTTTTCCACAGAACCACGGCCACGTGCGCCAGCAGCAGCAGAAAGAACGCCTGGCTCGAATAGTAGTGCAGCGCCCGCCAGAAGGAGCCGTACGGCACCACCAGCTCGATGGCGCCGGTCGAATAGAACGGCGCGGCGGGATCGTATTGCAGGGCCACCACGATGCCCGAGCCGATCGAGAGCAGCAGGCTGATCAGCGAACCGCCTCCCCAGCGGTGGGCCAGCAGCCAGCGTAGCGGCCCGGCCGCCAATTGTCGCCACCGGGACGGCATCAGAGGTGCACCACATAGGCGGTCACCCGTCCCTCGCCGTCCTTTTTCAGGGTGACCTCGTACCGGGGAAGGTTTTTTTCCGCCGGTCCCGCGATGCGCGTGCCGTCCGGGGTGAAGCGGCTGTGGTGGCAGGGACACTCGATGTACTGCTTGTCCTCCTGATAGCTGATCCGGCAGCCGAGATGGGTGCAGGTCCGGGAGACGGCGATGGCACCCTCGGGGGTGGCGAAGAGGAGAAAGTCGTGGGCGGTGTGGACGCCGCTTATCGGCAGGGGCGCGGGCACCTCCACCAGCCGGGGCCTGGGGGGAATCCGGTGGCCGCTGAAGCGGAGCAGGGGATAGAGAACAAGCGCCGCCCCGGCGGCGGCCGCCCAGTGCAGCCAGCGGATCAGAATCTCGCGCCGGCCGCTCGTGGGATCGGAGGCGCTGGCTGCGCCGCGAACCGGAGGTGCCATCAGCTGAATTTTTCCTGCAAGGCCCTCTCCACGTGCTCGGGAACCAGGCCGGTGATGTTGCCCTTGCACCGGGCCGCGTTCTTGATGCCGGTCGAACTGATGAAGATCCAGCGGAAACCGGTCATGAGAAAGACTGTGTCCACCGAGCGCTCGAGCCGCCTGTTCATCAGCGCCAACTGAAACTCATAGTCGAAATCGGAGACGGCCCGGAGGCCGCGGATGATGGTCTGCGCATTGTGGCGCAGGGCGTAGTCGACGATCAGGCCGTCGGTGAAACCGACCGAAACCCGATCGGAATCTGGGAAGCATTTTTCGATCATATCCAGCCGTTCTTCCAGGGAAAACAGCGGCACTTTCTGCACATTGACGGCGATAGTGACGATGATCCGGTCGAAGAGGTGCAGGCCGCGCTCGATGATGTTGATGTGGCCGTTGGTGATCGGGTCGAAGGTGCCCGGATAGAGGGCGACGCAGAGCGGTCCGTGGCCTGCCCCGACCGTGGCTGGCGGTTGGCTGTCATTCATGGCTGGTGTGCTGCCGGTTGCGGCGCGTAGAACCACAACCCGGTTTCTCCATAGCGGCGGTGATCGATGAGGGCGAGGGAGGCGACCGCTTCGGGAAGGGCGACGCTGCGGTGCTCCTCCACGACCATCAGGCCGCCTTCCGCCAGGATGTCCGCTTCTTCTACCATTGCCAGAACCCGTTGCGCCAGATTTTTCTGGTAGGGCGGGTCCATGATCGCCAGATCGAAACGGCCGGCGGCGACGGCGGCCTGCAATGCGTGCAGATGCGGGATGGTGGCGAGGTTGAGGGCGAGGAAGGCGGCGCGGGGCTGGACAAGACAGGCGCGGAGGTTGGTTTCGATCAGCCGGCCCGCCGCGGGCGACTGATCGACGAACAGGACCGAGGCCGCTCCCCGGCTCAGGGCCTCGACGCCGATGGCGCCGGTGCCGGCGAAGAGGTCGAGCACCCTGCTGCCGACGATCCGTTGGCCGACAATGTTGAACAGGGCTTCGCGCACCCGGTCGCAGGTCGGGCGGATCCGGTCGGAACGGGGCGAGGTCAGCTTGCGGCCCCTGGCGCTGCCGCCGGTGATGCGCACGGCAATCCTCGAAAAAGCGGGATTTCAGTCAAATGAGTTTTCCTGCCTGACCGGTTCCGGCCGCTTTTTGCGCAGCCGGGTTTTGATAGCCAGGACCGGACCGGAAAGAATGTAGAGGGCGGAGGCCACGAACAGGGTGATGGGCGGCTCGCTGGCCAGCAGGATGAGCAGGAGGATGAGGCCGACGATCAACTGGAACCGCTTCTCCCTGGAAATGTCCATGTGCTTGAAGCTCAGATAGCGGTGGGTGGAGACCATCAAATAGGAGAGCAGATAGACCATCAGCAGCAGGATGATGTGCTGGACCGTGGTGGTGGTGTTGAAGACGTGGGTGCTGAACATGACCGAGGTGGCGATCATGCCGGCCGCCGCCGGACAGGGCAGGCCGGTGAAGTCGTGGCTTGGGCTGGCCACGGTCTGGGAATTGAAGCGGGCCAGGCGCAGGGCGGTGGCGGCCACATAGAGAAAGGCGGCCAGCCAGCCGTAGCGGCCGTACGGGGTCAGTGCCCAGAGATAGGCGAGCACGCCGGGGGCCACGCCGAAGGCGACCATGTCGCAGAGCGAATCCAACTCCATGCCGAAGGTCGAGGTGGAATGCGTCATCCGCGCCACCCGGCCGTCGAGGCCGTCGAAGACCGCGGCCACCAGGATGGCCACCGCGGCGGCGAAAAAATGGCCGTTGAAAGAGGAAACGATGGAGTAGAAACCGCTGAACAGGCTGCAAATGGTGAGCATGCAGGGCACCACGTAAAAGCGGTTGGGCGGCGGGGCGGCGGGGACGGTGTTTTCCATGATGGCTCGTTGGCATCGGACCGTTGCGAAACGGTTCCGGTATGATGATGCGTGCACTGATCGGTTATCCATGCGGCCGCACGGATGACCGGAGAATAGAATGTAAATATTATACGGTAGGTCGGCGAGTTAGGCAATAGGTTCCTGCGAGTCCGCCTCGGACCGTGCCGGCAGCACGCCGAGGGCGGTCTCGCCGGCCCGGACCGTGTCGCCGACCTTGACCGCGATCTGTGCCGAAAGCGGCAGGTAGAGGTCGACCCGCGAACCGAGCCGGATCAGGCCGAACCGCTCGCCGGCCAGCACCCGGTCGCCCGGTTCCGCCCGGCAGACGATGCGGCGGGCGATCAGGCCGGCGATCTGCACCACGGCGTAGCGCTGCTGGTTGGGGGTGCTCAGGGTCAGGGCGCAGTATTCATTGTGGAGGACGGCCTTGTCCTTGTCGGCGGCGTAAAACTTGCCCGGAGACAGGACCACCCGCTCCACCGTACCGGTCAGGGGGATACGGTTGACGTGGACATTGAAGATATTCATGAAAATGGAGATCTTCCGCACTCGCGCCTGCAGGAAACGGTCGTCGTCGATTTCGTCCACGACGATGACCTTGCCGTCGGCCGGGCAGACGATGGCGCCCGGCTGTCCCGGCAGCACCCGGGTCGGGTCGCGGAAAAAGTAGGTGACGAAGCCGGTGAGCAGCAGGCCGGCCAGGGCGGGGACGATCAGGCCGAGCAGGGCCAGGACCAGGGTGGCAAAGGCGCAGAAGAGGATGAAGGGGTAGCCTTCGAGGGCCAGGGGCAATTCGGTTTTTTGCATGGGATGGCTCCGGGAAAATGAAGGTGCAGGGAATGGGCGGTTGCGGAGCTGCGGGCCGTGACGCGGCGGCTATTTCTTGGGCGCGCGCGCCATGGCGATCTTGCCGGTGCGGACGATTTCCTTGATCCCGAGCGGCTTGAGAATGTCGATCACCGCCTTGATCTTGGACTCGGAACCGGTGATTTCCAAAGCATAGGAGTTGGGACTGACGTCCACCACCTTGCCGCGGAAGATGTCGATAATCCGCAGGACCTCGGCCCTGGTGCCGGCCTCGGCCCTGACCCGGATGAGCGCCATTTCCCGCTCGACGAACTCGCCCTCGCTGACGTCGTTGACCTTGATGACGTCGATCAGCTTGTGCAGCTGCTTGGTGATCTGCTCGATGATGGCCGCCTCGCCCCTGGTGACCACGGTCAGGCAGGAGATCTGGGGGTCGTAGGTCTCGGCCACGCACAGGCTTTCGATGTTGAAGCAGCGGCCGCTGAAAAGGCCGGTCACGCGCGACAGCGCGCCGGGCCGGTTGCGCAGTAAAACAGACAGGGTGTGTTTCATGGGTGTTGTCCTGTTCGACGGTTGGGACTGTTCTGTTGATCCGGGGCAAGGGCGCGTCGGCACTGTTCAGACCAGAAGCATCTCGGTGGTGGCCTTGCCCGCCGGCACCATGGGGAAGACGCCTTCCTCCCGGGCGATGGAGAAGTCCATGATCACCACGTTCTTGGTGGCCAGCGCCTCCCTGATGACCGGCTCGACCTCGGCCCTGGTCCTGGCGCGCAGGCCGACCGCGCCGTAGGCCTGGGCCAGGGCGACGAAATCCGGGGTGATCTCCATCACGGTGGAGGCGTAGTGGCGGTTGTAGAACAGTTCCTGCCACTGGCGCACCATGCCGAGGTAGTTGTTGTTGAGGATGGCGATCTTGACGTGGGCGCCGCATTCGCGGGCCGTGGCCAGTTCCTGAATGTTCATCTGGATCGAACCGTCGCCGGCCACGTCGACGACCGTGGCCTCGGGAAAGGCCATCTGGGCGCCGATGGCCGCCGGCAGGCCGTAGCCCATGGTGCCGAGGCCGCCCGAGGTCAGCAGGCGGCGGGGATGGTTGAATTTGTAGAACTGGGCTGCCCACATCTGGTTCTGGCCGACCTCGGTGGTGATGATGGCGTCGCCGCCGGTCAGCTTGTGCAGGGTCTCTATCACATACTGGGGTTTGATGACGTCGCCGTCCTCCACGTAGGTCAGCGGGTGCTTGTCATCCCATTCCTTGACCTGATCGATCCAGGGCTGGTGCAACTCGGCCACCTCCCTGGGATTGAAGTCGCCGGATTTATCGAGCCAGGCGTTCATGGCCTGAAGTGCCCGCTTGCAATCGGCGACGATGGGGATATCGACGCCGACGTTCTTGCTGATCGAGGAGGGATCGATGTCGATGTGGATGATCCTGGCCTGGGGGGCGAAGGCGTCGAGCCGGCCGGTCACCCGGTCGTCGAAGCGCGAACCCACGGCGATCAAAAGGTCGCTCTTGGCCACCGACATGTTGGCGGCATAGCTGCCGTGCATGCCGAGCATGCCCAGGGACAGCGGATCGGTGCCGGGAAAGCCGCCCAAACCCATCAGGGTCATGGTCACCGGAATGTTGAGGCGCCGGGCCAGGGTGGTCAGCTCTTCATTCGCGCCGGAGAGGATGACGCCGCCGCCCACGTACAGCACCGGCCGTTTGGCCCGGAGGCAGGCGCGGCAGGCCTTTTCCACCTGGTTGGGATGCGGGTTGACGTTGGGCTGGTAGGTCTGCATCTTGATCGGCTTTTTCGGCGGATAGGTGAGCAGCGAGGCCATGACGTCCTTGGGCAGGTCGACCAGGACCGGGCCGGGCCGGCCGGAAGCGGCGAGGTAGAAGGCCTCGCGCAGGGTCGGGATCAGTTCTTCCGGATCGTACACCAGGTAGTTGTGCTTGGTGCAGGGCCGGGTGATGCCGACGATGTCGACTTCCTGGAAGGCGTCGTTGCCGATCAGGGCGCGCGGCACCTGGCCGGTGAGGACCACTAGCGGAATCGAGTCGCAGTAGGCGGTGGCGATGGCGGTGACGCCGTTGGTGGCGCCGGGGCCGGAGGTGAGCAGCGCCACGCCGACCTTGCCGGTGGAGCGGGCGAAGCCGTCGGCCGCATGGACCGCTCCCTGCTCGTGGCGCACCAGGATGTGGCGGATGTCGCTCTTGCACAGCTCGTCGTAGAGTTCAATGACCGCGCCGCCGGGATAGCCGAAAAGAAGCTCCACGCCCTCTTCCTGGAGGCACTTGATAATGGCCTGGGTACCTTTCATCTTACTCATGTCGTCGTCCTTTGCGTGCTCTGCGGTGCCGTCCGGTGGCCGGGATGCGGTCAGGAACGGCCCGGTTGAACAAAAATGTTCAAAAGAACCGAGAACTATAGTGGGAGCGCAGGGGGCTGTCAAGCGGGAAACCGGTCGTTTTCCGTGCAGAGCAGCGCGCCGTTGTCCGGAAAAAAAGAAACGGGGGGCGGCCGGGAAAGACGGCCGCCACGTCACTGCTTGGGGGGTTCCTTTTCCAACTGGTCGATCAGGTCGGCCACCATCTTGCCGGAGGGCGCTGCCGCCATCGGATGGTATCGGACCAGTATCTTCCACTCGGCCAGAGCGGCCTTGGGATCGTTCAGGCCGGTCAACAGGACCACGCCCTTGTTGAAGCGGGCCTGCTCGTGCTCGGGATTGCTGTGCAGCACCTGGTCGAACAGTTCGACGGCCTTTTGATGCTGGTTGTCCTGGTGGTACATGACCCCGAGATCGGTCATGACGTTGAGATCGCCCGGCAGCAGTTCGAGCGCCTTGTTGTAGGCGGCGATGGCTTGTTTGGCCTGGCCGGTGTCGAAATAGGCGTGGCCCAGTTCCACCCAGGCCTGGCCGTCGGTGGGGTTGTCTTGGGCCGCCTTTTCCAGGGCGGCGATGGCGGCCTCATGCTGGTGGCCGGCTTCCTGGCGGGCATCGGTGGCCGGCGCGCGGTAGGCGGAATACATCACGCCCCCGAGGAAGCCGATGATCAGGGCTGCCGCCACGTACAGATACACTCGTTCTTTCTTGATCATGCCTTTCGGGTCCACGCGGTCACCTGGAAAAAAGGAAATGAGGCTGCACGGCGCAGACTCTGAAGTGGGGAAGATAGCACAGGCGACCCGGAACCGCAACGGGATGAAAAAGCGGGGCGATTTATGCGTCCGGCTCGATCGCCGCATCCAGGCAGATGCGGTGCAGGGCTGGCCCGCAGTGGCCGCAGACCGCCACTTCAAGCAAACGGCACCTGCGGCCGGTCTGCCGGCAGGCCGTCTCGATCATGGCGAGCGCGTCCCTGTGGCAGCCTTTGGCCTGCATGGCGTAGAAATGCAGGGTGCCGCCCGGCCGCAATCCCCGAATGGCGGTAGGCAGCAGGCTTTCGCCGCCGTACGGCAGCACCACGAGCACGCGGTCGAAGCTGCGGCCCGCGACGGGCAGGACCTCGGTCGCATCGCCTGCAAGAAAGTCAACGGTGCGGATGGCGCGATTGGCCGCGAGATTGCGGAGAGCAAGGGCGTGGGCTGCCAGATTCATCTCGATGCCGAGCACCTCGGCGGCCTGGCTGTGCCGGCCGATGATCAGCGGAAAAGGGCCTGCGCCCGAACAAAGCACGGCAACCCGCTCGCCGGGCCGAACCAGGGCTGCGATGCGGGCGCGTTCGTGGGCCAGGCGTACCGAGAAATACCCTCGGGCCAGATCGAGGTGGAGGACGACGCCGTTTTCCCGGTGCACCGTGGTCAGGCGGTGCTCGCCGGCGACGATTCTTAAAGGGAGGGTGCGGAAGGTGCCGCCGTACTGGCCATCGCGCCGGGCCACCACCCGGAGGGGCGGGTGCAACTCCAGAAGGATGGCACCGATCTCACCTGCCAGCAGCTCCAACTCCGGCACGACGGAGACCACGGCGATGTCGCCCACCCGGTCGAACCCGCCCGGTAGCCTGGCCGGATCGATGTCGGGAAAGCGGGCCGCCAACAGCGGACGCAGGCGCATGGTGTTCATTGGTCGCGGACGGGAATCAGGCATGGCTGCGGGGTCAGCTCGCCCGATTCAGGCTGGAGACAGCCGCTTCCCCCGCAACGGTACGGCCGGAAGGAAACCTGCGGTCTGAAAAGACAGGATTTTTTTGTATTCATGAAAAAATGCCTTGCAAAGGAGACGACATGTGGGCCAGGACCGCCAGCGCAAAGACAATAATAGCGCCCCACTGGATTTCCACCAGAAAAATGCTCGATCAAGAGAGGGCGCAACTCCGCATGCCTCCTGAACATGGTGATGCTGCTGCTCGATGAATCCGGAACGATCGGTCCGATATGGCAACACGTTCTGTATTCGCGCAAGGCTGCGTTATCCCAAGGCTGCTTGCAGCGCCTGTTCGAGATCGGCGATGATGTCCTCCACGTTCTCGATGCCGACCGAGAGGCGGACCTGACTGGGGGTGATGTCCGCGGCGGCCAGTTCTTCAGGGGTGAAATGGGCGTGGGTCATGGAAGCCGGGTGTTCGAGCAGGGATTCCACCCCGCCCAGGCTGACCGCCAGCCGGACAAGGTTGAGCCGGTCGACGAATTCCTTGGTTTGTGCAAAGGTGGCGTTCAACTCAAAGGAGATCATCCCGCCGAACAGGCGCATCTGTTTCCTGGCGACCTCGTGGCCGGAGAGGGAGGCGAGGCCGGGGTAATGGACCTTGGCGACGAAGGGCGAAGCCGCCAGATAATCGGCGATCTTGGCCGCATTTTCGCAATGCCTGGCCATGCGCACCGGCAACGTGGCCAGGCCGCGCAGGACGAGAAAGGCGTTGTCCGGGGCCGCGACCGCACCGGTGGCCATTTCGATGCCGGTGGTGCGGACCTGGGTCATGTCGGCTCTGGAACCAAGAATGCAGCCGCCCAGAACGTCGCTGTGACCGCCCATGTACTTGGTCATCGAGTGAACGACGATATCAGCGCCCAGGGTAAGCGGATTCTGCAGATACGGCGTGGCGAAGGTGTTGTCGATGACGATGCGGATGTCCCTGTTGATATCGTGAACGAGCCGGGCGATGTCGGCGATGTCGTTCACCTTGAGGGTCGGATTGCAGGGGCTCTCAAAGTACACGATGGCGGTGGCGGGGCGTAGCGAATTTCTGACCAGCCCGTGATTGCCGAAATCGACGAAGGTGACCTCGACCCCGAATTTGGTCAGGACGTGCTCCATGAGACCGTGGGTGTCACCGTAGAGGGCCGTGTCCGCAAGCACATGATCGCCGGCCTTGAGGAAGGTCCACATCACGGTGGAAACGGCGCCTATGCCGCTGGCCGTGACCACGCAGTCCTCGGCCTGCTCCAAGGCGGCGATCCGGCGTTCGAGGGCGGCATTGGTCGGATTGCCGAGCCGGGTATATATATAGGCGCCCCCTTCGCCCGAGAAAATTTTCCTGCCCCGCTCGTCGGATTCAGCGATGTTGCGGAAGGCGAAGGTGCTGGCGCGATAGACCGGCTCGGTGACGCTGCCGTACTGGTCGTGGGACGCTCCTGCGTGGATGGCTTCGGTATCGATGTTCATGATCTCCCTCCAGGTTGTTTTCAGTGCAGACTGGACAGATATTCGCCGATGAACCTGACGGCCGGTTCGATGACGCTTTCATCCGGAGCGAATGTGTCGGAGTGGAGCACCACGCCCCTGTCCGCCCCGCCGACCCCGAGCCAGAACATCATCCCCGGAATATGATTGACGATGTAGCCGAAATCCTCGGCGGTCATGGTGATCTCCGCCTCCTGGAATCGAAACGCGGGATGCGCCTTGGCATAGGCAATGAAGCGGTTGGTCAGTTCCTCGTTGTTGTCGACCGGCAGATAGGCGCCGCTCTCGATGGCCACCTCGACCTGCGCCCCGGCCGCCAGCGCCACTCCCTCGGCGATTTCGCGGATGCGCTTGTGGGCGAATTCCATGGTCGTGGCCGTCAACACGCGCAGGGTGCCTTCGAGGGTACAACTGGCGGCGACCGAGTTCGGCTGCGTGCCGCCGGCAATGCGGCCAAAGGTCAGTACGCTGCCTTCGCGTGGATTGAGGTTGCGTGAAACGAGCGTTTGGATTTCCATGATGAAAGCGCCTGCGGCGGCGATCGCGTCAATCGTCTTGTGGGGCATGGCGGCGTGCCCGGCCTTGCCGTTGAACGTGACGACCACGGTGCTGGAGCTGGCAAAGAGGGTGCCGGCCTTGGTGGCGATGGTGCCGAGCGGGTATTCGGGCGAGACGTGCAGGGCGTAGAATTCGCTGACCTTGTATTGGGCGAACGCACCCGCGTCATAAAGAGCCTTGGCGCCGCCGCCACCTTCTTCGGCGGGCTGAAAGAGGACGACGAAATTATTTTTCCGTGGTTGGGCGAGCAGTTGCTCGAGCACGCCCAAACCAATCGTCATGTGGACGTCATGACCGCAGGCGTGCATGAATCCCTCGTGTTTCGAGGCAAAAGGCAAGCCCGTTTCTTCCTTGACGGCCAGTCCGTCCATGTCGGCCCGCCAGCCGATGGTCTTCTCCGGGGCGGTGCCGGGGAGAAAGACGACGATGCCGGTCTGGCCGCGGGTGACTTCAACGCCTAGGTGATCTTTGGTCAGCCCGCCGATGATGCGAAAAAGATAGTCGCTGGTTTCGCGCTCGTGGAAACAGACTTCCGGGATCTGATGGAGATCGTGTCTGATTTGGATGAGATCCAACATGGTCGCCCTCCCTGTGCTGTGCCGGTTGTACACGATCAATGAAGAAGGCCCGGAACGCTTGCCGCGAGCCGTCATGCTGGGCAAGAGACCTGGCGGTGTGTATGATAACCGAGGAGGGTTCGTTGCCGGCCTGCCGGTCGATCCGAATCCCGTCGGGGAATGGAACGGATGGAGCTGTGTTTGCCGATAGTGCAGAGGTGATTACATGAAAGGAAGATGGCTGTCTGTATCGTTACTGTTGTCTGTCTCTCTTGTTTTGGTCGGTTGCGCAACAAAAAACGATGCGGCGTTGCGTATTGTCCTGGGAGAAAAATACACGTACAGTTGCATTGATGGAACAAAAATCAGGGCTCAGTTCGGCGGATTGTCGGATGACAGTCTTCATTTCGCCCGGATCAGCCTACCTGACGGCAGAAAATACACCTTGCCGCAATTGGTGTCGGCATCGGGGGCCAGGTACAGCGACGAGCGCGAACTGGAATTCTGGATCAAGGGAGAGGCCGTGACGATAAGAAGAATGAATGAGGACGGCGTCTGGGAAGTGGTGGCGGAAGGGAAGACGGAACCGCATCAATAAAAAAACAGCAGCGGGGCAGGCCGAACGGGAAGGAAAAGAGCGGCATCTCTGATATGCTTCGGGTTGATGCCGGCAGGCGGGCCGCCCTTGCCGGTGCAAGCGGATGTCAGGCCGAGCGGCCAACACCAGGGACGACCTTGGCGTTTTTTCCAATCGCGGGGACGGCCCCGCAGGACAAAAAAACCGTATTATGAACTGGCTGTTGTTATTTGTCGCAGGTCTTCTCGAGGTGGTCTGGGCCGTCGGCCTGAAGCATACCGCAGGCTTTACCCGGCTCATGCCATCGCTCCTCACCCTCGGCGCCATGGGCGCCAGCTTCTATTTCCTCAGCGCCGCCCTGCGAACGCTGCCCCTGGGCACCGCGTACGCCGTCTGGGTCGGCATCGGCGCGGTGGGTACGTCCATCGCAGGCATTATCCTCTTCCACGAAGCGGTCACCCCGTTGAAGCTGGTCAGCTTGGTCCTGGTCATTGCCGGCATCATGGGACTCAAGCTGGCGAGCGCCGCCTGAAACCCGGGGTATTCCCGGTTGCCGGGAGATAACGGTATCCGGCAGGCATCGGCAGCAGCGGACCCCGGCACAGCCGGCCGGAGTCCGCTGCTGCCTGTCAGGACATCGCGTCTAGCGCTTCAGGCTCACTTCCCTGGTTACCTTGTGGATCGGGAATTCGGCCTCGGGTATGCCGGGCAATTGCCGGAAAGTGAGGGTCGCCTCGACCACGGCTTCCTCCACCCCGTCCGGCAGTTTTACCTCGATGGTTTCCTTTTTGGGTACAAAGGGTTGCAGGCTGGTGTCGCGCATCAGGGTCAGCTTGCGGTTGGCCGCATAGACCATGGTGTTGTCGTCATAGCCCAGCTTGTGCTGCGGCATGTAGGTTTTGGTGTCCGCAAACAGCTCCTTGCCGTCCTTGGTGCGCACCTTGAAATCCAGGGTGACCCGGTTGGGCGACGGACAACCGTCGGGGAAGCGGTGGCCGATCCGGCTCACCACCTCGCTGTTGATCACCACCATGGGGATGAAATTCTTGGCGTCCGGTTTCATGCGGTAGCCGATGGTGGTCAGGTTGAGGTCGATCCATTCCTGCAGGCGTTTGGAGGTCTGGGCCGGGTCCTGATAGTTGGGCGGGAAGCGGTGGCCGCCCTCCTTCTTCATGTGGCATTCCTGGCACGATTCGGTGCCACCCATGGGCACGTAGAATTGCTGATGGCTGTCGAAGGTGGAGGTGCACCACATCGGCTCGTCGTAGTGCTGCACATTCGGCCCCTGATGGCACTGGGCGCAGAAGACCGGATCGCGCAGCATTTCGCTCTTGGCCGCCGCGGTGAAAACCGCATCGCCGTGCGGGCCGACGTGCTTCGGCCCGTAGATGACGCCGGGCTGGGGATTGCCGTCGCGGAACTTGCGGATGATGGCATTGCGGTTGTGGCAGACGATGCAGGTGATCTGGAGCTTGTTCAGCACCTCCTCGTTGCCGTCGACGATGGCCTTGGCGATTTCGTCGGCGACCTTGTCCGAGGCGTCCATCATCTGCGGCAGATGGCATTCGACGCAGGGCTTGAGGAACTCCTTGGTGGTGGGCGCGACCTCGCGGGATTTTTTCAGCTCCGTGTCCCGTGAATTGACATAGCCCTGGAAGGTGGCCAGCGTCCTGCCGATGGGGCCGAGCATCGGCTTGGCGTGGAGCGACTGTTCCCACTGGCCGTAGATTTCCGGATGGCACTCCTTGCACCGCGACGAGTCGTACTGGCGCACCAGTTCGTCGAGGGTTTGCGCCTCCTTGGCCGGCGAGACGACAGGCAGCGCCGCCACCATCAAGACTGCGAGTACTCCCTGAATCAATTTCATGCGCTCCTCCTTGTCGATGGATGGTTGCCATGCACGATCCCGTTGCGGATCGTCCCACGGATGACAGCGGATTCGGTGTCCGCTGCGGATTGCTGTCTGGTCGGGAGCCGGACGAGCCGGCGGGCGGGGAGGGGATGGGGGGAAGCTGGGCAATGGCCGCAAACGGATTCGTGACGGCCGCGGCACGGAGGTCGGCATGTCACCGGTCGACCTGTCTGCGCTCCATTGCCTGTTGACGCCATGGTCGTCTCCCGAAAAGGGGTTGTGGGAGCGGTGCCGATGCGGTCTCGTTTTCTGCCGGCACGATGCGATAACTATGACAAATCGGTATGTACCGGTCAATATTTTTTCTGGCCATGCCAGGGGGCGTATCCTTCTTTGTGGGCATTGGAGCGACGGCGAATCCAATGGGGAGAGTGCCTTCGGCACCGTTGGCCGAAATCAGGGGCAAGATACGGTGATGGCATGAAAAATTGACATATTTTGACCGATTCTCTATACTTTTTCATAAGCGTCACGTTTTGCCTACACGAACATCTGCCCTTCCGCCGCGTCGGCTCTTCATCGTTGCCGCGCCACGGGGAGGTAAAGAGTGCCGCCCGTACGTACTGGAGGGCGACGCCGACCAAGGAGGCAGGATGAAAGCATGGACGTTGTTGCTGCTGTTCGTTGTCCTGATCGTGCCGCCGGTCCGGTCCGCCGGCTCCGATGTCGCCCCGGACAGGCTGGCCCGGGTGCTGCAAAGCGGCAGGCTGCGGGTGTGTATCTGGCCCGATTATTACGGCATCAGTTACCGGAATCCGAAAACCCTGCAGCTTGCCGGCATCGATGTCGACCTGGCGCGGGAGTTGGCCCGCGACCTGAGTGAAGGAGTTCAGGTGGAATTTGTCGACAGTTCCTTTGCCCGGCTAATCGACGACGTGGTCGCCGACCGCTGCGACATCGCCATGTTCGCCATCGCCATCACTCCCGATCGTGCGGAAAAGCTGTACTTCACCCAACCGCATCTGCACAGCGACGTGTACGCCATCACCACCCGGAGCAATCGGCGCATCCGGCAATGGAGCGATATCGACCGTCCCGGCGTGGTGGTGGCGGTGGCCAAGGGGACCCTGCACGAGCCGCTGATGCGCGATCGGCTCCGGCAGGCCCGGCTGGTGGTGCTGAACACGCCGTTCGCCCGCGAACAGGAGGTGGAGGCGGGCCGCGCCGACGTGTTCATGACCGATTATCCCTACAGCCAGCGGATGCTGGCCAATTCCGACTGGACCCGGCTGGTGGCGCCCGCCTCCCCCTACGCGGTGATGCCCTATGCCTACGCCATGGCTCCCGGCGATGGCCGCTGGCACCAGCGCGTCGAACGCTTCATCCGGGACATAAAGCAAGACGGACGTCTGCTGGCGATAGCCCGGCGCTACCACCTCGAAGCCATCGTCAAACCCGACTGACCGGTTGCGCTCCATGGCCCTGCGTCGCGCCCTGCGTGCCAACATCGCCTTCGCAATCCTGATGATGCTGATCGTGTGCGCCGCCGTTGCCGGACTCACCTACGTCATCCACCGCCAGAAGAGCACCGCCCTCGCCGAGGCGCTGGCGCACAGCTCCCTGCGGACGCGGGCCTTCGAGGAACATCTGAGCCGCAGTCTGGAAACCGTTCAGCGGCTCGTCGAGTTCATGGCCGTGGGATCGAAGCCCGAAGAGATGAATGCGCATCTCCGACTGGCCCTGCGCCAGGTTCCCTTCCTGCGTTCGTTATCCCTGCTGGACGACGGGGGACGCATCGTCGCCAGCTCGAACGACGGCAATGTCGGGCTGCGGGTGGCAACCGGAGACTATTATCCGCCGGAGCTTTCCTCCGACACCGCCGCCCTGCGGATCGGCCTTCCCTGGGCCGGCCGCGATTTTGTCGAGGGGGAGCCAGTGTCGGCGGCAAATCCCCTGCCTGCGGACGGTCTCGGCTTCATACCGGTCCTCTGTCGCGCCCGATCCCGCGATGGCACCGTGCGGATAATGGCCGCCCTCAACCCTGATTCGATACTCAACTATTTCACCCAGTGGCTGACGCCGGACGAAGGATTTGCCGAGGTTTTGCGTTATGACCTGGTCCTGTTGCTGACCACCGGCACGACTGTTCTCACCGGCGGACAGCACGGCGACCGGGTGTTGGCGCGGCTGTTGCGTGAAGCCGAAATCGGCCGGTATCATGGCGAACAGGAAGGGACGAAGCAAACGGTCACCGCTTTCCGGGCCGCGCGGCATTTTCCGCTGGTGGTGGTGACCCACCTGTATCGCGACCAGGCCCTGGCGGGTTGGCGGCAGGAGTGCGGCAGGATGCTGCTGCTGGCGATCCCGGCGCTGCTGGCCGTGTTCTATCTGGCCGCCGTCCTGTACCGGCGGCAGCAGCGCGTCGCCGCCGAGCGGGAAGCGGTCCGGCGGCACGACTACGAACGCCTGGCCGCCACGGTGTTTGAAACGGTTCTGGAGGCGGTTGTGGTCACCGATGGCGAGCGCCGTATTGTGGCGGTGAATCCGGCCTTTACCCGGATCACCGGCTACAGCGCCGAAGAAGTGGTCGGGGCGGATCTCTCCCTTTTGGCCAGCGGCTACCACACCGATGAGTTTCTCCAGGCCATGCAGCACTCGTTGGCCACCCAGGGGCGTTGGGAGGGGGAGGTTCGTAATCGACGCAAAAACGGAGAAATATTTGTGGCGTGGCAGTCGATCAGCCAGGTGCGCGACGACAGCGGCCGCATCGTCCATCAGGTGACCGGGCTGTCCGACATCACCGATTACTGTGCCGAGGCCGAGCGCATCTCCCATCTGGCCCATCACGATCTGCTCACCGGCCTGCCCAACCGGGCGCTGCTGCTCGACCGTCTGCGCCAGGGGATCCGCCAGGCACACCGCGATTCCAGGCACCTGGTGCTGCTCTTCCTCGATCTCGACAAGTTCAAACCGGTCAACGATCGGCTCGGTCATACCGTGGGCGACCGCCTGCTGCAGGTGCTGGCGGACCGGCTCAGGCGGGAGGTGCGCGCTGCCGACACCCTGGCTCGGCTGGGCGGGGACGAATTTGTCGTTGTGCTCCATGCGGTCAAAAACATCCGGGCCGGCGCGGTGGTGGCGGAAAAGGTCCGCCGGGCGGTGGAGCAGCCGTTTCTGATCGGCGCGCACACGGTCACCGTTTCGGCGAGCATAGGAGTTGCCGTGTATCCCGACCACGCCGAGGATGAGGAACGGCTGCTCGCCTGCGCCGACAAGGCCATGTACCGGGCCAAGGCAGCGGGCGGCAACCGGTTCGAGGTGTGGCGGGAAGGCGGGGAAGAGTGAGCGGACAAAAGCGCCCATCATGCCGGGGAAGCCGGTGGAGATGAACGGCATGACCGGATGGCTGCGGCGACTTTTTCCCCGTGCGCACGCGACCGCAGCCGGGTTGCCTTCCCTCCTGCCGCTGCTGTTGCCGCTTTTCTGTCTCCCCTGGTTTTTTTCCCTCCCCGGCGTCTATCTCTTCGACGACTACATCACCCCCCTGAATGATCCCGCCTCCCAGGGACTGGGCGCGTTCCTGGCGCAGTTGGGTGCCACCATCAGGCCTTTGACCAAATTGACCTATGCGGTGGAAGCCTCCCTGGGCCTGGATACGGTCGATTGCCGGCGGATCGTGCAGATAGCGATGCACGCGGGCAACGGGGTCCTCTTCTTGCTCCTGCTCCGGCGACTGGTCCCGGAGCACAGACAGGACATGCCGTTGCTGTTGGCCGTGGCCGCGCTCTACCTGCTCCATCCGATCCAGGCGGAGAAGGTGCTCGCCGTCGCCGGTCGCCCGACCCTGCTGATGGAAGGCCTGCTCCTGGGGGCGATGCTCGCCGCGGCCGGGGGACGGTATGCCGCCGCCATGCTGCTGTTTGCCGCCAGCCTGCTGGCCAGGGAGACGGCCCTGGTATTCCTGCCGCTGCTGGCAATGCTGCTGCCAGCCTCGCGGGATCGGGAGCGGTGGCTGCTTGCGCTCGTGACCGTGCTGGTCGTCGGCCTGTTGGCGGCTGTGCCGCGCTACCGGGCTCTTTTCGATTTCTCCTTTGCAGCGCGGGATGTGGCGTCCAGTTGCATCCAGCAGGTTTCTGCCCTTCCCCTCGGTTTTTCACTCTATTTCGCCCCCTGGAACCTGAGCATCGACCACGGCGAGCACTTGGCGGCCAGCGCCGGCGATCCGCTCTTTCTCGGCGGTGTCCTGAATTACATTTTTTTGCTATCGCTCGCGTGCTACGGCGGCCGTCGGGGCAGGCTCGCGGCCCTGTGGATCCTGGCCGCCATCATGCCCACGCAGAGTTGCATCCCGAAGCTGGATGCACTCACCGAGCGGCCGTTTGCCCTGGCCCTGCCCGGCTGCCTGCTCTGTCTGCTGTGGCTGGGCCGCCGCATCGTGACGGCCAGGATGCCCCGCCCGGTCATGGCCGGTGCCCTGGTCGCGACAATTGCGGTACTGGCCGTTGCGACGGCCACGCGGTCGTTGCTGTACCGGAATGAGTCGGCTATATGGAAAGATGCGATGGTAAAGAGCGCAACCAACATCCGCCCCCATCTCAACTCTGCGGCGCTGTTGATCGGCGAAGGCAGGACCGGCGAGGCGCGGGCCGTCCTGCTCCGCGCCTGGGCGATCGACCCGTTCGACGCCGAACTGGCGGACGCGCTGCAACACATGCAATATCAACAATTGCTCAAGGAAAACGATCAATGAAACGCCTGTTGCCGATGGTGTTGTTGTTCTCGCTGGTTCCGGCGGGGCACGCGGAGGTCTCCTGCATCAAGAAGGACAAATCCTGCGACCGCAAGGAGCAGTGCATGTATGAGCGACAGATCGAGATGAAGAAACAACTGCAAACCCTGTATGGCGATGCCGATTTGCGGAAGCAGGCTGTGGATCTGGCCACCAAGGAGTATCCGGGAAAGGATCAGGTCACGTTGATCCAGCGGTCGCACCGGGCCCGCGACATTTTCCAGGAATTGTTCGAGAAAAAGGTCATGGACGGCAAGACCATCAAGCTGACGAAATGCGGTGATCAGCCGAGCGACAACCCGGGTATCAGAAATCCATACTCCATGTACACCGACCAGAACTGCGACATCCACTACGTCAACGATCGGGATCAGGAGGCCAGCAAGGAGGAGGCGCTGGCCCTCAACACCTGCGCGGAGTTCAATGCCGCCGCCCGCGTCCATGAACTCTGGCACGTGAACCGCTGCCAGTGGGCCAAGGCGAATCCATCGGAACCCGCTGCCGACCGCCGGGATCTCGACACCTATATCAATGAGGAAAAGCAGGCGTATCAGCACGAGATTTCCTATCTCGAGGAAGAAAAATCGTGGCAGAAGCAGCGCTGCACCCCGACAAAGCAGCAGGCCAAGAATGCCGGAAAAACAATCCAGCAGCTGATGAATCAGCTCGGACTCTAAGCGGAACGAGGCGCGCGATGAGACAGACGATGGCGGCGGTCATGGCCGTTCTGCTGATGGGGGAATGGGCGGCGGCCAAAAGCATTGCGGTCACGAAGTTCGAAGAGATCGACGATGCCGGGGCGGCCTACGAGGCTCGCTGCGTCCGGGGCCAGACAAACGAGGACGAGTGCCGCTCGCTCAGGGCGCTGCTCTACCTCGCTCTGGAGGACGAGCTGAGGGTGATGCAATGGACCAACACCGAGGACAACATCGAACCGGCGATCAGGGCACTGAGGGTGCCGGACAGGGATGTGCAGTTGAGAGCTCTGCAGGTGATCGGCAAATGGCCGCAGCATCCGGAGGTGCAGCAGGCGGTCCGCCCCTTTCTGCTGGATGCGAGTCCGCTGCAGGCCTATACCGCCGCGAAGATTCTGGAGCGCTCCCCTGACCAGGGGGTGGCGCGGGTGGCGAAGCAGTTGCTCGCCAATCGCGGGCCAACGATGCATAGCGGCACCCTGCCACTGTATGCCGGCGCCGAACACCCGAACTTTGCGGAACACGGGCTGCAAAAATATCCGCACAGCACGCCCCTGGATCTGGCCGATGTCTATGCGGACGGGTACAGGGCCGCCGGTTTCGCCACCACCGATCCCGTGGAGCAGGTGCTGGCCTTTTATCGCGGGGCGACCGGGCAGAATGCAATGGACCGCGCCGAGTTCGACCGCAGGAGAGCGGCGTCGCAGCAGGCTGTGGAGGGCAAGTTGGCCGGCAATGCCAAACTGAAGGAAATCGAGGCGCTGGCCAAGAAATTCGCAGAGACGATGGCCCCGGCCATCCTGACCAGGGTGGAGGAACTGAGCAAGGAAATCACCGCCTCAGCCTCCGCCGATATCATTGGCGAGGCCCTGTTCAAGCTGACCCCGCCGCCGGGGCACAGCGGCGATCCGGCCCTCGAGGGCGGGCACTATTTCTTTGTCGCCACGAAGAACGAGGTGCCGGTGCAAATGGTCCTGGTCTATGTTGACGACTATCTCGCCAGGACGGTCATCCAGCTGGCCTGGGCCCTGGTCCAGTGACCGGGCCGTCCATCCCTGTTTTTCGGCCCGAGCGGCTGATACACCTCGGAGGTCTCCATGGACAGTGAGCGACACCAACAGCGGGAAGCTGCTGCCTTGCCCCTGGCGGGCCTGCGGGTACTGGAACTGGGGCATAATATCATGGGACCGGCCTGCGGGCTGATCCTGGCCGATCTGGGAGCCGAGGTCTACAAGGTCGAGCGGCCGGGCAGGGGCGACGATACCCGCTGGCTGCAGGGGTTCGGCGCCGGCTTCTTCACCTGTTTCAACCGCAATAAAAAAAGCCTGGGCATCGATCTCAAGCACGACCGGGGGCGGGATCTCTTTCTCCGGCTGGTGGAACGGGTCGATGTGCTGATCGAGAATTTCGCCCCCGGCACCGTCGACCGGCTCGGCATCGGTGCCGATGTTTGTCGCCGCCGCAACCCCCGCCTGATTTTCTGTGCGCTGAAGGGCTTCATGCCCGGCCCCTACGCCCACCGCCCGGCCCTGGACGAGGTGGTGCAGATGATGGCCGGACTGGCCTACATGACCGGGCCGAGCGGCAAGCCGATGCGGGCCGGCGCCTCGGTCACCGACGTTCTCAGCGGCGGCTTCGGCGCAATCGGCATCCTCGCCGCCCTGCTCCAACGGCAGCAGACCGGCCTGGGCCAGGTGGTGCAGGCCTCGCTGTTCGAATCGGTGGCCTTCCTCATGGGGCAGCACATGGCCGGGGCGGCGGTGTCCGGGCAGGTGCCGCCGCCCATGCCGGAGCGCGGCCGCACCTGGTCCGTGTACGAGCTGTTTACCACCAGCGACCACCAGCAGGTCTTCGTCGGTATCACCTCGGACCGGCACTGGCGGCGATTCTGCGCCACCTTCGGCTTCGACGACTGGGCCGGGGATGCGAGGCTGGCCACCAATCAGGACCGACTCGAGGCGCGCTCCTGGTTTTTTCCCGAATTGCAGGAGCGGCTGCACCGGTTGAGCAAGGCCGAACTGATGGCCCTGGCCGAGCGGGCGGGCATCCCCTTTGCTCCGGTGAACGGGCCGGTCGATCTGTGGGACGATCCCCATATGAACGTATCCGGCGGACTGGCAGAAACCGAGACGCCGGGCGGCGGGCGGGTCAAGCTGCCCAAGCTGCCGCTGCGCCTCGACGGCCGTTCCTTTGACCTTCGCCTGCAACCGCCGGAGGTCGGCGAAGGGGCGGCCGATATCCTGCAACTGGCCGGCGTGTCCGACGACGAACTCGAGCAACTGATGGCGGCGGGCATCGTGGCGGTGCGGCCCTGCCGGCCGGCATGAACGGAGTCATCTGCCGCTTGCAATGAGCGAGAGAGGGGCGGAATGTCGCTGACGGGTTGTTTATCCGCGCTGGTTGTCCTCGTGTTTTTGATGACGGCGCCGCCCGGTGCCGGTGCCGCACCCCTGACCTGCCGGGAGATACAGTCCCATATGGACGGGCTGAAGCTGACCATCAGGAAGGCTGCCGGCAAGGAGGCTGCCGCGCGGGCCAGGGCCGAGCTTGACCGTCTGACCGCGCAGGCGGCCCAGGTCTGCGCAGCTCAAGGCACAGCCGAGGCATCCGCTCGGAAAGGTCCGGCAAAGAGCAAGAAAGCCGTTTCGGAAGGCGTGACCAAAGCCAAGGTGGCCACTCCAAAAGGCGCGGCCAAAGTCAAAGGCGCTGCCCCCAAAGGGGCGGATGCGGGCAATGCCGGGATCGCGGACCAGAAAGACGTTCTTTTTCCTCAAGCCGTCGTGGGGCAGGCCGAAACGCCGGAGGAGGAATCCCGCCGCCGGCGGGACATGATCAACCGGCTCGGCCAGCCGGTGCCCGGTCTGCCCAGGACGGGAGCGGGCACGGTGATGCGCGCCATCCCCCTCGAAGGGATGATCGTGATCGAAGGCGCCACCGCCTCGACCCTGTACGGCAAGGTCAGGCAGGAACTGAGCTATACCATTCGGGAGACCTTTGTCGGCAACCTGATCGTCAGCCGATCCCGGAACCCGGGCACGGGCCGCTCCGGCAGCCGCGAGGACTACGTCATCCAGACCCTGTCCACCGAGATCGACGTCGAACGCTTCAGCGGCCGGGGCTGCGCCAAATACACCGGCTCCCCGCCGGTGTGCACCCAATGGCACCGCATCGACCTGTGGCAGATCGCCGACGGCGAAGAGTATCCCGGCAGGGCCGATGGCGTGGTCACCGCAACCAGCGACGGCCGGGGGATGATCCTCCGGGTCGATGGCCCGGTTATCGAGTTCGGTTCCTCCGAGGGGCCGGTGGGTATCAGGTCCGGTTGCGGCGGCACGCTCAGGATGGCGGTCAGCCGTGACGAAGTCGGGCAGTGGCTGCGCCGCCAGACCGTGCGGATCAAGCGGGAGACGGGCAAAACCGTGCCCGGCTGCCGCCCCGGTTCCTCCCTCACCCTGGAGTTGCGCATCGGGCCCGATGCGTGACCGGCGACGGAGTCGGCGTTGAGCGGCCAAAGATTCCCAGGGGGATTCGGCGGGACTGACAGCAACCGAGGTCGAGGCACACTGTCGAGTGGATAGAATTTCTATCCGTTTCCTCTTCGTTTTTTCTCGCTTGCCTTTCCCGGGGAAACAGCGAATACTCGTCGACTGCGGATGGGGGCGGCGCCATCGGCCCGTCCCCGCCCCCACACCCAAGGGAGCGGATCCGCAGTATTTTTCTTGAACCTATATTTTCTGCATCGGAGGACGCAATGGCACGAGATCTTCGTCAGGCGGTGGAACTGATCAAGTCATTCGAGGGCATTTCGGACGGCGATCCGGCCACGGTGAACCTCGATCCCTATCTGTGCCCCGCCGGCTACTGGACCATCGGCTGGGGCCATGTGGTGATCGACCCGCGCGGCAAGATGCTCAAGGGCGCGGAAAACAGGGAATCGGCCCGCGCCGTCTATCCCGATGGCATCACCAGGGCCGAGGCCGACGTGCTGCTGGACGACGATGTCCGCCGCTTCGCCGCCGGCGTCGAGCGGCTCGTCAAGGTTCCGGTCGGCGACAACCAGTTCTGCGCCCTGATCAGCTTCGCCTACAACGTTGGCATCGGCGCCCTGGAGAAATCGACCCTGCTCCGCCTGTTGAACGAGGGCGCCCTCGATCAGGTGCCGGCCCAGATGCTGCGCTGGACCAAATCGGGCGGCAAGGAGCTGGCGGGGCTCAAGCGCCGGCGCGAGGCCGAGGCGCAGTTGTGGCAAACGGTGGCCGTTGCCGCAGCCGGTGCCCCTTGCGGCGAAGGGGCGGGGACCGCCCCGGCCGAACATCGGGGCGAACCCGTGCTTGCCAAGGATGGCACCATGCTGTTTCTGACCAATCGGTATCCTGCGGGGCCCCTGCAAACCGATCCGGGGCGGGCGTTTGTCTTCGATCTGCACAACAATGCCCCCTCGAACGTGGTGTTCGCCTGCCGGCGCGACGCCGACGGCGCCATCACCACCATCGGCCGCGATCAGTTCATGCTGGAGCTGAAACAATCGCCCTACCGGCAACTGCTGTTTTACATCCACGGCTACTCCAACCTGCCCGAGGACGTGTTCAAGGCCGCCGGCGAATTTCAGCAACTCTGCAACGACAGGAACAACCGGGAAGTGCTGATCATTCCGGTGATCTGGCCCTGCGACAACGATTTCGGCATCGTCAAGGACTACTGGGACGATCAGAAGGCGGCGGATGCCAGCGCCACCTCCTTCGCCCGCGCCCTGCAACGGTTCGTCGAGTGGCGCAATTCCGCCAGCAACGACCCGGAAAACGATCCCTGCCTCAAGCGGATCAATGTCCTGGCGCATTCCATGGGCAACCGGGTGCTGCGCGAAGCCCTGTCCGCCTGGGACAGGTACGACCTGGCCGACGGCGTGCCCCTGCTGTTCCGCAACACCTTCCTGGTGGCGGCGGACATCGAGAACGAGTCCATTCATCGCGGTGAACGGGGCCAGCTCATCTGCGACGCCTCGCGCAATGTCGTCGTCTACTTCGCTTCCGACGACATGGCCCTGCGCAGCAGCAAGGCGGCCAACCTGAAAAACAAGATCGCCTCCCGCCGGCTCGGCCACAGCGGCCCGGAGGACATGCACCTGACGCCGAACAACGTCTACGCCGTGGACTGCGACGACGTCAACAATGTCTACGACTTCCCCAAGGGACACAGCTATTTCCGCAGCGGCAGGACACCGGGCCGGGCTGGCGTGGTCTTCGACCATATCTTCGAGTGTCTGCGCACCGGCCGCGTTTTCCCCGAGGATCCGGACCGGCGGACCACGATTCTGCGCGAATAGGCCGTGTTTCATTCACCCCGGCGTCCGACCCGGCATCCCGGTCCATCCTCCGGGATGCCGTTTTGTTGTGGTGCGGCTTCCCCTGTCGATCGACGACCGGCGCCGGGCCGGCGACGGAATACTGGAGACAACCGATGATGATTGTACTGATTGTGGCGCATCCCCGGGAGAGGAGCTTCAACCATGCCATTGCCCGGACAGCGGCGGACCGGTTGCGGGCCAACGGCCATGCGGTCATGGAACATGACCTGTACCGGGAGGGATTCGATCCCCTGTTGCCCGGTGGCGAGATTCCGCGCGGCGCCTCCCTGCCGCCGCTGGTTGCGCGCCACTGCGCCGAGATTGCCGAGGCCGACGGCATTGTCATCGTTCATCCCAACTGGTGGGGCATGCCGCCGGCCATTTTGAAAGGATGGGTGGATCGGGTTCTCCGGCCGGGGGTGGCCTACGAATTCGTGGCCGGCGATTCCGGCGAGGGCGTGCCGGTGGGCCTGCTCAAGGCCCGCGCCGCCCTGGTGTTCAACACCTCGAACACCGAGGCCGAGCGCGAGCGCACGGTGTTCGGCGATCCCTTGGAAACCATCTGGAAAAACTGCATCTTTGGCCTCTGCGGCGTGCGCGGGTTCCAGCGTCGAACCTTCGGTGTCGTGGTGACCGGCAGCGAGGCCCAGCGGGCCGCGTGGCTGGCGGAGGTCGAGGCCATCGTCGACAGCCATTTCCCGGCGGTGCAGCGACACTGAAATCGGCCGGGATCGTTTCGCCGCCCGGGCGATGGTCGTCCGGCTGGCCCGCGGGAGGCAGCGTTCTTTTGTCGTTGTTGCGGACGGCTGTCTGCTCCTGCGCCGAACAGCCGCGCTCTATGCGCGCCGCGTCGGTCCCAGCGCCAGCCGCTGCCTTGCCGCCAGGACATCCAGCCAATTTTCCGGCGTGGCGGCCGGGGTCATATCGGCGCTGCGACGAGCGGCGGGTCGACCGGGAGTTCGTGGATGTACAGCACGCTGCCGGGCAGGGCCTTGGCGTGATGCTTGGCGATGGAGGCCTCCTCGGAGAGATCGATGTGGCAGCGCCAGGGAGAGGGATGGATGATCACCGCTCCGGCCGACAGGGTCATCTGCCCGTATTGCCGTTCGCGGCCTTCGCGGTCGGTGGTGGTGATCACGCAGCCGATGTGGCCGTTGTACAGGCCGCCGATGCTGTCGTCGAACTGCCGCAGTATCCGCTCCACCTTGTGCTGCCAATCGTCGCTGCGGAAGATGACCACGAAATCGTCGCCGCCGATATGGCCGATGAAGTCGATCTGGTCGTCGATATTGGCTGTCAGCAGGTCGGAGACGAAACGGATCACCATGTCGCCCCGGCTGAAGCCGAAGAAATCGTTGAAGGGTTTGAAGTTGTCGAGATCGAAATAGCAGACGGTGAAGGGTATGTTCTGGCGGAACAGCTTCTGGAGCTGTTGCTGGATGGGTACGTTGCCGGGCAGCAGGGTCAGGGGATTGGCGTGGCGGGCGCGGCTGACCTGGAGCTTGGTGATCTCGTGGAGCAGGTCGATCAGGCGGCCCTTGCCCGCCAGCCGGCAGTCGTCCAGGATGATGAACTCGTCGGTGTGGATGTCGAGCGAGGTGGTGAGGCGGTAGCTGACTTCCTCCAGCGGCAGTTTCTTGTCCACCTGCAGAATGTTCCGGTTCATGAAGCGGAGGATCGGCTGCTTGCCGTACAGTTCCTTGCCGTAGAGGCTGGCATAGAGATTCATGAATTCCCGGCGCAGCACCAGGCCGAGCACCTCGGTTTCGTGGACGACCACGATCGACTCCAGCTCCGGCGTCGAGGTGAACAGGTCGCCGACCTCCCGGACCATGGCCTCGGCCTGCACGGACACCACCGGCCGGGTCAGCATCTCCACCGTCGGCGCCTCGTCCTCCTCGGCGACCCGCACCTCCTTGCGAAACAGTTTCGAGGAAATGGCCACCGGCGGCAGTTCCACGGGGCGGCTGAAATAGTAGCCCTGGAGCATCTCCACCCCGATCTTGCGCAGGGTGGCGTACTCGTTGCCGGTTTCCACCCCTTCGGTGATCACCCTGCATCCCAGGGCGGTGGCGGTCTTGAGGATGGTGCTGACGAATTGCTGCTTGGTGCGGTCCTGGTCGACGCCGTGGATGAAGTGGCGGTCGATCTTGACGATGTCCGGCCGGATCTCCGACCAGAGCTTCAGGCCCGAATAGCCGGCGCCGAGATCGTCCAGCGCCACCCGGAACCCCATCTCCCGGTAGTGGACCATGGCCTGCTGCATCAGATGCACATCCTCCACCGGGTGGGTTTCGGTCAGTTCGATGATCAGCTGGGAGGGAGTGAGGCCGGCCTGTTCGATGAGTTCCAGGGTCTGCCCCTCGCGGAAATGCTCGTGGACCAGGCTGAAGGGATCGACATTGATGAACAGCCGTCCCGGCAGGCCCAGTTGGGCAAAGCGCTTGATCACCGCCTGCCGGCAGAGCAGGTCGAGTTCCGCCAGGAGGCCGGTTCTGGCCGCCGCCTCGAACAGGCGGGTGGGGGCGTGCAGCACGGTGTTCACCGGGCCGCGAATCAATCCCTCGTAACCGTAAATCTGCCGGGTCCGGATATGGATGATCGGCTGGAAATGCACGCGGACATCCTGACGCCGGATGACCGCGCGCAGCAACTCTTCTGTTTTCTGGTCCATGGGTTCTGTCGATCGTCGCCGGAATGCGTCGGCTGAAGGTCCTGGTACGAAGGGATTGTGGCGGGATGCTCGCTCCTGCCGTTTCCCTTGTATCGGGATTGCGTTACGATGGGATTAAAAATGCGTTTGTTTTGGATTGGCCGCGGTGCCGGAAGAAGGCGCGGAACGGGACCGGAACGACGCGGGGGAGCGGTGCGGCGACGGGAGGCCGGCAGGGACCGGACGAATGGGAGCGCCCATTCGTCCGGGGGGCGAAGAAAGGTCAGACCTTGAACCGCTGGACCAGTTTTTCGAGTTCAACCGCTAGTTCCGCCAGTCCCTGCGCGCTCTGCAGGACCTGATTGCTGCCGGCGCCGACCTGGCCGGACTGCTGGTTGATGCCGGCGATGTCCCGGGTGATGTCGGCGATGACCACCGTGGATTGCGCCACGTTTTCGTTGACCTCGGCAATGCCCTGCGAGGCCTGGGCGATATTGCCGGCTATTTCGCCGGTGGCGGCGGACTGTTCCTCGACCGCAGTGGCTATCCCGTTGATGACGTTGTTGATCTCGGCGATGATTCCCGAGATGTGCTCGATGTCCTCGACCGTGGTGGCGGTGGTGGCCTGCATTTCGCCGATCTGGTTCTTGATGTCGATGGTGGCTTCGGCGGTCTGGCGGGCCAACTCCTTGATTTCGTTGGCGACCACCGCAAAACCCTTGCCCGCCTCGCCCGCCCGCGCCGCCTCGATGGTGGCATTGAGGGCGAGCAGATTGGTCTGTTCCGAAATCTCGGTGATGGTTTCGGTCACCCGGCCGATTTTCCTGGCCGATTCGCCAAGCGCGGCCATTTTTTCGGACGCCAGCCGCGACTGCCTGACCGCACCTTCGGAAATGGAGCGGGCTTTCTCGGCGTTCTGGGCGATTTCGCCCACGGTGGCGGTCATCTCCTCGGCCGAGGAGGCTACCATGTTGACGTTGCCGGTCGACTGTTCCATGGCAGCCGATACGGACTGGATATTGGTGCTCATTTCCTCGGTGGCCGTGGCGACGGTGGCGGCCTTGTCCGCCGTGTCCTCGGCGGCGACGGAGAGTTGTCTGGAGACGGCGGCGAGTTCGTTGGACGAGTTCGCCAAGCGCTTCACCCCGCCGACGATTTCCCTAATCATGCCTCCCAGTTGCCCCACCATGGTGTTGAGCGATGCGGCCATCAGGCCGATTTCATCCTGCTGCCTGAGATGCAGTTTGACGGTGAAATCGCCCTTGGCCATGGTCTCGGCCAGAGCCGAGGCCCTGTGCACCGGGCCGGTGATCGAGCGGACGATGAAGAAGGCCAGAAGTACGCTGAGGACCAGGGCCGAGAGGAGGATCGTCGCGGTTATCCGGGTGGCGAGGGTCGCCATGCCCGCCGCCCTTTTTCCCGCATCCTGGGCCAGCTCGGTCTGCAGGCGAATCAGGTCCTCGGCGATGTTCAGATAGGTGGCCTGGATCTGCCGGTAGTCGCCCAGCAGGAGCGTCTTGGCCTGGAGCGTTTGCCCGTCGGTGATGAACTTGACGATGGCATCGAGGTGCCGGGAAAAAACGGGGCGAATGTCGGTGATGATGCTTTTCACCAGTGCCGCGCCCTTTTCGTCGGTGACGGATGCGGTGAGTTTTTCCAGCAGCCCGCTGGCACTTTTCCGTGCTTCGGCTACCCGCTCCAATTCGGTTCGCCGACGCCCGCTGTCGTCGTCGAGGAGCAGGTTGCGAACCGCACGGGCCACGACGTTGATGTCGCGGATGAGCGCGTTGGCTTGCTCGACCTTGACCATCCGGTCCGTGACCAGCAGGTCGATTTCATGATGCAACTCCTTGATCTCCTTGATGCTGTATCCACCGACCAGGAGCATGAGCGCCAGCAGCGCGCCAAAGCCGAGGCTCAGTCGTGTTCCGATTTTCAGATTGTTCAACATACGGACTCTCCTTTGTGTTGAGGGGGACGGCAACGCGGCTTAGCCGGAAGAGCGACGCGAAGGACGCTCGAACCGGCCACACCTGTTACCAGATGTATTCACGCACGTTTGGGGACAAATGTCAAATACGGCCCCGCGGAAATCCGGCAAGGAGATACCAAGGGCAGATGCGCGGGAAAAAGGGGGGAATCGGGGGCGCTTTTTTTGCGGAGGACGGGATGGAAGCAGGGGGAGCGGAATGGAACCCCCCTTCCCGGGGGGCATGCCGATGCCGGGAAGAGGGGGAGAGGAACGGAGGAAAGAGGGGTCAGAAGGTGTAGGTCAGGCTGATGCCGCCGTAGACGTTGGTGTGCACGGACTCATCTGGCAGGGCGTCGTCGTCCAGGTTGTCGGCCAGATTGATATTGGCGCCGATGCCGAAGGCCTCGGTGGCCATGTACTTCACCGAAGCGGTGAGTGTGTAGTTGAAGAAACCGCTGTCCGTACCTCCTGCGTAATACTCGGTGAAGTCGTCACCGGCATAGCTGACCAGAGCGCTCAGGCCCAGGGTGGTCTGGTCGTTGAGGTTGTAGGAGTATCCCAGGCCGGCGGTGATGTAATAATCCGAGACGACATCGATATCGTAGTAGATCTTGGTGGAGATGGCGAACCCGGCGCCAAGGTCGTAGCTGAGGCCGGCGAACAGTTCGGTGGTGTTGCTGTCGGCATCGTCGGAGGCCTCGGGGAACAGATAATGAATGATGCCGAGACTGGCGTCGACGCTCCCCAGCTTGAAGGCGTAGGAACCGGTCAGGTCGATTTCGGAAAATCTGTTGTCGTTGAGGGCGCCGTCGTAATCGTCGACGTCGTAGTTGCCCCAGACATTGAAGGCGAAACCATTGTGGGAAACATCCATGCTCGGCTGCAGGACAAAGCCGTTGTTCATGGTCAAGCCACGCCATACGTAGGCGCTGTTGGCGTCAAGGGCGGCGGTGGCGGTCGCCGCGGTTGCCTGGGGTGCGGTGGTGGCCATGGCGAGGGCGGCAAAGGCGGCCACGGAAAACAAACGTTTCATATTCTCTCCTTTTTCAATAAATGTTGCAGCGGTCCCCCGTGCGAAGAGAGTCTGGCTGTCCGGGCAGGCCGTCTTTGCACGTGGCGCAGTAGTACATGATGGTTACAATTATGCACGTATCGTGCCCTTTTTGATAGAGTTTGAGATTTTGAAAAATTAATTTATTGTTAGTATGTTGCTCGAGAAGGTCTGGGGTGAGGTGACGGAAAATCGCATTTCATGTAACATTTATGGCATAATTTTTTATGTATATGCTCAAAAATGTAACGATGCGGGGGTGGGGGTGCGATTTTGCGCGGGGCAGGGAAAAGCGACAGGGGAAAAGAAGAGTGGCGGGGAGGGTTTCCGGCTGGAACGGCGGCCGGCCATCCCGGCTCAGGCGGGTCCGGTCAGCCGCCGAAGGGCGGTCATTTCAACTCGATGATGACTTCCACGTCCGGCCAGCGTTTCGCCACCGGCTGAATCGAGGGGCGGGCGATCACCTTGCAGAACAGTTTGCTGTCGGTGGAGATCGACTCCAGATAAATCGGGGTGGTGAGGACTTCTTCGTTGATTTTTTCTTCCTTGGTGACCGGAATGGTGACCAGTACGGTGTCCGGGATCACGGTGATTTGCTTGATCTTCAGGTTGCCGGGGAGTTTGCCGATGATCTGGGGGGTGATCGGCACATTTTTCTGCACCACGGCGGCCAGGGTCAGTTTGAGCTGCTGGGGGGAGGTGTCGAGCAGGGTGATCCCCTTGGGCAGCCGCAGGTTTTCGCTGGTGATGATGATGGTCTGGCTGCCTTTGGCCATTTTGGACAGGTCGATCTTGACACTGGGCGGGTTGTTGGCCAGGTTGTCGATCTCCGATTTGGGGCCGGAAAGATAGAGTTTGACTTCGTTGGCTTTTTCGCCGACCAGCACCAGGTCCTCGGCCGGGGTGGTGTAGTCGATGGTTGCCGGGAGGACGCGCTCGACCACCTCGCGTTGCGAGATGATGAGGGTCGACCAGAAGACGATGGCGATGATCAGGCTGGCGGCAATCTGGAAAATGGTTCGTTTGCGGATTTTCGGGGTGCTGTCCCGATTGAGGAAGCCCATTTCCCGCTGATGACTGACAATGGCCTTGGCGATTTCATCGGTGGTGCGCACCGGGTGCATCTCGCCGTTGACAAAGACCGAAACCTTGCCCCGCTCCTCGGAAACAACCAGGGCCAGGGCGTCGGTCTGTTCGGCGAGCCCCATGGCGGCATGGTGGCGGGTGCCGTATTCCTCGGAAAGTCTGGTCGACTGCGACATGGGCAGCCGGACCCCGAATTGGGTCAGCTTGCCGCCTTCAATGATCACCGCGCCGTCGTGCCCCGGTGAATTGGAATCGAAGATGCTGAGGATGAGCGGCAGGCTGGGGACGGCGTTCAGTTGATAGCCGCCTGAAATCTTGCCGTTGATCGGCTCCTTGCCGGGGAAGACGATGATGGCGCCGCACCGTTCCTGGGCGAGCTTGACGAGGGCTTCGCCGATGAGCGCGTGCAGCGAGGTGTCCTGATCCCTGAGCCGGTGCGGCGGGACCGAGACCGCCTTTTCCAACACCTTGCGCAGTTCCGGCTGGAAAATGATGATGAGACCGAGCACGGCCACGTTGCTGACGTTGTGGTAAATCCACTCGATGCCCTTCAGTTGGAGGGCGTTGGCCAGAATGAACACCACCAGGGCCAGGAGGATGCCGGCCATGATTTTCCATGTGCCGAGGCGGAGCAGGGTCCGGTAGAGAAAAAACAGACCGGCGGCAATCAGGAGAATGTCAAGGACTGACCGCCACGAGAGAAATTCATAAATCAGTGTGACGGCATGTGGCATGCGGTGATTCCTTGTGGTACGGAGAACGGTGCGGCATCGGTGCCCCGGTTGTCCCGCGCGGCGGGAACGCCGTTTTTCGCAGGTACAGATGCGGCGGGTCGTGCGGCTTTCGGGGCGTTTTGATTGTAAGGACGATTATAACAAAAACCAACCATTGAACGAAGAAAATTTCTGTATCGTTTTTGCCGGGTTATAGGTACACCTTGCCAAGGGCTGCAAGGCTTCCGCCGTCCCGCCGCCGCGCGCGGCCGATGGGGTCGCCCGGAGCGAATTCTGGGGGACGGCTGCGAAAAGAACTTGCTTTTTCATGGTGCGAGGCTATTATTCGCGGCTATTGTCAAACGATTCACCTGAGGAGAAACGATCATGGCCCGTACGTGCGAAATCTGCGGCAAAGGCCCCTCGACGGGAAACAACGTCAGCCACGCCCACAACAAGACCCGTCGTCGTTGGTTGCCCAATCTGCAAAGGGTGCGCATGCAGACCAGCAGCGGCAGTACCGTGCATGCCAACGTCTGTACCCGTTGCATCCGTTCCGGGGCTGTCGTCAAGCCAGCCTGATCCCCCGTTTTTGTCGTGCAAGGCGCGCTGACCCGTGCGGCCCGCCTTGCACGTGTGCGTTGCTCCCGTCCCTTGTCGGCCGGAGTGTGGAGTGTTCGATGAGCGAAGATGCAGTCCGTTTTCTGCCCTATGACGAAGCGGTCCGCCTGGTGGCCGCCATCCAGGAGGAAGAGGACCTCGACGACCCGGATCACCGGATCCTGACGGTGTACAGTCATCAGGACAAGGAACTCTGCTGGTACGACTTCGACGAAGTGATGCGCGATGCCGGCATCCGGCAAAACGACCCGGCCGCCAAGGAAAAGGTGACCGACTACATCATGCACCACCTCCCCGACTGGGTGCTGGAAAGCTGAGAGCACCATCCTCGGAACGTTCCCCTGCTAGAGAATCCCTTCGGGCATGACCGAAGGGCGCTCCCCCCCCACCACGTAACCACCGTCCAGGCGCAGAACGGCGCCGGTCAGGAAATCCGCATCCCGGATCAGAAACAGCACGGCCTGCGCCACCTCTTCCGGTGTGCCCGTCCTCCGGAGCAGGGTGTGCGCCAGCAGGTCGCACCGCTGCTCCTCGGTGAGCAAATCCCACCCCCTGGTGCCCGGTCCGTGCCGGAAATCGATCAGGCCCAGCATGATTTCGTTGACCCGGATGGAAGGCGCGCCGATTCTGGCCCAGGTCTCGGTCAGGGACTGCACGCCCCGGTTGGCTGCGGCATAGCCGTCGTTGAACAGGAGCCCCGCCGGCCCGGACCGGCCGACGATCCCGGCGATCGAGGAGACGTTGACCACCGTTGCCGCCCCGCTGCGGCGCAGCAGGGGCAGGGCGTGGTCGAACACCAGCCATTTGGCGCGCAGGGTGGTGTCCATTTCCAACTGCCACTGCTCGCGGTTGACTTCGCGCCGATAGCCGCCGTGCAGGATCGGCATGCCGCCGCGCTCGACGTTGTTGACCACGATCTCCAGGCCGCCGAACCGTTCGTCGATGGCGGCCATCAACGCCGCCACCTCATCCGGCTGGCGCAGGTCGGTCCGCAGCAGCAGGTGGCCGTCCCGGCCGCCGCCGAATTCCTCCTGGAGGGCCGACACCGATTCGGGCCAGTCGAACCAGGGCAGGATCAGGCGGACGCCCTGATCGGCCAGGGTCCGGGCGACGGCCAGGCCGATGCCGCGCGTCGCCCCCAGCACCAGGGCCCGTTTGCCGGCGATAATCATCTTGTTTCCCCTCCGGGCGCACACTATAGTCTGACAGTTGTTTCCGTTGTGTACACCAAACCTCGAGGTTCGACAATGCCGCAATCCGTCTTTCCGTTTTCGTGGCGCCGCGTGGCCGCCCTGTTTTTCGCGCTCCTGTTCCTGCCGTCGCTGCTCGGCGCAGAGTCCATCGGGCCAGCGCCCCGGCCAGCGCAGCCGTCCTGCCTGGCCGCCAACTGGCCCCACGACGGCAGCGATCTGCCACCGGACCCGGCGCTCACGTTCGGCAGGTTCGCCAATGGGCTCCGGTACGTGCTCATGGCCAACGACGAGCCGAAAAACCGGGTGGCCCTCTACCTGGTCGTCCGGGCCGGCTCGCTCCAGGAAACCGAGGAGCAGCGGGGATTGGCCCACTTCCTCGAACACATGCTCTTCAACGGCACCACCCATTATCCGCCTGGCACGCTGATCAAGTACTTCCAGTCCCTGGGCATGGACTTCGGCGGCGACACCAATGCCCGCACCGGTTTCGACGAGACGGTCTACAATCTCCTGCTGCCCTCGGCCGAGTCCGCGGTGATGGCGGAGGGCTTCAAGGTGCTGGCCGATTACGCCAGGGGAGCCCTGCTGCTGGAGAAAGAGGTGGATCGGGAGCGGGGCGTCATCCTGGCGGAAAAGCGCAGCCGCGATTCCGCCGCCAGCCGGGTCTCGAAAAAACAGATGGAGTTCGATTTCGCCGGCACCCTGGTGGCCCGGCGCGATCCCATTGGGGTGGAGGAGGTGCTCAATACGGCCGACAGCCGCCTGCTCCGTTCGTTCTACGACCGGTGGTACCGGCCCGACAACATGATCGTGGTGGTGGTCGGCGCCATGCGTCCGACGGAAACCGCGAAACTCCTGGAGACGGCCTTTGCCGGACTGACGGCGGCGGAGGCAACGGTGTCATGTCCGGAGACGGGGTCGGTCAAGGAATCGGGAATCGAGATCCTCGTCCTGCCCGAACCGGAACTGGGCTCCACCGCGCTGAGCCTGTCCACGGTGGGCAACATCCAGCCCCGCCAGGATTCGCGGGCCTGGGAAATCGAGCAGTTGCGGCAGTACATGGCCTCGATCCTGCTCGGCAACCGGTTGGATCAGCTCGAACAGCGTCCGGGCAGTCCCCTGGCGCAACCCCAGACGCACGCCGGCCTTTTTCTCAGACAATACCAATACGCCACCCTGACCGCCCGGACCGAGCCCGGCACATGGCGGGACGGGCTGGCCCTGTTGCAGACGACGCTTGCCCAGGCCCTGAAGCACGGCTTCACCGAGACGGAGCTGGCCCGGGGCAAGCGGGAAATCAGGGCGCTGCTGGACAAGGCGGTGCAGACCGCGCCTTCCCGCGACAGCCGGGAGATTGCCGAGGAAATCATCCGCAAGCTCGGCGACGGCGAGGTTGTCATGAGCCCGACCCAGGAGATGGCGTTCTATGGGCCGGAGGTCGATGGCCTCACCCTGACCGAAATCAACGATGCCCTGCGCCAGCAGTGGAGCCAGCCGCGACGGCAGATCCACCTGGCCGGGGTTTTGGAACCGGGGCTGACGGCCGCCCAACTGGAGGACCAGGTGCGCGCGCTGTACAGAACTAACGAAAGCAAAGAGATCCCGGCCTGGGTGGAGGCGCAGCGGGCGCCTTTTCCCTATCTGGCGCCGCCGCCTGTCCCGGCAAACGAGCCGGTCGAACGGGCGAGCCACAAGGAGATAGGCGTGGAGACGGTGACCTTGCCCAACGGCGTGGTCCTCAACGTCAAGGCCACCGATTTCCAGGCTAATCAGGTGTTGCTGTCCGTGCAGTTCGGCAACGGCAGGCAGGCCGAACCGGCGGCGGGCATGGCCCTGGCCGCCGAGGCCCTGATGCGGGAAAGCGGCATCGGCAGGTTGACCCGCGAGCAGTTGGGCGAGGCCCTGGCCGGGACCAACGTCAGTCTCGACTTTGCCGTCGGTCCCGAAAGCTTTTCCTTTCAAGGCGGCAGTTTGCGCAATGAATTCGAAACACTGCTGCACCTGCTCCGCCATCGCCTGTACGATCCGGTCTTCCGGGCCGAGGACTTCCGCCGCAGCCGGGAAAACCTGCGGCGGATGTACGATCAACTGGCCGGCACGGTGGAGGGGATCGGCCAGATCCAGGGAGACCGGTTTCTGGCCGGGGGCAGTCCGGAGTACGGGCTGCCGACCTGGGACGAGGTGAACACAATCGATCTGGCCCGGATCGGCCAGTGGCTGGCGCCTGCTTTTGCCCGCGAACCTCTTGAAATCAATGTGGTCGGCGACATCGATCCCGGCGAGGCGGTCACGCTGGTGCGACAGTATTTCGGGGCGGACCGGCGGCAGGCCGGGGAGGCGCCGCCGGTACAGCCGATCGTGTTCCCGGCCGGCGAACAGCGTCGTCTGCAGGCGGCCAGTTCCCTCGACCGGGCGCTTCTGACCGTGGCCTGGCAGACCAGCGATTTCTGGGATATCGACCGCACCCGGCGGCTCAACCTGCTGGCCTCCGTGTTCGACGACCGGCTGCGGGTCAAGATCAGGGAAGAGTTGGGAGCCACCTATGCCCCCCGGGTGATCAGCCAGCCCAGCCGGGCCAACGCCGGCTTCGGCCTGATGAAAAGCAGCCTGATCGTCGCCCCGGACCAGGCCGAAGCGCTCGCCCGGGCGACCAGGGAGGTGGCCGCCGGCCTAAGCGGCAAGGGGGTCGGCGAGGACGAACTGCACCGGGCCCTGGAGCCAACACTGACCTCGATCAAGGACATCAAGCGCAACAATCGCTACTGGATGGAATCGGTGCTCAACCTGTCCAGCCGCCATCCGCAGCAGTTGCAATGGCCGCTCACCATCCTGGAGGGATTCGCCGCCATCAAGGCCGAGGAGTTGACCGAACTGGCGCGGCAGTACCTCGCGCCCGAGCGGGCGGCCACGGTGATCGTCGGGCCGTCCGTCCCCGGCCAGCCGGGCCCTCAACCCTGAGAAAAGGGCGGCAAAGGCAGGGTGGCGCGGGAGGTCAGCCCGCCAGCCAGACGGCGATGTTCTGCGCCTGTTTCAGGGTCTTGTCGGAAACGCCCCGGAGCTGCGCCTTGGCGAGGTCGCGACGACGACGGCCGATGACGATGGTGCCGCAGCGGTGCTGTTTGGCCTGGCGCAGCAGATCGCTGCCCACATCGAGATGCATCTGCATGGGCAGTTGGGTGATGCGGTGCCGGGGGATGCCCCCCTCGACCAGCAACTGAAGGTGGGCGTAAAAGAGGAAGTTCTCCAGATCGAGGTGTGTGTCGCACCACTCCCTGCCCCATTGGGCGTGAAACTCCTCGGGCCTGGCCGCCCGCTGGGACCCGAAAACCGAATTGGAGTGATAGAGGCAGATGTCGGCGCCCCCTGGATGGCTTTTGAGCATGTAGGCGAGGTGGTCGGCGGCCAGCAGCGAGGAGGGATGGCTGTGGACGGCGAGGAGAAACCGTTCGGCAGTGGCGCTGCCGTCCACGATCCACAGGGGCACCTTGTGGCATTTTTCGACCAGTTCGCCCGAGACGCTGCCGAAAAACATGGTGCCCACGGTGCCCAGGCCGCGGCGGCCGATGACCACGCTATCGTAGTTGCCATGTTCGGCCTCGTCGCGGATCGTGCCGCTGACACTGGCCGCGATCTTCACCCTGGTCTCGATCCGTTCCCGAGGAAATCCGTCCCGGACCAGCCGGTCCTCGGCCTCCCGCAGATGCCGGCGGGCCACCCACGCCCGCTGCTCCGCCTCGGGGGACTGGCCGCGGAGCGGGTCGACATCGAACATCCAGTCCTTGCCGCCGCCCCCGCTGGAGACTACGCTGAACAGGTGAAGGGAAAGGCTCGGGTCGGAACGGAAAAGTCTGCTCAGATATTCCAGGCTGTTGCCGCAGTACACCGAACCGTCGATCGCAACCAGAATGGTCTTGTCCATCGTGTCTCCCTCGCAAGAGGTGCCGGAGTGGGTGCCCGCCGTGCCGGCCGGGTGGCTACATGACCAGAGAATAATACAAAAAGGCGACCAGGGCTATGCTCAAGGCCCGGAATCCCTGACTGAAGAAGATCAGTTCCGCGGCCAGCACCGGTTTGAAGATACCCGCATAGTACGGGTATTGATGGCGGAGGGCGCGGATGGGCGAGGAGAGGATGTTGCCGATCAGGAGCACCAGCACGATTTCCTCCATGCGCATGGTGCCGCTGGCCAGCAGCGAGCCGGCGGCGGCGAGGCCGGCGGTGAACTCGGCGGCCATCTGAAAGGTGAGGATCGACAGGGCCTGGGGCGAGAGCCAGGAAAGCCAGGAGAGATGCTGCCCCATGAACCGTTCGGCGGCGGCGAAAAAACCGGCCTCGGTGAGGGCGTAGAAGATGATGTAGATCGGCACGGTATAGCCGGCGATCTTGCGGATGCGCCGCTTGAACCGTTTCATGGTGTTGTCGAGGGCGGCGCGAAAGGGATGTTCCGGAGCTGGGGGCAGGTCGACGGGGGCGATCTCGCCGTTGCCGGCGGGCAGGAGCGTCCGTCCCAGCAGGGTGACGAGCAGGGTCCGCAGGATGGCCGCGGCCACGGTCAGGCCGATGTAGACGAAGGCCGCGCCCTTGATCATCGGCGCGGCGATGAAAAAGGTGGTCGGCAGGTGGAGGAAATTGCTGGGCAGGCTGTTGAACAGGTTGGCCAGGATCAGTTCCCTGCGGCTCAACTGCCCGGTGGCGTACCCTTCGGCCAGCATGGTGTTGGCCGCCATGCCGGAAAAAAAGCACACCGAGAAGGAGGCGCCGGTCAGGGGCGAGAGATGGCCGAACCGGGTCAGCGGCCGGGCGATGACCGCCAGTTTTCCGGTCCAGTTGAGCGATTCGATGAACAGGGCCGCCAGCAGGCCGATGGCGAGAAAGAGGAGCAGGCGCAGCAGCGGCCAGCCGAGGTGCAGCCAGAGATGGGTCAGGGTGTCCGGGGTGATCATGGGCCAGGTGGTGTGGGCAGTTGTTTCAGGGAAAGTGCCGAATCGTGGGGCTCAGGGCCGACGAAGGGCCCGGTTCATGAGGCGGTACTATAGACCAGGGAGCGCAGAGAGCAAGAGGACACTGTGAAACGGACGATCTCCACCGAAAAAATACCGCTGCTGCTGTGGCTGGACGAGTTGGAGGACGAGGCCATGGCCCAGGCGCACCGCCTGGCGAACCTGGACTGCGCCTTTCACCACGTGGCCATCATGGCCGATGCCCATGTGGGCTACGGCATGCCCATCGGCGGCGTGCTGGCCACTTCGGGGGCGGTCATCCCCAACGCGGTCGGGGTCGATATCGGCTGCGGCATGCGGGCCGTCCGCACCGGCCTGGCCGAAGTGACCGTCCTGCAGCTCAAAAAGATCCTCGCTTCCCTGCGCACCGCCGTTCCCCTGGGGTTCAAGCATCACGACAAACCGCGGCCGGCCGAGGTCATGCCCGATCCCGGCGCCGGGGAACTGCCGGTGGTGGCCGGCGAGTTCGACAATGCCCGCCGCCAGATCGGCACCCTGGGCGGCGGCAACCACTTCATCGAAATCCAGCGGGGCAACGACCGGCGGATCTGGCTGATGATCCATTCAGGCAGCCGCAATCTCGGCTACAAGGTGGCCGGCCACTACAACGACTTGGCCGTCCGTCTGGCCAAAAAGGCGGGCAGGAACGCGGTGCCCAAAGAGTGGCAACTGGCGCTCTTGCCGCTGGATTCCCCCGAGGGGCAGAATTACCTGCGGGAGATGGCCTACTGCGTGGACTTTGCCCGGGCCAACCGGGGCGAGATGATGGCCGTGCTCCAGGAGATCGTTGCCGAGGCGACCGGCTGTGATCAGTTTGAGCCACCCCTGGACGTGGCCCACAACTACGCGGCCCGCGAGACCCATTTTTTCAAGGAAGTCTGGGTGCACCGCAAGGGCGCCACCCGTGCCTTCGCGGGCGAGTACGGCATCATTCCGGGGTGCCAGGGCAGCCGCAGCTACATCGTCCGGGGGCTCGGCAATCCGCAGTCGTTCATGTCCTGCTCGCACGGGGCCGGCCGGGTGCTCGGCCGCAAACAGGCCCAGCGGGTGCTGAATTTACAAGAGGAGATCGCCAGGCTCGAACAGAGCCGGGTTCTCCATTCCCTGCGCCACCGCGCCGATCTCGAGGAGGCGCCCGGCGCCTACAAGGATATCGGCGAAGTAATCGCCAACCAGCTCGATCTGATCGAGATCGCGGTCGAACTCCAACCCCTGGCGGTGCTCAAGGGTTAGGTGATTTTTTTTTATTCAAGCGAGATAGATGTTTTGGTCGTTTCGGCGTGCGGAGCGCGGGGAAATCTCGTCATGGCAAGGGGATTGCTCGCTTCCGCTCGAAATGACACGTCGTCATCCATATAATTTTATTCTACAAAGTATGGGATGGCCGATGTGGCAATAGAATGCGGTGCCGCTTTCGCGGCACCGGTTCAGCGGAAGGAAAGGGCCGAAAGCGGCAGCAGGCAGTGGGAATAGAGGCCCCTGGGGTCGCCCTGGAGCAGGAGCAGGTCGAGGTGCTCCGCGATTGGCCGCCGCAGCGGGGCCGGAACCAGGGTTGCGGGCCACAGCCGGGCCATCAGGGCCTCGACCGGCTGTTCGGCCCGTTGTTTGAAACGCTCCAGATAGTTCTCCGGCGTCAATTCGATGTAATAGCCATTCTCCGCCGGGACCTTGGCCCGCTTGGCGGCTTCGGCCACCGCATCCTGAAGGTCGCCCAGCTGGTCGACCAACCCCAGCTTGAGGGCGGTGGCGCCGTCCCACACCCGCCCCTCGGCGATTTTTTCCACCTGCTCCGCGTTCATGTTCCGCCCCTTGGCGACAATATCGATGAACCGGCGGTATCCCCGGTCGATGTCCATTTGCAGGATCGATGCCTCCGCGGTGCTCATGGTGGTGGTCAGATTGCCGAAGTGGGCGATGTCGGTGGTGCCGATGCCGTCGCTGTGGATGCCGAGCCGGGCCAGGGTTTTTTCCACCGTGGGAATGGCGCCGAAAATACCGATCGAGCCGGTGAGCGTGGTCGGCGCGGCCACGATCGCATCCGCCTCGGCCGCCAGCCAATACCCGCCCGAGGCGGCCATCGACCCCATGGACACCACCACGACCTTGCCGTCCTTCTTCGCCGCCGCCAGTTCCTCCCGGATCAGTTCGGATGCGAAGGCGCTGCCGCCGCCGGTGGCGATCCGCAGGACAATGGCCTTGACCCGCGCATCCTGGCGCGCCTTGCGGATGCGCTTGACCAGATCCTCGGCGCCGATCTGGCCGGTCGCCCCCTTGCCGGGCAGGATATTGCCGGAAGCGGCGATGATGCCGATTAGCTCTTTTTTCTCCCCGCTGTCGGTGTAGGAGGGGGTGACGGTGTCGAGATACTCCCGAAAGCCGATATGGTTGAAGCCCTTCTTGTCGGGCGCCGGGCCGGCTTCCTGACTGAGCAGTTCTTCCATCTCCCGGTGGGTCTTCAGGCCGTCCACCAAGCCGGTGGTCAGGGCCAACTGGGCCCGGTCGCCACCCGCCGAGCCGAGTTGGGCGGCCAGTTGGTTGACGTTGTCGACGAACACCCGTTTGTCCAGCTTGCGGTGGGCGGCGATGTCGTCGCAGTAGATATTCCACAGGTTGCCGAGCCACAGGCCGGTGTCCTCCTTTTCCTCGGCCGACATGTTGTCGCGCAGGAGCGGCTCCACGGCCGATTTGAACGCGCCGGCCCGGAAGACATGGAAGTTGACCGCCAGCTTGTCGAGCAGTTCGCGCGCATACAGGCGAAAAACCGAAAAACCGCGAAGGTGCACCGCGCCCAGGGGGTGGAGGTAGATCTTGTCCGCCCAGGAGGCCAGGTAGTATTGGGCCTGGTTGAAGCTGTTGCCCACGGCCAGCACTTTTTTGCCGGTCCGCTTGAAGGTGTCGATGGCCGCGCCGATGGTCCGGATCTGGTCGAGGCTGGCATCGCCCATGCGGTTGGTGTTGAGGACCAGCAGCTTGATCCGCCGGTCGTCGCCGGCGGCGCGGATGGCGTCGAGAATGTCCTGGAGAAAGGTCTCCTGGGGCAGGGGGGTGCCGGAGAGCCGGTTCAATACCTTGGTGACGAGGTCCATGGACGATCGCTGTTCGACGATGTCCCCCTCCGGGGCCAGGAGCAGGGCGCTCTGCATCGGCACCTGGACCTGGGGCGTATACAGGACCGCAGTGAGCACGAGCATGACCAGGCCGAGAAAAACGAGGTTGGAGACCACCGTCAGGCCGGAGCTGAGGAATTTCCACAACCAGACAAAGGGACGCAGCATCAGGGAAAAGAATTTCTTCACGGGACAACCTCGGGCTGGAGGGCAATCGGAAACCGGGCGACCCATCTGGCCCGGAACAGGGATGGCTTCACGGATGGATGAACGAACAGCATCTCGGCGGCACTTGGTGGCTTCTGCCCGTCGGCACAATGACCGGAGGGATATTTTCGGCACCATAGCACGATCACGCTGAAAGCGAAACAGCTTCCTCTGGAGCGGAGGGGGCGGGGAGAACGGAGGCGGGGAAGAGCGGTTGGCGCTGCCTTCGGCAGCGGGAAGCGGCGGGAACGATAAAAAAAACGGCCGCTTTCCGGGTGGAAAGCGGCCGTTGACCTTCGGTGAAGGAGAAAAACTTATCTGGTCCGGCGGCGAATACCGGCCAGGCCGATCAGGCCGGAACCGAGCAGCAGCGCGGTACCCGGTTCGGGAACGGGGGTAAACGCACCTTCGATGACGTCGTTGCCGCACTCCATGGTCCAATGAAGGCCGAGAGCGGTGCCATCCCATCCTGCATCCATTAAATCTGTCAAGCTCATGGTGATAACAAGGGCATAGTACTTGTTATCATTATCCTGCAGGTACTCCCAGGTACCAGCACCGAGGGAAGTGGCACTATTGGTTGAAACATTGTACCATGCTTCCTGTTCGGACCGGGATATTCCATATACAATGGAGCCACCGTCACCAACAGAATACAAGTTTGCATTGCCACTTGTATTTGCATTCTCAATCCCGCTCAGAGAAAGAACCAATTCCCAATCTTCTCCTGTGTTTTTACCGTCTGCTCCATAATTGGACTCGCTGGCATCAGGATTCCAGCCGTCGGTACTCAAGAAAAGATCGCCCGGGGCATAGCTTGATGACCTATTGAGCCAATTGTTGAAGTACTCATCTGAATAAATGGTTACTACCAGGTTGCCACCCGAAGTAACAACATCCATTCCGGTTATATTGTAACCAGCCCCCCATACGTCACCGCTTGTTGCAGGTGACGTCTTAGTCTGACCATCATTAGTGATGAGGTTTTTATCCTTATCACTCAACCCCGCGCCCCAAAATGTATCCTCGATATAGGCCGCTTGCGCGTTGGAAGCTGCAAGAACCGCAGTTGAAAGAATAGTTAGCGCAATCAATCGCAAGTTCTTATTCATAATCATTTCTCCTTTTCTAAAAGAAGTTATCTGCAGAAGGCCGAAACAGCACCGTTGGATTCTCAGGGTGCGATATGGTTGTTTGATTAAATGCATAACTGTATGCACAAGGCGAGCCTGTTTTGATAGCTGTATTTTTCTTCGTTTTATTTCAATATGTTGTTTGCTGTTGTTTGCCAGGAATGGCGATCTTCTGAAAAAGTTCGTCGTCTCTTTTTTCGATTCTTTCAGCTTCCCGGATTGATCGCTCTGGAATCGTCCGAATTTTCGGAAAAGCATGTCCAGGGCGTTTGATTATCCGGAAAACCGAAGCCGAGGCAATCAGCTCGTCTCCATACAGCGATAACATAACCGACCAGAAAAAACACGCAATAGTACCTTGGTACAATGGCAGTGTCTTTTTTTCTGGTTTACAGTATGCAAAATTATCGGGCGGAATTTTTCCCTCATTACTCAAAGGATGATCGCATGGCTCCAGTGAACAACCATCCCATTGGCAAGGTCTTTATCGTTTATGGCACAGTCAAGGCCGTTTCCCCCGCCGGCGTTGAACGTATCCTGACCCCGAACAGCCCCATATATGCCCACGAGCGGATCGTTACCGGTCCCGACGGTAGCATTTCCGTTGCCTTGACCGATCAGCAGGGGCATCTCGATTTGGGGCGAATGTCCGATGTGCTGTTGGACGGTGATGTCTATGGTGCCGGTGGGCACGAAGGGACCACGGATGCCGTCGCCCAGGTTGAGGATATCCAGGCTGCGTTGCAGGATGAAAATTTCGATCCCACCACCGATTTGCCCGCGACCGCGGCTGGCGCCGGTGTCTCCGGGGCGGGAGCTGGTGCGAGAGGCGGCGGCCGGCAGGTTGTGATCTTCTCCGCCGATCAGATGGAAGTGCTGCCCGATTCCGGTGCGGAAACCAGAGGCGTCTCGCTCAACTTTCTCGATCCTCCCCCTGGGGGAAATCCTGAAGAAGAGATTGCATCCGCACTTAATGACAACCCCACATTTCTTTTGAGCCCTGCGGTTGCCACCGTACAAGAAGATGCCTTGGGAACATCCTATGGCGATCCCGATAGCGATGCCACCATCGGTAATCCGGCCGATGTAGTCAATCCGACGGATATTCAGACCCTTGATCTCGCCAAACTGGTCACCGTTGATTTCGGCAACGATGGTCCTGGCTCCATCAGCTTCAGCGTCATTGATCCCGGTGGCGCCGTTGCGACAGGTTTGACCTCCGGCGGGCAGCAGATTTATTACATTCTGAATCAGAGCACCGGCGAGATTGAGGGCCGGGCCGGAGATTCAGCGGAAAGCGCTATTCGTGTGGTTTTCACGGTGAGCGTTGGCAGCAACGGTCAGGTTGTCTTCAATTTGGATGACAGGTTGGATCATCTGGGTGACCATGGCACAAATCTGCCGATCACTGATCTGGGGCAATATATTCAGGTGGTGGCTACTGACAGTGGCGGTGACACGACCGCGTCAACCTTCGCGGGCTTGGTGACGATCAATGTGATTGACGACGTGCCGGTTTTGATAACGACTTCTGACAGAATAACCGTTGACGAGGACGGATTGGCGGGAGCGAATGCGGATGCCGGCCGTGCTGGAGAAGTAAGCGGAACCGGCTTGGCAACGGCCACGGGGAACTTGGCGGACAACTTTAATTTTGGCGCTGATGGAGCAGCGGCACAGGCCATTTACAGCGTGAACGGAATAATGGCGAATGCATTGGGTCACATAGTGCTTGCAACATCAATTTACACACTGGATGTAACGGCGGCAACGGGGGCATATACCTTTACGCTGCACGAGAATTTGCTTCATGATTCCATCCAGGGAGAGAACCTTCAGGCATTGCTGGCAAATGGCGTGGAGCTGACAGTCGTGGCGCAGGATGCGGATGGGGATCAGGTGGCCGGAGCCATTACACTGAACGTGGACGTACTGGACGACGTGCCGGTTGCAAATGGCGCGCAACATGCCATCCTGGTCAATGAGGCCGGCAATTCCGTCGACGGAGATCTCGGTTTTGCATTTGGAGCCGATGGCCCGGCTCAACATACATTTGCTTTGCAGCTGCTTGACAAGGATGGCAACAGTCTTTCGGGATACGTAGTCGGGAACGATGGCATCCATCTGACATCGGGAGGAGAAAATCTTGTTTATGTTGATGATGGTGCTGGTGGTGTGAAGGCTGTTGTTGAAGGGACGGATCATGTTGTTTTCACGGTGAGTGTTGATCCTCATACCGGCACATATTCCGTGGCGTTAAGTAATGAGTACGCTCTTGACTCAACCCTTTCGAAGGATCTGTTTACTTCGGAAGGGAGCGATATCCCGCACCAAAGTGCAAGTTTCAATATCTCGGACGATCTTACGATCGTTGCCACAGCGCAATGGGTTGGGGGCGGAGGAGGCGTGCAAAGCATGGTCCAATGGGATGAGCACGGCATTGGGGTAAACAGCAATCCTTCATATGAATCTAATCAGATCAACTATGGTGAAGAGTTGACGCTGCAATTTCAGGATTCCCAGGGACATGCTCAATCGGTTAATGATTTCAGCTTTACTTTGTCCAACTTGGATGGAGTTGATGGTAGATCAGGTTTCATCCCTGATGTGGCTTCCTACACCTTATACTACCAGGGGGCAGAGGTCTACACTGGTACGGTGGAGGGTAAGGAAGGTGGCAATGGAATTGTGACCGTAAACCTTCATGATGTAACCGATGTGACCTTTGACACGATTGTTTTTGGCGTTGACGGGGATAAAGGAAGTTATCAGATACAGTCAGTCACGGTAGGTAATGTTGACCATGCCGTCACATACGATGTGGTGGCCACCGATGGCGATGGAGATACCGCTTCAACGACTTTCGATGTCACCTTTGATGCCGATGGCAATATTCATGGTTCTGATGCGAACGAGGTCATTGCCGGTGGGGCGGGAGCTGACAACATTGATGGCGGTGGAGGTGATGATGTGATCTACGGGCAGGGCGGGGATGACGTAATCCGCGGCGGTGACGGCGACGACAAGATCGACGGCGGCGCGGGACACGATCATATCACCGGCGGTGCGGGTGCCGACACCTTCATCGACTTGGAAGCGGGGGCCGGGGAAGTACACGACCAGACACCGCTGGACCACCTTGTCGGTTCCATAGGGCAGCATCCTTGATCCAGCCTGCCGCCCCGACGGCATGAGTGACGCTCCGGCCTGAACCAGGGTTTATTGACTGGTTCAGGCCGTTTCTTTATTTGTTGAACAACAGCGCCAGCCCCAACCGGCCCCGGATGGACGCCTTGGCGTACACGGCGCCGAGATGGGCCTTGACCGTCCGTTCGGTGATCCCCAACCGCTCGGCGATTTCCAGATTGGACAATCCCTCCGCCACCAGGCCGGCGATCTGATATTCCCGATCCGACAGATTGGCGAGCTGCCAATTCCGTTTGTTCTCCTCCGTGGCCTCTTTTTCCGGCAGCGTGGCCGGCGCGGACTCGGCGATCAACCGCTGCATCAGTTGCTGGTTGATCCAGACCGAACCCGAGGCGACCACCCGCGCCGCCTCCCGCAGCCGTTCCGGGTTGATGTAGCTGTTGGCATAGCCGACCACCCCCAGGCGGAGAAAGATCAGGCCCTCGGCCTCGTCCGGCCGGTCGGACAGGATGACCAGCTTGCAGGCCGGCTGCCGTTCGCGGATGTAGGCGACGATCTCCTGGTCGACCAGAAGGCGGTGGACGAACAGCAGGTCGAAGGAAATATGCTGGCCGACCAGGATACGCAGATCCTGCAGGGTGCTGGCCTGGTAGGTGCGAAAGAGCGAACCGAGGGCGGCGGACCAGCGCTCCCGCAGGCCGGTGTTGCCGCAGCAGAGGATCAGGTTCATCTCACCGCTCCCGCAGTGCCGTGTACTTGGCGCGCAGCACGGGCTTGAGCAGGTAGGAGAGGATGCTCTTCTTCCCGGTGAGGATATCCACCGAGACGACCATGCCGGGAATGATCGGCAGCGGTTTGTCCTTGCCGCCCAGGTAGTTCTGTTTGGTGCGCAGCCGGACCAGGTAGAAATCGTTGCCCTGCTTATCGGTGATGGAATCGGCGCTGATGTGCTCCAGATTCGCCTCCAGGCCGCCGTAGATGGTGAAGTCGTAGGCGGTGAACTTGACCATGGCGTGTTGGTTGGGCCGGAGAAAGGCGATGTCGGCCGGTTTGATCCGGGCCTCCACCAGCAGGGTGTCCTCCAACGGAACGATTTCGATCAGGTCCATGCCCGGCTGGATGGTGCCGCCCACGGTGTTGACCTTGATCTGGTTGATGGTGCCACGGACCGGCGACCGGACGGCGGTGCGCTGCAGGCGGTCCATCAGGGCCTCGGCGGAGGCGCTGATGGACTCGAGCTTGGCGTAGGCCTCGTTCAGATCGGCCCGCGCCGCATTGAAAAACACGAGCTGCTCGTTCTCCATGGCCTTCCTGGCCTCGGCGATCTTCGACTCCACCTTGGGGATCGCGATCCGGGTGGCTTCGATGTCGCCGCTCATCGCACTGTATTGGCGTTGCAGCCGCAGCACCTCGACTTCGGAGACCGCGCCCTGGGAAACCAGCGGTTTGGTCATGGCCAGCTCCCGTTGCAGCAGCCCGGCGGTGCGGCCCAGTTCGTCCAGCTTGGAGCGCAGTTCGGCCAGCTCCTGCTTGCGCTGGTTCCACTGTTCCTGCAGGATCTGCAGCTTGGCGGCCAGTTGTTCTTTCCGTGAATCGTACAGTTTTTGCTCGCGGCTGCCGATCTCCGGCTTTTCCTTGACCACCTCCTCGGGCACGGCAAACGGCCGGTCCTGGGTTTCGGCCTCCAGCCGGGCGATCTGGGCCTTGAGCGCCAGGTAGTTGACCCGGCTTTCCTGGTAGGGGGCCGAGAATCTGGTCTTGTCGATTTCGAGCAGCAACTGGTCCTTGTCGACGACGTCGCCGACATGGACCAGCAGTTTGGCGAGAATGCCGCCCTCCAGGTTCTGCACCACCTGGATCTGCTGGGACGGGATGACCTTGCCGTCGCCCCTGGTCACCTCGTCGATCTGGGAAAAGGCGGCCCAGACAAGGAAAAACAGGAAAAAAAGGCCGGTCAGCCAGACGATCAGCCGGCCGCCGCGGGGATTCTGCAGCAGCAGTGTCGACCGGATGTCGGTGGCCAGGTCCGGATCGGCTGCCGGCAGACGGCCAAAGAGGCCGGAAGAGGCCGGGGGCTGCTCGTTTTTCGGTTGCTGTTCGCTCATGTTGGTCTGTGCCTAGAGGTGAATCTGCCCGCTTCTCATGGCGGTCATGACCTGTTCGCGGGGGCCGTCGGCCACCACCGCGCCGTTGTCGATGAGGACGATCCGGTCGACCAGGTCGAGCAGCGAGCCGCGATGGGTGATCAGGATCAGGGTCTTGCCCGGCAGCAACTGGCCGAGGTGCTGCTTGAGCCGCGTTTCGCTGCGGTTGTCCATGGAACTGCTCGGCTCGTCGAAGACCAGGATGGGCGGGTCGTGCAACAGGGCCCGGGCGATGGCGACGCTCTGCCGCTGGCCGCCCGAAAGGCCGCGGCCCTGCTCGCCGATCTCCAGGTCGAAGCCCTTGGCGTGCCTGCCGACGAATTCGCTGACCCCGGAAAGCCGGGCGGCCCGGAGAATGCGGTCATCCTCCACCTCCGGCGAGCCGAGGATGATGTTGTCCCGGATGGTGCCGCGGAACAGGGTGATGTCCTGGGGCACATAGCCGATGAAGCGGCGCAGTTCGGCCGGGTCGATCTGGCGGATGTCGGTGTCATCGAGGGTCACCATGCCGGCGGTCGGCTCGTAGAGGCCGAGCAGCAGTTTGCCCAGGGTGGTCTTGCCCGAACCGATGGGCCCGATGATCGCCACCCGCTCGCCGGGCTCGATGGCCAGGGAGATATGGGCCAGCGCCAGCCCCGTCTGTTCGGGATATTGGAAATCGACCTGCTCGAAGGCGATCCTGCCCCGGCAGGCGCCGCGCAGCAGAAAGGTCCGGTCCGGCGGCCGTTCCACCGGCAGCTCCATGACGGCGTTCAGTTCCGCCAGGGCGGCCTTGGCCTGGTGGTAACGGGTGGCGAGGTTGACGACCTGGGACATCGGCACGATGGCCTGGCGGGAGAGGATGAGCAGGGCGATGATGCCGCCCTGGGTCAGTTCGCCGGCCGCGATCCGGTACACGCCGGCGATCACGGTCGTCACCGTGGCCAGGTTCATGACGAAGTCGGCGAAGTGGGCCACCGAGGAGGAAAAGAGCCGGGAGCGGCTGCTCCAGGTGGCGATGTGGCTGACCGTTTCCTCCCAGGCGCGCTGGATCTGGCTTTCCGCGCCCAGCATCTTGACGGTTTCGATGCCGGCCAGCCCCTCGACCAGGATCGAATTCTTCTGGACGGATGCCTGCAGGGACTGTCCCACCGCATGCTTGAGCGGCGCTTGCACGGCAAGGGCGAACAGTCCCATCAGGAGCACGGCGCTCAGATGGATGAGCACGATCGGCCCGCCCAGGTACCAGATGGCGACCAGACCCAGGACCATGAAGGGCAGGTCGATGAGGGCGGTGATCGAAAACGAGGTGATGAAATCGCGGATCGACTCGAAGTGCTGCAATTTCCTGGAGAAGGCGCCCACCGATTTCGGCCGCACTTCGAGCCGCAGGCCCAGCACCTGTTCCAGCAGGGTGGCCGACACCTGCAAGTTCGTCTTCTTGCCGGCCTCGTCGATGAAATAACCGCGCAGCCCCCGCAGAATCAGGTTGAAGACATAGACCACCCCGATGCCGATGCCGAGCACCCACAGTGTCTCGAAGGCCAGGTTGGGGATGACCCGGTCATAGACGTTCATGGTGAAGAAGGGGCTCGCCAGGCCGAAGATGTTGATCAGCAGCGAGGCGAGGAGCACATCCCGGTAGATCCGCCAGGACGAGAAGAGGGCGCCCCAGAACCAGTGGCCGTCCCTGGCGAGGGGGCGCTGGTCGAGCTGCCGGTCCTTCCGGAATTTGGGCCGGACGAAAAAGGCGAAGCCGCTGTACTTGCGTTCGAGCGCCTCCAGGGAGAGTTCGGTGTCGCCGAGCCCCGTTTCCGGCAGGACAACGGTGGCCCGTTGCGCTTGGTGATCGATGTTTGCCAGCAGGCACGCCTGGCCGCCGTCGAGCAGGAGCACTGTCGGCAGCTCAAGGTCCGACATCTGGGCGAGGGGACGCTTGAGCAGCCGGGTGATCAGGCCGGCCCTGTCCGCCGCGCGGCCGAAGAGTTCCACGGTGAGACGGTTGTCCACCAGGGGCAGGCCGGCGCGCAGGCCGGTCCGGGAGACCGGCAGGTTGTACAGCCTGCCGAGCTGGAGCAGACAGTCGGTGAGGGGGTCGTCGACGGAGTCCGGGCCGGGGTTCAGGCGCCAGGCCTCGTCGTGCTGGGGGCGTTCGGTTGCATTCATGCGGGGTGCACAGTCCGGTTGTGGAGCGATCAATGCCTGTGGTATGATGACTTGAGCATAACAAAATCAAGTGAAACAAGACGTTCAGCGGAGCAGCCACAATGTTGTATATCGAACGGGACGCCCAGGGGGCCATTGCCGCCATCCGCAGGGGCGGAGAGAAAGAACCGGGGCGCGAGCCCGCCTCCCTGCTCGACGCGGAGGTCCTGGCCTTTCTCAAGGCCGGCGGCGAACTGGAAACGCTGACCCATCTGCTGATGTCCTCGGACGCCTCGATGGTGCGGGTGCTCGAGGACCTGATCGATCTGCTGATCGCCAAGAAGCTGATCCTGATCACCGAACTGCCGCCCGAGGCGCGGGAAAAGATTCTCAGCCGCAAACAGATCCGCGCCCAGATGGCCGGCGACCAACTGATGGTCGACGACATCCTCTGACCGTCTTTTCCCCCTCACTGCACCGGTTCGGGCCGTCGGACAAAGTATCCCTGGACGGCATCGATGGGCAGGCCCGAGACGGTGTGCCACTGCTGTTCGGTTTCGACCCCTTCCACCACCACCTTGATGTCGAGGCTGTGCGCCACGGTGCAGAGCGCGTTGACAAAGAAATGGCTGTCGTCGCCGGCGTTCTGCAATTCGTTGGTGATGGCCCGGTCGATCTTGACGTAATCGGGCAGCAGGGATTTGAGATAGCCGAAATGGGAGAAGGCCTGGCCGAAGCGATCGATGCCGAGCGCGTGGCCCATGGGCCTGATTTCGCCGGCAAAGGATCTGAGCAGGTCCAGATGCCGGATGGCGCGGAATTCGGGGCACTCGATCTGGAGCCGCAGGCCGGCCTCGGCGCACCGGCGCAGATGCGGTACCAGCCAGGCAACGAAGTCGCCGTCGGCCAGCGACAGCGGCGACAGATTGATCGTCACCTGTGGCGGCGCGAACTGTTCCGGCGGCAGGGCGAGAAACCGTTCCAGGATGAGGCGGTCGAAAGCGGGCATCAGGCCGAGTTGCTCGGCCATGGGGACGATCCGGCCGATCGACAGGTGGGTGCCCTGGTCATCGATCACCCGGGCCAGCAATTCGTGGTGGACGACCAGGTTCCGGTTGCCGCGGCTGACCACCGGTTGGCTGTACAGGACGACGGAACCGCCGGCGAGCACGTTTTCCAGGAGCGGCCGCCATTCGCTCTTGCCGGCGGCGAGCGTCTCCGGGCCGGCAGCCGGCGGGGCGATGACGGCACGGTTATCGTGATGGTAACGGGCGGTGGCCAGGGCGGTGTCGGCCTTGGTCAGCAGGGCACCTAATTCGATTTCCCGGTCGTAAATGGTGCCGCCGCAGATCACGGGAGGCGGCTGTCCGGGCCGTTCGGCATCCGGCGGGCACAGGTCGGCGAGCACGGTGTCGGCCAACTGGGCGGCCGCGGCCAGGTCCACGTTGGGGAGCAGCAGGGCGAGATCGCCGCCGCCCAGCCGGGCGGCGATGACCTCGGGCAGTTCCGCGCAGGCCCGCTGGATGCAGGCGGCCGTCTCTTTGATCAGCCGGTCGCCGGCCGCATAGCCCTGTTCCCGGTTGACCGCGTTGAGATCGCGGATCTGGAAGAGGAGCAGGGCGCCCCTGGTCGTCCTGTCGGCGAGCTTGGCCTTGGCCTGCGTTGCCAGAAAACGCCTGTTGCCCAGGCCGGTCAGCGCATCCTGGTAGGCCCGCTGCCTGAGGGCCTCGGCGATGGCCGTCTGCTCGTCGAACAGCGCCCGGATGCGCTCGGTCATCCGGTTCATGGCGAGGACCACGCGCCGCAGTTCCCTTGTGCGGGGCAACGGTTCCTGGATGAGGAAACGCCGCTCGCACAGCGCCTGGGCCTGTTCCTCGACCCGGTGCAGGGGACGGAGGAGCCGGCGCAGGCCGAGCCCGCCCAGCAGCGCCACGGCCACGGCGGCGGCGGCGCACCACTGGGCCGCCGCCAGGGCGGATCGCCACAGTGTCTGGTAGGCATAGCCGGGATGGCTTTCGACGATGACCGAACCGGTCCGTTGCCAGCCGTGCATGATCAGGGCGTCGGCCTGGGGGGCGGCCAGCGGCGTCAGCCGGATGAACCAGGCCGGCACGCCCTCGATGGCCAGGTCGGCCTGGCGGTCGATCACCACCTTGCCCTCGACGTCGAGCAACTGGATGCGCCGGTAGAACCCCCGATCGAACAGGGCGTTGATCATGGCCTCCATGGCCGGAATGTCCGTGCCCTTGGCCAGGGTGCTGAGCGAGAGGCCGAGCGAGGTCGCGGTGTCCTGGGCATGGGATTCGAGCTGGTCGGCGAGGAAGTCGCGGGTGCGGGTGTGATCGCCCACCCAGAGGCCGGCGCCCAGGCAGGCCAGGATGATGAGGGTGAAGAGCAGCAGTTGTCGGTAGAGTGTCATGGGGTTTCCTCGTCCACTTCCATTTCGCCGGACATCCGGTCCACTAAGTCGTTCCAGCGCTTGAGCCGGTCGCTGCCGCCGATCAGCTTGCCCTTGCCGCGCTGTTTCGCCAGCCAGAGCCCTGAACCGTTCATGCTGTACACCGGCAACAGGTCGGTCCGCTGCGAGGAGGGCAGGATGGCCTCGACCAGGTTGTCGAGCACCAGCGGTTCCGCACCGGGGGTCGGATAGTAGGTCAGGACCATGTGGGCCTGGTTGAGGCGCAGGGCCTTGACGTAGGTCAGGGTCAACCGGTCTTCGGGGATGCCGAGTTTGATCAGGGTGAAGAATTTGGCGATGGCGAAATCCTCGCAATCGCCGGCGTTGCTGGCGATGAATTCGATCGGCGTTGCCCAGTAGTCGGGCTGTTTCCAGTGTAGGGCATCGTCGACGAAGCGCATGGTGTTCAGAAACCGGTTCACCCGTTCCAGCTTCGCCCGGTCCGTGCCTTCGGTGGTCTGCACCAGACTCTGCCAGGCGAGCAGACGTTCGCGGGCGCCGGCGCCGAACCGTTGGACCATCAGACGCATGGTCTGCTCGTTGATGACAAACGGCTCACCCGTCAACACCTGCGACCCGGGGATGGCCAGGAAGAGCAGGAGCCACCACAGGATCGGACTCCGGATCAACGAGAGGGAGCGCGCGCGGGGAGGCATGGAGAAAGTGGTCTAGGAAGAACGGTGTCTGCGCATGGTGTCAGCATGTCCCGTCAAACAAGCAGCTTATCTTCCCGTAGAGAAAAGAGGCTCACCCCATCCGGGAGGCATGGGGTGAGCAACGGCGGCACCGGCGGCACGGACAGCCGCCTGCCCCCGGCCGTGGCGGGGCGAACGGCGGCGGCGCGCCGGTCACTCCATGGTCAACGGGTTGAGCTTCAACGACGAACCGCCCGCCGCCGCAGGAGCGGAGGCGGTCACGGCGTCCGTTGCCGCTGAGACGCGGGCGAGGTGCCGTTCCGGCTTTTTGGGCGCGCTGCTGCCGGTGGTCGGCGCGGCCTCGGTTCTCTCGCCGTCGATCGATCCCTCCGTGGGCCAGCGGAGGTCGAGCGCGGGGATCAGCCTGCCGATGCTGTTGAGAATCCTGTACTGGGCATAGAGGCCGTCATGCTCGGCGGTGACCAGTTGCCGGGCGGAGTCGATGCGTTCGGCCTCGGCGTCGAGGACGTCGAGCAGGGTTCGTTGGCCGATGTTCCACTGCTTGGTGTAGGCGCTGGCCGTACTGGCGGCGAACTGCATGCGCTGCCTGAGATAGCTGATCTTCTTCTTGGCGGCCTCGTGGGCCTGCCAGGAAAGCCGGGTGGATTCGACCACCTGCCGGTGGGTGTGATTCCTGATCTCCTGCGCCTCGTTGATCAGATGGGTGGTCTCGCTTTTCCTCGCCTCGTCCTTCCACCCGTTGAACAGGTTGTAGCGCAGGCGGAGAAAGATGCGCAGGTCCTCCCGTTTGTCGCCGTCGTAGTAATCGCTGAGATAGGTGTCCTCCTCCCAGACCTTGTCCGCTTCCAGGTCGATGATCGGCATGAAGGGACTCTTGGCCACCTCGTCCTGCTTGCGGCGGGCTTCCAGATCGGCCACCGCCGACTTGAGCTGGGGATGGTTGGCAAGGGCCATGCTTTCGGCCTCGTCGCGGCTGGCGGGCAGCAGGGGGGCGGGGCTGTCCGGCTGGCTCAACTGCGCGGGCGGATTGCCGATGACCGCATTGTAGTTGGTCTGGGCATCGAACAGGTTCTGCTCGGCGACCACGACATTGGCCTGGGCCAGGTTGAGACGGCTCTGGATCTGGTCCATGTCGGCGAGCCGGTCGACGCCGGATTCGCTGCGCAGCCTGATCTGATCGGCGATGCGCTGATGCAGGGTCAGGTTTTCCTGGGCCAGTTCGACGATGGCCTGGTTCTTCAGGACCTCCAGGTACACGTTCACCGCCTTGAGCGCGGTGTTGTCCGCCGTGCTGCGCACGACAAAGGCCTCGGACTGCACCCGCGCCTTTTGCCGGTCCACCTCGTTCATGGTGGAAAGACCGGCGAACAGATTCTGGCGCACCCCGATTTTCACCTGCTGCGGGCTGAGATCGTCGTCGAACGGTTTGTCCACGTAGTCCCTGCCGGTCCCGGCCTCGAAGTTCACGCTGGGGAAATAGCCGGATCGAGCCTGCCGGACCTCCTCGTCCCTGGCCAGGCGGCTATGGGCCACCGAGCGGACATCGGGATTGGTGGCGATGATCTGATGCACGGCTTCTTGAAGCGTCTGGGCGGACGCGGGCACGCCGGCCTGGGCGCCGCCCATCAACAGGAAAGCGAAAACGGTACAGTACCTTTTAAGTGCCATGACGATTCCTTTAAGCGATTGAAGAGGGAAAACGAAAACGGACGCATCGAACAAGTCGCACTCTTTATAACTGAACTCGCTCAGTTATGGGAGGAACTTTTCGGGAGTGAGAGTTTTTTTCAGTAAGGTGGCGTTCAGGCCGAGGGGGAGGGCTGCCTGGTGCTGATTTCCATCTTGAGGGCCTGGGCCAACTCATGGAGCGAGTAGGGTTTCTTGACGAACTGGCTGATGCCGAGTTCCATGGCCCGGCGGATATCCTCGGCGTTGGAATAGCCGGTGGTGATGATGGCCTTCTGGCCGGGAACGTGGCGAAGCATGCGCTCGTAGGTTTCGCAGCCGTTGATGCCCGGGTCCATCATCATGTCGAGGATGACCAGGTCCACCGGCGTGTGCTTGATGTATTCGATGGCCTCCTCGCCCGATTGGGCGGTCAGCGGGTGATAGCCGAGCCGGGCGAGCAGGCGGCTGGCGATTTCGCGCTGGCTTTTCTGGTCGTCCACCACCAGAATCTTCTCGCCGTTGCCGTGATGCAGGCTGATGACCGGCACGGGCTGCACCGGCTGGGACACGTCCTGCCGGTCGGCCGGAAAGTACAGGGAAAACAGTGAGCCCTTGTCGCTGCTCACGACATCGATGAACCCGCCGTGATCGTGCACCGTGTTCCAGACCACGGCCAGCCCGAGGCCGGTGCCGCTGCGGCCCATCACCTTCTTGCTGTAAAAGGGGCTGAAGATCTGCGTGACGTCCTGTGAGGAAATGCCGGGGCCATCGTCCTCCACCGAGATCATGACGTAATCGCCGGGCTCGATGGTCTCGTGCCCGTGGTGGGGGGAGGTGAACCGGATGTTCTTGGTGGCCACGATGATGCGTCCCTGCCCCTGGATGGCCTCGGCGGCGTTGTTCACCAGGTTCATGATCGACTTGGCCAGATGGATGGCCGAGCAGTTGATATTGTGGAGCTTGCCCTCCAGATAGGGGGTGATCTGCACGGCGGGGAAGCGCTGGCAGATCTCCTTGAATTCCATGGATTTCAGGTAGTCGGTGACAATGTCGTTGACATTGTGCACCTCCTTTTTGCAGGTGGCGCCGCGGGCCACGGTGAGCAGGTCGTTGACCACCGCCGCCGCCCGCTTGCCGGCCTCGCGGATCATCAACAGTTCTTCCCGGTATTTGAATTCCTCGCCCAGGTCCATGAGCAGCAATTCCGGGTAGGTGATGATGCCGGCCATGATGTTGTTGAGGTCGTGGGCCACGGAACTGGCCATCAGGCCCAGCGATTCCATGCGTTTGGCATCGGCCAGCTTTTCCGTCAGCGCGATCTTCTGCTGCATGGCGATCTCGCTGTCGGTGACGTCGCGGATGGCGGCCACCTGCACCTGCCGGCCCTGAAAATCGATGTGCTTGACCCTGAATTCGACGGGAAAGCTGGAGCCGTCCCTGCGGATGCCCCTGGCCTCGAACGGCCCGATGGGGTCCGATTCGGCCGGGGCGTTCATGAGGCGGATGGTGTCGCGGTCCAGCAGCACGTCGAAGATCTGCCTGCCCAACAGTTCGCTTTCCTGGTAGCCGAACATCTTGCAGAGCTGGTTGTTGGCCAGGAGCAGCTCGCCCCTGTCGTAGATGATGATCCCCTCCCAGGTCGCCTGGGCCAGTTGGCGGAACCGTTTCTCGCTGTTGTGGAGGTCCTGCTTGAGCTGCTTGTGCTGGATGGACCGGGCGATGGTACGCAGCAGGCTGTCCGGGGGGCAGGGTTTGCGGAGAAAATCGTAGACGCCCAGCCGCAACGATTCCACGGCATTGTCGATGGTGGCGTTGCCGGTGAGGATGATGATGGCCGTGCCGGGGTGCTCCTCGCCGATGCGGGCGGCGATGTGGTTGCCGCTCATGTCCGGGAGGTCCATGTCCACCAGGGCCGCGGCATAGGCGGCGCGCCGCAGCTGCAGGAGCGCCTCTTCGCCGGAATGGGCGATGTCGGCCCGATATCCCTCGGCTCTCAGCAGGATGGCGAGACTGTTGCAAAGATGCACTTCGTCGTCAACGACAAGAACAGAGGGCAACCGAGACATGGGGCTGGGCAAATTTCTCGCTGAAATTTTTGTTGGTATTGCGCAAAAAAACAAGCGGTTGTGCAAATATGTCCATTCAAGCGCGTTTACATGCAAAAGTCCACTGAAAAATGGTGTTTTTCCAATGGAGACAAGGTTTTCAGGCTGGGAGGGCGAGGGTGAAGACCGTTTGGCCGGGTTGCGATCGGTAGTTGATGGTGCCGCCCATCCGGGTCGTCAGCCTGTGGACGATGGCCAGGCCGAGCCCGCCATGGCGGCCGCCCTTGGTCGAGGTGCCGGCAGTGAACAGGATGGCGCCCAGGCCGGGATCGATGCCGGGGCCGTCGTCCTCGACGGTCATCAGCACGGTGCCGCTGACCTCGGCCGTTGTCCTGACGGTGACGTGGCCCTGTCCGGCCACGGCGTCCACGGCGTTGCCGAGCAGATTCTGCAGGATCTGGCTGAGACAGTGGCGATCGGTCCGGATGGGCAGGGGATCGGGCCAGGGGACATAGGTGAAGTCGACCCGGCTGGTGGTGCCGGAGGCGGTCCGGAACAGTTGCAGCGTTTCCGCGATCAGCCTGTGCAGGTCCAGCGGCTCGGGGCGGATTTCGTCGTGCTCCTGGGCCAGATCTTCCAGGCCCAGGGTGATGTGGCCGAGGCGTTCCAGCTCGTTGTCGAGAATGGCCAGTTCGTCGCCGATCGGCTCCCCCTGTTCGCTTTTCTTGCCGAGGATGCGGGTGTAGTTGCGGAGGGTGGCCAAGGGATTGTTGATTTCGTGGGCGATCTTCCGGGCGGCCAGGGTCGCGGCCTGTATGCGCTCGGCGACGATCTGCTCCGCCTGCGCCGTGCGCATCCGCTCCATGGACAGACAGATGGCCGCATGGTTGGCCAAAAGCCGGAGGGGCGTCCATTGGCCATTGAAGCGATGAAAGGCGGCCTCGCCCAGGCCGATGAGGAGCAGTCCCAGCGTCTCCTGCCGGCAGACCATGGGAATGGCCACCATGCCCTCGGTGCCGAGCAGATGCAGCAGTTGGGTGTCGAGCAGGCTGGCGGCGCGCTTGCCGTCGGTCTTCTTGCCGAAGGAGTGGAGCAGCCGGCCGGCGCGGATGGCTCTGCCGGGCAGGCTGCGGGCGTAGCGCTGCGGGGAAAAGGCCAATCCGTCCATTTCCCCGGCCAGCCTGTTGTCGGGCGAGGCCACGCCGCGCAATTCGCCGCCGTGCCCGTCCAGCACCATCATCAGGCACGCTTCTTCGTTGAAGAGGATGCGCAACCCCTGCTCCACCGCGGCCGCCACCTGGATGGTGTTTTCCGCCCGGAGCAGGTTGTCGAGCAGGCCGCTCATCTGGGTGATTTCGCGGACGCGGCTGATCAGGCCCAGGGAGGTTTCCTTGTGGATTTCCTGGCTTTCCGGTTCCTGGTCGTGGGAGCTTTTGGCGCTGCGCGGGACGTGGATGCCGAGCAGGTCGGCCAGTTCCCCGATCCGCTCTTCCACGCCTTCGTACAGGGCCGACACCTGCTCGCCGGACAAATCGAAGAGGCGCCCGGCCGCATCCAGGCAATCCCGGCCCCCGGTGCTGCTGTGGCTCAGCAGATCGGCGAGACAGGCGATTCTCGTCAGCGGCAGGGCCTGTTCCACCTCCTCGAGGGGATGATGGTGATAACGGATGGCGTCGGCCAGCAGGGTCGGCAGGTGCCACTGCTCGCAGAGCCAAGCCCCGGCCGAACAGTGGTTGACGTGGAGTTTTTCCTCTTCGAGAAAGGCCAGCCGGCCGTTGTGGCAGCGGACGCCCTTGAGCAGGAGGGGGGCGTATTTGCCGGGGAAGGCCATCCAGAGCAGCAGTTTGCCGATATCGTGCAGCAGGCCGGTCAGGTAGGCTTCCGCAGGGTCGGGGTATCCGGTGGCAACGGCGATGTTCCGGGCCAGGAGGGCGGTGAGGAAGCTGTGGTGCCAGAACCGGTCGACCGACAGCAGACTGTTGTTTTCCACCCGGCGGAAGACCTGCTGCACCGACAGGCTGATCGCCAGGTTGCGGATGGTATCGCTTCCGAGGTACACCACCGCCTGTTCCAGGTTGGTGAAGGGGCGGCGCGCCCCGATGAAGGCCGAATTGACCAGTTGCAGTAATTTCGCGCTGATAGCCGCGTCCTTGTCGACAATACGGACAATGGCCTGCAAGTCGATCTCCGGTTCATGGCATTTGTCGATCAACTGGACCAGTATCTGGGGCATGCTCGGCAGGTTGCCGGAGATTTTGAGGGTATTGAAGACAGCGTCGGAGGTGGTCATGGCCGAATACGGTGAGCCGGTATGGATAACTCTCTTAAAACAGGCGACTTTACTTTGTATAGCAGAGCGTTGGCGAAAAATCCAGCAGCCGCGTTGAGGAGAATCATTATTTTTTTTACCTCCTTTTCGAAACGGTTTGGGAAGGGACGGAATGCGGCAAGAAGCCGCGGTGCGCCGCCCCGCCGCATGTCGGGCCTGCCATGTCCTTGTCCCGAGGGATCCTGCGGGGAGGGCATAATTCGCTTGCCCCCGGTGGCCGCTTCCGGTAGGAAAAGTCATCACGACCAACATCGGGCAGGTTCCGGTGGCGGCATCGCGCCGCCGGGACTCCGGACAGCGACGAGGTGAACAGTGCAGGTCAACGGGCAGGCGTATCGTTCAATTTGGCTGGCGGCGGACGGCGTGGGGGTGGAGATCATCGACCAGACCCGGCTGCCTTTTCGTTTTGAGGTGGTGCGGCTGGAACGGCTGGAGGAGGCTACGAGCGCGATCAGCCGGATGCTGGTGCGGGGCGCGCCGCTGATCGGGGCCACCGCCGCCTACGGCCTGTGCCTGGGATTGCGGCAGGCCACCGGTTCGCAGGCCCTGGAAGAGATGGCCCGCCAACTGATCGCCTGCCGGCCCACGGCCGTCAATTTACGCTGGGCGGTGGAACGGATGCTGCGCTGTCTCCTGCCCCTGTCCGAAGAACGGCGGCTGGCCGCGGCCTACCGCGAAGCCGGGCGGATCTGCGAAGAGGACGTGGCCACCAACGAGGCCATCGGCCGCCATGGCCTCTCCCTGATCAGGGAATTGTGGCAGCGGAAGAAGGCGGGTGAGGCAGTCAACATCCTCACCCATTGCAATGCCGGCTGGCTGGCCACGGTCGACTGGGGCACGGCGCTCGCCCCGGTCTATGCCGCTGCGGCGGCGGGCATCCCGATCCATGTCTGGGTGGACGAGACCCGGCCCCGCAACCAGGGCGCCAGCCTGACCGCCTGGGAGCTGGTGGCGGCGGGCATCCCCCATCATCTGCTGGTCGACAATGCCGGCGGCCATCTCATGCAGCACGGCCGCGTCGATCTGTGCATCGTCGGCACCGACCGGACCACGGCCAGCGGCGACGTCTGCAACAAGATCGGCACCTATCTGAAGGCTCTGGCCGCCCGGGACAACGGCGTGCCCTTTTACGTGGCCCTGCCGGGCTCGACCGTGGACTGGACCGTGGACGACGGCGTGATGGAGATTCCCATCGAGGAGCGGGGGACGGAGGAGGTCTTGCGCGTGCAGGGCGAGGACGACAGCGGCACGCTGCGCATCGTGGCCATTGCCCCGGCTGCCACGCCGGCGGTCAATCCGGCCTTCGATGTCACCCCGGCCCGGCTGGTGACCGGATTGATCACCGAGCGGGGCATCTGTCCGGCCAGCCGCGAGGGACTCCGTGGCCTCTATCCGGAGCAGGGGCAATGAGCGGGCAATCCGCGTCGGAGTCGGTGCTGGCCACGGCCCGGGCCATGAACAGCCAGGGCTTGAACCAGGGCTCCGCGGGCAATGTCAGCGTGCGCGACGGCGGCGGGTTCTGGATCACGCCCTCGGCCCTGCCCTACGACCGATGCGGTGCCGACGACATGGTGTGGCTGGACCTGGCCGGGCAGGCGCGGGGACGGCGCAAGCCCTCGTCCGAATGGCGGATGCACGCCGACATCTACCGCACCTATCCTCAGGCCGGCGCCATCCTGCACGCCCACAGCCCCTATTGCACAACCCTGGCCTGCCTGGAGCGGTCCATCCCCGCCTTTCACTACATGGTGGCCATGGCCGGCGGCGATTCGATCCGCTGCGCCCCCTATGCCACCTTCGGCACCCAGGCCCTGTCCGATGCGGCGATCGCGGCGCTGCGCGACCGGTCCGCCGCCCTCCTGGCCCATCACGGCATGATCTGCCATGCCGCGGACCTCGACCGTGTCCTGGCCCTGGCCATTGAGGTGGAAACCCTGGCGCGGATCTATCTCCAGGCCCTGGCCGTGGCCGAGCCGCCGGTTTTGCCGGCGGCGGAAATGGCCGAGGTTCTGCGCCGGTTCAAGGACTACAAGGCGTAACGGGCAGAGCGGTCTTTTAGCGGGGATACAGCAGGATGCCGATCTGGTAGATCGCCACCGCCAGGATGAAGGCGAAGACGGTGTTGAACAGCATGGAAAAGGCCGCCCATTTCCAGGAACCGGATTCCCTGGCGATGCAGACCACGGTGACGAAGCAGGGCGAGTAAAACATGATGAACGCCAGCACCGCCAGGGCCACCACCGGATTCCAGTTGGGGTCCTTGTCCAGCCGTTCCTGGAGCGAGGTGGTTTCCTCCGGGTCGACCTCGCCCAGCGAATAGGCGGTGCCCAGGGTCGAGACGATCACTTCCTTGGCGGCAAAGCCGCCGACTAGGGCGATATTGGTGCGCCAGTCGATGCCGGCATAGCGGCTGACCCCTTCCAGAGCCAGGCCGATCCGGCCGCCGATGGAGTGCCGCAGACCGTCCTGGGCCTTATCGGTGTCGATTTTCGCCAGCGCCGCCGCCAATCCCTCCGTATCCACGGCCAGAGTCTGCCGCGCCTCCTGCCGCAGGCTGTCGTAATGGGCCACTCGCGCCTCCGGCAACTCCGGGTAAGTCATCATCGCCCAGATCAGAATGGAAATGCCGAGAATAACCGTGCCCGCCTTTTTGATGTACTGCCAGGTGCGTTCCCAGGTGTGGATGAACAAGCCCTTCAGGGTCGGGAAACGGTAGGGCGGCAGTTCCATGACAAAGGGGGTGGAGGCGCCCTTGAGCAGGGTCAGCCGCAGGAGCTTGGCGACGCACAGGGCGATGAGCCAGGCGGCCAGGGTGGAGAGAAACATGTAGCGGGCCTGGTGGGCCGAGAAAAAGGCGCCGATCAGCAGGGTGAGGACCGGCAGCTTGGCGCCGCAGTTCATGAAAGGCACGGTCAGGAGTGTGGCCAGCCGCTCCTTGGGGGAACGCAGGGTGCGGGCGGCCATGACGCCGGGCACGGCGCAGCCGCCGGCAATGCCGCCGGAAATGATGAACGGCATCACCGAGGAGCCGTGCAGGCCGAAGAAGTGGAAGATGCGGTCCATCATGAAGGCGACCCGGGCCAGGTAGCCGGAGTCTTCGAGCAGGGCGATGCCGAAGAACATGAACATGATGATCGGCACGAAACCGAGCACCCCGCCGACCCCGTCGATCACGCCCGAAATGAGCATCGATTTGAAGGGACCGTCGGGAAGCAGGGTGTCGACGCCTGTGCTGAGCAGGGCGAAGAATTTCTCCAGCCATTCGACCGGCACCGAGCTGTAGCTGAAGGTGAAGGTGTAGAGGCAGTAAAGGACGCCGGCCATGATCAGCGGACCGAGGATGCGGTGGGTGACGACCTTGTCGATCTTGTCCGAGGCGTAGAGCCGGTCGGCGACGAATTTGCGGTGCACCACCCCCTGGTGGATGATCGACTTGATATACCCGTAGCGATGGTCGGCGATCACCGCCTCCGGGTAGACGCCGAGGGTGTGCTGAAGGTGCTGGCCCACGCTCTCGCAGCGGGCAATCAGCTTCTTTCCGGCCTCCGGATGAGCTTCAAGGGTCTTGCGCACGATCTGCTCGTCGTTTTCCAGCAGCTTGACCCCGAGCCAGCGCTGGGGATAGACCGCGGTCAGTTCGGTGCAGGCCGCGATGTCGTCCGTCATGTCGGTCAGGGCCTGGTCGATGTCCGAACCGTAGCGCAGAAAGACGGGATGCGGCCGGGCGCTGGCGGCGGTCGCCAGCACGGCGTCGAGCAGCCGGTCGACGCCCTTGCCGGACCGGGCGATGATCGGCACCACCGGCACGCCGAGGCGGCTGCTCAACGCCTCGGCATCGATGGTCACGCCGCGTTTTTCGGCCACGTCGATCATGTTGAGGGCAATCACCAGCGGTACGCCCAGTTCCAGGAACTGGCAGCTGAGATAGAGGTTGCGCTCCAGGTTGGAGGCGTCGACCACATCCACCACCACATCGGGCTGTTCGTTGACGAGGAAGTCGCGGGCCACCAGTTCCTCCACCGAGTAGGCGGTGAGGGAGTAGGTGCCCGGCAGGTCGACGACGCGTACCCCCCGGCCCTGGTGCAGGCAGCAGCCTTCCTTCTGCTCGACCGTGATGCCGGGATAGTTGCCCACGTGCTGGCGGGCGCCGGTGAGATGGTTGAACAGAGTGGTTTTGCCGGCGTTGGGGTTGCCGGCCAGGGCGATGGTGAGGACAGGTTCCATAATGCGTGCGGACAAGGGATCGTCGGTTGGGGTTCAGACGAGAAAAGGGATGGTCAGATCGGCGCTGGTGCGGTGTTGTCGTCCGCTTCGGTGGCGCTGCTCACGGCTTGTGCATGGGGAGGGATTTTTTTGCCGCCGGAGGGCGGGCCGCACCGTCGCAGCCGGAACAGCCGCATCCGCAGGAGGTGCCGGCATTGCGCCAAAAGCGCCACAGCCGCCGGCCGATGAACAAGGCTGCGATCGCCACGGCAAGGACAACCAGGAAGTGTTGCATGGTTCGTGCTCCGAAAAGAAAAAAATGTGGACGCAGAGATATCCGGGTGGCTGCGGTGCCCCCGGACCGTCCCCGGCGGAAACGGGATGGTCAGGCCGGTGCGACCAGGACCGCGGCAGCGGCCGACTCGTCCAGGCTGATGGTGCCACCGTTGACCTTGATCATGCAATGCCGGCCGCCGCCCTTGCAGAGCAGTTCCAGTTCGGAGCCGGGCAGAACGCCCAGGGCGGCCATGCGGGCACAGGTCTGGCGGTCGCCGGTGACGGCGCACACCCGCATGCGGCTGTGGCAGCACGATTCGGACAGGGGGGTGGCGGTTTGGTCCGTCCGTTTCCCGCATTGCCGGCGTCGCCGGCACAGAGCTTGGATATCGCTGAAGAAATGGCAGAAGATTTCGGATTGATCCATGCGCGTGCCGGGCATCGGTGAAAATCGATCAGGACCACAAAGGGCTCCCACAGCGTGTTCTGTGGCGACATTTCGTACCACCTCTGCTGTAGGACAGCTAATGTTTGTGTTAGGTACTCCAAACAATCATTGCTGTCAATAGCTTTGCCAGGGAAAGAACGGGAGGTACGCGCTTTTTTTCGGAACCGGCAGGAGAAAGGGGAGGGCGTCGCCGGCAGACGGCAGGAAGGCCGGGGGAGCGGTCGGCAGTCATCGTGGTGAAGCGGAGGCGCCCCGTCTGCCGGCAGGCGGTCAGCGGGTCAGGAGGCGACCTCCACCTCGATGTAATCGGCCTCGTTGTTGCGCAGGGTCAGGGTGCCGCCCATGACCCTGAGCGCCACCGGGTCGTTCAGGGGGGCCCGCTGCTTGATGGTGATTTCGGTCCCCGGCACCAGGCCCATTTCGCGGATACGGCGGCCCAGTTCGCCGCCCACCTTGACGGCGACGATGGTGCCGCTCTGATTGATGGCCATTGTTCGCAGGTTGACGATCGTCATGGTCGCTTACTCGGCCTCGCTCTGTTTGGCCCAGCTGTCGCGCAGGGTGACGATCCGGTTGAATACCGGTTTGCCCGGAGCGCTTGTCGCCGTGTCGAGGCAGAAATAGCCTTGGCGCTCGAACTGGAAGCGGTCGTCCGGACCGGCCTGGGCCAACCCCGGTTCGAGCATGCAGTCGGTGAGGACGGTGAGCGAGGCCGGGTTGAGAAATTCCTTGAAGCTCCGTTCCTTGTCGGCGTCCGGGTATTCAGCGGTGAACAACCGGTCGTAGAGCCGCACCTCGGCCTTGAGGGCATGGGGCGCGGAGACCCAGTGGATGGTGCCCTTGACCTTGCGGCCGTCGGGCGCCGAGCCGCCCCTGGTGGCCGGATCGTAGGTGCAGCGCAGCTCCACGATCCGCCCCTGCGCATCCTTGGCCACCTCCTGGCAGGTGATCAGGTAGGCGTAGCGCAGGCGCACTTCCCGGCCCACGCTGAGGCGGAAGAATTTTTTCGGCGCATCCTCCATGAAATCCGACCGTTCGATGTAGAGTTCGCGGGAAAAGGGCAGAGTCCGCTCGCCTAGGGCCGGATTCTGCGGGTGGTTCTGGGCGACCATCTCCTCGGTCTGGCCTTCCGGGTAGTTGGTGAGCACGATCCTGAGCGGATCGAGCACGCCGAAGACCCGGCGGGCGTGCAGGTTGAGGTCGTCGCGGGCGGCGTTTTCCAGCACGCCCATGTCGATCCAGGATTCGCGGCGGCCGATGCCGACGGTGGCGCAGAAGCTGCGGATGGCGGCCGGGGTGTAGCCCCGGCGGCGCAGGCCGGAAATGGTGAGCATGCGGGGATCGTCCCAGCCGGACACGTGCCCCTCGTTCACCAGTTGCAGCAGCTTGCGCTTGCTGGTCACCGTGTAGTTGACGTTGAGCCGGGCGAACTCGATCTGGCGCGGGTGGTTGGGGGTATGCAGGGTGTCGAGCACCCAGTCGTAGAGGGCGCGGTTGTTCTCGAATTCGAGCGTGCACAGCGAGTGGGTGATCTGCTCCAGCATGTCGGAGAGGCAGTGGGTGAAGTCGTACATCGGGTAGATGCACCACTTGTCGCCGGTGCGGTGGTGGCTCGATTTGAGGATGCGGTAGAGCACCGGGTCGCGCATGACGATGTTGGGCGAGGCCATGTCGATTTTGGCCCGGAGCACGCAGGTGCCCTCGTCGAATTCGCCGTTACGCATACGCGTGAACAGATCGAGGTTTTCCTCGACCGGCCGGTTGCGGTACGGGCTCTCTCGCCCCGGTTCGGTCAGGGTGCCGCGGTATTCCCGGATCTCGTCACCGGTCAAGTGGCAGACATAGGCCTTGCCCAGGGTGATCAACTGGACGGCGAAGTCGTAGATCTGATCGAAGTAGTCGGAGGCGTAATAGAGATGCGGCCCCCAGTCGAAGCCCAGCCAGCGCACATCCCGCTGGATCGACTCGACGTACTCGGTGGATTCCTTGCCCGGATTGGTGTCGTCGAAGCGGAGGTGGCAGACGGAGTTGTTTTCCACCGCGATGCCGAAATTGAGGCAAATCGACTTGGCATGGCCGATGTGCAGAAAGCCGTTGGGCTCGGGCGGAAAACGGGTGACCGTGGTCCGGTGCTTGCCGGAGGCCAGATCGTCGGCGATGATCTGGCGGATGAAGTCGAGCGGCTTGGCGGCGGGTTCTTTGTCGGTGGTCATGATCGCATGCTCCGTGGCAGACGTTAGGCGGCGGCGTACAGGTGGTCGATGCGGCGCAGCCGCGCCACGACTTTTTCCCTGCCCAGTGTGGTGATGATATCAAACATCGAGGGTCCGGCCAACTGTCCGGTGAGCACGGTGCGCATGCCGTTGATCAGCACGCCCGGCTTCACCGCCAACTCCTCGGCCAATTCCCGGCAGACCCGTTCGGTCGCCTCGGCGTCGAATTCGGCGAGCGCCTCGTAGCGTCCGGCCAGTTGCGGCAGCCAGACGGCCAGCTCCGGCTGCTTGAGCACGTTTTTCGCCAACGGTTTGGGATCGATGGGGTACTGGTCCGAAAAATAGGCGCGGCCGGCGGTGACGAAATCCTTGAGGGTGTGAAAGCGGTCGCGGATGAGATTCAGGGTGGCCAGATACCAGTCGCGGCGGCTGGTCGCATAGGCGGGATCCCAGAGGTGCTCCGCCTCCAGTTCCTTGCGGACCAGATCGCCCAGCTCGGCCAGATCCATGGTACGCAGATAGTGTTCGTTGATGGCGATCAGCTTGGGATCGGTGAAGAACTTGGCGTCGCCTGGCTTGAAGTTGAACACCGAGTTGACCCGGCTGATCCGGGAAAGGCTGAAGGCCTCGATCAGCTCCTCGCGGGAGAAGAATTCCCGGTCGTTGCCCGGATTCCAGCCCAGCAGGCAGAGGAAATTGCACAGGGCCCAGGGGATGAAGCCCATGTCGCGGTAGAACTGGACCGCCACCACCTCGCCGTGGCTGCGCTTGGAAATTTTGCGTTTCTGCAGATCCAGGGTGAGCGGCATATGGGCGAACACCGGCAGCTTGGCGCCCAGGGCCTCGTAGAGCAGGACCTGGCGGGTGGTGTTGGTCATGTGGTCCTGGCCGCGGATGACGTGGGTGATGCGGTCGCGGATATCGTCGACCACGTTGCACAGCAGATAGAGCGCCTTGCCGTTGGAGCGGACGATGACGAAATCCTCGATTTCGCTGTAGGCCCGCTCGATCCGGCCCAGGACCTCGTCGTCGTAAAAGAGGGTTCCCGGCCGTTTTGGCACCTTGAAGCGGATGGTGGCCGGAATGCCCTGGGCTTCCTTTGCCCGGACCTGCTCGGCGGTGAGATGGCGGCAGGTGCCGTCGTAGCCGACCTCGGCTTTCTTCTCGGCCAGGGCGGTCTCGCGTTTTTTCTCCAGCTCCTCCTTGGTGCAGAAGCATTTGTAGGCGTGGCCCGAGGCGAGCAGCCGGTTGGCGGCGGCGGTATGGTCGGCGGCGAAGTCGGTCTGGAAGTAGGGGCCTTCGTCCCAGTCGATGCCCAGCCACTGCAAGCCGTCGATGATGCCGTCGATGGAGGCCTGGGTGGAGCGCTCCTCGTCGGTGTCTTCGATGCGCAGGATCAGCTTGCCGTTGTGTTTTTTGGCAAAAAGCCAGTTGAACAGGGCCGTTCTGGCCCCCCCGATGTGCAGGTAGCCGGTGGGGCTGGGGGGAAAGCGAACGCGGACTTCTTCCATGGACCACTCCTTCATTGACGCTTGATGTGTTGCCCGCCGGTTTCGGCGTGGCAAACCCAAATTATATAGCGTCTTGGCGGTATCACTTCAAGGGGAAGCTGAATGCCGGCGCCGATCATGTCCGCCGACGGGCGTAAGAGGGGTGGCAAACGCTGTACTTTCCCATTGTGGCCCGATTGGAATACCGGTATATTCCGGCAATTGGCGCCCCGGACCGGCGCCTTGCCGCGATGCCCGCCCTTGTTCCGACAGAGGGCGCGCGCCCCGGTGCAACGGGCTACGGCTGTCTGTCGGGCTGTCCATTGTTCGGCGTCGTGCATTAGAAGGGAATTGGAAGAATGAGTGAACTGCCATGAGTGAAAATCTTGCCCAATGCGGCGAATGTCCGGAGGGACGGGTCAGGGATGCGTCCGGCAGGTGCGTCATGCCTGAAGTTACCTTTGCCTCCTTTATTCTCTCGCTGAACACATCGGCGCTCTACCACATGGGCGAACTGCCGCATCCGGAAACGGGGCAGCGGCTGGTCGACCGCGAATTGGCCAAGCACACCATCGACACCCTGATCCTGCTCGCCGAAAAGACCAAGGGCAATCTCGATTACGAAGAGAACGAACTGCTGACCCGCATTCTCTACGAATTGAAGATGCGGTTTGTCAAGCTGGTCTGAGGGCTCGTTGGCCGCCGTGCAGCGGGCGCTGACCGTCCAGGCGCCGGCGAAGATCAATCTGTCCCTCCGGGTGACCGGCCGACGCCCCGACGGCTATCACCTGCTCGCCACCTGGATGCAGAAGGTGGCCCTCTACGATACCCTCGAGTTGGCCGTCTGCTCGGAAGGCATTCATTTTCACTGCGCAGGTGCCGGCATCCCCGACGATCGGACCAATCTCGTGTACCGGGCGGCCGAACTTTTTTTGCAGGCCACCCAGGGGCGCAGAGGTGTTCCGGCAGCCGGGATCGCCATCCACCTGACCAAAAGAATACCGGTGGCCGCCGGTCTGGGAGGCGGTAGCAGCGATGCCGCCGCGACCCTCCTGGCGATGAGCGAGTTGTTCGATTGCGCCTTGACGCCCGATGAGCTGGCCGTGCTGGGCCTGCGGTTGGGGGCGGATGTGCCGTTTTTTCTCGCCGACACCCCGGCGGCTTTTGCCACTGGAGTCGGCGAACTGCTGCGGCCGGTAGCCTCGTTGCGGGGATACTCGATCCTGCTGGTGAATCCGGGATTTCCCGTCTCCACCCGCTGGGTGTATCAGACTTTTGCATTGACAAAAAAAGAAGATGCAAGTAACCTTGCCAATTTTCAAGAAGGTGTCGTCGAGGAGGCGGTTTTTGGCGATTCTGACGCCGTGATGGGGCCGGACACGGTTCTGGTCAATGACCTTGAGACAGTGACCAGAACCCGGTATCCGGTCATTGACCGGCTCAAGGACGAGTTGCTCCGGTGCGGCGCGGTCAGGGCGGTGATGTCCGGTTCCGGGCCCACGGTGTTCGGCCTTTTCGACGACCATGGGAAGGCGGAAGCCTGCCGTGTTGCGTGCATGCCCCGGTTTCCCGACACCTATCTGGTTGCTCCGGTTGAAGAGAAGTGAATACACGGCCCGTTTCGTTCACCAGGCAATGGGCTGGGGTGTCGTCAAGCGGTAAGACACAAGGTTTTGATCCTTGCATTCGGGGGTTCGAATCCTCCCGCCCCAGCCATTTCCTTCGAAAACGGTTAAAAATAGACCATGCTCAACAAGATGAAGATTTTTACCGGCAACGCCAACCCGGCCATCGCCCAGGAAATCTGTGACTATCTAGGCGTTCCCCTCGGGGCGGCCGAGGTCAAACAGTTTTCCGACGGCGAGATTTCCGTCGAGATCGGCGAAAATGTCCGCGGCGCCGACGTCTTTGTTGTTCAGCCCACCTGCACCCCGGTCAATGATCACCTCATGGAGTTGCTGATCATGATCGATGCCCTGCGCCGCGCGTCGGCCCGCAGGATCACCGCGGTCATGCCCTATTACGGCTATGCCCGCCAGGACCGCAAGGTGCGGCCCCGGGTGCCGATCACCGCCAAGGCGGTCGCAGAGATGCTCATGGTGGTCGGAACCCGCAGGGTGCTGTGCATGGATCTGCATGCCGGCCAGATTCAGGGTTTTTTCAACATCCCGGTCGATCATCTTTACGCGGCGCCCATCATCCTCAAATACATCCGCGACAGTTTCTCCGATGTGGTGATGGTGTCGCCGGATGCCGGCGGCGTGGAGCGGACCCGTGCCTTTGCCAAGCGGCTCAACGCCGGGCTGGCCATCATCGACAAGCGCCGGGAGCGGGCCAACGAATGCGAGGCCATGCACGTCATCGGCGACGTGGCCGGCAAGACGGCCATCCTGCTTGACGACATGGTGGACACCGCCGGCACGCTGTGCGGCGGGGCGGAGATCCTGAAGGAGGTGGGGGCCAGGGAAGTGCACGCCTGCTGCTCCCACGCGGTGCTTTCCGGCCCGGCGGTCGAGCGGATCGCCAAATCCTGCCTGAAATCCCTGTTGGTGACCAATTCCATCCCGCTCAAGGAAGAGGCCGGGCAGTGCGACAAAATCACCGTCTTGTCCGTGGGGCCATTGCTGGGCGAGGCAATCCGCAGAATCCACAATGAGGATTCCGTCAGTTATTTATTTGTTTGAATTCGATTTCTACTAACGAGTTGGTTGAGTCCCGGAGAAAAGGGGAGGTTTGCATGTTACAGGTACGTATGGATTCCAAGGTGCGCACGGTTTTTGGCAAGGGCCCGATGCGGCAGTTGCGGATGAGCGAGATCACACCCGCCAACCTTTACAGCGGTGGCACTCCTCCGGTTTCTCTTCAATTCGAAACGCCGAAACTGTACAAGAATCTTCTTTTCATCCATGGCCGCAATGCGGTGATCACGCTCAAAGTGGAAGGCGATAACGTCGATGAGCGGCACGTGCTGGTCCAGGAAATCCAGAAGGATCCCACCACCGGCCATCTGCTCCACGTCGATTTTCTCGAGATCGATCTGCAGAAAACCGGCAAGTTTATCGTGCCGATCGAGTATGTCGGCACCGCCAAGGGCGTCGATCTGGGTGGCGAACTGCACGTGTACAAAAATGTGGTGCATCTGCGCGGCTGTCCGCTCGATATCCCTGATGTCATCCGTGTCGACATCACCCCGCTGGAGCAGGGCGGCCCTGGTCTGACCTTTGGCGATCTGCCCCTCCCGGCCAATGTCGAAATGCTGGAAAAGCCCGGCGTGACCTGCGTGGCTGTTCAATAACGCTTTTGCTTTTTTGACAGCAACTGGCTGTTGTTTGTGTCACCGACGAGCCGAAGGATTCTTTCGGCTCGTTTTTTTATTGTTTCCTGTATGTTGCCATGGCGGATCGGCGATTTTTACTTGCGGGCCTCGGCAATCCGGGCCGGGAATACCATCTGACGCGGCATAACATCGGTTTTTTGTGCATCGATCACTTGGCCGACAGCCACGGCTGGCGGATCGATTCTCTGAAAATGCAGGGGCTCTACTGCCAGGGGCGGCTGGCGGGCACCCAGATTTTTCTGGTGAAGCCGCAAACCTACATGAACCGCTCCGGCGAGTGCATCCGCTCTTTTCTCGATTACTTCAAGATCCCCCCGGAACACCTTCTCGTGCTGCATGACGATATCGACCTCGCGCCCGGCCGGATCAAACTGGTGGCCCGGGGCGGCGCCGGCGGTCATAACGGTATCCGCTCCATCATCCGGCACCTCGGCACCCAGGAATTCGCCCGGATGAAAATCGGTATCGGCCGCCCTCAGGTGAATCCCAAAGGTGGAGGCCAGCCGGTCGACCAGTTTGTCCTGTCGCGCATGAGCGACGACGAACGCGCCCTATTCGACCAGCGCCAATCTGTGATCGTCGAGGCGATCGAACTGTTTGTCCGCGAGGGAATCGACACCTGTATGAACCGGATCAACAGGCGGTGACGAGGGGCGGAGACTTTTCCGCCTTCCCGTGTCGTGCCTTTGCGGACGGCACCCGCCGTCTCCTTTTTGACCGTGTCCCTTTTGACCGCGCATCATTCCTCCGTCAAACAGAGACAACCTTTGCCAAAAATGAAAAAATATGGTAGTATAGTATTTTAAGAATGCGCTCAGCAGCATTTGCCGGCCGGCGCAGGTCTCTCTAGTTTTTGGAGGAGCATGTGTTTGCAGAAGGTGACATGGCTGTCTATCCAGCCCACGGCGTCGGGCTCATCGAGGCCATAGAAACACAAACCATTGGCGGGGTTGACCAGCGGTTTTACGTGCTGAAGATTCTGGACAACGATATGACGATCATGATCCCGATCGCCACCAGTGCCAAGTTCGGCCTGCGGGCGATCATCTCCCGGGACGACGTGCCCAAGGTCATCGACATTCTGAAGGAGCGCGATGTCAAGATCACGGCCCAGACCTGGAATCGCCGGTATCGCGAGTACATGGAGAAGATCAAGACCGGCTCGGTATTTGAGGTGGCCGTGGTGCTGCGGGATCTTTTCCTGCTGAAGGAGGACAAGGACCTTTCCTACGGCGAACGGAAGATGCTGGATACCGCCAAGAATCTGCTGGTCAAGGAGCTGTCGCTCGCCAAGCAGACGGAAGAAGCGAACATAGAACAACAGATCGAGAAACTCTTTTGCTGACGTTTTTCGTCACGCGCCTCCCATGACCGGCCCTGAGAAGAACGGAGCGCCGGCGCCGGACGGCGGCGATCCGGCCGCTTCAGCGGCCGTTTTTGTCACCACCCCTGCCGATGCCGGTCAGCGGCTCGATCATTTTTTAACCGGCACCTATCCGGAATACACCCGTTCCGCACTCAACAAGCTGATCGGCACGTCCCATGTGCTGGTCGACGGTCGCCGGGTCAAAGCCGGCCATCGTCTGCGGACGAACGAAACCGTCACCGTCGTTCTGCCGCCACCGTCACTGCCCGAACTCACGCCGGAACAGATCGATTTCACGGTACTGTATGAGGACGCTCATCTCCTCGTCATCAGCAAGCCGCCCGGACTGGTGGTGCATCCCGCCGGCGGCCACCGCAGCGGCACCCTGGTGCACGGCCTGCTCCATCTGTGCAGGGAGTTGCCCGCAGCGGATGCCGGCCGGCCGGGCATCGTGCATCGGCTGGACAAGGACACCTCGGGGGTGATGCTGGTGGCGAAGACGGAGATCGCTTTGCGCTCGCTGATGGCCGATTTCAAGGACCGCAGGATCCGCAAGACCTATCATGCCCTGCTGGTGCGCTGCCCCAAGGAAAACGAGGGCAGGGTGGTGGCCCCCATCGGCCGGCACCCGGTCGACCGCAAAAAGATGGCTGTCCGGCCCGTGCACGGGAAATACGCCGCCACCAACTGGCGGGTGCTCGAACGGTTCGCCAACGGCTGGTGTTGGGCGGAGATCGGGATCGAGACCGGCCGGACCCATCAGATCCGGGTCCACATGGCCTCGATCAAGGCGCCGGTTGCCGGCGACACGCTCTACGGAGGGGCGGTGGACCGCCGCGCCGCCATCAGGCCGCGCCGCCAGATGCTGCACGCCAGCACCCTGCGGTTCCGGCATCCAGTCACCGGCGAGGCGTTCTGCTGCACGGCTCCGCTGGCCGAGGACATGCAAGCCGTGTTGACCGCACTCCGCGAGGCCGGCACATGACTCCCTTTCTCCTCGGCATCACCGGCGGCATCGGCTCGGGAAAAAGTTGCGTGGGACGCCTGCTGGCCAGCTACTGCCTGGTGCCGCTCATCGATATCGATCAGTGTTGCCGGCGGCTGCTCGATCTTGACCAGCCGGGCTGGCACGCGCTGCGGTCGGTCTTTGGCCGGACGTTCTTCCAGCGCGACGGTTCGGTGGACCGGGTGGCGCTCCGGCGGCACATCTTCGGGGACGCCGGCATCCGCCGGCAGGTCGACTGCCTTCTCCACCCCCTGGCGCGCGAGGCGCTCCGGACAGAGGTCGGCCGTCAGCATGTCCGGTTGGTCCTGGCCGAGATTCCCCTCCTGTACGAGGCCGGCTGGCGGGACGAGGTCGACGAGGTGCTGGTGGTCTATGCCCGGCGCGGCGCCCGCTGCTGCCGGATCATGCAGCGCGACGGCGTGACGCGGCGGGAAGCGGCGCAGGCCATCGCCGCGCAGATGAGCCTTGAGGAAAAAGCCGCGCGCGCCGAGTTGATGATCGACAACAGCGGCCGGTGGATAGAGAGCCGTGACCGGGTCGTTTCCCTGGGAAATGAGCTGTCGCAACGGTTTTGGGGCTGATTTTGCCAAGAAAAATCTTGACAGCGGACCGGGAAACAAATATCTAACAGGAACTCTCAGCAGACCGGTATAGCGTCTGTCGCTTTTTTGCTCTGCTATTTCACGCTGAAAAATATACTCGATTCCTTGAATCGCGCCCGATGCGCTGCCCGATGCAGGTGCATCAACTGGATACCTGTTTGTCGCAAGGTCTGTCCCGCCTTTCCCATCCAGTCAACCTCGGTACCCTGGCCCACACAGAGAACAAGAAGGCAAGTTCCCTTTGCCGCTGCTTAATTCCCTATTACACTATCCCATAATGACAGATGATACCCTTCGGCGGTTTATCGTGTTGACCACCTTGGAGGAACAACCGGTCCATGAATCCCACTGAGCTCAAGAACAAGAAAATAAAAGATTTGGTCAGTCTTGCCGCGTCTCTCAATATCGAGGGCTACAGTAACATGACCAAGCAGGAACTGATCTTCGCCATCCTCAAGGAGCAGGCCGATGAGGACGGCAAGTTGCGGGGCAGCGGTGTCCTGGAGATCCTGCAGGATGGATTCGGTTTCCTGCGCGCGCCGGACTACAACTACCTGCCCGGTCCGGACGATATCTATGTCTCGCCCTCGCAGATCCGCCGCCTCAACCTGCGCACCGGCGACACCGTGGAAGGCGAGGTGCGGGCGCCCAAGGACAACGAGCGCTATTTCGCCCTGCTCAAGGTCGACACCATCAACTATGAGTTGCCGGAGGCGGCGAAGAACAAGACCGCCTTCATCAACCTGACCCCCCTGCACCCGGAGCAGTTGATCGATCTGGAAACCACGCCGGACAACCTGTCCATGCGGGTGCTCAACATCACCGCCCCGCTCGGCAAGGGGCAGCGCGGGCTGATCGTGGCGCCGCCCCGGACCGGCAAGACGGTGCTGATGCAGAAGATCGCCAACTCGATCGTCGCCAACCACAAGGAGATCATCCTCATTGTCCTGCTCATCGACGAGCGGCCGGAAGAGGTCACCGACATGAAGCGCAGCGTCGCCGCCGAGGTGGTCAGTTCCACCTTCGACGAACCGCCGCAGCGCCACATCCAGGTGGCGGAGATGGTGATCCAGAAGGCGCAGCGCCTAGTGGAGCACAAGAAGGACGTGGTCATCCTCCTCGACTCCATCACCCGCCTGGCCAGGGCCTACAACACGGTCACCCCGGCCTCGGGCAAGATTCTGTCCGGCGGTGTCGAAGCCAATGCCCTGCACCGGCCGAAACGGTTTTTCGGGGCCGCCCGCAATGTCGAGGAGGGCGGCAGCCTGACCATCCTGGCCACGGCCCTGATCGATACCGGCAGCCGCATGGACGAGGTCATCTTCGAGGAGTTCAAGGGCACCGGCAACATGGAGATCGTGCTCGACCGCAAGATGGCCAACCGGCGCATCTATCCCGCCATCGACATCCAAAAGTCGGGGACCCGCAAGGAGGACCTGCTCCTGCCGCCCGAGGAACTCAACCGTATCTGGATTCTGCGCAAGCTGCTCTCTTCGATGAACCCCGCCGACGCCATGGAATTTCTCCTCGATAAAATGAGCCAGACCAAGACCAATCAGGAGTTTTTCGCTTCCATGAACCGGTAGCGCCTGTTTTTTCTTTGAAGAAGTGACGAAAAAAGATATATTCCCGCTTTTTGATTATTCTGCATCGAGACCATTTTTGCCCAAGGAGTGTGTGCCATGAAATCGGATACCCATCCCACCTATCATAAAGTGACCGCCGTCTGCGCCTGCGGCAACGAGTTCGAACTCGGTTCCGTGCTGAGCGAGGTACGGGTCGAAATCTGTTCCGCCTGCCATCCCTTCTTCACGGGCAAGCAGAAACTGATCGATACCGCCGGGCGGATTGAGAAGTTCAAGAAGAAATATGCGGGCTACCAGGGCAGCAAAAAGAAATAAGACGGTCGTTGCCCTTTTTTCTTTTTCCCCTCCTGATCCCGGCTCTCTCGCCAGCCGTTGCGCGTCCCGGAAAACCGGGCACGCGGCGGGTGCCTGAGGTGCCGGGACACGAGGGATTTTCTTTTTCCGCTTAAGGCCGGCCGTTTTCGCCAACAACGGTGGCAACGGCACAGTGGGCTTTGTTCCGTCCTTTCTGGATGATGTGGTTCTCTCCTTTCCCGGAGTCCGTGCAGGGCAGGCATGTTTGACAATCTCCGCGACATCGACGAAAAGCTGGACGCGCTGGAGCGGCAGCTGTCCGACCCGCAGCTGGTGACCGACCAGCAGCGCTACCGGGAGGTGGTCCGCGAACATGCCCAGGTCGCCAGAATCGCCGAACTGTACGCGGCCTATACCTCGGTCTGCGTCCAGATTCGCGATAGCCAGGAACTGATCCGTACCGAGCAGGACGATCCCGACCTGGTGGCCCTGGCCAAAGCGGAACTGGAGGAGTTGGCCTGCAAGCAGGCGGAACTGGAGAAGGCGATCCGCATCCGTCTGCTGCCCAAGGACCCGAACGACGAAAAGAACATTTTTCTGGAGATCAGGGCCGGGACCGGCGGCGACGAGGCCGCCCTGTTCGTGGCCGACCTCTTCCGCATGTACAGCCGCTATGCCGAAATGCAGGGCTGGCGGGTCGAAGTGATGAGTTCCAATCCCATCGGCATCGGCGGCTTCAAGGAGATCATCGCCCTGATCAGCGGCCAGCAGGTCTATTCCCGTCTGAAGTACGAATCCGGGGTACACCGGGTGCAACGGGTGCCGGACACCGAAACCCAGGGCCGCATCCACACCTCGGCGGTGACCGTGGCCATCATCCCCGAGGCCGAGGAGGTGGACCTCCACATCGAGCCCAACGAACTGAAATTCGATGTGTACCGTTCCTCCGGTCCGGGCGGCCAATCGGTCAACACCACCGACTCCGCCGTCCGGGTCACTCACCTGCCCACCGGCCTGGTGGTCACCTGTCAGGACGAGAAATCCCAGCACAAGAACAAGGCCAAGGCGTTGCAGGTCCTGCGCGCCCGCCTGCTCGACCGGATGGAGCAGGAGCGGCACGACCGGATCTCCGAGGAGCGGAAGAGCCAGGTCGGCTCCGGCGACCGCAGCGAGCGGATTCGCACCTACAATTTTCCCCAGGGCCGGGTCACCGATCACCGCATCAATCTGACCATCTACCGCCTGGATCAGGTGATGGCCGGCATGCTCGACGACGTCATCGTGCCGCTCATCACCCACTATCAGACCGAAGCCCTCAAATCGGTCCACTGACCGGCGGCCCGATGCGGATCGATGCCCTGTTGGCCGACGCGGCCGCCCGGCTGGCCGCCGCCGGCATCGCCGATGCGGCCCCGGACGCCCGCCTGCTCCTGCAACATGTCACGGGCTTGAGCCGGAGCCAGTTGGTGCTGCGCGCCGACCAGGACGTGGACGAAACGGTCCTGGCCCGGTATCGGGAACTGCTGGCCCGCCGGTGCCAGCGGATTCCCCTCCAGCACCTGACCGGCTCACAGGAGTTCTGGTCGCTCGATTTCGCGGTATCGCCGGCGGTGCTCATTCCCCGTCCCGAGACCGAATTTCTCCTGGAGCAGGTGCTGGCCACCTGCACGGGCGGCACAATAACCCGAGCCCTCGATCTCTGCACCGGCAGCGGGGTGATCGCGGTGGTTCTGGCCAGGGAACTGGGATGCCCCGTGGTGGCCGCCGACATTGCCGAGGCCGCGCTACGGGTGGCGCAGGAAAACAGCGTTCGGCATGGGACCGTTGACCGGGTTCTGCCCCTGTGCTGCGATCTGTTTGCCGCCCTGACGCCCTGCGCTGTCTTCGACCTGATCGTCAGCAATCCACCCTATGTCGCCGAAGAGGAGATCGACGGCCTGGAGCCGGAGGTCGGCCGGGCCGAGCCCCGGCTGGCCCTGTCGGGTGGTCCGGGCGGGATGGGCTGCATCGAACGGATCGCCGCAGAGGCCCGGCACCACCTGCGTCCCGGTGGCTGGCTTTTTTTGGAGATCGGCGCCGATCAGGGCGAAAGGGTCGACCGTCTTTTCCGGTCGGCCGTGCCCGGCTATGGTCAGGTCCGGGTCATCGACGATTGGGCCGGCCGACCGCGGGTGCTGCGGGCGCGCCACGAACCGTAACCTCGGCCGCGGGGCGTTTTTCGGTGCCGCCGCGTCCTGTCTTGTTTTTTTCACCAGACACACCTTATGGACCAACTCATCATCGAGGGCGGATCGCCCCTGTACGGCACGGTGGCGATCAGCGGCGCCAAGAACGCGGCCCTGCCCCTCATCGCCGCCACCCTGCTTGCGCCAGGATCGCATACCCTGCACAATGTCCCGGATCTGCGCGACACCAGGACCATGCTCAACCTCCTGGAAATCCTGGGGGCGCGATGGCAGCGGCAGGGGCAGACGGTGCAGATCAACAGCGACCACCTCACCGGGGTGGAGGCGCCCTACGACCTGGTGAAAACCATGCGGGCTTCGGTCCTGGTTCTGGGACCGCTGCTGGCGCGCACCGGTTTCGCCCGGGTGTCGCTGCCCGGCGGCTGCGCCATCGGCGCCCGGCCGATTAATTTCCATCTCAAAGGCTTCGAGCAGTTGGGGGTGACCACCCGCCTGGAGCACGGCTATGTGGAGGCGGCCGTTGAGGGCCGCATGCGCGGTGGGACCGTCTATTTCGACATTCCCTCGGTGACAGGCACCGAAAACGTGCTCATGGCCTCGGTCATGGCCAGGGGGGATACGGTGATCAAGAATGCCGCCAAGGAACCGGAGGTGGGCAATCTCATCGACATGCTGGTGGCCATGGGCGCCGAAATCGAGGGCAAGGACACGGACCGGCTGGTCGTCCACGGCGTCGACCGGCTGCACGCCACCGAATCGACCATCATCCCCGACCGCATTGAGACCGGCACCTACATGATCGCCGTGGCGGCCGCCGGTGGCACGGTCACCCTGACCGACTGCACCCCCGCCCATCTGCCGGCATTGACGGAAAAACTGCTGCTCTGCGGCGTCAACATCGAAACGGAAGCGACATCGCTCACCGTTTCCTGCCCGGAAATCGACGGCCGCAGCATCTGCCGTCCGTGCAGCGTCGACATCACCACCCTGCCGTATCCCGGTTTTCCTACCGATCTCCAGGCCCAGTTCATGGCCCTGATGGTTCTGGGAAACGGAACCGCCATCATCCACGAAACCATCTTCGAGAACCGGTTCATGCACGTGGCCGAACTTAAACGCATGGGGGCGGACATCACCATCGAGGGTTCCCGCGCCGTGGTTCGGGGCATCGGCCGCGACAAACTGTGCGGCGCGCCGGTGATGGCCACCGATCTGCGGGCCTCGGCGTCGCTGGTGATCGCCGGCCTGGCCGCCGGCGGCACGACCCGAATTTCCCGGATCTACCACCTGGAGCGAGGTTACGAGAACATGGTGGAAAAATTGCAGCGGCTCGGCGCCAGGGTGGGGAAGGTCAGGGAGGAGTCGGCGCGGGCAGGGGCAGACGTACGCGCATGATCGTAGGGTAGTCGGGACTGGCGTCGATCTCGATCCTACCGCCGTGCTGCTCCACGATCTGGCGGGCAATGGCCAGACCCAGGCCGGTGCCGTCCGTCCGGGTGGAGAAGAAGGGGACGAAGACTTTCTCCCGCAGATCCGGCGGGATGCCGGGGCCCTGATCGCGAATTTCCAGCCACAGTTCCCCCTGATCGCCTCCGTTGATCTCTCCGGCGGCGATCACCACGTTTCCCGGTCGATCGGCGACCGCGTGGCAGGCATTGTCCACCAAGTGAGCGAGGACGGTCTGGATCTGCTGCCGGTCCGCCCAGCAGTCGATGCGGGCCCCGATGTCCTTGATCACCGTGCCAGCCACCATGGCGGTTGCCAGTTGTCCCCGGGCGAGCACCTCGTCCACCAGCCGATTGAGGTCGAACCATTCCGGCTGGATTGGGGCCGGCCTGGCGAACTGGAGAAAATCGGTGATGGTTTTGGCCATCCGGCCGGTTTCCCGGAGAATGATCCCCACGAGCGACTTGAAGGTCGCCGGGTCGAGGGCGCCGATATTGTCCTGGTCCATGGCGAGGATCTGGGCGGAACCGGAAATGGCCGCCAGGGGATTGCGGAAATCGTGGGCGATCGAGGCGCTCAATTCGCCGATGGCCGCCATCTTTTCCGCCTCGCGCACCTGCTGCTCCATCCGTTCGATCTGGCTGATGTCCTGGAGAGTGACCACCTTCCACCGCGACTGCTGTCCATCCTCCTGTTCCTGCCGGACGGGCATGTTCAGAAAAGAAAAAGAATAGCCGATCCTGATCACGGCGCCGTCCGGTCTGCCGAAATCGCAGACATTGCGGCCCTGCATGTCCTGGAGGACCATGGCGGGAAAACGCCGGCTGAACGGTTGGCCCAGCACCTGCTCGCGGGGAATGCCGGTGATGCGCTCCGCAGCCTGGTTGTAGGAGGTGATGAAATCGGACTGATCGGTGGTGATGATGCCGGTGGAGATATCGTCGAAGATCTGTTTGTAGAGAATCGAGAGCCGGTCGTACTCCAGGGCCGTCCGGTGGAGTTTTTCCTCGGTGGCCCGCAGCCGGCGCGCCAGTTGGCCGCTCAACAGCGCGGCGAGGAAAAAGAGCAGGCCGTAGACGGCGAACAGGTTGGTGGCCGAGAGCAGGGAAACCGTGCCGACATGGGATGCGCGGGCGAAATAGGCGGGAAGCCAGCGGAATTGCTCCAGGGCCAGGATCGCGCCGTAGGCGAAGGTGGTGACCGCGGCGAGGAACAAGCCGCCCATCCGGTAGAGGATCAAGCCGGCGGCGATCACCGGCAGAATGAGCAGCGAGGTGAAATCGGATTTGCTGCAACCGGTGCCATACACCAGCAGGGCGATCAGGCCGGCGTCGCAGCAGAGCTGGAGCAGGCCGAACCGGCGCACCGCCCGGCAGCGTCTCTGCAGAAACAGGGCGGAGACGAAGGAAAAGCCGTAGAGCCCCGCGAGAAAGGCGAGGCTCACGGATGCGTCGGGCATGACGAGGGCGAGCCCCTTTTCCCGGAGCACCGTGGTCAGGCCGAACAGCAGGGTGAACAGGACGACACGGGTGATGAGCCACCACAGAAGATGCTTCCGGGTTTCCTGCTCGCTGTCGATGATCGGTCGGGAGAGAAAACGCAACATGCTGATGGGACGCTGAAAGCGGACGGCTTGTATGGATCGGGGGATTCCGCCCCGGCGGGCGGAGGCTTCAGTCGATCTGGTGTTTCTTGGTCTTGTAGCGCAGGCTCCGGAAACTGAGCTTGAGCAGGTCGGCGGCCCGCATCTTGGAGTTGTCGGCCTTGGCCAGGGCGTGGAGAAGCATCTCCCTCTCCACCCGCTGCAGGATTTCCTCCAAGCCCTCGCTGAAGAGTTCGGTCTCGTCGTGGGCGGCGACAAAGAGCGGCGCGCTGGTGGGGGCGGTCGGTTCCGCCTTGTTCTTTTCCCGGCGGTGCAGGGAGAGGATCAGGCTTTCCGGCAGGATGATGTTGGAGGATTCCAGCGCCACGCCACGCTCGATGATATTTTCCAGCTCGCGGACATTGCCGGGAAAATCGTACTGCATCAGCACCTCCATGCCGTAGGAGGAAATGGTCTGCACTTCCTTGCCGAGCAGCCTGGAGTATTTTTTCAGGAAATGGTCGACCAGAAGCGGCACGTCGCCGATCCGTTCGCGTAGCGGCGGCACCCGGATGGGCACCACGGCCAGGCGGTAGTACAGATCCTCCCGGAATTTGCCCTCGATGATTTCCCGTTCCAGGACCCGGTTGGTGGCGGCGATGATCCGTACGTTGACCTGCCGGGTCCTGGTCGAGCCGACCGGCATGAATTCCCGCTCCTGGAGAACCCGCAGCAGCTTGGTCTGGATGATCGGCGTCAGTTCGCCGATCTCGTCGAGGAAGGCGGTGCCGCCGTCGGCCTGCTGGAACAGGCCGGCCTTGTCGGCGATGGCTCCGGTGAACGACCCCTTGACATGGCCGAACAGCTCGCTCTCCAGCAGACTTTCGGGAATGGCGCTGCAGGTGATGGGGACGAAGGGATGGGCCGCGACCCGGGAGCAATTGTGAATGGCCTTGGCCACCAGTTCCTTGCCGGTGCCCGATTCGCCATAGATCAGTACGTTGGCCGGGGTAGGCGCGATCTTGGCGATCAGGTCGAAGATTTTCGTCATCTCCGGGCTTTGGCCGATGATCTCCGGGAAGCAGTTCGCCGGTTGCGCCTCGTTCTGCTGCTTCTTCTTGAGTACCGCCCGGATGACGGCTTTGATCTCGTCGACGTTGAAGGGTTTGGTGATGTAATCGAAGGCCCCGTTCTTCATCGCCGCCACCGCATCGTCGGGCGAGGCAAAGGCGGTGATCATGATCATGCCGGTCTCGGGCTGCACCTGCTTGAGCCGGGACAACAGGTCGAGGCCGCTCATGCCGGGCATGCGGATATCGGAAATCACCAAATCATAGGCCTGTTTCGCGACCAGGGCGAGGGCGGCTGTTCCCTCCGCGGCGGTGGTCACCTCGTATCCTTCCTTGGTCAGAAGAATCCTGAGGAACTCGCGCATGCTCAACTCATCGTCGACAACCAGAATGGCGGCCATGGTCAACCTTGTAAAAATCCTTGGAAATCAATTCATTGGCTCTACGGGCCAGTGTAGCCCCAAGTGGAAGTTGAAGTCAAACATTATCCATAACCCGTTTACATTCCTCCGATGATCGGGTAGAAAGGCGGGGGAAAAAGACCAACTTCAAGGGAAAACGAGACTGCCGTGGCATCCCAGGAACACTTCACTGAACAGAGCCTGACCGAGCACCTGCGGGAGCTGCGCGCCTGCCTGCTGGTGTCGCTCGGGGCGGTGGCCGCCGGCTTTGCCGCGGCCTACAGCGTTGTCGAACCGCTGGCCGCCTGGTTTCTCCGACCGTTGCTCAAGGTCCTGCCCGAGGGAACGCCGCTGATCTTCACCGCCTACCAGGAAGGGTTTTTTTTTATCTGAAGCTCGCCCTGGTGGCAGGGGTGGTCTTCGCCAGCCCGGTCATTTTCCTGCAGGTGTGGCGGTTTGTCTCTCCCGGTCTCTATCGCCATGAAAAACGGGTGCTGATCCCGTTCACCCTGGTTTCCACCCTCTGCTTTCTCGCCGGTGCCGCCTTCGGCTATTTTGTGGTCTTTCCGCCGGCCTTTCAGTTTTTGCTCGGCTACACCAGCGATTTCCTCGAACCCATGCCGGCGGTCGACGAATATTTCTCGCTGGCCCTGCGCCTGTTTTTCGCCTTCGGCCTCATTTTCGAACTGCCGGTGCTGATGGTGTTTCTGGGGCGGATCGGCGTGGTCAACAAGCCGTTTCTGACGAAAAACCGCAAGTACGCCGTGCTGATCGCCTTCATCGTCGCCGCCATCCTCACCCCGACGCCGGACGTGGTCAACCAGTTGCTGATGGCCGGCCCGCTGGTTCTGCTCTACGAGGTCAGCATCGTGGCCGTGGCCCTCTTCGCCCGCACCACCTTGGCCGGTTTTTCTCCCAGGGGCGACAGGGAAGAAGAGCCGGCCGCCGACGCGGACAGCCACGAACAGGAGTGAGGCATCCGCCGCCGTCTGTGCCGGGACCGTGACTTTCTCCTTGCCGGATAGAGAACCATTCGTTTATTTTAGACAAGTTGGCCTGTACGCCTCCGGTAGGCGGAAAGCGAGTGCCGATCCCGCCACCGTCCATCACCCGAACGCATCGTCAACAGGAGGAGCATATGTCCTATATCGCCGATTTCGAGAAAGCCCTGGAAGTAGGCCGGCCGCCGAACATCAGAACCCTGTTTCCCAACTCGCGCGCCCTGATCGTCAGCGGCAAGGTGATCGACCGCGCCATGCTGGCCAAGGGCGGGGCCATGACCATCGCCGCCAACGGCCGCAACAATCTCATCATCCGCGGCGCGCTCCGGGCGGCGCAGCGGGCGCATGCGGCGATCATCATCGAGATCGCCCGCTCCGAGGGCGGGGCCAATGCCTACTGCCCGGTGAATTACTGGAACATGGCCCGCCAGGTGGACGCTCTCTGCAACGAACTGGCGATCACCGTGCCGGTGGCCATCCATGCCGATCATTACGGCATCAAGAAACCGGAAGACGTGCCGCCGGCCGCCGTCGAGATCCCGACCATCTTCGAGGCCGGCATCACCTCGATCGCCATCGACGCCTCGCACATGCCCGACGCCGATAACCTGCTGGCCAGCATCGAACTGGCGCAATACGTCCCGTCCTGGGCCGGACTGGAGACCGAAGTGGGCGAGATCAAGGGCAAGCAGGGGCTGTCCACCAAGGAAGAGGCCCTGTTCATCATCCAGGGGTTGAACGCCCACGATATTTTTCCGGACTGGATCGCGCTCAACAACGGCACCACCCACGGCATCGAGGCCTCGGCCCAGGGCATCCAGGTGGAACTGACCGCCGAGATCCACAAGGCCCTGGCCGGATACGCGGTTTCCGGAGCCCAGCACGGCACCTCCGGCAACAATTCCGACCGGCTGCGGGCCATCGCCGCCCAGACCTACACCACCAAGGCCAACGTGGCCACCGCCCTGCAGATGGTGTCCTGGGGCGTGGAGGTGAACGATTACGGCAACGCCGCGCTGGATGCCAACGGCGAATTCATCAAGGTTCCGGACGAGGGCGTCACCGAGGAGCTGTGGCAGGCGATGCGGGCCTACGCCGATGCCAAGGGCTGGAAGAAGGGGGATTATAAGAGCCTCAACCTGCCCTTCGAAAACAAGATCCTGGGGCAGCCCAAGGCGGTGCGCGAGCGGATGGCCCGCCGGGTGGAGAATTTCATCTATACCATGCTGGTCGAGGTGTTCAACGCCGCCGATACCGCCCGCTTCGGCGTGGAGGCGATCCTCGAGGCCGGTTCCTACGACATCGGACCCAAGACCGGCCGGATCGAATCGCCGGAAAACTGGACCGTGGCCAAGATCCGGGAACGGGCTGCATCCCTCGGCACCGACAAGGGGCCGGCGGGCAATTACGACGACTGAGCCCACCGGGAGAACGGATTGGACAGGTTACAGAACATTCTGATCACCGGCGCGGCCGGGTTCATCGGCCATGCCCTGGCCCTGCGGCTGCTTGCCGAGGGCCGCGAGGTGGTCGGGCTCGACAATCTCAACGCCTACTACGATCCCCAGCTCAAACGGGATCGCCTGGCCCAACTGACGGCCCATGCCAACTACCGCCATGCCGGGTTCGACATGGCGGACCGGGAGCAGACCGCGGCCCTGTTCGCGGCGGAACGGTTCGACGCCGTGGTCAACCTGGCGGCCCAGGCCGGCGTCCGCTATTCCTTAATCAATCCCTCATCCTACGTCGACACCAACCTGGTCGGCTTTGCCAACATCCTCGAAGGCTGCCGCCATACCGGGGTCAGGCACCTGGTCTACGCCTCGTCGAGTTCGGTCTACGGGGCCAACACCAAAATGCCCTTCTCGGTGCACGACAACGTCGACCATCCGCTGTCGCTCTATGCGGCCTCGAAGAAGGCCAACGAACTGATGGCCCACACCTACAGTCACCTGTTCGGCATCCCGGCCACCGGGCTGCGCTTCTTCACCGTCTACGGACCGTGGGGTCGGCCGGACATGGCGCTGTTCCTGTTCACCAAGGCCATCCTCGAGGACCGGCCGATCGACGTGTTCAACAACGGCAACATGGAACGGGATTTCACCTATATCGACGACATCGTCGAGGGGGTGGTCCGGGTGATCGACCAGGTGGCCGAGCCGAATCCCCAGTGGCGGGGCGGCGCCCCCGACGCGGCCACCAGCTTTTGCCCCTGGCGGGTGTACAATATCGGCAACAACAGCAAACAGCCGCTGATGCGCTACATCGAGGTGCTGGAGGACTGCCTGGGCCGCACGGCGAAAAAGAATTTCCTGCCCATGCAGGACGGCGACGTACCGGCCACCTACGCCGATGTCGCCGATCTGGTGGCGGCGGTGGGCTTCAAGCCGGCCACTTCGATCGAGACCGGCATCAAAAACTTCGTTGACTGGTACCGGGACTATTACCGGGTGTGAACACGATCCGCCGGGAAACGGGCGGAAGGGGACGGGAAGGGCGGCACGCGCACAGCGTGGCCGCCCCTTGTTTTTTTGTTCAGCGCAAAAGCGTCTGCACGCTGCGGACGATGCCGTCGGCGTCGATGCCGGCCTTGGCCCAGAGCACGGCCTGGGGACCGTGTTCGATGAACTGGTCCGGGTAGCCGAGGATGGCGGTCGGCAGATGGAGGCCGCGTTTGTTCAGCAACTGGAGCACGCCGCTGCCGAATCCACCAGAGACGCAGTTGTCCTCGATGGTGACCACCCGGTCGGTCTGTGCCGCCCAAGTGGCGATGAGTTCGCTGTCCAGAGGGCGGATAAAACGGGGGTTGATCACGGCGGCGTCGATGCCCGCCTCTGCCAACCGTTCTGCCGCTGCCAGCGCGGGAGAGACCCGGTTGCCCACCGGCAGGAGGAGCACGTCGCGCCCTTCCCTGAGCACCTCGCCCGCGCCGATGTCCAGCAGGCGGAAGGAGGCGTCCAGGGGCACGCCTTCGCCGCTGCCCCTGGGATAGCGCACCACCACCGGGCCGTCGTGGTGCAGGGCGGTGAACAGCATCTGCTGGAGTTCGTTCTCGTCCTTGGGCGCCATCACCGTCAGGTTGGGGATGAAGCGGAGGAAGGCGAGGTCGAAGACGCCGTGATGGGTCGGCCCGTCGGCCCCGACCACGCCGCTGCGGTCCAGGGCGATGGTCACCGGCAGGTTGGGCAGGCAGACATCGTGGATCAGCTGGTCCAGGGCGCGCTGCATGAACGAGGAGTAGACGGCGAACACCGGCCGCAGCCCTTCGAGCGCCAGGCCCGCGGCAAAGGAGACCGCGTGCTGCTCGGCGATGCCGACATCGAAAAACCGGTCGGGAAACTCGGCGGCGAACGGCAGCATGCCGGTGCCGCCGGGCATGGCGGCGGTGATCGCCACCAGCCGCTGATCCTGCCGGGCCAGGCGGCAGAGGGTTTCGCCGAAGACCCTGGTGTAGGAGACCGGTGCGCCGGAATTTTTTTTGGGCGCGCCGGTGGCCACGTCGAAGGGGCCGATGCCGTGGTAGTCGCCGGGATGGGTTTCGGCCGGCACGTAGCCCTTGCCCTTGGTGGTGATCACATGGACCAGCACCGGGCCGTGGTTGTGGTCGCGTACGTTTTCCAGGGTGGCGATCAGATCGCCGAGCTCGTGGCCGGGGATCGGGCCGACATACTTGAACTTCAGGGCCTCGAACAGCATGCCGGGGGTGAAGAAGCCCTTGATGCTCTCCTCGCTTTTGCGCAACACGGTGAGAATGTTCTCGCCGACCGAGGAGAGCGCCAGCAGCCGCTCCTCGATATGGTCGCGCAGACGGCGGACCATCTTGCCGGTCATCTTGCGGCTGAGGAAGCTGGACAAGGCCCCGACATTTTTCGAGATCGACATCTCGTTGTCGTTGAGGACCACCACCAGGTCGCGGCCGAGATCGCCGGCATGGTTGAGTCCTTCGAAGGCCATGCCCGCGGTCATGGAGCCATCGCCGATAACGGCGACGATCTTGGCCCGCTCGCCCCGGATGGCCTTGGCCGCCGCCATGCCGAGGCCGTGCGACACCGAGGTGGAGCTGTGGCCGGTTTCGACGGTGTCGTATTCGCTCTCCGACCGTTTGGGAAAGCCGCTGATGCCCCGGTAGCGGCGCAGGGTATGGAACCGGTCCCGGCGGCCGGTGATGAGCTTGTGGGCATAGGCCTGATGGCCCACGTCCCAGATCAGGCGATCATGGGGGGTATCGAAGACATAGTGCAGGGCCAGGGTCAGCTCGACCACGCCCAGGCTGGGGGCCAGATGGCCGCCGGTCTCGGCCACGGTGGCGATGATGGTTTCCCGCAGCTCGCGGGCAAGCTGCTCCATCTGCGCCAGGCTGAGGCCGCGCAGATCTTGGGGCGAATCGATGGTGTCCAGCAGGGCGCCGGGCTGGTCGGTCAGGGCATCCACAATGAGCATGATGACGTTCTATTTCTTGCGGTCGACGATGTAGCGGGCCAGGGCGCGGAGCGGGTCGGCCCGGTGGTCGAAGCCGGCCAGGGCGGCGACCGCCTCCTGCACCGCTTCCCTGGCCATGGTCCGCGAGGTCTCCGTGCCGAACAGCGAGGGATAGGTGACCTTGTCGGATTTGACGTCGCTGCCCGCCGGTTTGCCCAGTTCGGCGGTGGTGGCTTCGACATCGAGGAGGTCGTCGACGATCTGGAAGGCCAGGCCGATGTGGTCGCCGTAGGTTGTCAGGGCCGCCTCCTGCTCCTCGCTGGCCCCGGCGACCATGGCGCCGCAGGCCACCGAGGTGGTGATCAGGGCACCGGTCTTGCTGCGGTGGATGCGGCGCAGTTCCTCGTAGCCCACCTGCTGGCCCTCGTAGATCATGTCCAGAGACTGGCCGCCGACCATGCCCAGGGGGCCGGCCGCGTGGGCAATGGTCCGGATGATGCGGATGCGCGCCGGATCGGCAATGGTGGCGGAAGCCGGGCCGCTGAGCAGGTCGAAGGCGAAGGTGAGGAGGCCATCGCCGGCGAGGATGGCCGCTGCCTCGCCGAAGACGGTGTGGTTGGTCGGCTTGCCCCGGCGGAGATCGTCGTCGTCCATGGCCGGCAGGTCGTCGTGGATCAGGGAATAGGTGTGGATGCATTCCAGGGCGCAGGCCACGGAAAGGGCGCGCTGCCGGGCCGGCTCGCCGTCGTCCACCGCCTCGGCGCCGGCCAGGCAGAGAACGGGCCGGATGCGCTTGCCGCCGGCGAAGAGGCTGTAGCGCATGGCCTTGATATGCTCGGCAAAGGCGCCGATGGGCTCCAGCATGAGCGCGGCCAGGCGGTCCTCGACCCGCCGGCGCTGGTCGTCAAGATAGGTTCGGATCTCCACCGTCTTCCTCTGCAAAGGGCACGCCGGTCAGCTCGCCATCCTTGTGCAGCAGCAGTTCGACCTGCGATTTCGCCTCGTCGAGCCTGCCGCTGCAGAATTGGACCAGCGCCATGCCTTCGTTGAATTTTTCCAGGCTCTTTTCCAGGCTGAGTTCCCCGGATTCGAGCTCTGCGGTGATCTGCTCCAGCCTGGCCAGCGCTTGTTCGAAGGTCTTTTTCGCCATACAAGGGCTCCGCCCGTCCGGGCTGCACACGATTTTATTTGCCCATTGGCTCGGGCAAAGGTAATCGTCTATAATAGACATTCTCCATTTTGGTTTCAATATCTCTTTGCCCATGACCGCCCAGATCGAACGATTCGTGACCTGGCTGCTGGTGGAAAAGGGCTACTCGCCCCATACCGCCGACAGCTACCGCCGGGATATCGTGGAGTTTTCCCGTTTTTGCGGGGAGGAGCCCGATCCGGCCGCCATCACCGCCGACCGGGTGCAGGACTTCGTCGGCTCGCTCTACGCGGTGAACGCCAGCGCCTCGGTGGCGCGCAAGCTCTCGGCCCTGCGCACCTTCTTCCGCTTTCTCCGGCGGGAAAAGATCATCGCCGCGGACCCGGTTGCCGGCGTCGCCGGTCCCAAACTCGGTCATCACATCCCCTCCTTTCTGACGGTGGACGAGGTGTTCGCCCTGCTGGAAGCACCGGTGGCGGCCACCGACCGGTTCTGGCGGCGCGACCGGGCCATATTGGAGCTGCTCTATGCCACCGGCATGCGGGTTTCCGAACTGGCGGGCTGCAATCTGGACGACATCGATCTCGCGGCCGAGATGGTCCGGGTGCGGGGCAAGGGCAACAAGGAGCGGCTGATTCCCTTCGGCCGGGCGGCCACAGAAGCCCTGGAACGCTACCGGCCCGAGCGGGACAGCCTGATGGCGGCGCGCATCCAGCGGGGCAGGCCGCCCGAGCGCGAGGCCCTTTTCTTGAACGGCCAGGGAGGCCGGCTGAGCGCGCGCAGCGTCGAGCGTTCCATTCAGCTCTACGGCCTGCGGGCCGGCATCGGCGTGGAGGTGACGCCGCATGCCCTGCGCCACTCCTTCGCCACCCACCTGCTGGAGATGGGGGCCGATCTGCGCACGGTCCAGGAACTGCTGGGGCACGTCAGCCTGTCGACCACCCAGAAGTACACCCACCTCAACATCGACCACCTGGCCAAGGTCTACGATGAGGCCCATCCCCAGGCCAGGGGACGGTCCCGATAAATGGCGGCCGGGGTTGACTCCGCCCGGCATCGTGGTTACAGATCAAGCCCATATTTCCTTCAATAACGCACCAGAATCGCACAGGTATGCAGCGAACTACAGCCATGCAGAAGATACGCTCCACCACCATCATCGCCATCCGCCACAAGGGTCGGGTGGTGGTCGCCGGCGACGGCCAGGTCTCATTCGGCGCCACCGTCATCAAGCATCAGGCCCGCAAGGTCAGGCGGCTCTACCACGACCAGGTGATCACCGGATTCGCCGGCGCCACAGCCGACGCCTTCACCCTCTACGACCGGCTGGAGCAGAAGCTCGAACAGTACAACGGCAACCTCATGCGGTCCGCGGTCGAGCTGGCCAAGGACTGGCGCATGGACAAGATGCTCAGACGACTGGAGGCCATGCTCGTCGCCGTGGACGCCACCCATTCCCTGCTGCTGTCCGGCACCGGCGACGTCATCGAGGCCGACGACGGCATCCTGGCCATCGGTTCCGGCGGACCTTATGCCCAGGCGGCGGCCAAGGCCCTGGTGGCCCATTCCGACCTCGACGCCGAGGCCATCGCCCGCGCCGCCCTGGAAATCGCCGGTTCGATCTGCGTCTACACCAACACCCACATCGTTGTCGAAACAATATGAAAGGCATCAATTCCCTGACGCCGCGGGAGACAGTGGCCGAGCTCGACCGCTACATCATCGGCCAGGCCGAGGCCAAACGCTCGGTGGCCATCGCCCTGCGCAACCGCTGGCGACGGCAGCAGGTCGCACCGCCTCTGCGCGAGGAGATCGCCCCGAAGAACATCATCATGATCGGGCCGACCGGCGTGGGCAAAACCGAAATCGCAAGGCGCCTCGCCCATCTCGCCCAGAGCCCGTTTCTCAAGATCGAGGCCTCCAAGTTCACCGAGGTCGGCTATGTCGGCCGCGATGTCGAATCCATGATTCGCGACCTCACCCAGTTGGCGGTCAACATGGTGACCAGGGAGGCGGAGGAGGGCGTGCAGGAGAAGGCGGCGGCCATGGCCGAGGAACGGCTGCTCGATCTGCTCCTGCCCCGTCCCGCCGGGCACGGTACCGCTACGTCGGCCAACGTGATTTCCCTGGGGTATGACGGTAGCGATGGCGGCCGGCAGGAGGAGAGCCGCGCCCAGACCACCAGGGAGCGGTTTCGCGAGATGCTGCGTCGGGGCGAACTGGACGACCGGGTGGTGGAGTTGGCGGTGGCCGCGACCGGCGGCACGCCGGTGGTCGAGGTGTTTTCCGCCTCGGTCATGGAGGACATGCAGAACTCCCTCCAGGAGGCCTTTTCCAAATTCTTCCCGAAAAAGAAGCAGCCCAAGAAGATGAAGGTGCCCGAGGCCCTGGAATTTTTGAAAAAGGAAGAGGCCGAACGGCTGGTGGACACCGAATCCATCGCCGAGAAGGCCATCCGTCGCACCGAGCAGTCGGGCATCATCTTCCTGGACGAAATCGACAAGATCGCCTCGCGGGGCGGCACCGGTTCAGGCTCGCCCGAGGTGTCGCGCGAGGGGGTGCAGCGGGACCTGCTGCCCATCGTCGAGGGCACCACGGTGTCCACCAAGTACGGCCCGGTCAAGACCGACCATATTCTGTTCATCGCCAGCGGCGCCTTCCACGTCTGCAAGCCGTCGGACCTGGTGCCCGAACTCCAGGGCCGCTTCCCCATCCGGGTCAATCTCCACGCCCTGGGCGAAGAGGAATTCTTCCGCATCCTGACCGAACCGAAAAACGCCCTGATCAAGCAGTACATGGCGCTGCTGGCCACGGAAGACATCCGGCTGGTTTTCGAGGATGCCGCCATCCGGGAGATGGCGCGGATTGCCGTGCAGGTCAACCAGAAAACCGAGGATATCGGTGCCCGCCGTCTGCACACCATCATCGAGCGGGTGCTCGACGAAATCTCCTTCGACGCCTCGGACCGGGAAGACCTGGCCTTCACGGTCACCGCCGATTATGTCCGCCGCCGGTTGGCCGACATCTTGGAAAACGAGGATCTAAGCCGGTATATCCTCTAACATCCATCAGTCCGGACCATGGACATCGATCCCGAATGCAACTATTGCCCGCAGTGCAAGGGCGAATACCGCGCCGAGATCCAAAGTTGCGCGGACTGCGGCCTTGCCCTGGTCAGCGGCGTACTCCTGCTTGCCCGGCAAGAGGAGCGGGTGTCCCGACCCGATGAGATTGATCCCGCAGAACCGGTGGTGGTCGTCCGCAAGGGACCGATTCTGCAGATGAAGGCCTTGCAGGCAACTCTCCGCGCCCAGGGACTGCCGTCGGTTGTGGCCAGGGAGGCCGGAGGCGCCTGCGGCTGTCGCGGCCCCGAAGTCCTGCTCCAGGTGCGGGAGGAGGATCTGGCTGAAGTGATGGCCGCCCTGGAGCGGGAATACCGGCAGAGCACGGGGCTGGCAGACCACGATACCCGCTTTGCCGGCGCGGTCTGCGATGGCGGGGAGGCCGAGGCGGTCTGTCCGGCCTGCGGCTGCCGGTTTCCTCCCGGCTCGAGCGAATGCCCGGACTGCGGTCTCTGCTTTGCCTGAAAGTCAGGCTCCATCTGCTCCGGGACCCGCGCCGGCCGGCGTTGACGGCATCGGGAGCGGTGCCCGCCAATAATCCCAACGCGCTTCCCCGCCAGCTTCCGGAGAGCAGCCATGGGCAACGAACCGACCATCATCACCCTGACCACCGATTTCGGCCTCCAGGACCCCTACGTCGGCCAACTCAAGGGGGCCGTGCTCAAGGGCTGTCCGACGGCCACCATCGTTGATCTCACCCACGCCATCCCCGCCTGGGACGTGGTGACCGCCGCGGTCACCATCCGGACCAGCTACCGGTTTTTTCCGTCCGGCACTATCCACGTGATCGTGGTCGATCCCGGCGTGGGCAGCGAGCGCGCCATCCTGGCCGCGGCCGGCGACGGCCATTTTTTCGTCGCTCCGGACAACGGCTGTCTGTCGCTGCTGGTCGCCGACCGGTGCATCGACTCGGTCCATCGGCTGGAGCAGCCCGCCTTTCTCGCCCCCACCATCAGCCCCACCTTTCATGGCCGCGACATCATGGCCCCGGTGGCGGCCGCCCTGGCCCGAACCGGCGACCTCAGCCAGTTCGGCCCGGCCGTGGCCCCGGAAACCATCCGGATGGCGATCGTCCCCTCGGCGGTCCATACCGCCGCCGACCGCTTGCAGGGGCAGATACGGCGCGTCGATCATTTCGGCAATCTCCACACCACCATCCGCGCCGGTTCCGGTTGGTGGAATCCGGCCCTGTTCAACTTCGTCGAGATCGGCAGCCAGCGCATCAGCCAATTGGTGCGCTCCTACCACGAAGCGGAACCGGGCACCCTGCTGGTGCTCGTCGACAGTACCGGTTACCTGGAGATCGCCGCCAATCAGGCCAGTGCCGCCGCCCTGGCCGGTTGCCGGCCCGGCGATCCGGTGACCGTCCATCTCCTCCGCAAGGAGACGGTCTGAGGACTGCAGCGCGGGCGCGCCGCCACGGGTCCCGAATAGGCGGCGGCAGAATTATTTCAAGCAATGCCCGCACATTCTTTTGCGTCCCCGGTCGGATGTGTTTATATAGGAAATAAAAGCTGTTGCTGTCTGGTTGTTCTGTACGTCTCATTCACCCACACGAGAGGAGGAACACATGGCTGTCAAGGTTTTGATCAAACGAAAGGTCGCGGACAAGCAGGCTCCCGAACTCGAAGCCCTCCTTCGGAAGATGAGGGCACTGACCCTCAACCAGAAGGGCTACATTTCGGGGGAAACGTTCACCCGGCTCGATGAACCGGGGGTGAGCATGGTCATCAGCACCTGGCAGTCCCTCGACGACTGGCGGGCCTGGACACTCAGCAAGGAGCGGATCGAGGTGCAGGAGCGGATCGATAAACTGCTCGGGGCGCCGACCCAGTACGAGGTGTTCGAAAATATCTGAAGAAACGGGCGGCTGACCGGCCACAAGGCCGGTGCCGTTCACGGGATGCGCAAGGCGGCCGTTCGCAGGGACGGGCCGCCTTTTTTTATGCCGGGAGTGTGGAGCGTCAATGGCCGTTGCGGCCGTTACCGTTGCGCCCGTTGCCATTGCCGTTGCGGCGCGGCTGTATCTCGGGCTTGCGCATCTGCACCGCCAGCGAACGTGGGCCGCAGAGCCTGGTGATCTGGTGGAAGAGATCGGTCGACGGCCGGATGGCCATGTCTTTCAGCACCTGGATGTCGACCTCGCCCCGCTGGTCGAAATGGAGGGTGAGCAGGATCGGCGTGGCGCCGTGGTGCTGGTAGAGCAGCTCCTTCAGGTCCGTCATGTGCTGGCGTGAGGTCGAGGCGGCCTGCAGGGTGATCACCGCCCGTTCGGTGTACTGCTCCATGGTCTCGGCCAGGCCGGCGACCTCCTGGGCGATGATCTTGGCCCCCCGTTCCCCCTGCTGCACCGTGCCGAGCACGATCAGCGGCCGGTCGCTGGTCAGCAGGTGGGAGCACTCGGCAAAGGTGGAGGGAAACACGATCACCTCGATGCTGGAACTCATGTCCTCGAGCACGGTGAAGGCCATGCGCTCGCCTTTTTTCGATTTGTGCTCCTTGTATGCGGCCATCAGGCCGCCGATCCGCACCACCTGGCCCTCGCGCAGCTTTTCGGCCCCGGCGATGTCGGTGTCGACCACCCGGCGCAGATCGTCCAGCACGCCCTCCAGGGGATGACCGGTGAGGAAAAAGCCCACGGTTTCCTTTTCATAGCCCAGCCGTTCCAGATTGGGCCAGTCCTCGACCTCCGGCAGATCGACCTCGATGCTGCCGTTCTGCACAGCCTCCGGCTGGCCGATGGCGAACAGATTCATCTGGCCGCTCAACCGGTCGCGTTGCGCCGCCTTGGCCCGTTCGAGGCACTGGTCCAGGGCCTCCAGGTACTGCTTCCGGTTGGAATTGAGCGAATCGAAGGCCCCGGCCTTGATCAGGCTCTCGATCACCTTGCGGTTGACCTTGGAGGAATCGACCCGGCTGCAGAAGTCGGCCAGCGAGCGGTACTGGCCGCCGGCCTCGCGTTCGGCCAGAATCGATTCCAGGGCCGCGCCGCCGACATTCTTCACCGCCGCCAGGCCGAAGCGGATCCGGTCGTTGATGACCGTGAAGTCGTTGACCGACTCATTGATGTCCGGCGGCAGCACTTCAATTTTTTCCTGGCGGCACTCGTTGATGTACTTGACCACCTTGTCGGTGTTCTCCACGTCGCAGGAGAGCAGGGCCGCCAGGAACTGGGCCGGGTAGTGGGCCTTGAGGTAGGCGGTCTGGTAGGCGACCAGGGCGTAGGCCGCCGAGTGCGATTTGTTGAAGCCGTAGCCGGCGAATTTGGCCATCAAATCAAAAATGTACTTGGCCTTTTCCTCCGGGATATTGTTCGCCTTGGCCCCGGCCATGAACTTGCCCCGCTCCTTTTCCATGACCTCCGGGATCTTCTTGCCCATGGCCCGGCGGAGGATGTCGGCGTCGCCCAGGCTGTAGCCGGCCAGGATATTGGAGATCTTCATGACCTGCTCCTGGTAGACGATGACGCCGTAGGTCTCCTGGAGCACCGACTTGATCTGGGGCAGGGGGTAGTCGGCGGGCTTGCGGCCGTGCTTGGTTTCGACGAAGGTGTCGACCATGCCCGAGTCGAGCGGCCCCGGCCGGTACAGGGCCACCAGCGCGATCAGGTCGGAAAACTGCTCGGGCTGCATCTTGATCAGCAGTTCGCGCATGCCGTCGCTTTCCAGTTGGAAGACCCCCAGGCTGTCGCCCCGGCAGAGCAGGGCGTAGGTCTTGGGATCGTTCATCGGGATCTTGCGCAGGTCGACCTCGGTGCCGAGGTCGTTGGCGATCAGCTTGAGCGCCCGGTCGATCACGGTCAGGGTCTTCAGGCCGAGGAAGTCGAACTTGATCAGCCCGGTCTTCTCGGTGTACTTCATGTCGTACTGGGTCAGGATTTCCTTGTTCGGACCGATGCACACCGGCAGGTATTCGACCATCGGCTTGGGCGAGATGACCACGCCGGCGGCATGGGTCGACTTGTGCCGGGCCAGCCCTTCCAGGCTCTGGGAGATGGTCAGCAGTTCGCGGACCTCGTTCTCCTTCATCGCCTCGCGTAGCCGGGGCTCCTTTTCGATGGCCTTCTTGAGGGTGATTTTCAACTCCTCCGGCACCAGCTTGGCGATGCGGTCCACCACCGGCAGGGGGATGTCGAGCACCCGGCCGACGTCGCGCAGCACGGCCCGTGCCTTCATCGAACCGTAGGCCACAATCTGGGCCACGTGCTCGTCGCCGCCGTAGCGCTGGCGGACATAGTCGATGACCTCGTCGCGCCGGTCCTTGCAGAAGTCGACGTCGAAGTCGGGCATGGACACCCGTTCGACGTTGAGGAAACGCTCGAACAGCAGGCCGTAGGGAATGGGATCGATGTCGGTGATCGACATGCAGTAGGCGGCCAGGCTGCCGGCACCGGAGCCGCGGCCGGGCCCCACCGGAATCTTTTGCTTCTTCGCCCAGTTGATGAAGTCGGCCACGATTAGGAAGTAGCCGGAGAAACCCATTTTCTGGATGACCTCGACTTCGAGGGTCAGCCGGTCTCGGTAGTTTTTTTCGGTTTCGGCGCTGACCGTCTCCAACTCGCGCATCTGCGCGAGCCGCTGTTTGAAGCCGTCCCAGCAGGCCTGGGCAAAGACCGAATCCAGGGTTTCGTCTTCCCGCACCGGAAAGATGGGGAAATGGTGGTCCTTGAATGTGAGGTTCAGATTGCAGCGTTCGGCCACTTCCAGGGTGTTGCTCAGGGACTGCGGGCAGTAGCCGAACTGGGCCGCCATCTCGTCGCCGGATTTGAAGTACAGCTGGTTGGTGTTGAAGCGGAACCGGTTGGGATCGCCTATGGTCTTGCCGGTCTGGATGCAGAGCAGCACCTCGTGGGCGTAGGATTCCTCCTTGGTGAGGTAGTGGCAGTCGTTGGTGGCGACCAGCTTGATTCCCAGTTCGTCGGCCAGGGCCATCAGCCCCTGATTGGCGACGGTCTGTTCGGGGATGCCGTTCTCCTGGATTTCGAGATAGAGGCGGTCGCCGAACACCTTCTGCATCTCCAGGGTGCGGGCTCGGGCGCCGGCCGGGTCGTTGTGGGCCAGCCGCCAGGGGATCTCGCCCTTGAGGCAGGCGGTGAGCACGATCAGCCCCTCGTGGTGCTGATAGAGGGTTTGCCGGTCGATGCGGGGCCGGTAATAGAATCCCTGGGTCTGGGCCAGGGAGGCCAGCTTCATCAGGTTGTGGTAGCCGGTCTCGTCCATGGCCAGGGCCACGAGGTGGAAATTGTGGCCGCCGCTCCGGTCGTGGAGGTGCATGCCGTTTTCCGCCAGGTAGAACTCGCAGCCGACCAGCGGCTTGATCCCGGCTTTCTTGGCCTTTTCGTAGAACTCCAGCGCGCCGTACATGGCGCCGTGGTCGGTGACCGCCACCGCGTCCATGCCGAAATTCTGCGCGGTTTCGACCAGGTCGGAGACGCGGATGGCGCCGTCGAGCATGGAGTACTGGGTGTGCACGTGGAGATGGATGAAGGGTGTGGACATATGAGGTCGGTAATTTAGGTGGTTAGGTAGTTGGTCTGCAACGTGTTCGGTTGTTTGACTGTATTCGGACCGTATAGAGGTAGTAATGAACGTTATTTGCTTTTCATCCTAATTCTTCAGCATAATTATCGAGTCAAGGAAACCTGGAGTAATGTCAGATTTTAACGTGCAGCTCGCCGGCGAGCTTTAGCGGCCCAGTGAAACTATTTAATATGAAAAATTTTATTTAATCAATGCTTTCAGTGTGATCTGCTTCTATTTTTTTTAAAAAATATCTTGGTGATAGAAAATGATCATTGTCTTTTAAATTGTAGTAATTTATTTTAAATTCTTTTCCATCTTTCGAGCAACTTAATGACTCGTTGAAAATCATGTTGTGTAATTGTGGCTTGGATAGAACATATCCTGATTGCTTTGTTTCTAGACCTACAAAATAGTAAGTGCCATTATTTTCTGTAAGAATGTTGAACAACTCAAAAAATTGCTTACCAAAACCGAAGAATGGTTGTTTTTTGTTTCTGCTGATTTTGATTATCAAGAAAATACCATTTTTTAGTGAGAAATAATTTCTTCTTTTTATGAGGCTGCTGAATGCGGTCCTGAATCAGTGACAGCCATGGCCGGATTTTCCTTTCATGGTTCTGTTAAGTCGTTTTTCAGGGAGTGACTTCTCCCCAAGTTGGCATACCCCGCACGCTACGGCGACATTGGCGTCTTGTTCCTTGAAAATTTCAGTAAATTTGCGATCAATGAGCGCACTTCTCCCCTGATTGCATCGATTGGGGTGTGCGCCTACGCTTAATGCGCGGACAGCAATCGGTTATACACCGCCGCGAAGGCCGGAAAAGCCGGGCAGTGACGGCTGAACCGCAGCCTGAAACGTCTGCCGGTGCT
>NZ_JHZB01000015.1 GCF_000621145.1 Desulfobulbus elongatus DSM 2908
TGGTACCGGAGGTCGGAATCGAACCGACACGGGGTCGCCCCCGCTGGATTTTGAGTCCACGCATATTCACTATAATTATTTATATTTTTCAACGTGTTACTATCAACACCCCTTGTCTTTCTCCTTTTTTGTTCCACTGTCCGTGCGCCCTTTTACTTTACAGGGTAGCCATGATCGACATCGTCATCAACGAAGGCTCTACCTCCTACCACACCCTGCATTTTCTCAGCCCCGATGGCCGCACACATGTACAGCCCGAGGCCCTGCGCTACTGTTACAACTCCTCAAACGGCGCGGAAATCATCCCCTGGACATCACTGCCGGCCGACGCCACAGAGATAGTCATCCCCGGCGCTGCCAACCTCATCGGCGAGGGCGAGCCCTGGCGCCACCTCACCATCGAGGCTACCCACGACGGTGGTCACATCATCACTGGGGAGGCCCGCTACCTCCTGCGCAACCTCAAGGGGCACTGATTTTCCTCGGCCCACGTTTTTCCCCTTTACAATGTATCTCAATTGAGATACATTGTAACCATAAGAGATGGCCATAAGGGCCGCTCATAGTATGCCTCAGGAGGCGACAATGATCCAGCAAGACATCACCACCCTGCGACTGAGCATCCAGCGTCATTCCACCGTTGAGTCCACAAGCGAGTGGCAGGCCGACGGCCGCCATCGGCTGTACGTCAACCTCGACGGTCTGTCCCGCCGCTACCGTGGCGACTCCAGCGCCAAGATTTGGCTCGACCTCAAAACCGGGCGGCTGTACTGGACTGGGGGCAAAGGCATAAATAGCTCGGCCTTCCTGGCTAGCCGCGAGCAATTCCTGGCCGCATTTCCGGCCACCCTCGTAGAGTAGGACAAAAAAAAGAAGAGCCAGGGCCGCTTCAGCGACCTGGCTCTTAGAAAAAACAAAACAGCTAAGGTTTCAATTCACGCCCCACGAAAGGGCGACACGTACATGATCATATTGCCCCAGGAGTCTGAGGCTGTCAAGGAGGATGTATGCCTGTCGGAGCAGTGATGTACAAACTCGGCACGTTGTGCCGAGTGCTTTGGCCTGGGGCAGGGGAGATGCCGTCAACCGTCACTGAGGTGGTCCTGACGAGGCCGGCGTCCGGATTGGCGTTGGCTCTCAAATCGAGAGCCAACGCCAACACTAAACAAGGGGCAGTGATGGATATCGTCTCCTCCTTGTCCGATATCACAGATCCTCCCAACGGAGTATCGGCTGAGGATCAGGGACAATTTTGGCTCGGCTACTATCACTACCTGACAGCAATCGAATATGCGCGTAAGTATGGGGCTACCGAGCTCTGTAGAGCTGGTGAGGCTCTGTACGGGGCCAGATGGCAGAGCGACCTCAGTAGGGCGCTGGGTCTTTCTGATCCCAGCCGGCTGCGGCAATGGCTATCCGGCGCGCGTCCTATCCCCGTCGGTGTATGGGCCGACGTCTGCACCCTCCTCCGTCAGCGCCAGACCAGCATTGATATGATCCTCGCGGGGCTTGATACAGGGACCGCTGGCTAGCCTCTGTTTATCATTTTTTCTGATACGGGCGGCCGCTCCGTCTTTTCACGCCTGTCGCAGGCAGTGGAGCATGAGCACCGGGCGTGATTCCCACCGGCTGGCCGCTTCCCAACGGTCCGGCCGACAATCCTGCACGGCAAATACCTGGCGGAGTGGTTTTCCGGGTTTTCACCCTGCCGATCCCGGCTAATGCAGCGGTTGTCCGTGTTCGTCAAGGATCATGTTGGCCTCCATTCCTGCTGTGCTTTTAGATGGAAAAGTATTCCATTCTTTCCAGTTCTTTCTGAATGTTGGGTATGTTTTCCGGGAAGGACCGGCCCGAAGATTCGTTCTCGATTGTGTTCAGCACGTTGGTTGCAGTCTCTTCGACTCGGGATTCAGGATGCAGGAAAACAGGGAAACACCCCCGGCCGCCATTGAACGTGTCCGTTAAAAAAGCATCCCACTCCGCCTTGATCGATCTGGTTGCGCTCAGGTATGGGGCCAGATCGTTTCCGGTCCGGTAGCCTTCCATAAAATCAAGAGCCAAGTCTTGCGTTTTGCTGCGCAACCACCGGACCTTTTGCCGCAGCTTTTGCCGTTCGGCCAGCGCAACCTTGAGCCCGCACTGAGACTGCGGCAAAAGTGCGCCCGCATAAAACCCATTATCGTCTTGATGCACTGATGCGAAGTTCAGCCTGTTGGTTTCCTGAGCACAAAGGGAGACGAAGGCGCTCTTGCAGCAGGATCGATCCGGATTGGATAGCAGGACCGCCTTGAGCAGTTGTTCGGCCTCATCCGGGGTCAAGGTCAAGATATCCGCGCCTGGAAGGGAGACAAAATAGTTGATTCGGGTATTGCCGCGCTGCTCTTTAGTAATGGTGGTTCGTTGAGAAAGTTTCTGCAATTTTTCAGACAACTGCGCAGGCTCTACTTCCGGTCTGATTCCTCCGGCTGGCGGGAGGAGTGCTTTGGTGTATTCAGAAGTGTGGACCTCTCTGCCTTCGCACAGAGACGCACACGGTCTTTTGGGTACGGTCAGGCGGGAGCCATCACGAGATATCTCGAAAAAACAGCTGTGGCCGTTGGTGACGTAATCGCCGATGACAAGCGAAGGGGATTCCTTTACTTTAAATACGACGCTAACTCGTTCGGCCTCCTTGGACGACGCAAAAGAAAAATTGTCTTCAATTCCTCGAAATTCAATGATGGATGAGTACTTGTCAAGCCCCGGACAGGCAGCCTCCACTTTGGGCCAGGCGGTTTCGACAAGTAACTTTACTTCAGGGGACAGACTGTCCAACTGAGTGGTTTTGCTCAGCAGCTGGCTCTTTTGCCTTTCCGTTTCAACGACCCGATCCTTTTTCTCTCTTTGCTCTGCAATTACGCCTAAAAGGATGATGCCGCCGATTATCAGCCCGGAAATGGCATAGATTCGTTTGTTGATCCGTCGTCGCCTATCGCGCTCTTCTTTTTCCATTGATCCCCCCGTCTTAAAATACCTTGAATGGCCTCACCACTTTGCCCTGGTGGCTGTATTCCCAATCGCGGCGGCCAAGTTTTACGACGATTCGCCGGCCGTGTTCATCAAGAATCATGGCATTCTCCGTTTTCGTCTTGTTTGGGTATGTTCACTTCTTGACATTTATTCACTGGAATTAGACACTTTCGATAGGGGTCCAGGTACCACATTTCCGCCGCCCCTTTTTTTAAGCGCCTCTCTCAGTTCATCTTCTTTTAGATGCTTCCAGAGCCGGTAATCTGGTTCTGTCATGAGAAACTGTTCCAGCTTGGCGGCGAAAGATTCTACTCCTACCTGGTTGTCTTCGTAGGTCTCCTCCAGGAAATCAAATAGGTATTTGAATCTGATCACAAGCTCTTTCCTTCGGCCCGTGGGGCCAGCGCTGTACGCATTCCCCGGTTCTGCAACTTTCGATGTCTTGGATTTATCGCTGGCCGTCTGAAGTTCCCGACAAAGCTCATCTTTGGTTATCGATAACCTATCCCTGACTACATCGAACCACCGCTCTGGTATCTTTTTGTCTTTTTTTGCTTTCGAGAGGTTTGTCCCTTCTATCCCAAGGATTTCTTTTGCGAATCTTGTCTGAGATTTTTTGGAAGCCTTAACCATTCTCTCAATAATTAGAGCGGCGTTTTCGTATTTTTTCCCGTTTTCTTCGAAGGGCATTATTTTCTCCTTGACCGATAGTCTATCGATAGGCTATCGGTATAGCCATGAGAGCAAACGAGATTAGGGCGGAATTGATCCGCCGAGGCATAAAGGTTTCGACAGTGGCCTCTTCGCTGGGCATTGCGGCTGCGTCTGTTTCCCAGGTCGTTGCCGGGGTTAAGTCCACTAGATACGTTCAGGAGTATATTGCCGCCGCCATCGGCCTGTCGTGGGAAAAGGTTTTCCCCGTCGACAAGGAGCCGAAATGCTGACCGCCGGCAATATATCGGCGCCTTTTGTTTTTTTAATGAGGGCAAATGGAAACTCCAGTTTGGAATGATTTTCTGAGAGAGACTGTTGGCGACTGCGTGCCGCTATTGCAAGCTTTCATGGGCAAACGCTTAATGAATGGTTCCGCTCTCATGCTTGGCGACCTCCATAACTCCACGGGCAAGCCATGCAAGGATACCGGGAGCCTCTTTTCTGAAGTCGGTGATTAGTTTTTGTGCTTCGTGGTCAGGAACGATGTCGTCCCATGTGCCGCCAGGATGAGATTTTCTGAAATGAGACAGTAGTTCTGCAACTTCTGCTTTTGGTTTTCCTGATACTTCGGAGATTGTTTGAATGAATATTTCGGCTCTTGTCATGCGTTCTTTCCGCTTTGCAAAGGCTAACAAAAATATAAGCAACTCTACCAGATAGTTTTTTTGCAAACAATGTCAAACCCAAAGCAAATCGACAAGGAAGCCACCCTCAAGGCGATCAAGGACCGGGGATATTCCGTTTTGGGGCTCGCCCGCCGGTTCCGATGGAATCCGGTGCTGTTCTATCAGACTCTCGGGGGCCAGCGCGGCAAGACCGACCGGGCCGTGGAGAGCGCCCGGATCATCGATGAGCTGGACCGGCTGGACCTGCTGGTCTATCGGGAGCAGTGCGTGCATGAGCCGCACAATACAGCGGCCGCGTGACGGGGACCATTTGTGATGACGCCTGAAAACAAACACCTGGCCGACCCGTTCGAGGTCATGGATTCCGTGCTCCGCCGCGGCGACGCCCAGCGGTTGGGGCAGCGGATGCACGTATCGGCCCAGCTCATCCGCAACTGGTGCCGTCCGCCGGAGACGGAAGAGGAGTACACGTCCACCGGCCGGCCCGGGCCGCTGCAACGCCTGGGCGAAGTCATCGACTACGTGATTATCGAGGACGGTTCTTCGGAGCGCGCCCATCCCCTCGGCCATCATATCGCCCGCCGTCTGGGCGGTGTGTTCGTGCCCCTGCCGCCGGCATGCCGATGCGTTGATTCCGAGATGCTGCGGCACATCTCGGCGGTACTGCAAGAGACCTCGGCTGCGGTGGAGAAGGTGAGAGTGGCCTGGTGCGAAGAGACGCCGCGCGCTTTCACTTGCCGGGAGACCAGGGAGACCACGGCCGCGATCCAGGAAGCCATGGGCGCGCTCCAGGCCATGATGAACTGGGTGCGGGAGCAGGCGGATAAATGAACCGGATCGGGAATGCATTGTCGGACAGGGAAAAAACCCTGATCTACGTGAGCCTGTGCCCCCATTACGGCCCGTCGCTCTGTCCGGATTGGCCGGCCGGCGTGCAGCGCGAATTGACTGCCGCCCTGGATAAATTACGGCTCGAACTGTACGGCGATCTGTCGGATGAGCAGATCCTGTCCCTGGTGCGGGGCGAGCTGAAGGTGCAATCGTGACTCAGGATACGATCGAGCGCAGGCTGGCGCAGCTCGAAGCCAAGCTCGACCGGCTGCTGGCCGCGACCGGGGACAAGCCGGCCGGGCCGAACATGAGCCTGGCCGAGGCTGCCGCGTACCTCGGATATTCCACCCATCATCTACGCCGGCTGGCGGTGGAGAAACGGATGATTCCCTGCCGGCAGGTGGGGAAAGGCGGCAAGTTGAGCTTCAGGAAAGCGGATCTGGACGCTTTCGGTCGCCAGGATGCCGTCAGGCCGGTGCGCAGGGGCCGGAAACGGCTGCCGGCCAAGATACCGATATTGTGATTTCAGGCCCTGACCACGAGGAGGCGACACGAAATGTACGATGTGATGATCGACCTGGAAACAATGGGCACCGGCCCGAACGCGGCGATAGTGGCCATTGGCGCGATTGAGTTCGACGCGGCCGCCGACAGCCTGGGCCGCGCGTTCTACCGCGCGGTGGACCTCGCAACCGCAGTCGCCGACGGTGGCGAGATCGATGCCGGCACGGTGATGTGGTGGCTGCGCCAGAGCGCCGCTGCGCGCATGGATATTTCCGGCGGCGGGCGGCCGCTGCGGCAAGTGCTCAGCGAGTTCTCGGCGTGGCTGGGGGACGGCCTCGGCGAGGATCGGCGTGTGTGGGGGAACGGGGCCGGGTTCGACAACGTGATCCTGGCCCAGGCGTACCGGCGGGCCGGGTTTCCCGTGCCATGGTTGCCCTGGAACGACCGCTGCTACCGGACGGTGAAAGCGATGCGGCCGGACGTTTTGATGGAGCGCGTCGGCACCCACCATAACGCCCTCGCCGACGCCATCTCACAGGCGCGGCACTTAATGGCGGTGCTGAGAACGATGTGAAGGAGGGGCCAACATGAGGAAGACCAGAAAATCGTGCCGGGAGAAAAAACGATATGCCAGCCAAGCGGCGGCAAATCGCAGGGCAGTTGAACTCAACCGCAAGGGCGTGCGGATCAAGCCGTACTGGTGCCCGGTCTGCGGCGGTTGGCACATGACGCACCGCTCGCCGACGGCAGTGCTGAACGAAGCCTTTGTCGAGGCGGGTCTGGCGCCTGTGTATGTGTGAGGCGCCGAAGCTCACCGTCCTCGACCTGTTTTAGGGCATCGGCGGGTTTGCGCTTGGGCTGGAGCGGACCGGCTGATTCCGCACGGTGGCATTCTGCGAAATAGAAGAATTCCCGCGCCGGGTGCTCCGTAAGCACTGGCCTGATGTGCCGATTTTTAAGGATGTGAGGACGTTGCATGCCGGAGACCTGCCCGAACCAGTTGACGTTATTTGCGGAGGATATCCATGCCAAGATCTGTCAACAGCAGGGAAACAACAAGGTTTTCATGGGGAGAGGTCGTCGCTTTACACGGAAATGCTCCGTCTTATTGGCGAGTGTAGACCAAAATACGCGATTTTTGAAAACGTCCCAGGGCTGCTTGACGGAGATAACGGGAGGTGGTTCGCAAAGTTTCTGTATGACTTGGCCTCTGTCGGGTTTGATGCGGAATGGGACAGTTTACCGGCGTCGTTCCTTGGAGCCGACCATCGTAGGAAAAGAATATGGATTATTGCTTACCCCGTCGGCGCAACAGTGGAGGGCGTGGACATTCAAAAATCCCTTCTCGCTTATACGAAAAAGGCATTCGGATGGGAACTTGCAAGAGCGGTTGATGCGTGTATACCAGCGGATGATTACGCCCGAATGCGTGGAACACATGATGGGGTTCCCGCCATCATGGACCGACTTAGAGCGTTAGGCAATGCCGTGGTTCCACAAGTGGTTGAAGTGATCGGGCGGGCGATTCTGGCCGCCACTGCTCAATACAAATAACCGCCATGAGCCGTTTGCCGGACAATATCTTTATCGTCCCGCGCCGTGGAATGATGGGCCAGATCGAGCTGGGAGCCGACTACATGATGACCGTCATGAGGCGGGCAAAAAGAATGAATCGGGTCTGCAGGGTTCATGGCCGCCGGTCCGAATTGAGGGGCACGCGACAGATGGCTCTCCCCTCCCCCTTCGAGATCAAGCTGGGCGGTCCACGTAAAACGGAAAGCCCATGAGCAACAAACCATCGCCGAGTCGCGGTGAGTATTTGAGGGGCAATTGGAAACGCGGGTGTGAGGTCGCGGGAGAGTGTTTGCCCTGTTTTACCGTAAACCTTTGGTTGACGCGATGCGGAAGAAACAAGTCGAAACAATGGAATGGCTCGGCATGCTTTCCAGGTTGGTCAGGGCCGCCGGACATCGTGTCGCAGCGGCCGATGAACACGAGCTTGCCAGATTGGTGCAGGTCCACCGTGAATTAGAGGCTGCCGTACATGTGGCGGTCGAAGGACAGCTTGCCAGCGGCAGGTCATGGACGCACATCGGTCGGGCTCTTGGCATATCAAAACAGGCGGCGTTTAAGAAATTTGCTCGAAAGCAAGGCACCCTTTGCCGAACGCAACAACCGGCGAAGGGCGCTGAGTACCCGACCATCAATCAGGCAACAGGAGCATAGCTGTGGAACGGGAAACAATCATGTGCGTGTGGCGCGAGGGCAGTTTCGATCCCGATGAACTCGTTGAGAGCCGATTTCTCGGCGGGTTGGTGTGCGCTCGGTGCGACGCCGACGAAGGGTCGAGGACTTTGGGCGAGGGCATCCGCCGGTTGAAGCATCGATCGGCCAGATCAATCGAACAGGGTGTGGGGCGGGTGAAATGACGCGGGACATCATCGCCATAGATGCGGATGCAGCCCTGATGGTTGCGAGGGAGCGGCAGCGCCGGGCCGAGGAAGGGGAGCAGATCGCCGTCCACAATTACACCCTGGCCGTCAAGCGGATCAACAAGCTGACGGCGGACCTGGTCCGCGCCCGGCAGCGGAATGCCGAGTTGTTGCGGCACACCAAGGAGGCATCATGCCCAGTTTGAAAGCGCTGATCGCCCTGGCGTATCTCTGTGGCGTGATCACCGGATGGATCGCGGCGGTCATCGCTATCTCCGCCTGGATTGCCTGACAGCGGGGCGCCGATGGGCTGGGCAAGGGATCATCTGGGCGAGGGGCAGCGCCGCGCCATCGCCAAGTCGCTGTTCGAGGTGGAGAGCGAGAAGGGCGCGTGGATGAACGGCAAGTGCCCCCTGCACGCCGATGACAATCCATCGTTCGGATACAACGCCGCCGAAGACGTGTTCCATTGCCTGGCGGCGTGCACCGACGACGGCGACCTGATCACCTTGTTTTGCCGGGTGAACGGCTACAACGACAAGGACGGCTTCAAGCGGTTCAAGGAACAGTTCGGCGACGGCTCGTACACACCGCCGCCGAAGCAGGTCGCGGCCGCGGGGAAATCCGGCAAAAAATCAGCGCAGATTGATCCGAAAATAGCGGCCGCCATCGTGGAGCACATGGCCGGCGACTGGGAGCTGTTTCCGCCGTTGCCCGATGGCTGGATCAATCGGCTGGCCACGGAGAGGGCCTGGACCAAGGAAGGCATCCGCAAGCTCGGGTTGCGGCTCCAGACGCACCGTCGGGACAAGCAGACCGGCGAGCTGAAGGAGGTGCGGGTCGAGCATCAGCGCATCGCCATTCCGGTCCACAACGACGACGGCGCGCTGGTCAACATCCGCCTCTACCTGCCGGGCGACAAGATCAAAATCTATTCCTGGGCGCCGGGCAGCGGCGAGGCCAGGCTCTTTCCCCCGCCGTCATCCTGGGCGCCGGACGGCCCGATCGTGTTGGCTGAGGGGGAGCCGGATACCATCTGCGGCATGTGCCAGGGCTTTCTGGCCGTGACGCAGACGTCGAAGACCAACAGGTGGAGCGCCGCGCATCTCAGGCCGTTCAAGGGCCGCGACGTGATCATTGCCTACGATGCGGATCAGGCCGGGCAGCGCTACGCCGAACGCGCCGCAGTCAACTTGGGCAAGGTCGCCCGGTCGGTGCGGGTGATCTGCTGGCCGGATTTCATGCTGGATGCCGCCGGCAACCTGCCCAAGGATCACGGCCAGGACCTCACTGATTTTTTCGCGCGCCACCGCCGCACCGGCAAGGATTTCGAAGCCCTGTGGACATCGGCCAGGGCGATGGAGACCGAATCTTCAGGACCGGAGTTGGGTTCGGCATGGCAGTTTTTCGAGGAAGGGGTCAGCGGCAAGATGGGCTTCAAGAGCCGCCTGCTGGCCGACCGCATCCTCAAGGATATCCCGCTTCTGAGCGATCCGCTCACCAGCCTGACCTACCGATGGTCCGGCAAATTCTGGGAGCCGTACGAAACCGATCAGGTGCGACGCCTGGCTATCGAATACCTGGGCATTGAGGCCACCAAGGGGCGGGTCGAAGACGCTGTGTTCCAGGTGCGGATGATGAGCACCATTCCGCACGGGCGGAAGCTCAACGATACGCCGGATCTGATCTGCATCAGGAACGGCATGTGCCATATCGACACCTTCGAGGTGCGGCCGCACGCCAAGGATTATTACGCCACCATTCAGATCGACGTGGATTTTGATCCGCATCATCCGGCGCGGTGCGATCGGTGGTTGCGGTTCCTGCTGGAAACCATCGTGACCCCGGCGGCGATCAATCAGTTACAGGAGTTCTTCGGGTATTGCCTCACCCGGGAGACGCGGTTCGACAAATGCCTGTTGCTGCTGGGGCCGGGCAGCGACGGCAAGAGCAAGGTTGTTAAGGTGCTACGGCAGATGGTGGGGCCGGCGAACACCGCTGCGGTGTCGTTCGAAAATTTACAGGATCAGTTCCACCGGGCGACGCTCTTCAACAAAATGCTGAACGTGTCCACCGAGATCAGCAACAAGGCCATGGAGAGCGACTATTTTAAGGCCATTGTCACCGGCGACCCGGTCAACGCGGCCTTCAAGAATGTGGATCCTTTTGAGTTCACGCCGTTTGTCAAGCTCTGTTATTCAATGAACAAGATGCCCAAGGTGATGGACAACTCGGACGGGTTTTACCGGCGGCTGCTACCTATATCGTTCAAAAACCAGTTTTTCGAGAACGCCGACCATTACCTGGAGGAAAAGCTGCTCGCCGAGTTGAGCGGCATCTTTGCCTGGTCCTTGGTGGGGCTGAAGCGGCTGCGCGAGCGCGGTGGCTTCTCGACGTGCGAGGAGACCAGGGACCTGCTGGCTGATTATCGACGGTTGAACAACCCCGTGTACGCCTTTGTCGAGGATCGCTGCTTGCTGGACGCTTCGCCAGGTTCGTACACGGATAAGGATGGCCTCTACAAGGCATATGCCACCTATTGCCGGGAAAAGGGCTATCAGCCCTATCATTACGAGAATTTTTTCCGGGAGCTGAAGGCGTCCACCGCCAGTCTCCGGGACTACAGGCCGCGCAACGGCGACGGCAAGCGGGAACAGTGCATTCGCGGCCTCATCCTCAAGCAGGGAGAGGCCGACGGGCCGCCCCTTGCCGGCTGGGGTGCCGACAGTTGATCACACTTCAAAATCATGATGGGGAACGATGGAACGCGAAGAAGTCACAATGGAGACGCTCAGGCGGTTTTGCTCTGCCAATGCCAAGGACACCGGTTTTGTCCGTCCATGGATGTCCATTCCGTTTTCGTTCGGTGGGTTCTCGTATGCCACAGATGGTGTTGTTTGCGTACGGGTGCCGCGTCTGTGTGGTTCGAGACAATTATCAGAAGATTTCCAATTTGCTTCCGCTGTTGAACATTTATTTGCTCAATCTCCGGCAGGAATATGGACCCGGCCCCCTTCAGTTCCCCTGCTTGCCGAATATAAAACCTGCGATGAATGCGACGGCCTCGGGAAAAAAAAGATGTGTCCCGAGTGCGGGGGTAGCGGCAAGATTAGAGTTCCAAGCCTGATACAGTTTGGCGATCCTGCCAGCGGCCCGATATTCGGTGGCCAGACATACGCCATCAATTCTGATGTTTTGGAAAAGATTACGACGTTGCCGGGATTGGAGATCAACACGTCTCCTGTAGATTGCGGGGTATTCCATTTTCGATTTCGTGGTGGCGCCGGTGTTTTTATGGGGGTGAGGATGCAATCGTGGAACAGATCCATCTGAACTATCAGGCGCCAACAGTGCTGGACGCTGCCGGCAATGTCCCCGTGGGAAAGACGCTATATGAGCAACGCTATGCAAACATAGTGGCTTCCGGAGAGATGCTCCGGCGATTCAAAGCGTTAGCCGCCCTCCGGGATCTCCCTTTGGCGGAGAAGATTGCAATGGCCAACTCAAGGATTCGAGAGTGGTATGAAGCCTTCGATGGGCAGGTTGCGGTGAGTTTTTCCGGCGGCAAGGATAGCTCGGTCCTGCTGCACTTGGCACGGACCATGTACCCGGATATCCCGGCTGTATCCGTGAATACGGGGCTGGAATATCCCGAGATCGTGCGCTTGGTAAAATCCACTCCGAACACTGTTATTTTGCGCCCGAAGATGCCTTTTCATCGGGTGATATCAGTCTATGGATGGCCATTGGTCAGCAAAAAGGTCGCGCTCGGCATATCGGTGCTGCGCAACCCAACAGGACGCAACAAGAATATCGTGCGACTGTATGAATCCGGAATCAACAGGTTCAACCAGCGCGTCAATGGGTTCCGGGTCCCAGACAGGTGGAAATTCCTGGTGACGGCTCCGTTTAACTGCTCGGATAAGTGCTGCGCGGTCATGAAAAAAGAGCCGATCCGTCGCTATGCACGTGAAAGCGGCCGTGTGATGATGGTCGGAACACGTGCCACGGACAGCAAGATGCGTGAGCGAGCCTACTTGCTGGCCGGTGGTTGCAATGTGTTTGATGCGAAGACACCTAAATCGACTCCGCTCGGGCCGTGGACAGAACAGGATGTCCTGGCATACATCCGCGCCCACCAGGTGCCAGTCGCCTCCGTGTACGGTGCCTTGCGCGAAAAGGATGATGGCAGACTGGAGTTCTCCGGTGTGAAAGGGACTGGCTGTGTCTTTTGTTGCTTCGGGCTGCACCTGGATGGGCCTCGCAACCGTTTTATCAAGTTGCGAGAGACACATCCGAAACTGTGGGACTATTGTATCAATAAACTCGGACTAGGGGAGGTGTTGGCTTATATGCGCGCACATTGCCCGGACAAACGAATGAAACAATGTTTTCTCCCCCAAGCTCCGGCGATTTCGCAGGGGAACCTGTGGGCACAGGGGGACGAGGATGTCTAAAGAGCGACCCATACTGTTCAACGGCCCGATGGTGAAAGCGATACTTGACTCAAGAAAAACTCAAACCCGGAGGATAATCAAGCCGCAGCCTGATGAAGTCCCCCTCGGGGTGAATTGGAGAGGATGGTGCTATCCAACCATAGAAAATTTGGGCGCAACCGCGCATTGCCCATACGGCCAACCAGGAGACAGGCTGTGGGTGCGGGAAACGTGGGGTAAGACCATCGAAGGGACAGTGTGTTTTCGGGCAGACGAGCCAATGTCTATAGTCACAAGATGGCGTCCATCCATCCACATGCCGCGCTGGGCATCACGCTTGACGCTCGAAATCACAGGTGTGCGCGTCGAGCGATTGCACAAAATTAGCACCGATGATGCGATAGCCGAGGGGCTCAACTGCTTAACAAAAGACGGGACGTTGTACAAATACGGAATAGCAGATCGTGATGGACTGCCAGGAAATGATGATTACGGCTGGCACTGGAACTTATGGAAGAGTGATCCGCGATTAGCTTACCGAACTCTATGGGAAACCATCCATGGCCCCGGTTCGTGGAATGCCAATCCCTTGGTGCTGGTGATCGAGTTTCAGAGGGCCGCGTGATGGATGGAAACAATATCCTTCTCGATTTTGCCGCCGTCCCCTCCCCGGACCCCTCCCTTTTGTTTGGCCGGCCAAGTCTGAGCCGCCCGTGGTCAGGGGTTGGTCAGGGGTTGGTCAGGGGTTGGTCAGGGTCAGCCACTATTAAAAATAAACGGATTTATACGCTGTTATGAATTGTGGTCAAGGTGGTCAGGGTGAAAAACAACTTATCGCACATGTGCGCGTGCGCGCGCGCGTTAGACAGCGTTTTCTGATTTGTTTTTTCATTTCAATAGAAAATGCCCTGACCACCTTGACCAAATCGGAATATCAAATAGTTGCGAGACGTTTTACCTTGACCACCACCTTGACCAACCCTGACCAAAACAGAAAAAAGGCAACAAGACAAGGAGTTAACCCTTGACCACTGATCCCATTGCCACAAAATATCCATCCCTCTTCACTCTGTTCGGCGGTTTGCCGGTAGCCGAGGGCGCCGTGGGTACCTGTGAGCATGAGCAGCCGCAACAGCGGGATGATTCCCCGTGTGAATCATCTGGGCTCGAAGCTGACTTGAAAGAGCTGTCAGAGATCATGCGGCAGCATCCGGTGAGGCCGTACAGATCATCAGACGGGTTGGCGGTGGGCATCAAGTATGACCTGGCATGGGCTTGGCAACATTGGGACGGCGTGTTCGCCCGCTTCTGCCAGCTCTTCTGGTTGCACGTCGACGTGATATGCGTCCGCCACTGGGACACCATGCAGGTCATCGACCGTGCGGACGCGATGGACCGTGTGGGTCCCTCTGGCGATTTCCCCGCCTACGGATCAACGAACCCCGGCGCTCGGGTCAGTTTATAACTCAATGATATCGCGGAATAATGGAAAGTTTAGCCCTCTCCCCTGAAATTGCCGCCGCTCCGGACGCGCTCGACCTCGCCGCATGCAGAGCGCATTGGATCGGGCGGCTCCACGGATCCATCCCTCGGTGCCCGGTCTGCGAGTCTGCCCTGACCGCGCGGCAAACTGAGCGGTTCGCCGTCGGGGGGCGGATACATTGCAACTGGTGCGATAGCTGGTTCACCTATCGGACAGGCACTCTCTTCCATGGGACCACGGCAGACGACCGACAGTTGTTTCTGCTGGCCCTATTGATCGCCGCCGGGTGTTCGGTGGCGGTGACGGCTGCCGCGTGCCGGCTGTCGGAAGATACGGTGCGCGTTTGGCGCTGCCGCTTTGAGGCCTTGGCCCAGGCAGGACGATGATGGCCCCGGACACCATCAAACAGGCGTACCGGAATCGAGCCGAGGCGTTCGATCAGTTCGTTTCCGCCGGCCAACTCCCGGTCAAGCGGGCAAAGTTTTACGAAGATTGCAAACGCCTGAAGATGGTTCAGCTTGACAAAACCATCCTGCTGGCTGATTTGATGGCCTATGCCAAAACCGAGCTGCGCATCGACCCGGTCAGCGGCCAGTCCCTGGCGGACAAAAGTCGCGCCTCGGAAAAGGAAGATCTAGAAATCCGCAAGCTGCGTGCCGACGTTGAGGCCAAGGAGTCGGCAAACCGCAAGGAAGACGACCGGTGGATGGAGGTGGTGGAACATGAGCGGCAGATGGCCGCCTTCGCGGGGCTCATGGAGGAGTCCCTGTTGACCATCGCCGCAATCAAGCTCTCCGAACTGGTGTATCTCTGCGGCGGTGATCAGCGGCGGGCCGGAGAATTCAATCAAGGCCTGCGGGATCTCATCGCTTCGGCTATGTCCGAAGCCGTCAAGGAACAGACCAGAACTATCACATTCGATGGAGACGATGATGCCTGAATTACAGCAACTCACCCTGATCGCACCCAGGCGGCAGCACGTGCGCCCATGGTGGCCGGCATCCTGGCGCCGATCCGTATCAGGGCGAGAGGTTGAATTGATCATCCCGGCTCCCGTCCGCCGGCGGTGCAAGGCACCAAAAAAGCTGACTCCAAGCGAATGGTCGGTTCTCCGGCGCCGGCTTCCGTCAGCAGACGCTTCGCCCGGCCCGTATCGCCCCGAGCTTGCCCGGTACGCCGCTCAAGTCATGGATACCTGGGCGTTGCCGTGGGTGCGTGAAGTGTGGCTGTGCGGGGTCGACCAAGCGAGCAAAACCAACACCATGCTGTCGTGTATCGGATGGTCCATAGATCAGGCGCCCGGGAACATTTTCTACCAGATGCCGGACGAAGGCTCATCAAACAAGATCATGGGGCAGAAGCTCATCCCCATGTTCAGGGAGTCGCCCAGCTTGGCCATGCATCTCAGCCCCCGCGCCGACGATACATCGCTGGCAATGGTCAAGTTGTCCAACGGCGTGTCCATCATGCCGTCCTGGTCAGGATCTCCGACCAGTACCGCCACCTTCACGGCAACCTATACCTTCACCGATGAAGTCGATAAGGCCCGGATGGTGGGAAAGGAGTCAAGCCCAATCGATCGGATCCGGAAACGGATCCGTACCAAACGGTTCGGCAAGAATTTTTTTGCCTCCAGCCCTGCCGGCATGTGGATTTACAAGGGCGCCATGTCTTGCGTGCAGGTGTGGGAGGCCGGGGCCCGGTGCCCGGAATGCGGTGAGTTGATCCGAATGGATGAGGATCACGTCATCATCCCGGATGGCGCCACGGAAGAGAGCATCAAGGCCGAGCCTGAGACCGTCGCTTATGCCTGCAACGCCTGCGGTTCGCTGTGGGATGAACGTGCGCGCCGGCATGCATGTGAGCGCGGCGGGTGGGTGTGCATCAAGGGGCAGGATGTCTCCCGGCCGGTTGATGTCGGCTTCACCCTGCCGGCTTTTCCTTTGCCGGACGTGTCCCTGGCCGAGATCGCGGTGATAATCCTGCGGGCCAGGGCCGGTGACGTCTCGGCTCGGCGCGACCTGGCGCACAGTATCAAGGCGGTTGATTATCAAGAGGATGCGGCCGCTATCGAGGGAGATTTCATCTTGCGGTTGCGCGACGACCGGCCGGAAGGGCTGGTGCCATCCGTGCCTATCGCCGCCATCACGGCAGTGGCGGACATGCAGAAGCGGGGTTTATGGTTCTCCATCCGGGCCTGGGGGTTCGGCCTGGAGCAGGAAAGCTGGTTGTTGCGCGCCGGATATGTCGATTCCTGGGAGTCGTTGCGCCGCTTGTTCTACGAGACGGAATTTCAGGATGTCCACGGCGGTAGGTACGTCATTACCCTGCGGGGAATCGACTCGGGCGGCGGTGAGAGCGAGCAGTACGTGGACATCAGCCGTACCGGCGAAGCCTATTTGTTCGCCTGCGCCAACTCCGGCATCGTGTTGTTCAAGGGTGTGCGGACCCTGGCCAGCCCGTACAGGATGACCGTGATCGATCGGTTACCGGGGACCAACAAGCCCCTGCCATCGACCCCACAGCTCTATACCCTCAATTCCAAGCATTACAAGGACCGCCTCGCCGCCAAGATAATGGTGGACCCCAACAGCCCCGGCGCCTGGCATCTGCACAGCGGCTACACTGCCGCCCAACTGGAGATGCTGCACCGCGATCCCGCCACGAAAATGGATCACAACCTGGGCGAATTCGCGCGGCAGATGGCCGCCGAGGGCAAAGACGAGAAAGGGGGGTTCTGGGTCAATCCCAAAAACCGCCCCAACCACTACTGGGATGCGGCCTATATGGAGATGGCCTTGGTGGATATCGCGCAGGTTAAATTCTGGAAACAGCCGGACTTGGCCGCCCAGGGCGGCAGACGGGTGCTCAGCACCGGAATATGATGGAGGATCGCATGAAGCAGAGGGAAATGATTGAGGTGAGGGCAAGGGAATCGTCGCCGGAGCGCCCGGAGCAAATTACCGTGTCGGATATCAACGCGACCAAGCGCGCGTTCATCGAGCGCAACCTGAGCCTGAGCCCGGAAGAAGCTGGCGCAATGTTCGGCAAATCGGCCCGCTGGGCTCTGGGCAAAGTCAAGGACGGCGTGTTTGTCGCCATTGACGGCGAAGCCAGGAGGGCACCAGGCGGCGGCGTGCTGGCGTCCAGGTATCTGCGGATCACCGCCGAATCGGTGGAAGCCTACAGACAATCGATCCAGATCGATCCGGAGCAGTGGGGAGAGTGATATCCGCAACTGAGCAGATGCCGCTCTTCGGTTGATTGGCCTTGTTAGCAGTTTCTGGAGGGAAAGTTGAAAGTTTGAGCGGAGGGATGAGTGGGAAAACAAACAGGAATATCCTGGACTGATCATACTTGGAATCCGTGGCAAGGGTGCCGTCCAGTGTCTCCAGGTTGCGCGAATTGCTACATGTACCGCGAAAAGCGCAGATATGGGCAAGATCCGGCAACCGTGATGAGATCAAGCAGGGAGACGTTCAACGCTCCGTTGAAATGGATGGATCCTGCAAAGGTGTTTGTGTGTAGCTGGTCCGACTTCTTTATTGATAATGCAGACCAGTGGCGCGATGAGGCGTGGAAGATCATGCGGAAGACTCCTCATCTTACCTTTCAGATTTTGACGAAGCGGCCAGAGAATATTGCCGGAAGGCTGCCGGATGGTTGGCCGTTTCCGAATGTGTGGATTGGGATAACTGCCGAGAACCAAGAGATGGCTAACAAAAGAATCCCGATTTTGCTGAAAATTCCGGCAGAACTTCGGTTTGTCAGTATTGAGCCTATGGTTGGACCAGTCGATCTTACAGATATCGTCTCCGGTGAAGAAGGGGATGAGCACCACTTCAATGCGCTGTTTTGCGATGTTGACATAGAAGACGATGTGGACTTCGGAGGACGCACAGTTGGTTGGGTGATCGTCGGTGGAGAAACAGGTCAGAAAGCTAGGACTATGCAACCCGAATGGGCTCTGGCTGTCAAGGAACAGTGCTGTATCTTTGGAACTCCATTTTTTATGAAGCAGATGTCGGGAAAAAAACCAATTCCTGAATATCTGTTGAAGCGGGAATTTCCAGGATTGATTGCAGAATAACGTCCTGGAACGAAGCGATGCAGTTCGGCATACGCTCGATCAAGGGCCGTGCACTAGCTACTATGGTCTACAGACTTTGCAGGGGACATATCCGGCGGCAATTGCTTGCGTTCGGGAAAAGAAGGTTGCGGTGCAGTGTTTGCAGCCGGCGTATCGGCAATCGGGCGAATGAAACTTGCGGGTATTCGTGTTGCCGATAAACATCCCCCCAATGTCGGCGGCCACCGCGGCCTTGGCCATCTGTTTGCCGGTTGCTCCGCCGTGGCGCCATTCCCAGGGTGGGATAATGTTGGATTCCTGCCAGATGCCGATCCTGGCGTTCTTCGCCGCGGCCTCACTGTTCTTCCAAGCGGCGCAGAACGACTCCTCGCAGTATTTGGTATACACCCAACTCCAGCCCTCGCCGATCATGGCTTCGTTCACGCTTTTTTCCCCGGCGTAGACCATGGCAACGGTGCGGCCGTAGCGGTCGCGGTCCATGGGCCGGATGGTGATGTCGCCGCCGGCGATGAGGCGCTGCACCGCCCTGGTGGCCTGCTTGCCTCCGGGCTGGTCCGTTTCCGGAGCATCGATGCCGTACAGCCTGATTTCAACCAGCTTGCCCTCGATCGTTGCCTTGAGCGAATCGCCGTCGACAATGCCGATGATCTTAGCGGGGACAGCGACGGCCGTGGCCGAGGCGAAAAGGATCAGGGTCGTGACGAAATATCTGATGCATTTGGTACCGAACATTTTGAAGGCTCCTTGTTTGATTGACCGATAATTCAAGGTATCACAAATCACGATGATGCTGTAAGGGCCGTTTCGGTTCCGAAGCGGCCTTTTTCTTTTTTTCGCCCTCCATTTTTTTTTGTTTTCGTGACGCTAGCCCTACACTAGCCCTACTCCAGGCCCCTTCTGCCCTGCCCAAAAAGCCGGTACCCTCCCGCATAATCAAGGAGGCTCCATGCCGGACGATAACGGAATCACCCTCTCCGAAGCCAAAAATCAGCTTTCCAAATGGCTCGCCGCCGATGCGGCGGTGTCGGAGGGGCAGGCCTACACCTTGGATAACGGCGGATCCGGCGGCGAGCGGCGACAGCTCACCCGTGCCGATGCCGGCGAGATCCGCCGCAATGTCGAATTCTGGGACAGCAAGGTCCGCCAGCTCTCGCGCGGCGGTATCCGCGTCTATGGAGTGATTCCGCCGGCATGAGCAGAATACAGCCGCAGAAAAACGGTTTTCTGAACCGCCTGTCCACCGGATACGACCGGCTGGTGGCAGCCTTTGCGCCGGAGCGGGCCGTCCGCCGGTTGCAGGCGAGGATGACCATGGCGGCGGCTGACGAATTTTTCGGCTCGGGCGGATTCGACGCCGCCGATCGGTCCAGCCGGGAAATGTCCGAGTGGAACCCGTTCGGCACCGATGCCGACAGCGCGATCCTCGGCGGGCTGGACACTATGCGCGCCCGGTCCCGAGACGCGGACCGCAATCAACCCCTGGCTGGCGGCCTGATCAACACTGCGGTGCTCAACACCGTGGGCGTCGGGCTGGCGCCCCAGGCCCGCATAGATCGCGCTGTCCTCGGCCTGTCCGAGGACAGCGCGATCGCGTGGCAGAAGCTGGTGGATTGGCGATGGTGGCTGTGGGCCGGATCGAAGGACTGCGACTTGGCCCGCAAGCTCACCTTCAACGGATCGTGCCGTCTAGCCCTGCGCGCCCGGTGCGTGGACGGTGAATCGCTCACCCTGCTGCCCTACCGGCCCTTGGCCGGGCTGTCTAATCCCATCCGGTTGCAGGCCGTCGAAGCGGACCGGCTCTCTAACCCCGGCTTGGCCCCGGACTCCGCTACCATGGCGGCCGGCATAGAAAAGGATGCAGACGGCGCCCCGGTGACCTATCACATCATGCGCGGCCACCCCGGCAACGTGCTGTATGCCGATTCCCGCCGCTGGCAGTGGGACGCCTATCCCGCGTTCAACGCGCAGACTGGCTTGCCTAATGTCGTCCATTATTTCCGCACCGAGCGCGCCGGCCAGAGCCGCGGCTTCCCGTTGCTGGCGCCGGTGCTGGAGCCGCTCAAGGACCTGGCCCGTATGGGCAAGGCCGAACTCAAGCGGGCGGTGGTGAGCGCCTTGTTCACCGTGTTCATCAAGTCGGTCGGCGGCGGCGGACTGGCCAACATGCCGGCCGCTTTGCCCGGCAGCATCGCCTATCCCGGCGGCATGCGGGTGTCGACCAACCCCGGCGAGCAGAGCGCGGCCACCACCGGCAACATGCGGCTCGGGTACGGAGCGGTGTTGGGGCTGGAGCCCGGCGAAGAAATCCAGGTTGCGGACCCCAAGCTGCCCAACGCCAATTTCGACCCGTTTTTCCTGGCCAACGTGCGCCAGATCGGCATGCGGGTGGGCATCCCGTACGAAGTCCTGATCAAGCACTACACGTCGTCGTACTCGGCGGCGCGGGCGGCAATCGAGGATGCCCACCGGTTTTTCCTTTTTCTGCGGGCCGAAATGGTGGAGGACTACTGCGACCCTATCCGGACGGTCTGGTTTTCCCAGGAGGTGGCGCAGGGCACCATCTACGCGCCTGGCTTTTTCGCCGATCCGCTCATCCGTGCCGCTTGGCTCAACTGCGACTGGATCGGCCCCTCCAAGCCAGTGATCGACCCCACCAAGGAGGTGGAAGCCGCGTCCCTCCGCGCCGAACTGGGCATCAGCACCCTGGCACAGGAGACGGCCGCCATGACCGGCGGCGACTGGGAGGCCAACATCGAGGAGCGCGGCCGGGAGGAACGGCGGCGGCGTGCGGCCGGACTGGCCGCGGCTGAACCGTCCGCAGCAGCCAACCCTGACCTGCCCGAAGGAGTCGAAGCACCGTGAGAAATCTGCGCATCGCCGAGTTGCTCTTCAACCGGCCGCTGATGATTGCCAAGGAAAAACTCGACGTGCTGCTGCATGTGTTCGGCCAGCGGGCCGGCATCGACCTCATCGGGTTGCCAGCCGTCGAGGCGGTGGCAATGGATGATCGCGCGCGTGCCCGAGCCGGCTATCAGGTGCACAACGGGATCGGCATCATCGGTATCCACGGCCCGCTCATGCACCGAGTGCTGGCGATGGACTTTCCCTCGGGCGGGCCAACCACCTATGCCGATATCCGCCGGGCTTTCGACACCGCCCTGGCAGACGACGGAGTGCAAGGCATCGTCCTTGATCTCGATTCACCCGGCGGCGAGGTGAACGGGGCCTTCGACTTGGCCGACCATATTTTCCAGGCGCGCGGCATCAAGCCGCTGACCGCCGTGATTAATGAATCTGCCTTTTCCGCAGCCTACTTGCTGGCCTCTGCTGCGGACAAGATAGTGGTACCCCGCACCGGGGTGGCCGGGTCCATCGGCGTGATCGCCACCCATGCCGATTTTTCCCGCGCCGAGGATGCTGCCGGCATCACGGTGACCCACATCTTCGCCGGGGCGCGCAAGGCGGATTTTTCCCCGCACCGGCCCTTGGACGCCGAGGCCGCACGGGTGTTACAGGAGATGGTGGACGGTACCTACGACCTGTTCGTGGAGACCGTAGCGCGCAATCGCGGCCTCTCGACCGGAGAGGTGCGCGACACGCAGGCCGCCATATTCGAAGGGCATAAAGCCGTGACCGCCAGGCTGGCGGACGAGGTGGCCGCCGTCGACCGGGCGATAGCCACCGCCCGCAAGGGCAAGGGAACAAAACTGATTGCCGCAGCATCGGCACGAACCAGGGAGAAGACCATCATGAATGTGCAGGAATTGAGAGAGACCCATCCGGATCTGGTTGCCCAGGTCGAAACAGAAGCGCGCCAGGGCATGATCAGCAAGGCAGAAGCCGACGCTGGCCGCACCGAGGCGATCACGGCCGAGCGCACCCGGGCGTTGGCCATTCTCGGTATGCCGGGCCCGGCGGCCCAAGCCCACAGGGACCTGCTTATCCAGGGGATCGAGGCCGGCCAGAGCGCGGGCGACGTAGCCCTGGCCATCCAGCACAAGGAAGCGGAGCTGCTCGGCAAAATGGCCACGGGCATGAAAGAGGGCGCCCCGCCGGCCGCCCCCGCCGCTGAACCCGGCGGTGCCACCGTGGCCGAGGCCCAGGCGGCCGTCGCCGGCGAGGAAATGGTCAAGGCTGCCGCCGCCTGGAACGCGCGCAACTGATCACGGCATCCATCAATCACTACGGAGGAACGGACATGCCCGAGTACACCCCTGACAACCTGCTGGCCGGCAACGAGTTCCCGGCCCTGGTGACGGCAGTCACCATCAAGAGCGGCCAGAATCTTCAGCGCGGTGCCGTGCTGGGCGAGATCACCGCGACCGGAAAATATCAGCTCGTGGACAAGACCGCAGAGGACGGCTCCCAGACGGCCAAGCACATCCTGGCCGCGGATGTGGACGCCACGGCGGCGGATGCCCCCGGCGTCGTGTATGACACCGGCATTTTCAACCCGGCGGCCCTGATTCTGGCTGCGGGCACCGTGGTGGCCGACGTGTCCGCCGCCCTGCGCAGCCGCAGTATTTTCCTGCGCGCTGTGCGTACCCTGTAATTTTCAGGCCATCTTACCTGACAACAAGGAGAAGCGACCATGCCCCTCGACGATTTTCTGAAGCGCTCCATGCACACCGCCATTGAGCGGATTCCGGTGCCAACCAAGTTCCTGCGCCAGCGTTTTTTTGGCCGGACCTTTACTTTTGGCACCCGCCACATCGATATTGATCTGGTCATGCCCAAGCGCGGCATGGCTCCCTTCGTGCACCCCATGCACCCCGGCAAGCCGACGGCCAGCCAGGGCTTCACCATGAAGACCTATATTCCGCCGACGCTCAAGCCCACCAAGTTGATCACCCCGGAGGATCTGGATTCCCGCCGGCCCGGCGCCACCATCTACGATGAGGGCGACGAGCAGCCGGTGGCCCTGTCCCAACTGCTGGGGGAAAAGATCGCGGAGAACAACGACGAAGTCGCCTTCCGTTGCGAGTGGATGGCGGCCAAGGCACTGTTCTCCGGCCAGATACCGGTGGTGGGCCCCGGCTATGATCACATCATTTCCTTCGATTTGCCTGCCGGGCACAACATCGTGCTGGCAGCCGGCGCAAAGTGGGATCAGGCCACGGCCACACCCTGGGACGATCTGGTGGCCGCATGCCGGGCCAACCGCGACGACGGCCAGGTGGTGAGCGACACCGTGGTGTTCGGTTCCAATGCCTGGAAGCTGTTCCGGCAGTACCTGTTAGCCGAGGAAATGATGAACCAACTCGACCTCAAGCTGGGGATGATCGCACCCATGCCGGTGGACAAGTACACCACCTATCTCGGCTCCATCCGGGATGCGGACATGAGCGTGGATCTGTTCGCCTACAGCGCCCAATACGAGGATGACGACAACGCCATGAAGCCGTTCGTGCCTGCGGATGAGGTCTTCGTCGGGTCGAGCCAGGCCACCGGCAATCAGGAGCTATACGGCGCCATCCTCAACCTGCACGCCCAGAGCCGCCGGGGACAGGTATTCCACGATTACGAGGTGAAGCGGAATCCTTCGTCCATTGAGATCCTGTCGCAGTCGGCGCCGTTGGTGGCCCTATTGGAGCCCAAGGCGGGCACCAGGATCAAGGTGGTCTGATCCACGGCGCCGCGAAGATTCATAACGCCTGAAGCTTGAATGAATTGTTAGCCGTCATTGGCTAGGAGACACGAATGGAAACGAATCATACGCCAGGACCGTGGACTTGCTACGCGGACTTGCCGAGTACCGGCCCAAACTGGCACATCGTGACGGCCAATAGCCGTATGCGCGTTCTGGCTAATGTGCATATTGAGCCTGGTAACAAAATGGACGCGGCCAACGCCAGATTGATTACCGCAGCGCCTGATCTACTTGCTGTGCTTCAGGAGTTGCGCGAGTCCGCCGAATACTGGAGTGAGTACGACGTGCCTTGCGGCATTGTCGAACGGATGGATGCCGCGCTTGCGAAGGTGTACGGCATGACGGCTAACAAGGAGGACAAATGATGGCAAAGAAGATGCTCACCTGTGAGGTGCTGGCCACCATCAAGGGCCTGGACCCCAAAGACCCGCAGGGATACACCCGCGCCGGCACCACGGAGCGCCCGGTATTGGTCGAGTTGGCCGACAGCGCCGACACGCAGGCACTGATCGCTGCCGGTGCGGTGCGGATCTGGCCCGGCCCGCAGGAAAAGCCTGCCGCCCCCGCTGCCGGGCCAGATCTCAAGAGCCTGCGCAAGATCGAGGATGTCTTGACGCGGTTCGTCGATCGTTGCCGTGGGGAACTGGAGAGCGCGGTCGATGCCGATAAGGGCGCTCTCCAGACCGCCCTAGACGGCGCCGAGTCCGATCTGTCCCTGGTGCGTGAGCTCATGAAATAAGCGCTGCGATCTTTTCCGGAGGGGTGAGCATGAATGACCTGATCCTGGCCGCCGCTGTGGGTGCGGCGGCCGGCTGGCTGGTACCGAGGGCGCTGACCAAGCTCTTCGGCACCGTGTACCGCACCGAGAAGGAATGCCGGCAGTGCGATACCAGGCGCGCTGTATACGATATCCGGACGATGGTGCAGGAACTGGCCATAAAGGCCGGCGTGCCGGTGTCCGAGGCCCTGAAAGTGGGCGCCGACCTGGGGGACGGACCGTGATCACCGCCGACCGGCTCAAGAGATGGTTTCCCCGCATCCAGGATCCGGCGGCATGGGCGGCGGCAATCACTGCCATCTTGCCCGGTTACGAGCTTGTGTCCCCGATGCGGTTGGCCGCCTTTCTGGCCCAATGCGGCCACGAGTCCGGCGGCTTCACTGTGCTGGTCGAAAATCTCAACTACAGCTCGACCGCCCTGGAGCGGGTCTTTCCTAAATATTTTCCCAGCGGTTTGGCCGCTCAGTATGCCCGGCAGCCGGATCGGATCGCCAACCGGGTCTATGCCGACCGGATGGGGAACGGGCCGGAATCATCCGGCGACGGTTGGCGGTTTCGGGGCCGCGGCTGCATCCAGATCACGGGCCGGGAGAATTACCGGCGGTTGGCTGCCGCCCTGGACAAGACAATCGCAGAGACCGTGCCCTATCTGGAGACCATCGACGGGGCAGTGGAAAGCGCCTGCTGGTACTGGCGCATGCGCAATCTCAATCCGCTGGCCGATGCCGGCGACATGGTGGCCCTGACCCGCCGGATCAACGGCGGCCTCCACGGCCTGGATGCCCGGCAGCATCTGTATACGCAGATCCTGCACACTCTGACACGCGCAAGCGAGGAAATATCATGAGACTTTACGTTATGTTGTCCCTGTTGCTGTTTGCCCTGTCCCTCTTTCCCGGTGTGATTCTGGCCGCCGACAATCCGGTGGGCGAGGCTGCCGCCGGGATCCTCACCGGGGTGGTATTCCCGGTGCTCACCGCCCTGTTACTCGGCCTGATCGGGGTGGTGCTCAACAAGGTGCGGCAGAAATTTAACCTGAACATCTCGACCGCCCAGCAGGAAATGCTGGAGAGGTTGGCGGTTCAGGGCATCGCCTATGCCGAAGAGCGGGCCGCCGTGGCGATCAAGAGCGGACTGACCCAACTCACGGGCAAGGAAAAGCTTGATATGGCCATCGCCCATATCCTGGCCGCTGCGCCCACGGTTTCTCCGGATACGGCGGCCCGGCTGGTCGAGGCCCTGCTGGGACGGTTGACCGGGGTCGGCGCGACCGGGTTCGAAGCGATCAAGTGACGGCTCTTCTTCTTGAAATCCTGGCCGCCCTACTCCCTTTCCTGCTGGACTGGTGGCAGGGGCGGCAGCAACCGGAGGCACAGAGCAATGCGCGTATTGACAGATCCCGTCAGACGCTGGCCGAGGATAACGGCGCTGGTTTTGATGCTGTGGCTGCCGATCAGCACGACAGGGTGCGTGCCTCGTTACGTGGTGATTGACGGCGAGGAGACGATGACGGTGAAAAAGTCGACCCTCGACCATCTCTATCAGGACAACGAGCAGTTGCTTCAGGCCCTGGAGGCCTGCCGGAATGGCCGTTGATCCGTTCGAGGTGGGCCGTCTGGCGCTGGCTGACTTCGGCGTGGCGGTGCAGGTGACGCCGGCGGGCGGCGGCGAGCCGTACGTAATCGCCGCCTTGCTGGCCACCAGGCCGGAAGATATCCACCTTGGCCAGTCCCAGGGGCATCTGGGCGGCCATGTGTTCCGGTGCCTGCCCGAGGCGGCGGCATTGCTGAACGAAGGCGACCTGCTCGCCGTGGATGGCCATGAGTATGCTGTTTTCGAAATCTTCAGTTTTCCGGGGCAATTGACCGAAATCAGGGCGTTGGTGAGATGAGCATGCAACCACTGATCAATAGCGGCCTCCTTATCGAGGTCGACACCAAGCCGCTGGCTGGGCTGTTCGCCCCGCTCAAGCCGGAGCGATTGCGCCGGGCGGCGCAACGGGCGGCAAAACGGACCCGCGATTGGTTGCTCACCCAATTGCGGCGGGAGCTGGCGGCGGCCACCAAGGTGCCGCAACTCGTGTTCAAGTCGCGGTTTCGTAAGGGCAGCCAGGGCGGCGACGACCCGGGCGGCAGTGCTATTTTGTGGATCGGCGTCAATCCGGTGGTGGCCTCGAAGATAGGGCCGGGCGTCATGACGGCAAAGGGCGTGCGGGTTGGTCGCCGCACCTTCGATCATGCCTTTCTCGCCGTCATGCCGACAACCGACCATCAGGGCATTTTTATGCGCCGCGGCGCGGGCCGGTTGCCGATCGTCAAGGTGGTTTTACCCATAGATGCCGAGGCATGGGACCTCCTGTCCAAATACGAGGCCGCCGCCGGCCGCATGTTCGGCCAGCGCCTGGAGCACGAAATCAATTTCGAGTTGGGGTTGACGAAATGACACCGTTTAGCTTCGAAACCTATTTCGCCACCCTGATCGCCTTTCTGCAGGCGACCTTTCCCACTGTGCCGACGGTGGCGGAGTATCCGCGGCTACGGAAAAAGATCGAAGCGCCGGCCATTCTGGTCGAGTTGGCCGACCTCACCCCCCTGGACGATGCCGGCACCGAGCAGTTGTGCCTGGCCGCGCGTTTCGAGGCTCGCATCGTGTTCGATCAGGTACCGATTGCCGGCGGCAACCAGAACCTGGCCGCCTTGAGCCTGGCCGCATCGACGGCCTTGGCCATCTACCGGCAGGGGCGCATCGTTGCCGGCGGCGCCGCCTCGGCGAAGAACTTCAAGCTCGAACCCGATCAATTCAAGCCGGACCTGGCCGGATATGCCGTCTGGCTGGTGGAGTGGGTCCACGACCTTCGCCTGGGCGCATCGGTGTGGGACGGCGAGGGCATCAGGCCATCGACCATCTACGTCGGTTATGCCCCGGAGATCGGCGCCGGGAACGAAGGACGATACGACGAGGTGGCGCCGTGAGCGATGTGCTGTACCGGGCGAGTGAACTGGAGCGCCGGCTGGAGAATATGCTGCGGATCGGCACGGTGGCCGAACTGGACGAAGGCGGCGCCCGGGTGCGGGTGCGCGCCGGCAACCTGCTCACCGCCTGGCTGCCCTGGCTGACCCGCCGGGCCGGCGAGGATCGGGATTGGTGGGCGCCGGAACCTGGCGAACAGGTGCTGATCCTGGCGCCTTCCGGAGACCTCGCCCAGGCCGTGGCCCTGCCGGCCCTGTACCGGCAAAATTACCCGGCCCCTGCCCAGAGCAGAACCACGCGGCGGGAGACGTACAGCGACGGCGCCGTTGTGGCATACGACCGCGCCGGCCATCATTACCTCGTGGATATCCCCGCCGGCGGATCGGTCACCATCCGCTGCGGGGCGGCGAGCATCGTGCTGACCGACGCGGGCGTGCAGATTGCCGGCCCGAGGGTCGACCTGAACTGAGGGGTGGCCATGCCGGCGGTGACGCGACTCGGAGATATGTGCAGCGGCCATGGCTGCTGGCCGCCGCGGTCCAGCACCGGCGGCAGCCCCGATGTCTACGCCGACGGCGTGCCGGTGCATCGCCAGGGGGATGGATGGGCGGCCCATACCTGCCCATCCATCCCGGAGACGCACGCCAGCACGCTGGCGGCCGGCAGCGCCACGGTCCACGCCAACGGCAAGCAACTGGGTCGGGTGGGCGACCCGGTGGCCTGCGGCTCGACCGTGGCCACGGGCAGCGGCACGGTCTTTGCCGGCGGCTGACCGCACTGAAAACAGCAAACATGGAGGCCTGTATGCCCAGGTATTTAGTCAACAAAGCATTTCCCCAGCCCTCCGGCGCGATTGCCCGGCAGGGCGAAACCGTGGAACTGACCGAGCGGCAGGCCAAGTATCTGCTGCTGGCCGGCAAGATCAGCCCTGCGGCCCCGGTCGGCAAGAAAACGCCCGAGACCGCCAAGGCCGCCAATACAACCGCACAGGAGAACTGAGCCATGCCCGAGACCTTCCTGCACGGCGTGGAGATCGTGGAGATCGACAACGGCCCGCGCCCCATCCAGACCGTCCGCTCCAGTGTCATCGGTCTCATCGGCACCGCACCGGATGCCGATGCCACGGCCTTCCCCCTCAACACTCCGGTGCTGATCGCCGGCAACCGCCTGGAGGCGGCGAAACTCGACACGGTGGGCGATGGCGACGGCACGCTGCCCGATGCCATCGACGGCATCTTCGATCAGGCGGGCGCCGTGGTGATCGTGGTGCGCGTCGAGGAAGGCGCCGATGCCGCCGCGACCATGGCCAACGTCCGGGGCGGGGTGGACGCGGAAACCGGCACCTATACCGGGGTGCACTGCTTCCTGGCCGCCGAAAGCGTGCTCGGCTTTGCGCCGCGCATCCTCTGCGCGCCGGGCTTCACCTCGCAACGGCCCGAGGACCTGCCCGACAACCCCGGCACCTATCTGGCCAACCCGGTGGTATCCGAGCTGTTGGGGATCGCCGACCGGTTGCGGGCGGTGATCATCGCCGACGGTCCCGACACCAACGATGCCGATGCCATCGCCTATGCCGGCGACTTTGGTTCCAAGCGCGTTTATGTGGTTGATCCTGGCGTCAAGGTGATGGCGGTCGACGGCTCGATTGCGACCGAGCCCGCCTCGGCTCGGGTGGCCGGGATGATCGCCAAGAGCGATGCCGAACGCGGCTTCTGGTGGAGCCCCTCCAACCGGGATATCTACGGCATCGTCGGCACCACCAGGCCGGTAGATTTCACTTTGGGGGATGCCAATGCCAGAGCCAACCTCCTCAACGAGCAGAACGTGGCCACCATCATCCGTCAGGACGGCTACAGACTGTGGGGCAACCGGACCCTGGCCAGCGATCCCAAATGGGCGTTTCTGTCCGTGGTCCGTACCGCAGACATGATCAACGAGAGCCTGCTGCGGGCGCACCTCTGGGCCGTAGACCGGAATATTACCAAGACCTATTTCGACGATGTGCAAGAGGGCGTCAATGCCTACCTCGATCATCTGACCGCTCAGGACGCCATTCTGGGCGGCAAGTGCTGGGTCGACAAAGATCTCAACACCCCGGTGGCCCTGGCCGCCGGCAAGGTGTTCTTCGACTTCGACTTCACCCCGCCTGCCCCGGCCGAGCACGTCACGTTCCGCAGCAGGCTGGTCAACGACTACTTTGCAGAGGTGGTGTGATGCTGGACGATATCCTGCGCAATTTCAGCCTGTTCGTTGATGGCCGGGGCTATGCCGGCAACGTGGAGGAACTCACTCCGCCCAAACTCACCATGAAGACCGAGGAAATGCGGGCTGGCGGCATGGATGCGCCGGTCGAGGTCGAGCTTGGCATGGAAAAGATGGAGTGCAGCTTCACCTTGACCCGGTACGACAAGGAGCTGCTGAAGCTCTTCGGCCTGGCGCCCGGCTCCACGGTGCCGCTCACCATGCGGGGCTCGGTGGAGTCGGAAGACGGCACCAAACTGCCGGTGGTGATCAACCTGCGCGGCAAGATCAAAGAGCTGGAACCGGGCAACTGGAAACCCGGCGACAAGGCGACGCTCAAGATCACCGTAGCGTTGCGCGCCTACAAGTTCACCCATGGCAGCGAGGTGGTCCACGACATCGACGTGCTCAGCATGCGACGGGTGATCGGCGGGGTGGACCAACTGCTGCAAACCAGGCTGAATATCGGCCTGTAACTACCTATCAAAAAGAAGAGGGCTAAAAAATGGCGACAATCACGCTGAAGGACCCGGTCACGGTGGCCGGGCAGGAATACAAGGAACTGACCATGCGCGCCCCCAAGGTGCGGGACATGTTGGCTGCGAGTAAGGGGGGCAAAAACGATGCCGAGCAGGAACTGGCGCTCTTTGCCAATCTTTGCGAGGTGGCGCCGGATGTCATCCTTGAGTTGGATATGGCCGACTACGTCAAGATGCAGGGGATGTATAAAGGTTTTTTGTCCTGAGTGCGGATGAGGCGCGGCGAGGGATGGTTATGCTGGCGCACATCACCGGATGGCAGCGCTCTGAGTTGCTGGAGATGGACGGTGAAGAGCTGTGCGCTGATCTGGCGGCGGCTATCGCCGCGGGAATCTGTAACAGGCCCTGATCATGCGGAATGCAAAGGCGGTCATTACTGCGACGGGGAGCACCAGCGGGATGGCGACGACGAACCCGGCGAGCATGGCCGATCCCAGATTGGTGGCCGGTGAGAGATGCAGCACGAACCCGGTCATCGCTGCCCAGGTCAGGGCGAAGATGACCACTCCCGGAAAGAGATGAGGCATGGAAAAAGGCGTAGCGATAGGCGTTGTCATTGGCGCGGCCCTCTCGGGTAGTTTCGGCGGGGTTATTGGTTCCGCCAAGAAACAGTTTAACACATTGGGTGAGACGGTCAAGGATCTGTCGCGCCAGCGCGGGCTGATCGAACGTTTCGATGCGGACCAGGCAGCCCTGGAAAAAGCCCGCCTCAAACTCGCCGCGGCCCGGAAGGAGGTGGTCCAGCTTAAGCTCGCCCTGCGGAGCGACCCGGCGGACGCCGGCACCGCGAAAGCACTCGCCCAGACCGAGGCCAGAGCGGAGAAACTGGCCATTGCCCTGGACAAGCAGCGGCAAAAGCTACGCCAGAGCGAGCAGGCCATGCGCGCTGCCGGGGTCGAGGCTAAGGACCTGGCGGCCCAACACATCAAGCTGGGGCAAACGATCGACCAGACCAGAGCCAAGCATGCCAAGCTGGGACAGGCTCTGGCGCGAAAAGAGGACGCTGGCCAGAAACTCGGCGAGATGCGCGGCAAGGCCCTGGGCATGGTGGGCGCGGCGTACGGCGTCGGCCGGATGATTGGCCGTGCCGCCGATTTCAATTACGATCTGCGCATGTTCGGCAATGTAGCCAATCTTGACGACGGCCGGTTGGCTCAGATCAAGGTGCAATTACAGGATATTGCTGCCGCGACCGACCAGAAGCCAGGTCGATTGCTGGAGGGGCTCAACACGCTCACGGCCAAGGGCCTGGACCCGGACCGCGCGTTGGCCTCCATCGGCATCATCGGCAAGACGGCCACTGCCACCGGCGCCGATGTCAATGACCTGGCCACCACCGTGTACACCTTGATTGATACCATGGGGCTGAGCCCGGATGAATTGCCGCAGGCCCTCGATATGCTGGCCGCCGCCGGCAAGGAGGGCAGCTTTGAGCTGAGGGACATGGCGCAGTATTTCCCGATGCTGACCGCCCAGGCTAAATCCCTGGGGTTGGTCGGCATGGAGGGGATCGCCACCATGGCCAGCGCGTTGCAAGTTGCCACGAAAGGGGCGAGCGATCCCAGCACCGCTGCCAACAATTTTCAGAATTTTCTCGCTAAACTGACGGCCCCGGACACCATCAAGCGATTCAAGGGGTTCGGGGTTGACCTTGAAGAGGCCGTGAAGGGCGCGCTGGCGGCCGGCAAGAACCCGATTGAAGAGATGATCCTGCTGATCAATGAACTTACCGCCGGCGACAAATTCCGTATCGGCGAACTCTTCGGCGATATGCAAGTGATCAACTTTCTCAATCCGATGTTGCAACAGTTGGAGGAATTCAAGCGGATCAAGCGGGAGGCATTAGGGGCCAGCGGGATTGTGGATAACGACTTTGCCCGCATTGCCGCCGAAAACAAGGTGCGGACAGAGGCTTTCGGAATCGCGGTTGACCGAGTGGGGTCCGCCTTTGCCAATTCGTTGATGCCGGCAGTGAATTCGGTCTTGAAACCCCTGACCGCTATTGCCAACTGGATCGGCAAGACGTTGGAGGAGTTCCCCCAGATCGGGCAGGTGGTGGGCGGGGCGGCCACAGCAATCGGTGTCTTTGCCGGCGGCCTGGGGGCGGTGACGGCGGCGACATGGCTGTGGAACGCCGCCCTGCTGGCCAACCCCATCGGTGCAGTGGTGGCGGCTGTGGGGGCTGGTGCGGCCTTGGTGGTAGCGTATTGGGAACCTATTTCCGGTTTTTTCGGCGAGATGTGGGCCGACATCAAGGCCTTGTTCGCCGATGGATTGAACTATATCGGCGAGATGTGGGCGAAGTACAACCCCGGAGCCCTGCTGGCCAAGGCTAAAGACAGCCTGGTTTCCTTCGTGACTGGCATGCCGGCACCGGGAGAGGCCCTGGTGGCCAGTGCTGCTGGTGCCGGACGCCAGGTGGAACGGGGATTACCGCCGGGCGTGGCCCCGGCTCTGGCCACCAGGGCCGGGGCCGGCCAGGGAAGGATGGCCACCGTCCACAACCAGCAGCGCTACCAGGTATCGGTGCACGCCGCGCCGGGCATGGACGAACGGGCCGTGGCCGCCGAGGTGGACCGGCAGTTGCGGGAGCGGGAGCAACGGGAAGCGGCGCGGCTCCGAGGGGTGCTCTATGATTATTGACATCATGATGGCGCTGGGGACCTTCCGCTTCGGCCTCTCCACCGCCGCCTACCAGCAGCTCCGTCGGTCCACGGCCTATCGCTGGCCGGTGCAGGAACGGCTGGGCCGCCTGCCGGCCCGCCAGTTCGTGGGACCGGGCGACGATACCGTGGAGATCGATGGCGTGATCTACCCCACCTTTGCCGGGGGGTTGGCCCAGCTTGACCACATGCGCGCCCTGGCCGGCACGGGGGAGCCGCAATCCCTGATCGACAGCCGGGGGTGGGCCTGGGGCCGCTGGTGTATCGAGCGGGTCGAGGAGACCCGCACCGAGTTCGGCGCCGGAGGGCCGCTCAAGATCGAGTTCCGCGTGGCCCTCGGGCGGTACGGGGAAGATTGATGGCCGCGCGCTACCTGACCAGCGATGGCGACATGCTCGACTGGATATGCCACCGCCATTATGGCCGCACCGCCGGCGTGGTGGAGGCGGTGCTCGACGCCAACCCCGGCCTGGCCGATCTGGGGCCGGTGTATGCGGCCGGGCTTGAAATAGTGCTGCCGGATGTGCCGCCGGCGCAGACTGTGCAAACGGTGAGGCTCTGGGACTGAGATGACCCCTGATTTCCGCGTGACAGCCGACAGCAAGAATATCACCGAGGCGATCCGCTCCCGGTTGCTGGAGTTGCGGGTGCGCGACGAAGCGGGGCTGGACAGCGATACCTGCGAGATCCGTCTGGATGACCGCGCCCCCCATATCGCCCTGCCGCGCACCGGCGCCAAGCTCGAAGTGCACCTCGGCTATCGCCAGACCGGCCTGGTGGCCATGGGCAAGTGGACCGTGGACGAAGCCGGCGTATCCGGTCCGCCGGCAACCCTCAACCTGCGCGCCCGTGCCGCCGATCTGCTCGCCGCCATCAAGTCGCCGCGCGAACGGAGCTGGCCGGACGGCACCACCCTGGGCGCCCTGGTGACCACCATCGCCGGCGCACATGATCTTGTCCCGGCGGTGTCGGCCACGCTCGCCGGCATCGTGCTGCCCCACATCGACCAGACCGAGAGCGACCTCAACCTGTTGACCAGGCTGGCGCGCGATCACGACGCCGTGGCCAAGGCCGCCGGCGGGCGGTTGCTCTTCTGCCCGCGCGGCGAGGCCAAGAGCGCGGGAGGTACACCCCTGGCCCGGATCGAGCTGACTTGGACTGACCTGGGCACGTACGAGGCCGTCTATACCGAGCGCGGCAAATACAGCGCGGTGATCGCGCACTGGCAGGACGTGCAGGGCGGCGAGCGGATTCCGGTGAAGGCCGGCGCGGGCGAACCCGAGCTGACCTTGCGGCGCACCTACCCGGATGAAGCCACCGCCTGGGCGGCAGCGAAAAGCAGGCTGTCGGCCCTGGAACGAGGCGCCGCCACCCTACGGCTGAGTTGTCGAGGGAATGTCCGTCTGATGGCCGAGGCCCGGCTGGTGATCTCGGACGTGCGGCCGGGCGTGGACGGCGAATGGAGCGTGGTGCGGGTGGAGCATGTGTACAACGGCCAGGGCTACCATTGCGAGGTGGAGGCCGAAACGCCCAAGGAGGATGCATCATGATCGGCATGGACAGCGGCACCGGCAAGCACCTGGAAGGGATAGCCCATCTGCGCCAGTCGGTGCGGGACATCCTGACCACCCCCCTCGGCAGCAGGGTGATGCGGCGGGACTACGGATCCCGACTGTTCCGCCTGATCGATGCCCCGCTCACCCCTGGCCTACTGGTGGATCTGTACGCCGCCACCGCCGAGGCCTTGGAGAAGTGGGAGCCTCGTTTCCAGTTGATCCAAGCAAAGGCGGAGAGTGTTGCTGACAGCGGGCGGGTGGTCATGATCCTGGAGGGCCGTTATCTGCCGGACGGCCAGCCGATAACTCTTGACGGCATCGTGGTGCAATAATGGCCGGAGCATTCACCGCAGTGGATTTGTCCAAGCTGCCGTTCCCGGCGGCGGTCGAGGAACTGGATTTCGAATCGATCCTGGCCGCGCTGATAGCCGATCTGCAAGAGCGGGATGCGTCGTACTCGGCCTTGGTGGAGAGCGACCCGGCATACAAAATCCTGGAGGTGTGCGCTTACCGGGAGATGCTGGTGCGGCAGCGCAACAACGAGGCCATCAAGGCAGTGACGTTGGCCTGCGCCGCCGGATCCGATCTGGACCAGATCGCGGCCCGCTACAACGTCGAGCGCCTGACCATCGTCCCGGCCGCTCCGAACGCGATCCCGCCGACCCCGGCGGTGATGGAATCCGATACCGAGCTGCGCCGCCGGGTTCAGCTGTCGTTCGAGGGCTTCAGCACGGCCGGCCCGGAAGGCGCCTATATTTTCCACGCCCTCGGCGCTGACGCGCAGGTGCTGGATGTGAGCGTGCACGCCCCCACCTTCGCCTCGGTCGAAGTGTCGCCCGAGGCGAAGGCCCTGCTGCCCGAAGGGGCCATGGTGCTCCAGGTGGTTGATGATGCCGGCCTGGCGGATCCAATGCCCGGCGATGTAGCCATCGCGGTGCAATCCAGGGACGGAGCCGGGGAAGCCCAGCCGGAGCTGGTGGCCACGGTGGCCGCCACGCTGTCGAGCGAGACGGTGCGGCCGCTGACCGATCACCCGAGGGTGCGGAGCGCCACCGTGGCCGAATACTCGGTCGAGGCCGTGCTGACCTTTTTCCCGGGCCCGGACCGGGAGGTCGTCATGCAGACCGCCCTAGTTGCGCTCGAATCGTTTGTCGAGCGGCAGCATCGCCTCGGTCGCGATGTGACGCTGTCCGGACTGTACGCCGCTCTGCATCAGGAGGGCGTACAGAACGTGGAGCTGATCGCGCCGGCAGCCGGCATTGTCGTGCCGTGGGATACCGTGGCCTACTGCACCGGCATCGACCTGACCGACGGGGGCACCGATGAGTAGCCTGCTGCCGCCGTCCGCCACGGCCCAGGAACGGGCCCTGGCCGAGACCATTGCCCGCATCTCGGACGTGCCGGTGTTGGTGCGGGAGTCCTGGAATCCCGACACCTGCCCGGCGGCCCTGCTGCCCTGGCTGGCCTGGGCCTTTTCAGTGGACGAATGGCAGAGCGAGTGGAGCGAGGCTTCGAAACGCGCCGTGATCAAGACCGCGCTGTATGTCCACAAAAAGAAGGGGACGTTGTCCGCGCTCAAGCGTGCGGTGGAACCGCTAGGCTATATCATCCGCATCGTCGAGTGGTACGAGGAGGATCCGCCGGGCGTGCCCTACACGTTCCGCCTGGAGGTGGGGGTGCTCGACAAGGGCATCAACGAAACCATCTACCAGCAACTGGAGCGGATCATCCAGTGCTATAAGAACGTGCGCTCGTACATGCAGGCCTTGACGATAAAGGGCGAGGTGAGGGGGGCTCTCCGGCTTGCCGCTGCCATGACCAGCGGTGTGGACACTACGGTGTATCCGTGGAGCGCATCGGCGGTGGAAAGCGTGGGCGGCATGTATTGGGGCGCCGCTGAACAGTCGGTCGATATCGTGGCCGTTTACCCGGATTTCTGAAGCGCGGTGATGGGTCGCGGGAGAGTGTGCGCTCTGTTTTACCGTAAACCGTTGGTTGACGCGATACAGTAAACAAGTCATCACATGGAGGGAGCAGTGCCGACATACTATACATTGTTGACGGCGGTGGGCCGGGCGAAAATTGAAAACGCCATCGCCCTCGGGCAGACGATCGAATGGACACACATGGCCGTGGGCGACGGCAACGGCAACCCGACCGTGCCGACGGACACGCAAACCGCCTTGCTGCGCGAGCGGTATCGTGCGGGCGTCAACTCGCTGACTGTCGATGCGGAAAACCCTCAATACGTGGTGGCCGAGCTGATCATCCCCGCCAACGTCGGCGGATGGTTGGTGCACGAGGTGGGCATCTTCGACAGTGATGGTGACATGGTTGCCGTGGCCAACTTCCCGGTGACGTACAAGCCGGTGCTGGATGAGGGATCCGGTCGGGACTTGGCGATCCGCATCCTGGTCGAAGTGGCCAACACCGCAGCGGTGACGCTCAAAATCGACCCGACCCTTGTGCTGGCGTCAAGGCAGTACGTGGATCAGTCCGTCGCTGCCCATGAGGCCAAGTCTAACCCGCATCCGCAATACGCCACCAAGACGGGCGTGCAGGCGCAGGCACATACTTCCTCTGCGGCCGGTGGCACTGCGGACGCCATCACCGCCAGCTTTACGCCGGCCATCGGCGCGCTGACCAACGGCATGATGCTCCTGGTGCGGGCTGGCGCAGCCAATGCCACGACGTCGCCGACATTCACCCCCAACAGCGGGCCGATCACCGCCAAAACAATCGTCAAAGGCAATGGACTGCCGCTTGTAGCCGGCGACATCGCCGGCGCTGGGCATTGGCTCGCGCTGCAATACGACAGTGCGCTGGATAAATGGGCGCTAATCAACCCGGCGTCGAGCGTTGTTACCCGCCGCGTTGACGGCATAACGGCCATTACTGTGGAGGAGGAATAAAAATGTACGGTGTGCCCCGTTACGGTCTGCGCACGCGGGCCGATTACGATCTGTTGCAGGGCCTGGCCACCAAGGGCGAGATCCGCCCCCAAGGCGTGGCCACGCTCAAACGGCACTGGGAGGGCCTGTTGGCCAGCCGGTGGGTCTATGACTACGATCGCGATCTGGCCGACGGCGAGGATCCGGACGGCGAACAGCCTGAATACTTGGTGCTGGCCGGTGACGATGGCCAGGGTGGACTCCGGCGCCGGCAGATGATGCGGATCGAAAGCCCTCATGCGGAGATTTTCCGTCTGGGCTACACGGTTAGCGACGTGGAACAAGCAATTGCTGATCTGGAGGCTATCTGATGGCGCAGCGGACGTATGCAATCCCTGCTCAGGGAGCGGGACATTTCGGGCTGATGGGATCGATCGTGGCGGCCGGGGCTATGCGCCTGGATATCCCAGAGGGTGTTTTGAATATCGGCGGCAACGGCAAGGGCTACGTGCTGGAAGAGCGCACAAACTGGGACCCGACCGCCATGGCCAACCAAGATGGCTCGCTGGATGGCCTGGCGCTGGGCGATGACGTGTATCTGTACGCCGTTCAGGGCGACGACGGCCGCGCCGACCTGGTGGCCAGCACCAATATCACGGTGCCCGGCGGCTACACGGCCGCCACCAGCCGCAAGGTCGGCGGATTCCATTATGGGCGCGTGCGTACAGTGGCGCAACGCTACGACACCGGCATAACGCCGGCGGTGCAGATCGTCCCTAACAGCGTGTGGGATCTCGGGCATCGCCCAACCTGCGACCCGACCGGCATGGTCGAGGTGGTGCCGGGCAGCCTGTGGGTGGACATCTACTTAAACAGCGAAGGTAGCGGCACCTGGCCGGAGAATGTCCCAGTGAGCCGCTACGGCGCTCAGCCGATCCGGAACGATATTTATGCGGCGGTTGATTTTCACCTGCTGGCCCGTAATGCCGGCAAACGCCTGCCAACGGTCGAGGAATTCCTGACGTATGCCGAGGGGGCACCGCAAGGCGCTAATGCCAACAACAACACAGCCTGGGCGGCCGCCACCAACACAGGCCCGACTACCACCGGCGCGATTGCCAGGGCGGTCTCTATGTTCAATGTCACGGACGCGGCCGGGAATTTGTGGGATTACATCGATAATCATCACGATATTGGAATTGAAAACATAATTATGTGGAAAGCCGATATCGTGAATGTGGGCAAAGATGCCGCTCGCGCACGCGGACAGTCGTATGTCTACGTTTTTGATGCCAGTTCAGCCGCTTCTTGGCGCTGCTTCGTAGGTGGCGGGCCATTCAACTACGGCGCCTACTGTGGCGCTCGGTGCCTGCACTCCGGTGCGATCCCGTGGGTTGCGGGCGGCAGCGTGGGCCTGCGCTGCGTCTGTGGCGCCCTGTGACATGAGCCCTGGCGCGGTCCCGCGGCAGCGGGGCCTGGCTATCGTGAATAAGGCCGAACGGCTGATCAATAGCCTGGCACCGTACATTGATAAGATCCCTAAACATCAACGCTACCGCTACGCCATGCGGCTAGAGGACGCGTTGTGGGAGCTAGCGCTACGCTTGATCGAGGCTGCGACGAGTAACCAAAAAAGCAAAATTTACCGCGCGGACGAACAGGTTCGTTATATCCATGCCCTGCTACGGCATGCTGCGGAGCGCAAACTGTTGGGCATCAAGCAGGTGGGCGATGCCAGCAAGCAATTGTCCGAGATCGGCGCCATGATCGGTTCCTGGCGTCAACGCTTGTGTACTTGATTAGGGGTGGGTCGGGTTTCGACGCTTCTTGGCGCTGCTTCATAGGTGGCGGGCAATTCAACAACGGCGCCTACTGTGGCGCTCGGTGCCTGAACTCCAATGCGAACCCGTGGAATGCGAACGGCAACGTGGGCCTGCGCTGCGTCTGTGACCACCATACCAGAGAAGGCGGCAACGGGGTTGCCGTCGCCTGAGATCCCTAGCAGGGGGTCAGCCGATCCATCCCGGTCCCGTTCCGGCGGGCCGAACACGATAGCCCGGACGGCGTGAGTAGCGTCAGCGAAAGCCCCTCCCGGGCGCTTTGTTAAATGATGATCATGGGAAGCAAAAATAAGCATCTAATCGAACAGATCGTAGACTGGGATAATTTATTGATGGCCCATCGCTTGGCCCGTCGCGGCAAGCGTGACCGTCAGGAGGTTGCCGCCTTTGAGGCAAATTTGTGGGAAGAGCTGGGCGCCCTTCAGATGGGGATGTTGTGGGGCACCTATTTCCCTGGCCGGTATCGTTCCTTTATTGTCTACGAGCCGAAGCGCCGCGAGATCCTTGCCGCGCCTTATCGAGATCGGGTGGCGCAACATGCCATCTGTAATATCTGCGGGCCTATCTGGGACCGCGCCATGATCTTCGACAACTACGCCTGCCGCGTTGGCAAGGGCACGCATCTGGGAGCGGATCGCGTAGAAAAGTGGCTGCGCGGCATGGTGACCACTGGCGACGCTTGGGTGCTGAAAATGGATGTGAACAAATATTTTTTCTCTATCCGGCATGACCTGGCCAAGTCTGTGATTCGTGACCGCATCCGGTGCGCTGGCACGCTGCGGGTGTTAGACGCCATCATCGACAGTACCGCCGATCCGGCCGACCCTGATCCAGTGGGCATTCCAGTGGGTAATCTAACCAGTCAATGGATCGCCAATCTTGTAGGCAACCGCATCGACCAGTGGGCCAAACGTTTATTGGGCCTGCGCCGGTACGCTCGATACATGGATGACATGGTAGTGTTGGTGAGCAGCAAGCAAGGGGCGCTGGAGTTGCGCGACGCCTTCGACGACAAGCTGGCCAGCATGGGACTGCGATTCAGCAGGGCCAGCGTGCTGCCGGCCAGTCGTGGTGTAAATTTTCTTGGATATCGAATCTGGCCGCACAAGCGACTGCTACGCAAAAACTCCGTGCGTCGCATGAAGCGCCGAATGCTGGAAATGGAGTGGCAATATGCTATAGGCTTGATCGACATGGCTTATGTCAGAAGGCGCATAGCATCTTGGGTGGCCCATGCGAGCCACGCGAACAGCGCAACGATACGGAGGTTGGTGCTGGGAAGCGCAGTGTTTAAGAGGCAGATAAACGCTGGCTAAAACGTGCGGACTTTAATAGCCGCCACATCAGCTATACAGGCCGCTAAAATGTTCCCTTGATCCCTAAATCTCCTATCCGGTCCACGGCCGCTCTTTTGTGCTCATCAAGGAGGTGGGTATACCGCCGCACCATTTGCAACGTGCGATGCCCCAGGATTTCCGCCAGGGTGCGCATATCCACACCCCGCATCAGCATCCAGGAGGCGGCGGTATGCCGCAAATCGTGCATGTGTAGCCACGGCAATCCGGCGGCCTTTTTGGCTTCGTTGAACGATTCCCTGAACACCTGGGATGGAATTATTGCCGCATAACCTGTTGCCTGCCGGTCGGTCATAAACACCAGATCATCGTCTTTCCGGTTCTTGACCAACGGCCGTAACGCCTCGGCCGCCGCCTCGGTCAGTTGCACCCTCCGATAGTCCTTGTTTTTGGTGAGTTGCAGGTCGATGGTTCGCCGATCGATATCGATCTGGCCGCACCGCAGGGCCGCCGCTTCGCCGGGACGCATGGCCGTATGCAGCAACACCAGCACGTACGGGTAAAGCAAGGGGTTGCTTCTGGCACGGCATTGGGCGAGCAGATCCTGCATCTCTTTTTCTTTCAAAAAATGTGTACGGCCAGGCGGTGGCGCGGGGCGTTCGATGTCGTTCACCGGATTTTCCACCGGTAACTCCCACTCTTTTTTCGCTTTGCGGAAGAGATGTGAGAGCAGGGCCAGTTCCAGTCGAACCGAATAGGCGGATACTTCCTGCATCCGTTCATCCCTGTACGCAGCCACCATCGAGGGCGTGATCTCTGGCAGCAGAGTTTCCTTTCCCAGCCGCTCCCGTAACACCTTCATGCACCACTTTTCCCTGGCCTGAGTGGTGGTTGCCTTGGTACTGGACACATTGATTTCGTACCGCTCCAAGGCCTGGTCCAGGGTGATATCAGCCCGCCGGGGATCATTGTAGCGCTTGGCTTTGATTGCCGCTTCTACCTCTCTGGCCCAGTCCCTCGCCATAGCCATGCGATCGAACGTCCGGGCAATGGGAGGATGCCCTTTCAGCCGCACCGTGGCCGTGTACGTCGTGCCCTTCTTTCCTTTCCGAGTCTGGATCCGTGCCACATCGCCGCCTGTCTGTTGCCTTGTTCCATTTTTGTTCCACTCACTACGGAAAAAGATAGCAAGAGACAGCAAAAGACAGCAAGAGAAAATCTTGACTGCATAAAACAGAAAACGGGTTTTCTCCGCGCCACGGCTGAGAAAACCCGTTGTTTCGTTTGGTACCGGAGGTCGGAATCGAACCGACACGGGGTCGCCCCCGCTGGATTTTGAGTCCAGTGCGTCTACCAGTTTCACCACTCCGGCGTAAATGTGGGGCTTCTATTTACCGTATCGGCCTTTTTGCTGTCAAGGGGAAAGCTGGGACGGACCGGAGGGCGGCCGGCCCAAAAAAACGTTGCAATTGACGGCAAGCATGGCAGAGTGCGGCGAGACCGGCAACACGCCTCTCCCCTTAATTTCCAGAGATTCCGGCATATTTTTCCGTCCGTGCCGCCGCAGCCCAGCCATGACCGCATCCCCGCCGCCCACCACTCCCCGCGCCGCCGCCGTCGAGATCCTCTGCCTGTGGGCCACCACCCACAACTCGGTGGATATCCTCTTCCAGGCGGCCGTCGAGCGGCTGGCCGACCTCGACCGGGGCCTGGTCAAGACCCTGGTCTACGGCGTGCTCCGGCAGAAGGAGTATCTCGACCACATCCTCCGCTCCTTTGCCAAGCACCCCCTGCGCAAGATGAAGCCCCGCACCCTGATGACCCTGCGGGTCGGGATCTATCAGCTTTTGTTCTTAAGCCGCATCCCGGAATCGGCGGCGGTCAACGCCACGGTCAACACGCTCAAGGAGGCCGGCCAGCCCCCCTGGCTGATCGGCTTCGTCAACGGCATCCTCCGCGCCGTGGCCCGCAGCCGGGCGACCCTGCCCACCGCCGACCAGCTGGCCGCGGCCGAGCCGCCGCTGCTCAATCATCCCGCCTGGCTGCTCGAATGCTGGCAGGCCCGCTTCGGCCCGGAAACGGCGCGGGCCATCTGCCGGATCAACAACACCGAACCGCCGCTCTCCCTGCGGGTCAACGCCCGCCGCACCAGCCGGACCATGATGCTGGAAGCGCTGACGAAAACCGGCATCGCCGCGCGCAAAGGGTTGTACAGCCCGGCCGGCCTGATCATCGACGCCTTTCCCGGCGCCATTGCCTCCCTGCCCGGCTACGAGGAGGGCCATTTCCAGGTGCAGGACGAGGCGGCGCAACTAGCCTCCCTGCTGGCCGGCCCGCTGCCGAGCGGCTGCCGCGTGCTCGACGGCTGTGCCGGCCTGGGCGGCAAGACCTCGCATCTGGCCGAAATGCTGCCGCCGGACGGCGCCATCGTCGCCGTCGAACCGGACCCGCGCCGCTACCGCCTGCTGCGCGACAACCTCCGCCGCCTGGGCCACGGCAAGGCCGTGCTGCCGGTGCGCACCGACCTGCGCAGCTATGCCGCCGGTCGGCCCCAACCCTTCGACGTCATCCTCATCGACGCCCCCTGCTCGGGCACCGGTGTCATCCGCCGCCAGCCCGACATCCGCTGGAACCGCCAGCCCGAGGATCTGGCCACCTACCAGCAGGCCCAGGTCCATCTGCTGGAGATCGCCGCCACCCTGCTCAAACCCGGCGGCATCCTCCTCTACGCCACCTGCTCGCTGGAGCCCGAGGAAAACCAGGAGGCGGTCCGGCTGTTCCTCGAACGCTGCCCCCGCTTTTCCCCGGAGAGTGCCGCGCCGTACCTGCCCGAATCTGCGCGCCGCCTGGTCTATCCGTCGGGGTTCTTCAGCCCCAGCCCGGCCGACGGCCTCGACGGCTTTTTCGCCGCCCGCCTGATCGATGGCCGCAACTTGTAGTTTGTGCCGACAATGTTTATAGTCGCAAGCCACAGCGATCACCCCAAACCACCAAGGAGAACCCGTTCATGGCAGGAATCAAGTCAACCATGGATCTGGTCATGGAGCGCGCCGCCCGCATGGGCATGGCCACCCCGGACGAGATGCGCCACGAGGAAAACCTGAAAAAGGGCATGCAGTGCACCGCCGAATATCTCAACGGCACCAAGCCCTCCCTGCTGGCCCTGCTGGACGAGCAAGAACCGGCGCGGCAGACTTCCATTCGCAAGGGCATGCTGGCTTCCCTTTTGCGCAACCTCTTTCTGCCCCGCGACGAAGACGGCATCAAGCGGCTTGAGCGGGCCGTGCAGGGCATCGTCGAACTCAGCCGGAACTCCGCCGACATCGCCGCCCTCTGCCAGGAGCTGCAAACCATCGCCACCCAGTACGGCCAGCATCGCACGCAACTGTACGAGCAGCTCAAGGAGCAGATGCGGATGCAGATCGAACAGCTCCTCATGCGCAAGGGCATGAAGGCCGACGGCATGAAGATCGACCCCACCATGGAGCCCCAGTTCAAGGACCAGTGGTCCCGCCTGGAAATGGATCTTGACCGGCAGTACGGCCAGGCCCTGGAGCAGTTCAAGGCCCAACTGCACGAGTGGACCGGGGCCTGACCATGACCGCCATTCAGGTTGACCGGCTCGTCCGCGCGCAGGCCCTGCTGCGCCGGAAGAACATCGACGCCCTCCTGGTGTCGCAGCCGCACAACCGCCGCTATCTGAGCGGCTACACCGCCCCGGATCACGGCATTCAGGAAACCAGCGGCTTTTTGCTCATCCCCGGCGACGGCCAGCCCTTTTTGCTCACCGACTCCCGCTTCACCCTCCAGGCCGAGGCCGAAGCGCCGCTGTACCGGGTGGAGCTGTACAGCAAGGGGCTGATCAAGCTGCTGGAGCGGCTGCAGAAAAAAATCGGCTTCCGGGCGCTGGCCTTCGAAAGCGACTACTTCCTCCATTCGGCCTTTCTCCGCCTGGCCGATTTCTGCGCGAAAAACAGGCTGATTCTCCGGCCGGAAAGCGGGCTGATCGAGCAGATGCGGCTGATCAAGGACGAGGACGAACTGCGCCTCTTGCGCCAGTCGACCGCCTTGAACGAGCAGGTCTTCCAGTCGGTGCACCGGACCATCGAACCGGGCATGACCGAACGCGAGATCGCCCTGGCCATCGAGCTGACCATGCGGGAGATGGGCGCCGAGGGGCCGAGCTTCGACACCATCGTCGCCTTCGGCACCAATGCCGCCCGGCCGCACGCCGTGCCCACCGACCGCGAGTTGCAGGCCGGCGACCTGGTGCTGATCGACATGGGCCTGGTCTTCAAGGGATACTGTTCCGACATGACCCGCACCTTTGTCTTCGGCAAGCCGGACCAGACCTACATCGACCGGCACCGGCTGGTGCGGCGGGCCATGCTCGCCGGTCTCGGCGCCATCCGCGCCGGGGTCACCGGGGCGGCGGTCGACCGGGCCGCGCGCCAGGTGCTGGCCGACGGGGGCTACGGCAACGCCTTCGGCCACGGCCTGGGCCACGGGGTGGGCATCGCCGTCCACGAGGAGCCGCGCCTGTCGCCGCGCTGGCGCAAGCAACTGCGGGCCGGCATGGTGGTGACCGTCGAACCGGGCCTCTATCTGGCCGACTGGGGCGGCATCCGCCTGGAAAACATGGCCGTGGTCACCGAACAGGGCTGCGAGGTCCTCAACCGCGACACCACCGGCCTCGATCTGTAAAAAATCGTTCCCCGCAACCACACAATCCACGGAACCCGCATGTCCAGCAAGTTCTTCGTCCTCGACACCAACGTGCTCCTCCACAACAGCGACGCCATCACCTGCTTTGCCGACAACACCGTGGTCCTGCCGATGACGGTGATCGAGGAGTTGGACAAGTTCAAGAAGAACAACGACGAACTGGGCCGCAACGCCCGCGGCGTCATCCGCTGCCTCGACCGGCTGCGCGGCCAGGGCAGCCTCGGCAAGGGCGTGCCGACCGACGACGGCGGCGTGGTGTGGATCACCATGGAAAAGGAGGAGGACTGCGGCACCTGCATCGACCTGACCATTCCGGACAACCGCATCATCGCCACCGCCTTCCGGCTCTTCCGCGAAGGCAAGCGGGTGATCTTCGTGTCCAAGGACATCAACGCCCGCCTCAAGGCCGATGCCCTGGGCATCGAGGTCCAGGATTTCGAGCGGGAAAAGGCCGACTTCGACCGGCTGTACACCGGCTGGCGCGTCCTTATGGTCGAAGGGGCCGTCATCGGCCGCCTGCACCAGGACAAGGAGGTGGAACTGGCGGACCACTCCTTCCAGCCCAACGAATTCGTCCTCCTGAAGGAGGCGGGCAACGAACGGCACACCAAGGTCGGCCGGGCCGTGGGCGCCACCCGGCTGCGCGCCCTCGATCCCCGGTACGACAGCGCCTTCAAGCTCCGCCCCCGCAGCCTGGAGCAGCGGGCGGCCCTGGAGCTGCTGCTCAATCCGGACATCTCCCTGGTGTCGCTCATCGGCCAGGCCGGCACCGGCAAGACCCTGCTGGCCCTGGCGGCCGGCATGGCCAGTACTCTCAAATCCGACCAGTACGAAAAGCTGCTGGTTTCCCGCCCGATCATCCCGCTGGGACGGGACATCGGCTATCTGCCCGGCACCAAGGACGAGAAGATGAAGCTGTGGATGCAGCCGATCTTCGACAACCTCTCCTATCTGATGGGTCTGACCAACGGCGGCAGGCAGGACGCCGCCGCCGAGCTGGGCATCAAGCGGCTGCTCCGCGAAGACCGGATCGAGCTGGAAGCGCTCACCTATATCCGCGGCCGCTCGATCTCGCGCCAGTACGTCATCGTCGACGAGGCCCAGAACCTGACCCCGCACGAGGTCAAGACCATCATCAGCCGGGCCGGCGAGGGCACCAAGATGATCCTCACCGGCGACCCGGAGCAGATCGACAACCCCTACCTCGACGCCAGCAGCAACGGCCTGAGCTACACGGTGGAGCGGCTCAAGGGCCAGGAGGCCTGCGGCCACATCACCCTGGTCCGCTCCGAACGCAGCCATCTGGCCTCGCTGGCCGCCGAATACCTGTGATGCCCGCCGCCCCGAAACCGCCAAGGATTACGCCATGCGCCAATACCTGATCGACGAGATCTCCTTTCTCGAACGCGACAACCTCGACAGCTACCTCAAACGGACCCTCAAGCCGGGCGGCCTGGAGGGGGTTTTCTTCCTGGCCATCCCGCCGGACCTCATCGGGCCGGAACAGCTGGGCCACGAGGACTGCGGCCCCTTCTACTGCACCGTTCTCCTGGAGCAGACCTCGATCCGCTTCGAATTTCTGGTGCGCAGCGCCAGCACCATGCACTGCTCTTGCATTGCCCAGGCGACCCCGGCCCAGCGCCAGTTCATCCTCGATTTCGCCGACCGCATGCTGGCCGAGGAGATGATCCGGGCATGAAGGCCACCGACATCCCGCTGGAGGAGCGCATCATCTTCGCCCCGGACCTGGCCGATCCCCATGCCGCCATCGCCGCCACGCGCCGGAAAGTCGCCGCGGTTTCGAACTGAATCCCCCACGACCAGGAGGCCTTGCATGTTGATCGATCTCTTACGCAGCCGCAGAAGCATCCGCCGGTTCACCGAGCAGCCGGTCGAGCCGGAAAAAATTGACCTCCTCCTGGAGGCGGCGCTCCGTTCGCCCTCCTCCAAGGGCAACAATCCCTGGGAACTGATCGTGGTCACCGACCGGGAGATGCTGCGACGGCTGGCGGTGGCCAAGGCCCACGGCGCCACCTTCCTCCAGGGCGCGCCGCTGGCGATCGTGGTCTGCGCCGATCCGGTCAAGAGCGATGTCTGGGTGGAGGACGCCGCCATCGCCGCCACCCTCGTCCACCTCGAGGCCACCGACCTCGGCCTGGGCAGTTGCTGGGTGCAGATCCGCCTGCGGCAGCGCGAAGACGGCAGCGATGCGCAGGCCTACCTGGCCGATCTCCTCGGTTTGCCCGAAGGGGTGATGGTCCTGGCCATTGTCGGCATCGGCCATCCGGCCGACAGCAAGAGCGGACATCCTTCTTCTTCCCTGCATTTCGACCAGGTCAGCTTCGAACGGTTCGGCCGGCGCAGATGATCCCGTCTCCGGCCCGGTCGCTCCATCCCTGGCCCGGCAATCAAACGGCCCGCCGATAGCGCGGAAATGCATCGGCCGCCGCGATATTTTTGGTTCGCACCTTGATTTTCTCTTTTTCCCTGTGCGATAATGGCCGTAGCAATTGAGTGCCGTCATTTCGTGCGCCCGGCACTGTTCGACTCTTTTCATCGATAAGGCGAAGATTATGCGTTGCCCTAAATGCGGCTTTATTTCCTTTGATCACCTGGAAACCTGTAAAAAGTGCCAAAAATATCTCGGCGACATCGTGGCCGAACTCAACGGTACCACGTATGACGCCGCGCCTCCGCTGTTTCTGACCATCGCCACCGCGGAGGAAGAAACCGTCCCGTTTTCCTCGCAGCAGGCCGGGGAGCGGGAAACGTCCTCCATGTTTACGGATGAGCAGGTGTTTGCAATGGAAGGGGACACCGGGGATGACGTTGCACTCGACCAGGAAATGCCCCAGGAGACCGAACGGCACGAAATAGAGTTTGCGGGGTTTGACGAGGAATTGGAGGTGGACCTGGGAACCATCGCCGAAATGTCGGCCCAGGATGAGTTTACGCTCGAGGAGGAGCTTGCCGACGACGAGGCGCAGCCGTCCCTGCCTGCCATGGATTTCGGCGATCTCGACATTTCGGACCTGGCGCCGCCCCCCGCAACGGAACAACCCGAACCCATCCGCTTCGAGGAACCGCCGGTGTTGAGCGATCTGGAACCCGTGGCGGCCCTCTCCCCCACGCCGCCGTCCGTGCCGCCAGTTTCTGCTTCCCGCAAGAGTCAGGGCGGCCTTGAAGATCTCAACTTCAACGGCCTGGATCTCGAATCCCCGGCCAAGCTGGTCAGCGGCAGCGCCGCCGGCAAGCGCTTCCTCCCCTCGGTGAAAACCGGCACCGCCCTCGACAAATTCGATATCGACCTCGGCGAACTCTTCACCGACAACAAAAAATAAAAAAATCTTGACAATAAACCTGCCTTCTTGCTAAGTATGCAGGCCTTCAGATTCGGGTGCCGAGATAGCTCAGTCGGTAGAGCAACGGACTGAAAATCCGTGTGTCCCTGGTTCAAATCCTGGTCTCGGCACCAATACAAGCAAAGGGTTGCGGCGTATCGCCTGCAACCCTTTTTTTGTCAATGCCGATTCGGCGCCTACTTCGTCACGCCAAGGTACTTTGAACTTCCGTTTTTCGTGTAATCACATGCCAAACCGAAATCTTCGATAATCAATATTCAATTTGTCTATCCGCAGACGGAGTGCATGCCGGGTCATGCCGAGTTCACGTGCGGCGATGCTCATGTTGCCCCGGCTTGTCTTCAATGCGTCCACGATTATTTCGTGGGCAACAGTATCAAGCCTGGCCTGTAGACCGACCTTGACGGCCGTACCGGAAGCGCTGGCGGTCTGGAGCGAAGGGGGAAGATTGAAGGCATGGATCACGTGGTCGTCAGCCAGAATCGCGGCGCGCTCAATCACATTCTCAAGTTCCCGCACATTGCCGGGCCAGTGATAACTCATGAGCAGATCAAGCGCTGGTGTCGTGATCCTTTTGATTTCCTTTCCATTTTCCTTAGCGAATCGGGCCGCGAAGTGATCGGCCAAGGTAATGATATCGCTGCCGCGTTCGCGAAGCGGCGGGATCATGATCGGAAAAACGTTCAAGCGATAAAATAGATCCTCACGAAATTGACCCTCAGCCGACAATGTCGCCAAGTCCCTATTGGTGGCGGTGATGATGCGAATATCCACCTTTATCGGCCGATTGCCGCCTACGCGCTCAAACGTGCGCTCCTGCAGGACGCGCAGGAGTTTCGTCTGCATGGCCAGGGAAAGTTCCCCGATTTCGTCCAGAAAGATCGTGCCCCCGTCGGCCTCCTCGAAACGGCCGATGCGCTGATTGCTGGCGCCGGTGAATGCCCCTTTTTCGTGCCCGAACAGTTCGCTTTCGATCAGGTTTTCGGGAAGGGCTGCGCAGTTGAACTTGATGAACGGACCGCGGGACTGGGCGCTGGCATAATGGATCGCGTTGGCGACCAATTCCTTGCCCACTCCGCTTTCCCCGAGAATCAGCACGGTCGTCTTGGTCTGAGCGATCCGTTCGATCATCGCGTGAATTTCACGCATGGGCTTGGAATCGCCAATAATGTTATCCGGCCGGTATTTCTTCTTCAGCGCGTCCTGGAGGCGCTGATTTTCATTGAGCCAATACGAACGCTCCTCGTTCTCAAGCAAAAAAAGCTCGGCTGCATGGGCGGTCATCGTCGCAATGATTGTCAGCACCTCAAGCACACGATTAAGAAACTCCTGTGAAGCGGTGTTGATTTCGGCGCTGATGGTTCCCAAGACTTTTTTTCCACGGACGATCGGCACGCAAATAAACGAAAGACGCTGATGGTCGCCGGCGGACATGCTTTGAGTGCGGTTGAGGAACTTCGGTTCATTGCCGATCTCGGGAATGATGACGGCTTTCCCGGTTTCTACGACTTCGCCGGTAATGCCCTCGCCGGGCGAATAAATGCCGCGCCGCTCCTCTTCAGAGGTGAGGCCGATGCTTTTGTGAATAAAAATTTTACCCGTTTTGCGACTGTATAAATTCACCATGCCACGAATAACGCCCAAATTGCGCTCCATGATCAGGAGGAGGATGTCTATGGCCTGGGAAAGACTTTCGCTGTCATCGAGGACCTTGCTCAATTGAAAAAGAGGCGGCAGCACCTTGACCCGGCACACTTCCCCCATCACGAAGCTGCAGTCGCGCTTTTCGGAGTGCATGGTGGTGTTCTTCAATTCACGATCTCGAGACATAATTCGGGCAGCCGCAGCATGTTCTGACATCCGTCAACCTGTAAAAAACAAGATAAAACTTAGGTAGATACCACCAGCTTCCCCTGTATCCGCATCGATGAGCCGTCCGGGAAAGCCGGTGTGCTTTTTGTCGTTCAGGTTTTGTGGGCGCATCTTCCGGAAAGAAATTCCTTGAAAATACGGTTTACGTCCAGGCCTTGTTCGCGGGCCATCCTTGCCCTGATATCCGCAAGGAATGTGGTGATTTGTTCGTCGTCCAGAGTGAGGGACTCAAGCCCGGCAAGGTAGCGCACAGCGGCCCGGCCGGAATGCTTGCCAAGGATCAATTTTCGCTGACCGCCGACGATCTCGGGCGGGAAGAGTTCGTAGGTCTCGGAGGCCTTGAGCAGGCCGTCGACATGAATGCCCGATTCGTGATGAAAGATATCGCTGCCGATGATGGGTTTCTGCGGCGGTATGGGCCGCCTGCAGATCTTGCCGACCTCCTCGCACAATTGCTTCAGAGCAATGAAATCAAAGGTACCGTAATACCCCTCGATAAAGTGCAGCGCGCCGACGAATTCTTCCAGCGGCGTGTTGCCGGCCCGCTCGCCGAGTCCCAGGAGCGAGCAGGAAACCATCTGCGCCCCGGCTTTCCAGGCTGCCACCGCATTGGCCGTCGCCATGCCGAAATCGTCATGCCCATGAAAATCAATCGGAACCGGCAGGCAGCCCGCAAGATACGACACGACCGCTGCGGCGCGGTCCGGAGTCAACACGCCCAACGTATCCGCATAACGCACCCGCGAGGCGCCTGATTCGACGGCAGTTGCGAAGACTTCGCGCAAAAATTCGGGATCGGTGCGGGAAGCATCCTCGGCGCCAAAGGAGATGATCGCCCCTTGCTCGACCGCAGGGCCAACAACCCGCTTGATGCGATCGAGAATCCATGCCCGGTTCTTGCCGAGCTTCAGGTCGATGTGCGTGGGACTGGTGGGTATGGAAACATGGACATGCCTGACCCCGCAGGCCAACGACGCGGCGATGTCTGCCTCAACGAGCCGGTTCCACGATAAAATTTCAGCCGCAAGACCGGACCGGACAAGTTGGGCAAGGACATGCTGTTCTGCTGGTCCCATGGAAGGGATGCCGGCTTCGATCACGCCAACGCCGAGCATATCCAACTGCCGGGCAATCAGGATTTTCTCATCGCTGGTAAAATAAAGACCAGGACTTTGCTCGCCATCGCGTAGCGTTGTGTCGAGTAAAACAGGGGGGTGCGTTCTCAACGATTGTTGACTGGCTCGTGGATTCAACATACGCACAGTGAGGGAGAGTTCACACAATCAAGAAGAGACAGCATCGTACCATCCAATTCTGCGAGCAACCGCGCTTCTTTTTTGATTTATATTTTTTTCGAGATAACGCAATGCGCAACATTGCGCTCGCTAACTCTCATAGCATCCCCGGCCGCCACCGCCACAGACACTGCTTGTACAGCGGATTCCGGCTTGTTGCCGTACAGCGGGACGAGCGAGGATTTCAGGGCGGGCCATGGAGTGAAGATTGCCACCGGTGACGATCAAACGAAGCGCGTCGACGATCAAGCCTTCAACAATATACACCATGATTCCCTTGTTGACCAAGATCTTGAAGGGCGCCTCACCGATGCCGGGAACCAGCAACCAGCCGCAATCCGAGAGAACCTTGCCCAATTCCATCCATCGCCCCAGGCCCTTGCTGGGGATCGGAATGGCCCGTCGTTCCACCAGTTCGGGCTCAGCGGCGCCAGCCCGATAAATAAGAAGCGATAAGGCCTTTCCCAGGGGTTGGTTGATGCTTTCCCCGTCCGTCGAGGCAATGGCCACATGGGGACGCGCGGGATTGTAGTCGTGTCGTATCAGTTCCTCGGCCATGTGCAGGTCTTTCATGGTGTTTCCCTTTCCTGGTGCAAACGTTCCTTTGTCGGATGATTGCCAATTTTTCTCTGCAATCCTCCTCCTCAGGAGGATCTCGTTTTCGCCACTTCCAAAGGAAGGACAGCTGAATAACAGCAGCAATCGTGCCAAAAAATATCCGGCCGCGCTTTGCGGCACAGTTTTCAGGCCATATAAATATTCATCGTATTTTCAATGAATTACCAGAAAAGAACCGCAACTTCAAATTGTGCGCAGCGGGGCGAACTGTCCCGAATCGCACAAAAGGCGAGGAAATGGAAGAATCGGGACAGTTGTTTGGGGGCCAAAGATGGGCAAAAAGGGGGAAACAGGCGTTGATTAAAAATTAATTATTTGAAATCAACATATTACACTCTTGGCATCATGATTGCTTTATGAGGCGGCATGCAGGCGGGACCCAAACAACCCCACCCAACCCTCGAATCATTTCCATAAGGAGTACGAACATGCCTCCAAGAAAGATCGCCTTCTACGGCAAGGGCGGAATCGGCAAGTCCACCACCCAGCAGAACACCGCTGCCGCGATGGCACATTTCCATGACAAGAAAATCTTCATCCACGGCTGCGACCCGAAGGCCGACTGTACCCGCCTGGTTCTCGGCGGCAAACCGCAGGAAACCCTGATGGACCTGCTGCGGGAAAAAGGTGCGGAGAAGATCACCAACGATGCGGTCATCAAGACGGGCTTTCACGGTATCCAGTGCGTGGAATCCGGCGGACCGGAACCGGGCGTGGGCTGCGCCGGCCGCGGTATCATCACCGCCATCGATCTCATGGAGAACAACGGCGCCTATTCGGACGACCTGGATTTCATCTTCTTCGACGTTCTGGGCGACGTGGTCTGCGGCGGTTTCGCCATGCCGATTCGCGACGGCAAGGCCCAGGAGGTCTATATCGTCGCCTCCGGCGAAATGATGGCCATCTATGCGGCCAACAACATCTGCCGCGGCCTGCTCAAGTATGCCAAGCAAAGCGGTGTGCGTCTGGGCGGCATCATCTGCAACAGCCGCAAGGTCGATCGCGAGCAGGAACTCATGGACGAATTCACCTCGGCCATCGGCACGCAGATGATCCATTTCGTGCCGCGCGACAACGTCGTCCAACGAGCCGAGTTCAACAAGAAAACGGTCGTTGATTACGACGCGGACGAGAACCAGGCCCACGAGTACGGCGAGTTGGCCCGCAAAATCATTGAAAACGAGATGTTCGTCATTCCCAAGCCGCTCAACATGGACGAACTCGAGGCGATGGTGGCCAAGTACGGCCTTGTCGACTGATCCCTCAACAATCATAAGGAAAACAGCACCATGAAAATGATCCGAGCGATCTTGCGACCCGAGTCGGTCGACAGTGTGGCCGATGGCCTGGCCGAGGCGGGCCTATTTTCCATGACCAAGATGAACGTCTTTGGCCGGGGCAAGCAGAAGGGCATCACGATTGGAACGATGCATTATGACGAACTGTCGAAGGTCATGCTGATGTTGGTCGTCGAGGACGGCAAAGTCGACGAGGTGTTGAAGCTCATCAAGTACAAAGCCTACACCGGCAACTTCGGTGACGGCAAGATCTTCATCTCACCCGTCGACGACGCGGTCACCGTGCGGACCGGAGCCAGAGGGCTGTGAGCAGCGGCGCCCATCGGGCGGCAGATCTGGTGCTGCCCGGCGGCGCGCTCCCGGTGAAGCGATCCATCATCTCCTGATGAAAAAGGGCACCAAATGAAAGAAATCATAGCAATTATCCGGCCGAAGAAAGTCGGCCCCACCAAGAAGGCCCTCGCGGAAATGGGATTCCCCAGCATGACGGCCATGGCCGTGCTCGGTCGTGGCAAGCAACGGGGAATCGCCGGCGAGATTGCCTGCGATGTCCCGGTCTCCCTGCAGGCGCAAGCCAGATCCGGCGGCATGAAGTATGTCCCCAAACGGTTGCTCTCCCTGGTTGTCGCCAACGAAGACGTCGAGGCGGTCATCGCGACCATCGTCAAGGTCAACCAGACCGCGCAGATCGGTGACGGCAGGATTTTCATCTGCCCGATTGACAACGCGCTTCGCGTCCGCACCGACGAGACCGGTGAAAGCGCCATCAAGTAAGATTTTCACCACAATGAGGTTATCCCATGCCGTACCATGAGTTCGAATGCAGCAAATGCATCCCCGAAAGAAAACAACATGCCGTCATCAAGGGGCCCGGCGAGCAGTTGACCGATGCGCTGCCCCAGGGCTATTTGAACACCATACCCGGAACCATCTCGGAACGCGGTTGCGCTTATTGCGGCGCCAAACACGTGATCGGCACGCCGATGAAGGATGTCATCCACCTCAGCCACGGACCGGTGGGCTGCACCTACGACACCTGGCAGACCAAGCGGTACCTGAGCGACAACGACAATTTCCAGCTCAAATACACCTTTGCCTCGGACATGAAGGAAAAGCATGTCGTCTTCGGTGCGGAGGGGATGCTGAAACAGAATATCATCGAGGCGTTCAAGGCGTTTCCCCACATCAAGCGCATGACCATCTACCAGACCTGCGCCACGGCCCTGATCGGCGACGACCTGCATGCCGTTGCCCAGGAGGTCATGGATGAACTGCCCGACGTGGACATCTTCGTCTGCAACTCGCCCGGCTTCCGCGGCCCGAGCCAATCCGGCGGCCACCACACCATCTGCATCGCCTGGTTCAAGGAAAAGGTCGGGACCTTCGAGCCGGTCCGGGAAGGCGAATACATCATCAACTACGTCGGCGAGTACAACATCCAGGGCGACCAGTACATCATGGAGGATTTCTTCGAGCGCATGGGGATTACCGTCAACTCGACCTTCACCGGCAACGGCTCCTACGACGATCTGCGCGCCATGCACCGCGCCCACCTCAACGTGCTGGAGTGCGCCCGTTCGTCGGAATACCTGTGCAACGAACTCCGGGTCAAATACGGCATCCCGCGTCTGGACATCGACGGGTTCGGCTTCAAGCCCCTGGGCGACTCGCTCAAAAAAGTCGCCCTGTTCTTCGGCATCGAGGACCGGGCCCAGAAGATCATCGACGAGGAGACCGCCCGCTGGCAGCCGGAACTGGACTGGTACAAGGCGCGGCTGCAGGACAAGAAGGTCTGCCTCTGGCCCGGCGGCTCCAAGCTGTGGCACTGGGCGCACTGCATCCACGAGGAGATGGGGGTCAAGGTGGTTTCGGTCTACACCAAGTTCGGCCACCAGGGCGACATGGAAAAGGGTATCGCCCGCGTCGAGGAAGGAGCCCTGGCCATCGACGATCCCAACGAACTGGAAGGTCTGGAGGCCATGGAAACGTTGCAGCCGGACATTATCTTCACCGGCAAGCGCCCCGGCGAGGTGGCCAAGAAAATCCGCGTTCCCTACCTGAACGCCCACGGGTATCACAACGGTCCCTGGAAGGGCTGGGAAGGCTGGGTGCGCTTTGCGCGCGACATTTACAACGCCATCTACTCGCCCATGCACAAACTCTCCAAGCTGGATATCAGCAAGGACGAGATCCCCACCACCATCGGCTTCGAGACCCAGCGCATGCTCTCCGACGTCAACCTCAGCGACGAGATCAAAAACAACAAGGAGTTACGCGAATATACCGGCAAGTGGGATTGCACCAGAGACCTGATCAAAAAGCCGGCCCCCCGGTCCGATGAGCCGCAGCTGGCCATAGCCGCCTAAGGGAGCGTACGATGGATGAAGCACTCATGAAAGAACGGGTTGAGCAGATGGTGGATGTCATCATGAAGAATTGCCTGTGGCAATTCCACTCCCGCGCCTGGGATCGCCGCGATCAGAACGAAGGCATTCTCACCAAGACCATGCAGTTGCTGTGCGATGAGCGCGTGGTCCTGGAGACGCCGGCGGACCGGTGCTACTGGGTGGATGCGGTCTGGCTGGCCGATGAGTACAGGGCCCGGTTCGATTGGCTTTCGGGCTTGAGCAAGGACGACATCAAGGTGCTCATGAAGGCCCTGCACGAACGCATGGATTTTCTCATGATCGACGGTTCGCTCAATCTCGAACTGACCGATCAGCACTATTAACCCCAGGCACGCTCCCGAAGGAGAAGCATTATGTTCTGTGAATTAAAAGAAAAATCGCGGGTCGGCACCATCAATCCCATCTTCACCTGCCAGCCGTGCGGCGCCCAGTTCGCCAGTATCGGCATCAGGGACTCGATCGGGATTGTCCATGGCGGTCAGGGGTGCGTCATGTTCGTCCGTCTGCTCATCTCCCAGCACCTCAAGGAGAGCTTCGAGCTGGCGTCCTCGTCGGTGCATGAGGAAGGCGCGGTGTTCGGCGCCACCCGCCGGGTCGAGGAGGCGGTGGATGTCCTGCTCATGCGCTATCCCCACGTCCGGGTGGTGCCGATTATCTCGACCTGCTCCACGGAAATTATCGGCGACGACATCGACGGTGTCTGCAACAAGTTGAACGAAGGCCTGCTCAAGGAAAAGTATGCCGATCGGGAAGTCCATCTGATCCCCATTCACACGCCCAGCTTCATCGGCAGCATGATCTCGGGCTATGACCTGGCGGTGCGGGATTTCGTCAAGTTCTTCGCCAGAAAGGGCGAGCCGAACGGCAAGATCAACCTGATCACCGGCTGGGTCAACCCGGCGGACGTGACGGCCATGAAGCACCTGTTGGCCGAAATGCAGGTCGATGCCACGGTGCTGTTCGAGATCGAGGCCTTCGATGCCCCGCTGATGCCGGAGGGGAACCACGTCGCCCACGGCGACACCACCGTGGAGGACCTGATCGGTACCGCCAACGCCGTGGGAACGATTGCCCTCAACCGGTACGAAGGTATGAAGGCCGCGAAATACCTGGAGAACGAATTCGGCGTGCCGGCGATCATCGGGCCGACTCCCATCGGTATCCGCAACACCGACACCTTCCTGGCGCATCTGAAAGCGTTGACCGGCAAGCCGATTCCGCAATCCCTGGTGGAGGAAAGGGGCCGGGCCATCGACGCCATCACCGATGTCGCCCATATGTTCCTGGCCGACAAGAAGGTGGCGATCTTCGGCGCACCCGACCTGGTCATCGGCCTGGCCCAATTCTGCCTGGACATGGAGATGCGACCGGTGCTGCTCCTGCTCGGTGACGACAATTCGAGCTACGGTGACGATCCCCGCATCAAGGAATTGCAGGAGCATGTCGATTTCGACATGGAGATCATCACCAACGCCGACCTGTGGGAACTGGACCGACGGCTCAAGGACGGCATGGAGTTGGACCTGATCCTGGGCCATTCCAAGGGCCGATTCGTTTCCATCGACAACAAGGTGCCGATGCTGCGCGTCGGTTTCCCGACCTACGATCGGGCCGGCATGTTCCGCCATCCGGTTCTGGGCTATGCCGGCGCCACCTGGCTGGCCGAGCAGATCGCCAACACCATCTTCACCGACATGGAATACAAGGGTATCCGCGAATGGAGCCTGAATGTCTGGTGAAAAACGCAGCCCCGGACATCGCTTGGATAGGCAGCGGCCGGGAAAGGTGGGCCGATTGGAACCGACCGGATCATCCTTGACAACCTTAACGGCGAAATCGCGGCAGTCCGGTCGGGAAACGGCAGAAAGGGCCGCCGCGATATCGCCATCCACTTTGTATTGACGAGGGCAGGCCGCCATGCCGAGAGCAACGGATCGGTGTATCGACGATTCCATCTTCCTGTTCGATGACCTGCCCGAAGAGCTGTATTATTTCGCCTACGGTGCCAACATGAACCCCCGGCAGATCCAGCAGCGGTGCAGCACGGCAAAGGTGGTCACGGTGGCGCGGTTGCCCTGCTATCGCATCGATTTTTTCGGCCACTCCAAAATCTGGGATGGCGCCCTGGCGACCGTGGTCCGCGATCCGGAACAGGAGGCCTGGGGCGTGGTGTACGAACTCAGCACCACGGATCTGGAACGGCTCGACGCCTGGCAGGATGTGCGCATGGACGGCACCGGCCCCTATTTTCACTATCCGGTGCGGGTCACGGGCGGCGATGGACGAACCTACACCGCGCTGCTGTATGAAAAGAGCATCCTCGGGGAACCGAGAAAACCGAGCAAACCATACCTGGATTTTATCGTGGCGGGTGCGGCGACCCATCAATTGCCCGCCGGGTATATCGAGCTATTGCAACACATGGCCGCCAGACCGGCATCCTATCCGGTGCCCAAACCGCGAATGTACAATCCGGAAAGCCTGCTGGCCTGGGATTGTTCAAGTTGTGCGGAATGAACCGGCGGTTATCTCTTGTTCAACAAATCTATCCCTCTCCACGAGAGGTAAACGGTGAAAGAATATGTCCACTGACCTGAATTTTCCCCATGGAGCACTACGGCGCAAAGATCGGGAGATCACTGACCGCTCTGAAATGGAATCCATCATCCGGTCTGCCAAAACGATGTATATGGCGCTGGCGGATAACGACACGCCGTTCCTCGTTCCCCTGCATTTCGCCTTCGACGGCACGGCGCTCTATTTTCATTCGGCCAAAGCCGGCACCAAAATCGAACTGCTGAAACGTAACCCGGTTGTTTGCTTTGCGATTTCAGACTACTTCGGAGTGGAGGAAAGCGAGTATCCCTGTGATTTCGAGGCGCGGCATCGCACGGCCATTGGCATGGGCACAGCCTGTTTTGTCGATGACGACACTGAAAAGATCAAGGCCCTTGATCTGATCGTTGCTCAATTCACCGAGAAAAAATTCACCTACCCACAAGCCAAGCTTGATGCGACCATGGTCGTCCGTATTGAGATCGATTCGCTCAAGGGAAAGAAGTACGCCCCTGTTGAGGATTAATCGCTGACCTCGCAGGCAACGAGGAAGAGGCGATCCGGTATTTTTCAATCGTACTGCGAGGTTGCCTCGTAGCGGCAGGATGGCGGTTAGGGGGTCAGGGGGCGACACCTTGTCCGATACCTTTCTTGCCACGCGCATTCTCCGCTACGGTCGCCCCCCTCCGTACCAGGGGACGCCATCGCCTCCTTTCTCCGCGCCTGTGAACATCCCGCCTTCGGCTTTACCGGCAGGCCCGAAACTGCCCTCTTTTTCCTCGAATATCTCCATGCCGGACCGGTGCCGAGAACCCGACGAGCCCCCGCCATTGCCAGTGCCTGCCTTTCCTCGCTTCGACGCCGCCAAACCGAAACCGGCGGCTTTGCCCGCACCCATCTCGCCATCGCTCCCATGGACAACACCTCTCGCGCCGTCCATGGCTTGCCCCTCCTGAAAACGATGGGCATGCTCTAGTCCGCGCCATCCTCCCCCTCACCCGGATCCCCGGATTGATTCCACCTGCACACGGCTACGTTTCCATTGACCTGTAACGATGGCTACATTATTATCGATATTAAATGGTATATATTTTGGCAACGGATAATCATATTCAGCTGAACAAGAGCAATATGTCCCGGCCGATGCGCTTGCAATGCGCACCGTGCTTTCCGGCTTATTCTTCGGCTGGACCACTGGCCTCCGTTCCACTGGCTCGCCCGTTGGCGCCGGTGTCGCAACAAGGGTCGACTTCATAAAAAATACATAGTTACTATCTAAAGGAAGATAAAGGAAGACGCATGGAGATACAAAACTGGTTGCTGCTGACGTATAAGGTGCCGCCGGAGCCGGCCAAAAAGCGTATTTCCCTGTGGCGTAAGCTGAAAGGCATGGGCGCGGTCTATCTGCAGAACGGCGTGTGCCTGCTGCCGAAAACCGACGATCACACCCGGAGGCTGAAAATGCTGGAAAATGAGGTCGCGGAGATGGGAGGCGATGCGGTAATCCTGGAAACGGTGGCCCTGGACAAGGCCCAGGAAAACAAGGTGGTGGCCAGGTTCAAGGCCGACCGTGACGAGGAATACGTGGAGTTCCTCGACAAGTGCAAAGATTTCGAAGCGGAAATCGCCAAGGAAACAGCGGCGAACCACTTCACCTACGCCGAGTTGGAAGAAAACGATGCCGATCTGAAAAAATTGCACTCCTGGCTGGAAAAAATACGCAAGCTCGACTTTTACGGCGCCAATCTCGCCAAGGATGCGGAGAATCGGCTGGCGGACTGCGAGACCCTGCTGGACGCCTATGCCCAGCGCGTCTTCGAAAACCAGGACGAAAATCGCTAGGGCGATGCCGATTTATGCCTTCTGCATGAATCGAATGCCATGATTGGACGACTTGAGGGAGCGAAGACCATGCAGACCTCTGCCGATTCCCAGGCGGGAGCGAAGAAGGAAGAACCGAAATCCTGGCTCAACCGCACCGTGGTGGGCGCCGGCATCACCAGTGCGCTGGGCGATTTCTGCTATGAAACCACCACGGTCATCTTGCCGGGATTTCTGGCGGTGCTCGGCCTGCCGCCTGCCGTCCTGGGGACCATCGAGGGCCTTGCCGACGCGGTCGCCAGTTTCACCAAGATGCTCTCCGGCTTCATTGCCGACAAACTCGGCCATCGCAAACTGTTGGTCGTGGTCGGCTACAGCCTGACCCCCATCGGGCAGATCCTGATTGCCCTGGCCGCCGGTTGGCCCCTGGTCCTCTGGGGGCGGATCATCTCCTGGTTTGGCAAGGGACTGCGCGGCCCCCTCCGCGACGCCATCGTCATCCAAGCGGTGCGGCCGGCAACCCGGGGCCGGGCCTTTGGCTTCCATCGGGCCGCCGATACCGTCGGCGCCGTGCTCGGCCCCATGCTGGGCATTGCCCTGCTGGGGTGGGCGCAAGGCTGGCATGGACTCAATGCCGCCGTCCCCTTCCGGGTCGTGTTGTGGCTTTCCGTCATTCCCGGCGCCCTTGCGGTCGTCGCCTTTTTCGCCCTGGTGCGCGATCCCGAACACTCGCCCAACCCGGCCTTGCGGTTTTTTCATACCCTGCGGGGATTGCCGCGGCGGTTCAAAGGCTACCTGGCGGCGGTCGGCATCTTCGGTATCGGCGACTTTTCCCACAGTCTCCTGATCCTGGCCGCCACCCAGTTGCTGACTGCCTCCATGGGCGTGGTCCATGCGGCGCAGGTGGCTGGTCTCCTGTACGTCTGGCGCAACGTGGTCCAGGTGGTGGCGTCCTTTCCCATCGGCGTCCTGGCCGACCGTTTCGGCCATGTGCCGATACTGGTTGCCGGATACGTGCTCGGCGTGCTCGCCGCCCTGCTGACCGCCGGCGCTTTTCTTTTCACGGTCGACAGCGTCCCGTTCCTGGGGGGAATCTTCCTGGTCGCCGGCTTGTACACGGCGGTTCAGGAAGCCCTGGAATCGACCGTGACCGCCGAGATGGTGAGCCAGGATCTCCTGGCCACTGCGGTCGGTGCCTTGGGCACCGTCAACGGCACCGCCAAATTCGTGTCCAGCACCGCGGTCGGCGTACTGTGGACCGCGATATCGCCGGTGTGCAGCTTCGGTCTGGCCGCCGCCCTCATGGCGGCAGGTACGGTCATGCTGGCGCGAGCGAACCGGTAAAAGCAAGGCCTGGGCGCGGTCATCATCGACCGGATGCGAGGCGCAAAATGCAACAACCTGACCAAATACCCATTTTTCATTTGCCCCTGCCATGCATGTATGTTTATGATTCCGACATAGTATTGAGGCGATGGGGTTCGCCGAAAACGCTTTGCCCGCAAAGCTGATGACTCCTACTTCTTCGATCGAAGGGTAGGAGTTTTTTTATGCCGAAAGAAGGGGTAGGCAGGAACCGCGCATTGTCCGGTGATCACCGTCAAATAAACGGGCTGTGCCGCTTTCTGCACGGCGGGGTGCTGTCCGCACCGAACGAGAATGCAGATGTGCCGAAAGGATTGTACAAGGGTAATCTGGCAAGGGGCTTGAGGATCGCCCCGGAGAGCGATTGAGGGGAGCAGGTTTCCGATGATGGCGGGATACAAGTGGTTGTTGGTCATGGCGGGTGGCAGTCTGGGCGCGGCGAGCCGGTATGGAATAGGCCTCCTGACCGCCCGGCTGTGGGGCACCGGATTTCCATACGGCACCCTGGTGGTCAATCTGGCGGGCTGCTTCATCATCGGTCTGCTGTTCGCCCTGGCGGACCGTTCCCGGCTGCTCACCCCGGATATGAGGCTGCTGCTCATCACCGGCTATCTCGGTGCCCTCACCACCTTTTCCTCCTTTTCCATAGAAACGGTCAATGCCGGCCGGGCCGGTCTCGTGCTGCAATCGCTGACCAACATTCTGATCAATAACGTAGGCGGGCTGACGCTCACCTACCTGGGCCTGCGTTTAGGCAGTCTGCGCTGGGGGATGTGATGCTCAACTACAAAGCCATCGAGATTTTCACCAACGAGGACGCGCGGTACCAGGGCAAGCCGGTCGCCGATGCCGTCATCGACTCGCTCCGCAACCTGAAAATCGCCGCCCGCTGCATCGTCACCCGCGGGATCGCCGGCTGCTATGAAAACGGCGAGGTGGCCACCGGCCGGGTGGAGGTCCTTTCCTTCAACCTGCCGATCCGCATCTCCATTGTCCTGCCGGCCGCGGAGACCGAACGGGTGCTGGCCGAACTGGACCCGCTGGTCGGCGACGGCATCATCGCGCTCCACGATCTCACCGTGGTCAGCCACAAGGCGGCCAGCACCTTCTTCCCGCGGCAGCTGACCGTGCGGGACGTGATGACCGTAAACCCGGCACGAGTCACCGCCGAAAGTCTGGCGAGCGAAGCGGCCCGGCTGCTCCTCTCCTCGATTTTTACCGGGCTGCCGGTGGTGGACGCCCGGGATCGTCCTGTGGGCGTGGTCACGCAGGGCGATCTGATCGCGAAGGGCGGCTTGCCCTTGCGCCTGGGCCTGTTGGCCGAGTCGGAGCAGGACGAGAAAGAAGCCGTCATGGCGACGCTTGCCCGCAAACGGGTCCGGGAGATCATGACCGCGCCGGCAATGACCATCCCGGAAAATCGGCTGCTCACCGACGCCGTCGACGCGATGATGACGAAACAGCTGAAACGCCTGCCGGTGGTGGACAAAGAAGGCCGGCTGGTCGGCATCCTTTCCCGGCTGGACATCTTCAGGACGGTCATGCGCGAAGCCCCGGACTGGGACGCCTTCCGGGCGCAGAAGATCGAGGTGAACAACCTGCGGACCGTCAAGGACATTCTCCGGCGCGACACCCGGACCGTTTCTCCCGACACCACCATCGACCAGGTGATCCAGACCGTGGACGGCAACGATATGCAGTGCGTGGCGGTGGTCGACGACCGCGGCACCCTGATCGGCACGATCGCCGACAGCGACCTGCTCCACGCATTCAAGCCGGACCCGGAAGGGGTGCGGGCCCTGTTTGCGCGTCTCTCCCGACCGTCCGGCAAGGACCTGGCGTACCGGCTGGCCGGCACTACGGCCCGCGCGGTCATGCGCACCGACGTGTCCGCTGTGCGGGAGACCATGGCCATCGGGGAGGCGATCCGGCTGATGACCGAACAGCGGCTGAAGCGTCTGCCGGTGGTGGACGAGACCGGCCGCTTCCAGGGGATGATCAGCCGAGACTCACTGCTGCGGACCGGCTTCAGCCAACCCGGCCCCAGAACGTAACACTTTATATTTTTTATTATTTCATTGTATGCCCCCACCGGACCACCGGCCCCTGCCGAAAAACGCAAAAAATTCTTGACTCAAGAATATCGTGGCGTTATAAAAGTGAGCTTTACTAAAAAAGTACAGGTCGGCTTCTCGCCCGCCTCGGCGAAAAAGGCATGCGGCTGAGCGTTTTTTCGAGTGAGAAAAAACACTTCCCCTTTTTCTCTCCACCTTTGGCCAGCACCACAGCATTGCGCATGGAGTTGCAGAATCTGCTGTAACTCCTTTTTTTATTACAGGTTGAAAAAAACGCCCCCCACATCGCTACGCGGCACGGGGTAAGCGATCAGCAAGCGGCATTGAGGAACGCGTCATGAAAAAAGATTTGACCAACGTGCGGAATATCGGCATCAGCGCCCATATCGATTCGGGCAAGACCACGCTGACGGAGCGCATTCTGTTCTACACCCAGCGGATCCACGCCATCCACGAGGTCCGGGGCAAGGACGGCGTCGGCGCGACCATGGACTCCATGGAGCTGGAAAAGGAACGCGGCATCACCATCCAGTCGGCCGCCACCTACTGCACCTGGAAGGATTGCGATATCAACATCATCGACACCCCCGGCCACGTCGACTTCACCATCGAGGTCGAGCGCGCCCTGCGCGTGCTGGACGGCGCAGTGCTGATCCTCTGCTCGGTGGGCGGCGTCCAGTCGCAGTCGATCACGGTCAACCGGCAGATGACCCGCTACAAGGTGCCCCGCATCGCCTTCATCAACAAGTGCGACCGCACCGGCGCCAATCCCTTTCGGGTCACCCAGCAGCTGCGCGACAAGCTCGATCTCAACGCGGTCATGCTCCAGCTCCCCATCGGCCTGGAGAGCGACCTCGCCGGCATGATCGACCTGGTCAGCATGAAGGCCATCTACTTCGACGGCGACCAGGGCGACCAGATCCGCCATGCCGAGATTCCGGCGGAACTCAAGGATGAAGCCGATGCCAAGCGGGAAGAGCTGCTCGATGCGGTGTCGATGTTTTCCGACGAGCTGATGGAAGCCATGCTGGAAGAGGGCGAAATCCCGGAGGCCATGATCCACGACGCCATCCGCAAGGGCACGCTGAGCCTGGAACTGACCCCGGTGATGATCGGCTCCGCCTACAAGAACAAGGGCGTGCAGCTGCTGCTCGACGCGGTCACCGCCTATCTGCCGTGCCCCACCGACGTCGAGAACACCGCCCTGGACCTCGACCGGAACGAGAGCGAGGTGGTGGTCAGCAACAACCCGGCCGACCCGCTGGTGGCCCTGGCCTTCAAGCTGGAGGACGGCCGCTACGGACAGTTGACCTATATCCGCACCTACCAGGGCGTGATCCAGAAGGGCGACACCATCATCAACAGCCGCACCGGCAAGAAGGCCAAGGTGGGCCGACTGGTGCGGATGCACGCCAATGAGATGGAGGAGATCGAGGGCACCGGGTCCGGCGACATCGTGGCCCTGTTCGGCATCGACTGCGCCTCGGGCGACACCTTCTGCAGCCCGGGCCTTAACTGGTCGATGAGTTCGATGCACGTGCCGGCGCCGGTCATTTCCCTGGCGATCAGGCCGGTGGACAACAAGGCCCAGATCAACATGTCCAAGGCCCTGAACCGGTTCACCAAGGAAGACCCCACTTTCAAGACCTACGTCGACCACGAAACCAACGAGACCATCATCTCCGGTATGGGCGAGCTGCATCTCGAGGTGTACATCGAGCGGATGAAGCGCGAGTACAAAGCCGAGGTCGAGGTGGGCGCGCCGCAGGTGGCCTACCGCGAGACCGTCACCCAGCGGGCCGAGTTCGACTACACCCACAAGAAGCAGACCGGCGGTTCCGGCCAGTACGGCCGGGTGGCCGGCTTCATCGAGCCGCTGGCGGAAGGCGAATACGAATTCGTCGACCAGATCGTCGGCGGCGTGATTCCGCGCGAATACATCCCCTCCTGCGACAAGGGCTTCCAAAAATCCCTGGAGAAGGGTACGCTGACCGGAGCGCCGATCACCGGCGTCCGGGTGACCATCAACGACGGTTCCTTCCATGCGGTCGACTCCTCGGACATCGCTTTCCAGGTGGCCGCCATCAACGCCTTCAAGCAGGGATACGCCAAGGCCGCGCCGGTGATCATGGAGCCAATCATGAAGGTGGCGGTGGAAGGCCCCTCCGAGTTCCAGGGGGCGGTCATGGGCAGCCTCAACCAGCGCCGCGGCGTGATCATCGGCACCTTCGAGGAGGGCAACTACACCGTGGTCGAGGCGGAAATGCCGCTGGCCGAGATGTTCGGCTACTCCACCACCCTGCGCTCCCTCACCCAGGGCAAGGCGGAATTCACCATGGAATTCGCCACCTACAAGCAGGTGCCCAAGGGAGTGGCCGATGAACTGATCAAGGCCTTCGCGGCGCAGAAAAAAGACGCGTGAGCAGCGCCGGCGGTTGCCGCCAAGCACAGAACAGCATGAACCGAATGAGGTGAGTTATGGGATATGAACCGCTGATCCAACAGAATCCGCTGCGGGTGCTCGACATGAGCCGGGAGAACAACCAAATGGGCCTGGTCATGGCCCGGGCAGGCCTCGGCAAGACTGCGCTCCTGGTGCAGATCGCCCTGGACGCCATCCTTCGGGGTAGGCGCGTCATCCATGTCAGCATCGGCGAATCGATCGACAAGACGAAGAAATGGTACGACGACATCCTCGCGTCCATTCTCCAGGAGCACAGTGTCACCCGGCCGCATGAACTGATCGACATGGTCGCCCGTCACCGGATGATCATGACTTTCAAGGTGGCCGCCTTCACCCGGTCCCGTCTGGAGGAGCGTTTGAACGACTTGGTGCTCCAGGATATTTTCCGGCCGAACTGCCTGATCGTCGACGGCTTCGACTTCGAGAAAGCGGACCGCGAGGCCCTGGAAGACATCAAGAACCTGATGGAAAACATGGGCATGCAGGCTTGGTTCTCGGCCATCTGCCACCGCAGCGATCCCCGGATCTCGCCCGCAGGCGTGCCCGCACCCTGCCACGAACTCGACGATCTGTTCGACATGATCATCCTGCTCAAGCCCGAGCACGACGCCACCATCCAACTCGACATCATCCGCAACTACGGTGAGCAGGTCACGGACGGCAAGGGCCTGCGCCTCGACCCCACCACGATGATGGTCAAGGAAATGTAACCACCCGCACGGGGCTGCCACGCGGCGGCCCCTTTCTTTTTTGTCCACGTCCGCATGCGCTTCCGTCCCTGCATTGATCTCCATCACGGCACGGTCAAACAGATCGTCGGTTCCACCCTGGCCGACGATCCCGCCGCCCTGCGGACCAATTTCGCCTCCGACCTGCCGCCCTCCCACTATGCCGCCCTCTACCGCCGGGACAACCTCGCCGGCGGCCATGTCATCATGCTCGGGCCCGGCAACGAGGAGGCCGCCCGCGACGCCCTGGCCGCCTGGCCGGGCGGCATGCAGGTGGGCGGCGGCATCACCGCGGCCAACGCGGTCCACTGGCTGGAACAGGGCGCCTCGCACCTCATCGTCACCTCCCATGTCTTCCACGATGGCTTCCTCGACCGGGAACGGCTCGTCCGCCTCGGTCGGCTGGTCGGGAGAAAGCGGCTGGTGCTCGATCTGAGCTGCCGCTGGCGGCAGGACGGCTATTACGTGGTCACCGACCGCTGGCAGAACTTCACCGCCCTGCGGATCAGCCCGGAAGCGCTCGAGGATTTGGCCGCATTCTGCGACGAGTTCCTGGTCCACGCAGTCGATGTCGAAGGCAAATGCATGGGGATCGACACCCGCCTGCTCGACCTGCTGGCCGTCTCGGTGCCGGTGCCCACGACCTACGCCGGCGGAGTCGCCTCCCTGGCCGACCTGGAACAGATCCGCATCTGCGGCCGCGGCCGCATCGACGTCACCGTGGGCTCGGCCCTCGATCTCTTCGGCGGATCGGGGCTGCGCTACCAGGACGTGGTGGCCTACCATGACCGGATCAACGCCGCCTGAAGCGGGCCGGCCCGAACTGGCCGAGCTGAAGCTGCTCCTTCCCGCCGATCTCCATCGCGCCTTCCAGCGCTGCCTGTGGATCCGGGTCAACGAGACCGGCCGGACGCCGCTCCAGGTCATGGAAGAGGTCATCCTCGATTTTCTCAGAAAACACGGATGTTAATCAACCCGGCAAAAACCGCACCGTCTGCTTGACCTGCCCATCGCCTTCATTTATTATAGCCCGATTCCAACACCCCGGTGTTCCGAGCCCTCTGCCCCCTTTGCGTGTCGTCCCGATGAGTGAACGGAAGACAAAACTGGACAAGATTCGCGCCTTTGTCGACAAAATGCCGAGCCTGTCCACCACGGTCAGCAAGGTTCTCGAAATCTGTAGCCGCACCGACACCTCCCCCAACGATCTCAACAAGGTCATTTCGCTGGATCCGGTGCTGACCGGCCAGGTCCTCAAGCTGATCAATTCGGCCTATTATTCACTGGTCAACAAGGTCACCTCGCTGACCCGGGCCATCATCATGCTGGGGCTGAACACGGTGAAGAACCTGGCCCTGTCGACCGCGATCATCCGTTGCGTCGGCCAGGTCAAGAAATCCAAGGCCCTGCCGATCAAGGACTTCTGGGCACACTCCATCGGCGTCGGCGTCATGGCCAAGCTGCTCGCCGCCGAACGCGGCCTGCCGCTGATCGAACGGGAAGAGTACTTTGTCGCCGGCCTGCTCCACGATCTCGGCAAGATCCCCTTCGGCGACGAATACGCCGAGGTGCTGGTCTTGGCGAAAAAAGCGCAGGAGCCCCTGGTGCGTCTGGAGAAGCGGCATCTGGAGATCAACCACGAGGAAGTCGGCAAGATGATCGCCTCCACGTGGAAACTCAACGCCGTGATCACCGACGCCATCTGCCACCACCACGCGCCGGAAGAGGCCGCCCCGGAGCACCGGGCCCTGGTGGCCACGGTGGCCCTGGCCGATTTTTACATCTGCCTGTTCGACATCGGCTATGCCGGCAACCGCTATCCCGACGAGGCGCAGCTGGAAACGCTGCTGACCCTGTGCGGCCTGGAGTGGTCGGCCGTGGCAGGCCTGTCCTCGGCGGTGGATGCGGAAATCAAGAAGGCGGAAATTTTTCTCCAGGTCTGACGACCTTGGAGCGACGCAGCGACGAGGGAGGGGGCATGATCACGGTCAAATTCTGGGGGGTGCGCGGCTCGATCCCCTGTCCGGGCCCGCACACCATGAAATACGGCGGCAACACCGCCTGCATCGAACTCCGTTTCCCGGAAGTGAACCGGCATATCATCATCGACGCCGGCTCCGGCATCCGCGAACTGGCCAACTTCATGCTGGCCAACGACCTGCCCAAGGGGCCGATTGCCACCGAGATCTATCTCACGCACACCCATTGGGACCACATCATGGGCTTTCCCTTTTTCGTGCCCGTCTACATTCCCGGCACCCGCATCAAGGTCTTCGGGCCGGTGACCTATGAGGACGAACCCCTGGAAGCGGTGGTCGGCGGGCAGATGAAATACCGCTATTTCCCGGTCAACATGGGCGAACTGGCCAGCAGCATCGAATACCTGCGGTTGAAGGAGGAACCCCTGCTCGACCTCGGCGACGGCATCACCCTGTCGACCGCGATCATCAACCACCCCATCACCGCGCTGGGCTACCGCTTCAGCTTCCGCGACGCCGTCTTCTGCACCGCCTACGACACCGAACCGTTCCGCAACCTCTTTGTCACCGATCCCGATCATCCCGACTACGACGAAGTGATGGCGCTGGAGGGCGAAGAGGCGGCCCGGGAACAGAATCAGGTGCTGGAGAATTTCTTCAGGGGTGCCGACCTGCTGGTGCATGACGCCCAGTATACCCGGCAGGAGTATGAGAAAGGCAAGGTCGGCTGGGGCCACAGCCCGATCGAGGATGCCATCGACGCCGCCACGCGGGCGGGGGTGAAACAACTGGCCCTGTTCCATCACGACCCGGAGCGCAGCGACGACCAGCTCGACCAGATGGCGCACACCTACTGCGCCGCCGGGCATGCTGGCTCCATGCGGGTTTTTTTCGCCCGCGAAGGGCAGGAAATCGTTTTGTAATTGCTTGGCCCGCCGGCATGGCCGGGCGGGCCGGAAAAAGGAGTCCGTCATGTCCCAGATCACGCTCGATTGCATCGGCCTTGCCTGCCCCCAGCCGGTCCTGCGCGTCAAGGACGCCCTGGAGCAGGGGGCGCGTCGGCTCGAGGTCCTGGTCGACAACGAGGCCTCGAAAAACAACGTCCTCCGTTTCGCCCGGAGCCAGGGGCACGCCGCCGACAGCGTCGACCGGCCCGACGGCTGTTTCGCCATCGCCATCACGGCCGCCGCCGAGCCGGGGACGCAGGCCGTCGACCCGGCCGCCTACCGCTGCGACCTGCCGACGTCGCCCCGGCTGGTCTACGTCATCTCCTCCGACTCCATGGGCCGGGGCAGCGAGGAATTGGGCTGGGCCCTGCTCCAAACGTACATCCAGACCATCAAGGAGATCAGGCCGCTGCCGGCCACGATCCTCTTCTACAACAGCGGCGTCAAGCTGGTGGCCACCGAGTCCGGGGCCCTCGACGCCCTCAGACAGTTGCAGGCTCTGGGGGTGGACATCCTCGCATGCGGCACCTGCCTGGATTTCTTCCAGCTGAAATCAGCCATCCAGGTCGGCCAGATCTCCAACATGTACGATATCATGAACGCCATGGCCAGCGCCGACAAGCTTGTCAGCCCGTTCTGACCGGCCAGCCCTTTTACTCCTTGACCACCTGATGGCCTCCCTCCACCTTCCGGATTTGACCTGTCGACCGTTATGACACTGCCCACCCGACTTTACGCCCAGCGATCATGGCTCTTCGCAGCCGCCTCCTTCCTGTTGCTCCTGTCCCTGACCACCCAATGTCAGGCCAAAAAGGCCGCCATCGAGGAGTTCAACGCCGACCGCAACCAGTTGATCGCCCTGATGCTCAGCCAGCAGCTTCCGGCCCAGCATTTCAGCCACCATCCCCTGGACGACGACCTCTCCCGCCGGGCCTTCGACCTCTACCTCCGTCAGCTCGATCCGAGGAAGCGGTTCTTGCTCCAGTCCGACGCCAAACAGCTCCGGGCCTTTGCCGATCATATCGACGACGAACTGAGCAGAGGCAAGATCGTGCTGGTCGATGCCGGCATGACCCTGCTCAACGACCGGATCAGCCAAGTGGAAAAGATGATCGATCCGATCCTGAACCAGGGATTCGACGTCGACTTGAAGGAAACGCTCGAGATCGAGCCCAAGAAGCTGGAGTTTGCCGAAAGCCTGGAAAAGCTGAAGGATCGCTGGCGGGTCGCCCTGAAAATGCAGGTTCTGGAAGCCTATTTCGATCTCCTGGAGGCCAAGGGCAAGCAGCAGCCCGACATCCTGAAAAACATTCACCCGAAACAGCATCCGGCGGAGATGAAGGAGTCGATCAAGAAGGTGCGCGAATCCACCCACCGGGCACTGAACCGGCTGGCGCACCAATCCCGCCAGGATCATTACGACCGCTATTTCGATGCCGTGGCGCGGGCCTTCGACCCCCACTCCGACTACATGGCCCCCACTTCCAAGGAGGATTTCGATATCCAGATGAGCGGCTCCCTCGAAGGGATCGGCGCCCTGCTGCGCGAAGACGAAGGGCTGATCAAGGTGGTGCGGATCATTCCCGGCAGCGCGGCCGAGAAGCAGGGCCAGCTCCAGGCCGAGGACACCATCCTGGCCGTGGCCGAAAAAAACGGCGAACCGGTGGACATCGCCGAGATGCGGATCCGTGAGGCGGTCAGCCTCATCCGGGGTCCCAAGGGCACCGAGGTCCGGCTGACCGTGCAGAAGCCCGACGGCACCAAGCGGGTCATCCCCATCATCCGCGACGTGGTCCGGATCGAGGAGACCTATGTCAAGTCCACGGTGGTCAAAAACGGCAAAACCGCCATCGGTTACCTGCGCATTCCCAGTTTTTACCGGGACTTCACGGCCCAGAGCAATGGCGAGGAGACCCGCAACGTCAGTGACGACACCCTGGCCGAACTGGTCAAGCTGAAGCGGCAGAAAATCAACGGCCTGGTCCTCGACCTGCGCAACAACGGCGGCGGCGCCCTCGCCGACGCCGTGCAGATCTCGGGACTGTTCCTGCCCGGCGGTCCGGTCGTCCAGGTCAAGGATTCGCAGGGCTCCATCCGGGTCCTCGAGGACGAGGACCGCGACGTGGTCTACGGCGGTCCGCTGATCATCCTGGTCAACCAGTTCAGCGCCTCGGCCTCGGAAATCGTCGCCGCGGCGCTCCAGGATTACGGCCGGGCCTTCATCATCGGCAGCGAGCATACCCACGGCAAGGGCACGGTGCAGGCCATGATGGACATGAACAAGAATCTGCCGCTCCTCCATTTGCAGAATTACGACGATCTGGGAGCGCTGAAGCTCACCATCCAGAAATTCTACCGGGTCAACGGCGGTTCCACCCAGTACAAGGGGGTCGAACCCGACCTGACCGTGCCCTCGATGTTCGACTACCTGGAAACCGGTGAGAAATACATGGATTATTCGCTCCCTTGGGATCAGGTGGCTCAGGTCGACTATGCCCCGTGGCGCGGAGACCGGCTGCCGCGCGACCAGATGTGGATGGCCGGCAAGCAATGGATCGAGGACAGCTCCGCTTTCAGGAAGATCAAGGAGGAGACCCAGAAAGCCAAGGTCCGGGCCAAGCAGACCACCGTCACCGTCGCCCTCGACGCCATGTGGCAGGAGCGGGAAGAGGTCAAGGCCACCCGCAAGGAGGCCAAGGCCGCCGGCCTGATGCAGGAGGACGGCGAGGACGATGACACCCAGGCCCCGCCCGAGCAGAAACTCGACAAGCTGGTGGCCACCGATCCCTATATCCAGGTGGCGATGTTTCTGCTGAAAGAAGGTCGCTCCGGCGGCGGAACGGTCGGAACCGTCCGCTAACTTTTATCTTGAAACAAATCGGTAATCATGCTAGAGCATGCTGTGCATGAATCGTCATTCATTTTTCATGGGCGAGAGATGATTGATATACTGACAGAATTGCACCGGCCGTCTCAACCCGCAGGGCTCTGCGGCCGCCGTGACCGCAGACGATGGAAGTAACCGAAGCACTGACCAGCAAAAAGCAGGAGATCCTCTCTGTGTGGATCGAGCGGACCCTCGACAGCTACATCGCGCCAGGTTTTTTTAAAAGCGCCAAGGATCCCTTCGCCAACCCGGTGGGCAGCAATATCACGGCGGGATTGACCGCCCTGTTCGACTTGCTGGTGGCCAAGGCCGATCTCCAGGCCTGTGCCAAGCCGCTGGATCAGGTGGTCCGGATCCGGGCGGTCCAGGAGTTCACCCCGGCGCAGGCCGTCGCTCCCTTTCTCGAGTTGAAATGGGTGGTGAAGCAGGTGCTCTCCGGCGACAAGGCGACCCGGCCGCTGTTGGGCAAACTGGATGCCCTGGATTGCGATATCGACCGGATGGCGCTGACGGCCTTCAATATCTACAGCGAATGCCGCGAGCAGTTGTACCGCAACCGGATTCGGGAACTGAAAAGCGGCAGAGCCCTGCTCACCGATGCGGCTTGCCCCTCCGCCCTTCTGCGGCGGGAGCAGCCGGGTGCGGATGCTACGACCGAACCGTGAACGGGTGTGACCCGCCGGAGGAGGGCTCCACAGCGGGAATCTGGAGCGCGCTTCCGGCTTGTACGTAACTTGGACGTTATCGTTAACTTGAATGCGAAGGAGTGATCGATGAAGTACGCCTTCCCTTTGGCGGCAGTCATTGCCCTGGTGTTGTGTGCGCTGATCCTGGTGCAGATACCGGGAATGCAATACCTCTTTGGTGTTGTCATTCCGTATCTGGCCATGGCGCTGTTCTTAGGCGGTTTTTGCTACCGGGTCATCCATTGGGGCAAATCGCCGGTTCCCTTCAAAATTCCCACCACCTGCGGCCAGGGCTATTCGCTGCCCTGGATCAAGCACGACAAACTCGAGGCCCCGGTCAACGCCGCCCAGGTCGTGGCCAGAATGTTTCTTGAAATCGTGTTCTTCCGTTCGCTCTGGCGCAACACCAAGGCCACCGTCTATGCCGGCCCGAAACTGACCTATGAATCGAGCAAGTGGCTGTGGCTGTTCGGCATCATGTTCCACTACAGCTTCCTGGTGATCGTCATCCGTCACATGCGGCTGTTCCTCGACCCGGTGCCGGGTTTGGTTGCCTTCGTGGAGATCGGCGACTCGCTTCTGCAGATCGGCGCGCCGGCCATGTACATGACGGACGTCACCATCGTCCTCGCCCTGCTGTTCCTGTTCGCCCGCCGGCTGACCAACCCCCAGGTGCGCTACATCTCCCTGATGAACGATTACTTCCCGCTCTTCCTCATTCTGGGGATCGTGGCGACGGGCATCCTGATGCGCTTTTTCCTCCGCGCCGACGTGGACATCAACGCCATCAAGCAACTGGCGGTGGGACTGGTCACCTTCTCGCCGACCATCGTCACCGAGATCAGCCCGCTGTTCTATGCCCACCTCTTTCTGGTGTGCACTCTGCTTGCGTACTTTCCCTTCAGCAAGCTCATGCATATGGGCGGCGTCTTCCTCAGCCCGACCCGGAATCTGGCCAACGATTCCCGGATGAAACGCCACATCAACCCCTGGAATCCGGAGATCAAGCCGCACTCCTACGCCTCCTACGAGGACGAGTTCCGCGAGGATATGGTCGAGCAGGGCATTCCCGTCGAGAAAGAGTTGCCGTCGCAAGGCTAAGACTAACGCTGGATAATTCAAGAGGATAAGGACAGAGCAATGGCAGTAGTAAAGGTAGATAAGCTGGCACGGAGCGTTGCCGAGGGACCTTCGCTGATGACGGGCTCCATCCCGACCAAGAATTGGATGGATGTACCTGCCGTATTCAAACCCGGAAATTACGCCTACCCGGCCAAGGCTGAAGTCATCAGATATCTGGACAGCCAGAAGGGCGTCAGTTTTCCCAACGCCCGCGAATGGAGTCCCGAGGACGACGACTGGAAACTTCCCGAAAACTGGAAGGAAATCATTCTTCAGGGTTTGGCGGACCGGCTCGACCGCTTCCGTTCCCTGAAAATTTTCATGGACTGCTGCGTCCGCTGCGGCGCCTGCGCCGACAAGTGCCACTTTTTCCTCGGCACCGGCGATCCCAAGAACATGCCGGTGCTGCGCGCCGAGCTGCTGCGCTCGGTGTACCGCAAGGAATTCACCCGGGCCGGCAAAATCCTGGGCAGGATGGTCGGCGGCCGCGAGATGACCGTGGGCGTGCTCAAGGAATGGTTCATGTATGCCTACCAGTGCACGGAATGCCGGCGCTGTTCGGTCTTCTGTCCCTACGGCATCGATACCGCCGAGATCACCATGATGCTGCGCGAGTTGCTCCACATGGTGGGCGTGGGCATCAACTGGGCCATGGAGCCGGTCGCCAACTCCAACCGCACCGGCAACCACATGGGGCTCACGCCCCAGGCCTTCAAGGGCAATGTCGAGTTCCTCTGCGACGACATCGAGAACCTCACCGGCATCCGAGTCAACCCGACCTTCAACCGCAAGGGCGCCGAGGTGCTGTTCATCACCCCCTCGGCCGATGTCTTCGCCGAGCCGGGCATCTTCACCTGCATGGGCTACCTGCTGCTGTTCGAGGCCATCGGCCTGGACTACACCTGGTCCACCTATGCCTCCGAGGGCGGCAACTTCGGCCTCTTCACCTCCAACGAGATGATGAAGAAGCTCAACGGCAAGATGTACGCCGAAGCCAAGCGACTCGGGGTCCGCTGGATCCTGGGCGGCGAGTGCGGCCACATGTGGCGCGTCCTCCACCAGTACATGGACACCATGAACGGCCCGGCCGACTTCCTCGAAGTGCCGCGCTCCCCGATCACCGGCACGGTATTCGAGAACGCCGCCTCGACCAAGATGATCCACATCTCCGAATTCACCGCCGACCTGATCAAGAACAACAAGATCAAGCTGGACAAGAGCCGCAACGCCCATGTCGTGCCGACCTTCCACGATTCCTGCAACCCAGCGCGGGCCATGGGCCTGTTGGATGAACCGCGCTACATTCTGGACAACGTGGTCGACAACTGGTTCGAGATGCCGCCCAACACCATCCGCGAGCAGACCTTCTGCTGCGGGTCGGGCACGGCGCTCAACACCGACGAGATCATGGAGTTGCGCATGCGTTCGGGGCTGCCACGGGCCAACGCCGTCCGCTATGTCCACGAAAAGCATGGCGTTAACACGCTCGGCTGTGTATGCGCGATCGACAGGGCAACCCTGACAACCCTCATGAATTACTGGGTGCCCGAGGTCCAGGTGGCCGGTTTGAGCGAGCTTGTCGGCAACGCATTGGTGATCGAAGGTGAACAACGACAAGACCTGACCGAAGGGCTCAGGACCTTGGTTTAACTGACCGGCAGGAAGGGAGGAAGAGCGATGTATGATAGCGGTAAGATAATCCCGGGACTGATCATTTTCGTCCTGTTTATTACCATACCCATCTGGTACAACCGCGGCGGCGCCGGGACCGAGCCACCCAAGCCCGTGTTGCCCAAGGATGCCAAGACCTGTGTGCTGCCGGCGGCAGAAATCCGCGCCGAGCACATGAAGCTGCTCAACGTCTGGCGCGACGAGGTGCTGCGTGACGGCCAGCGGGCGGCAGTGACTGTAGACGGCAAGGAATACCCGAAGAGCCTGATGCTGAACTGCATGAAATGCCACACCAGCAAGAAGCAGTTCTGTGACACGTGTCATACTTATGCATCGGTTCGTCCCTATTGCTGGGACTGCCACCTGGCCCCTGTTGAGTGAACGGCGAAGGAGGAAAAAACACATGGATACAAATAGAAGAAATTTCCTCAAGGTAGCCGGCCTTTCCACATTGGCGGGCCTTGGTGGAACTGCGGTAGTTGATCGGTTGGTGACGGGGGCCGGCATGGCTCAGGCCAGTACCGAGGCAGGCCATGGCGCCGAACACGCCGCGCCGGCAAAGGCGGGCGCCAACCGCTACGGCATGGTCATCGACATCAAGAAATTCTATCAGGACCCGAGCCTCGGCGAAAAGGCGATCCATGCCTGCCACCAGGTGCACAACGTGCCGAATTTCCAGGATAAGCGCGACGAAATCAAGTGGATTTGGATGACCAAGTTCGAGAACGCTTTTCCGGAGAAGCCGAACCTGTACCGGGACGAGGCCACAGCGACCAACACCCTGCCGATCCTGTGCAACCACTGCGACAATCCGCCCTGCGTCCGCGCCTGCCCGACCAAGGCGACCTTCCGCTATGAGGACGGCATCATCGGCATGGATTACCATCGCTGCATCGGCTGCCGTTTCTGCATGGCCGCCTGTCCCTATGGCAGCCGCAGCTTCAACTGGCGCGATCCCCGGCCGTTCATCGCGCACGTCAATCAGGACTATCCCTCCCGGACGCGCGGTGTCGTGGAGAAATGCAACTTCTGCGTCGAGTTGGTGCAGGCCGGCAAACTGCCAGCCTGTGTCGAGGCGGTCAGCGACAGCAAGGCACTCGTGTTTGGCAATCTCAACGACCCGAACTCCGAGATCCGGAAGATCCTGAAAGAAGCGCACACCATTCAGCGCAATCCTTCCCTCGGTACCTTACCTTCCGTCTTTTATATCGTGTGAGGCCCCCATGTTTGAAAAAGCATTAAAAGGAAACAATTACTACTGGATGTGGCTGGCCTTCCTCGGCTTTTTTATCGCGGTGGCGGCTGTCTGCTACCTCCGCCAGTACTTTTACGGTCTCGGCCTCACCGGCATGACCCGCGACGTCTCCTGGGGGATCTACATCTCCCAGTTCACCTTCCTGGTCGGCGTCGCCGCCGGGGGTGTCATGCTGGTGCTTCCCTACTACATTCACAACTTCAAGGCCTTCGGCAAGATCACCATCCTGGGCGAATTTTTGGCCATCGCCTCCCTGCTGATGTGCATGATGTTCATCATGGCCGACCTCGGCCAGCCGCTACGGGGCCTGAACGTCCTCTTTTACCCCACGCCGCATTCCATGCTCTTCTGGGATATGTGCGTGCTCTGGGGCTATCTGCTCCTCAACGCCCTGTGCGGCTGGGTCATCCTGACCGCGGAGCGCAAACAGGTGCATCCGCCGAAGTGGATCTACTTTTTCGTCTACCTGTCGATCCCCTTCGCCTTTTCCATCCACACCGTCACCGCCATGCTCTACTGCGGTCTACCCGGTCGCCACTTCTGGCTGTCCGCGATCGTCGCCCCCCGCTTCCTGGCCTCGGCCTTCGCCGCCGGTCCGGCCCTGATCGTGGTCATGGCCCTGATCCTGAAACGGGTCGCCAACTTCGATGCCGGCAAGCAGGCCATCGACAAAATGGTGACCATCATCACCTATGCGGCCATCGCCAACATGTTTTTTGTCGGCCTGGAGTTCTTCGTCGGCTTCTACTCGGACATCCCCGGCCACAAGCACACCCTGCAGTACCTGTTCTTCGGGCTGGAACACCACGGTCATGTCTACAATAACTTGGTGCCGTTTATGTGGGGCTTCGTGGTGCTCTTCCTGGTGGGCATCGCCCTGATCACCCATCCCCGCACGAGAAGGGAAAACGATCTCTGGCTGGGTCTCGGCTGCGCCTCGATCTTCCTCGCCTTCTGGCTGGACAAGGGCATCGGCTTCGTGCTCGGCGGCTTCGTCCCCACGCCGACCGAGGAGATCGTCGAGTATTATCCGACCTTCAACGAGATCTTCATCACCATCGGGGTCTGGGCTGCCGGATTCTTCATTCTCACCATCCTCTACAAGATCGCCATCGGGGTGGAGCACGAGATCGAAGCCTGACACCCGTCGTCAACCCAAAAAAACCCCCGAGCCACTCGGGGGTTTTTTTTTGCCTCGTAATGATCGGTTGGCCGTTTACAGACCGGCAGCGGTGAGATACAGGCGCCAGAGCGTGTGAATCTGTTCCTGAAAAAAGAGATAGGAAAGCGCGGCCAGGGCCAGAAAGGGACCGAAGGGAAGACGGGTCTGACCGCCTTTTTTTTGCCGGAACATGGCGGCGATGCCCACCAGGCTACCGACCAGGGAACTGGCAAAGACCACGTAGAGCAAGCTTTGCCAGCCGAGGAAAGCGCCGATCATGGCCAGCAGCTTGATATCGCCGCCGCCCATCCCCTCCCGGCCGGTCAGGGCGTAGTACCCGTAGGCGACCGCGTAGAGCAGGCCGCCGCCCAACAGGATGCCAAGGCCGGACTGCTGCCAGGTCACGGCAGGGACGAAAAACGAGCCGATAAAGCCAAGGACAATGCCGGGGAGGCTGATGCGATCGGGAATTATTTGATGATGGATGTCGATAAATATGATAACCAGCAGGGCAGCGCAAAAGACGAAATAGAACACGGACGCAAGGCCGATGCCGAACCGGTGGGCGACCAGCGCCGCCAAGCCGGCCATGGCCAGTTCGACCAGCGGATACTGCCAGGAAATGGCCACCTTGCAGGTGCGGCAGCGGCCGCGCAGCACCAGGAAGCTGAGCAGCGGGATGTTCTCGTACCAGGCCAGCGGCTGCAGACACCGGGGGCAATGGGACGCCGGAAAGACGATGGAGGCGCCCTCCTTCGGCAGCCGGAGGATGACCACGTTGAGAAAGGAACCCACCACGGCGCCGAGCACCGCAGCCATGACGAGCAGAGTCGATTGCATGATTGATAACCACCTGTTGATTGTTCAGAAAACCACGGTTCACCCGTGATCTGTTGTATCGTTTTCCATGCCCGAGTACCAGGAAAATTCCATAGTCCAGAAGATTGATCGGCTCGCCGAAACCTTGTACCGGCTGACCCTGCGCGCTCCCCTGATCGCCGCCGCCGCCCGGCCAGGGCAGTTTGTCATGGCGACCTGCGGCCCCACCCTCGATCCCCTGCTGCGCCGCCCTTTTTCCATTCACCGCTGCAGCGGGCCGGAAACCATCCAACTCCTGATCCGGGTGATCGGCCGGGGCACGGAGCTGCTCGCCCGCTGCCGACCCGGCGAAAGCGTGAGTCTGATCGGACCGCTGGGCCGGGGATTTCGCCTTCCGGCGCCGACCACCCCTGTCTGCCTGGTCGGGGGTGGCATCGGCATCGCGCCCCTGCTCTTCTGGGCCGATCGATTGGATGCGCCTGAGCGCTGCGCCGTGCTGCTCGGTTCGCGCACCGGCGAAGAACTGACAGAGCTGACCGCGGCATTCAGCCAACTGGGCTGTCGGGTCGAAACCGCCACCGACGACGGCTCCCTGGGCCATCACGGCCTGGTAATCGATCTGCTCATCCCTCATCTGACCACGGTGAGCAAGGTCTATGCCTGCGGCCCCCATCCGATGCTGGCCGCGGTGGCAGCGGCCTGCCGGAGCGCCCGCGTTCCCTGCGAGGTTTCGCTGGAAGCGCATATGGCCTGCGGTCTGGGCGCCTGCCTCGGCTGCACCGTCCCGGGCGCCGACGGCCGCTATCTCCATGTCTGCAAAAACGGGCCGGTGATGGCCGCCGAGGAGGTGGCATGGAACCGGTGACCGCCGCTCCCGATCTGTCCGTCTCCCTGGGGCCGCTGGCCCTGGCCAACCCGGTGCTGACCGCCTCCGGCACCTTCGGCTACGCCGCCGAATTCGCCCAGCTCGTGCCGCTCTCCCGCCTGGGCGGCGTGGTGGTCAAGGGGATCTCGCTGGCGCCGCGGTCCGGCAATCCGCCACCGCGCATCGTCGAAACGCCCTGCGGCATGCTCAACGCCATTGGCCTGGAAAATGTCGGCGTGGAACGGTTCATCAGCGACAAGATGCCCTTTCTGCGCACCTGCGGCTGCCGGGTGCTCGTCAACATCCTCGGCGACTCGGTCGAGGACTACGCCACCCTGGCCGCGAAGCTGACCGGGGTGGCCGGCATCCACGGCCTGGAAGTGAACATCTCCTGCCCCAACGTCAAGAAGGGTGGGGTCGCCTTCGGCACGGTGCCGGAAATGGCGGCGGCGGTCACCCGCGCGGTCAAAGCGGCCACCGATCTGCCGGTCATCGTCAAACTCTCGCCCAATGTCACCGACATCGTGGCCATGGCCCACGCGGTGGCAACAGCCGGTGCCGATGCCCTCTCCCTGATCAACACCCTGATCGGCATGGCCATCGATGCCCGCACCCGGCGGCCCAAGCTAGGCAACGTCATCGGCGGCCTGTCCGGACCGGCGATCAAACCCATTGCCCTGCGCATGGTCTGGCAGGTGGCCGCGGCGGTCGACATCCCGGTGATCGGCATTGGCGGCATCGGCACCGCCGAGGATGCGATCGAGTTTCTCCTGGCCGGGGCCACGGCCGTCCAGGTGGGGACCGCCAATTTTTACAACCCGGCGGCGGCCGGAGAGATCGTGGCCGGCATCGAGGACTACCTGCGGCAGCAGGGTGAATCCTCGGTCCGGGCCATTATCGGCTCGCTGCGACTGGAGGCGTAAGGCATGGCGCGAAGCGGCCTGATCTGCGTCTCGGTGCTGGCCGAGGACTGCGCCGGCGTGCTGGCGGCGGTCGCGCCTGCGGCCGAACTGGCCGACGTAATCGAGATCCGGCTCGACGGCCTGCGCGAACCTCTTGACCCCGCCTGCATCGCCGCGCTCGCTAGACCGGTGCTGGCCACGAACCGGCCGGTCTGGGAAGGCGGCCGGTTCGTGGCCAGCGAGGAAGAACGGCTCGACCAACTCGACGCGGCCCTGCAGGCCGGCGCCCGCTATGTCGATATCGAGCTGCGGACCGCGCCGGAACTGCGGGCCCACCTGCAGACAACGGCCCGCGCCTGTGGCGCCAAGGTGATCGTTTCCAGTCACGATTTTACGACCACGCCCCCGGCCGACCGGCTGAGCGCCACCCTGCGGCAGATGATCGCCTGCGGCGCCGATATCGGCAAAATCGTCACCACCGCCGCCTCGCCCGCCGATGCCCTGTGCATCCTCGCCCTCCAGCAGGAGGCGATGGCCGCCGGCTTCCCCCTCTGCGCCTTTGCCATGGGCGAGGCCGGCACGATCACCCGCCTGGCCACCCTCCGCCTCGGCGGCTTCATGACCTACGCCGCCCTGAGTGCGGTCCAGGCCACCGCGCCGGGCCAGATCACCATCCACGATTTGCGCCAACTACTCACCCTGCTCGACACCGCGCCATGATCGACGGCCATACCCACCTCTTCGGCATCATCGGCGATCCGGTCGAACACTCTTTAAGTCCGGCCATGCACAACGCCGCCTTCGCCCACCTGGGGCTCAACGGGATCTATGTGCCCATGCGCCCCACCGATCTGGCCGACGGTTTCCGCGGCCTGCGCAGCCTCGGCTTTATCGGTGTCTCGGTCACCGTGCCGTTCAAGGTGGCGATCATGGACTTCCTCGATGCCATCGATCCCGTGGCCCGCAAGATCGGCGCGGTCAACACCCTGGTGTTCGCCCGGGCCGGCGCCACTGTCCGCTGCACCGGCCACAACACCGACTGGCTGGGTGCGAACCGGGCCCTGGCCGAGGCCATCGATCCCGCCGGCCGCACCGTCCTGGTGCTCGGTGCCGGCGGTGCGGCCCGGGCCGTGGGATTCGGCCTGATCGAGGCCGGCGCCCGAGTCCTGCTCGCCAACCGCACCGAGGCCAAGGGCCGGGAACTGGCCGACCAGATGGGATGCCGCTTCATTCCGGCCGCCGAACTGGCCCAGGTCCGGGCCGATGCCCTGATCAACACCACCTCGGTGGGTATGGCGCCCCATGCCGACACCATACCGATCGACCCCGAACTGCTCCCCCGTTTCCGGGTGGTCATGGACATTGTCTATGCGCCGCTGGCAACCCGGCTGCTGCGCGAGGCCGCCGCCCGCGGCTGCCGTACCATCGACGGCCTCACCATGCTCCAGTACCAGGGGGCGGCCCAGTTCACCCTCTGGACCGGCCGCGAAGCCCCCCACGCGGTCATGCGCCAGGCCTTGCTCGACGCCCTGCAGGGCCGCCACTCCTAACGCTTTTTTCGATTCGAGCCGAGATGATCGCCATTACCCCTGTCCGCACCCTCGATGCCATGGTCACGGTTCCCGGTTCCAAGAGCCTGACCCAGCGCGCCCTGATCGCCGCCGCCCTGGCCGAGGGATCGTCCCGACTGCTCGGCCCGCTGGCCAGCGACGACACCCGCTACACCATGGCCGCCCTGCGGGCCATGGGGGGCGACTGCGACGACCGCGATCCGGACTGCTGGCAAGTTCAGGGCACCGGCGGCCGGATCGAAGAGCCCGCCGGCGACCTCTTCCTCGGCAACAACGGCACCGCCACCCGCTTCCTCACCTCGGTGGCGGCGCTTGGCCACGGCCGCTTCCGCATCACCGGCAGCGAACGCATGGCCGAACGGCCGATCCTGCCCCTGATGGAAGCCCTGCGCGGCTGGCAGGTGCACATTGCCAGCGATGCCGGCACCGGCTGCCCGCCCCTGACCATCCAGGCCAACGGCTTGGCCGGCGGCCGTACCGTGCTGCCCGAGGGCAAGTCGAGTCAGTACCTCTCCTCCCTGCTCCTGGTGGCGCCCTATGCCGCGGCCCCGGCCGAGCTGGAGGTGCGCGGCGAAATCCTCTCCAAGCCCTACGTCGAGATGACCCTGGCGGTGATGGCCGATTTCGGCATCCGGGTCGAAGCCGCGCCGGCCCTGAATTTCTTCCGCATCCCCCAGGGCCGCTACCGGGGCCGGACCTACGCCATCGAGGGCGACGCCTCGGGGGCCTCCTATTTCTGGGCGGCGGCGGCGGTCACCGGCGGCCGGGTCGTGGTGACCAACGTGCCGGTGCCTTCCCTGCAGGGCGATGCCAGGCTCCTGCCCTATCTGGCCCGCATGGGTTGCAGCATCGAGCAGACCGAATCCGGCATCGCCGTGACCGGGCCGGAGGTCCTCGAAGGGATCGAACTGGACATGGGCGACATGCCCGACGTGGCCCCGACCCTGGCGGTGGTGGCCGCCTTTGCCGAGGGCACGACCATCATCAACAATATCGCCCACCTACGGATCAAGGAGTGCGACCGCCTGTCCGCCGTGGTCAGCGAGCTGCGCAGACTGGGCGCCGAGGTGGAGGAGGAGCCGACCCGGATGATCATCCACGGCAGGAAGGGCGGTGCCAATCTGCACGGCGCGACCATCGCCACCTACGACGACCACCGCATGGCCATGAGCTTTGCCGTGGCCGGTCTGCGCATCCCCCGCGTGAACATCGCTGGCGAAGAGTGCGTGGCCAAATCCTTTCCCGATTTCTGGGAGCGGTTCGGCCGGATGGCCGAATCAGGACAAGACGATTGAGACCACCGGGTGCGAACACGCGAACGCGTCCGGACATGAACAGTGAAAATCAAAGGGGGAAAGATGATGGCGAGGAGCACACGGCGGCTTGCCGGGATCGCCGGCGGTTTGGCGCTGCTGGCAGGGTTATGCGGTTCGGGATGGGCGGCGACTCCGGGGTCGCACTACACCTACGGCGTCGAGGGCGTGCTGGGCGCGACCGTTGGCCCGCCGGGCTGGCATTACCGCATGTACAACCTCTGGTACTCCCCGAACGAATATAAAAACAACAGCGGCGACACCGTTCCGGGCACATTCGACCTCAATGTCTTCGCCTCGGTGCAGCGGCTCATCCATGTCACCGGCATCAAGATCCTGGGCGCCGACTTCCTCTACGATTTCGTCGTGCCCCTGGTCGACCAGGAGTTCACCCAGGGCGCCTTTTCCGACAGCCACTCCTTCACCGTCGGCGACATCGAGATTGAGCCCTTCGCCCTGGCCTGGCACCAGCCCCGCTGGGATGCGGTGTTCGCCCTGGCGGTGATCGTCCCCACCGGCCATTACGAGGCAACGGAACCGGCCTCGCCCGGCCTGGGCTACTGGTCCGGCCGGCTGACCCTGGGCGGCACCTATTATTTCGACGAGCAAAAGACCTGGTCGGTCAGCCTCCTCACCCGGACCCTGATCAACGGCGAACAGGAGGACACCGATGTCAGGCCCGGCTCCGAATTCGTGGCCGAGTACGGCATTGGCAAGGAATTTCAGGTCAACAGCACCTGGATGATCCGCCCCGGCCTGACCGGCGCCTCCTACTGGCAGATTGCCGACGACAGCGACGACAACCCGGCCTACGGTATCTTCGCCGATCAGCACAAGCAGGCCCATGCCGCCGGCGCCGAAATCAACGTGTTCTACCTGCCCATGCTGTTCCAGGTGAACCTGCGCTATCTTCAGGAGTACGGAGTCGAGAACGGCCCGGAGGAATCGCGCTTCATCGCCACCCTGACCAAATCCTTCTGAACGGCCCGCTGCCACCGCCGGCTTTCCCCTTTCCGGGGAAGCCGGCTTTTTTTTACCGTCAAAACAGTACTTGTTCCAGCTTCAGGAACGCGTTGATGCAACGGCGAATGTTGGCAGAAATTGACTTGTCGTTTCGAGTGGAAGCGGGAAATCTCCTACCCTGACAAGATTTCTCCGCGCTGCGCGCGTCGCAATACCTGTGCAGGAGAAAGGCATTCAGTTAGCCGGCCGCCGCCGGCCCGCGTCACGGCGTAAACTGCCCCAGGCCATCCTGCTCGGCAAAGATCTTCGCCAAATTGTTGTCGATGACGTAGATGCAGATTTCCTTGGCTCCCTGGCGGCTGTAGCCGAATTTCTTCTGCAGATTCTTCATCATGAAGCGGACATCGCTGCGGATCTTCTTGTCGTAGGTCTTGAACGATTCCTGGTCGAACTCCTTGACCGCCCGTCGGAAATTCTCGTTCTCCAGGAAGGGATCGAGCACCTTTTCCTTGAGGTTGTGGATATAGCGCTCGTAAAGGTGGTGGTAGAGTCCGGTTTCGGTGATGGGGAGATTGTCGCGCAGGATCTCCTGGGTCAGGGCGGTGGTGTACGCCTTCTGCACACTGGCGCGGAAAGCGGCGGCAGCGCTGGCGGGGATCATCAGCCGCGATTCGATCCGCTGGAAAAAGGCTTCGTTGATCTCCAGCCGCTCGCCGGTGAACCGGCAGGTCTCCACCGTTCCCGGCTCGAAATTGACCGCGAACATATAGTTCTGGATATCCCTGGCGATCTGCTCCTCGTTGTAGTCGTACAGCGACTCCTTGACCGACTGCAACACGCCGTAGTTGTACATCCGCAGCAGGGAATCGAGAAAACCCATGGGCAGGATGGTCTTGTCCTTCTTGCAGTATTTGCGGAAAAACTTGCCGAGCATCGACATGTCGATCAGTTTGTCGTCCCGGGCGTAAATCGAGTAGAACTCGTTGAACATCCGGATGGAATCGCGACCGGACAGCCCCTGCCAGCCGTCCTCCTCCGACTCGGAAATGATCTTGAGCCGTCGTTTGGAGGTAAACCGCTCCACGTCCTCCTCGGTCAGCCAGGGCGGAATATGACCGGCATAGATCTCCATCTTGAGCAGTTGCAGGTTGTGGTCACAGTAGAGTTCGTACTTGTCCGGGTCCTGGATCCATTCGAGCATGGCGTCCGACTTGGTCCGCAGGCGGGTGGCCACGATCACCCGGGCGAAGTTGTGCAGGACCCGCGGCAGGAAGCTGTCGTCGATATGGGCGCCGAACACCTCCCGGTATATCTCCACTTCGGTTTTGATGTCGAGGACATAGGGAATATTGACATACTCGATCCGGTCGGCGAAGGCGGCCAGGTCGGTGAGCACCTTTTTGTCCTCCGGGTTCATCAGGGCGAAAAAGAGGCTGTTGACCCGTTCCTCGACATGATCGACCTTGTGCACGCCGTCGCTGACGATGTTGTGCAGGTCCATCAGCCGCTCGGTGTTGTGCGACTTGACATCCATCAGGGCGTAGATGCCGTTGTTGATCTTGGCATAGCCGGAGTAGAGGTAGGGCACCTTGCCGGCCGGCGCGAACAGGCCGTTTAAGATGCGCTGCACCTCGTCGTCGGTGCGGACCGTGCGCTGCGAGCGCCGGTCGCCGGGGTTGAACACCGAAATGCCGGCTCCCAGCCGCCGGTTGAACACATAGGGCCGGGCAAAGACCGACTCCAGCACCTTGAGGGGATCACCCTCCTTTTTCAGCAGTTCCTGATAGAGCGACAGGCAGATGGTGCAGGGTTCCTCGCGGAAGACCCATTCATACCGCTTTTCATGGAAGAGCTGGGCCTTGAACCGGTCGTCGTCCAGCAGTTCGTCGAGAAACTGTCGGCGGATGGCCTTGGGAATGATCAGCAGAGGATGGTCGTGGCTCGGGCAGGGCAGGGTCAGCCAGTTGGCCGTGAGCCCCTTTTCGCTGCCGCTGTTCGCCCCCATCTCGCCTTCCCGCCCCTCCTCCTCGCCCAGCAACTGCGGCAGCTTGCCGGCCAGGGTGGCGATCAGGTGGACGCCACCGGCCAGTTCGGGCACCGGCAGTCGCCACACCACCTCGTAGCGGGTGCCTTCCGGGGTATTGGCATACTCTTCGAACTTGCGGAGCAGGTTGTTGAGAAAGGTCGACTTGCCGCTGCCGTGCGGGCCGTCGAAGATGTAGATCTTGTTCTGCTGGTCGCCGACCGAAAGCGATTCCACATGGCGGATCAAGCGGTTGGCGAACAGACGGTCGGCAAAGAACGGCCGGTCCGACCCCTTGACGAACAGGCGGCAGCAGTCGTAGTTGAGGTAACTGATCGACTCCGGATCGTCCGGATACTCGTCGCCGCCGTTGCTGACATAGTGATGAACCATGTCGGCATAGACCTGGGCGACGTTGCGGATATTCCGCTCGGGCCGTTCAACCACCTCGCCAAGGAACTCGGTAAAGGACAGCTCGTCCTGCCGGTGCCGGTCATCCCTGTACTCTCTGAGGGTTGCCAAGGCCTTGCTCAGTGCGCCCATCCTCTCGTCTCCCTGTTGCCGCCCGCCGCGCCGTCCCGTCATTCCGCCAGGGTGCGCGCCAGCGTCTTGTCCTTCATGGTATAGCGGAACCGCTTCCACTCAATGATCCGTTTCGGCGTCTCCTCCCGCACCTGGCCGTCATCCTCCCTGTTCGCCTTCACCGGGATGGGAACGCTGGTGTAGAGGTGCACCTCGCCGCCCCAGAGGTATTCCAGGCCCAGCATCACGCCGGAAATGAAATCGCGCAGCAGCGGCTTGCCCTCGAACTGATGGTCGAGCACCAGGACGTTGTTTTCATCCACCCTGACCTCGACCCGCGGCGGATGGTAGAGGCTGTCCGCCACCATCTGTCTGTAGTCGGCGGCCTTGCGACTGCGGACGTAGTACTGCCAGGTCATCCGTTCCTTGTTCAGCCGCTTGCCGACCACGAACAGCCGGTGCTGATCGACGAAATCCTGATCGATGAACTGGTTGACGAACATCGAATCGCAGTAGTTTTCGCGGATGTGGAAGATGTAGTCCCGCCCCTGGCCGGTGGCCCGGTCGAACTGCTGCCGCTTGCGCCGGTCGTGCGTCTGGAAGTAGGCCAGGCCGGTGCGGCCGCGGTCGGCCTGCTGCTCCAGGTACTGGAAAAGCCGCATGCCCAGGGCGTAGGGGTTGAGCCCGACCCGTGGCATGGAGGTCACCTTGGCGTTGACGATGGCGTAGTCGACCTCGTGCCCCCTGATGCGGTCGTCACCCAGGAACAGGGTGTCGTGCCAGTAGGAGGCCCAGCCCTCGTTGAGGATCTTGGTGCGGATCTGGGGCTGGAAATAGAGCGAGGTCGAGCGGATCACCTCGAGGATCATCAGCATCCAACGGTTCTCCTCGCGGTTGAGGAAGGGCGAGTACTCCATCAGGAACCGGAGCGGGTCGGTCCGGCCGACCTGCTGTTTCTCCTGCACTTTCTTGGCGTGCAGGGCTTCCAGTTCCCGGTGCTTCTCGGTCACGCTCTTGAGGAAACGCAACTCGCCGTCCTCGGGGAATTCCCGGCGCATCCGGTTGTAGCGCTCGATTTCCTTGGCATAGAGGCTCACCGCCGGCTTGGGTCCGCGCTGGAGGAAGATGTCGAAGTAGTAGTCGAGCAGGCTGAGCGGTCGCCCGCCCTTGGCGCCGCCGTCAGTCTCCGCCAGCAGGTCGAAATACCCCACCAGGTTGTCGATGGTGCGGGCGAATTCGATCACGTAGTCGACCCAGCGGCCCTTTTCCGAGCGCAGCTTGGCGAACAGGCGCTTGTCGGCCAGGGCCCGGCCGGCGAAGTCGTAGTCCCAGGTGTGGCGGAAGAAGAGGTTGTTCTGGAACAGATCGATGTGGCCGATGACGTGATAGAAGATCATCACGTTGAGCCAATCCGGGTTGTTGTCGTTGTAGTAGGAGATCGGCGGCCGGGTGTTGATCACCGTCTCGTAGGGGTTGTTGGGGTAGAGTTCGTAGCGCCCCTGCTCGCGCAACACCTCGACGTCCTGCACCCAGTAGTCGTAGAGGGTGGGAATCATCACCTTGGGCCCCAGCGCCACCATATCGCGGTTGGTGACGATGTACTCCAGGGTTTCGTCCCCGAAACGCAACCCGGCCTGCCGGGCGCGTTCCTTGCACCCTTCCATGATCCGCTTGGCATGCTGACTGATCAGTTCCATATCGCACCGGCAGCGGGCTTCCGCCCCGCGTCAAGAAATCAGACGTTTTATTCCCTCGATGACCCGGGCCTCGGTGCTGTCCTTGGACATCACGTCCAGGCGGAGCAGCTCCTTCTTCGCTTCCAGCAGGCCCGACTTGGTCAGGTACTTCTCCACCTCGCTACGGCGGGAACCCTCCAGCCCGTTCTCGGCGATGGTGATCCCGATCCGGCTGGCGTAGACGAGCATCTTCTCCAGCTCGGGCAGGGTTTCCTCGCCGTAGGTGTCCCAGTCGTCGCCGTCGGTACCGTGGAAGACATAGATCGAATAGTCGCGGGTCAGCTCCTCTTCGGCCACGATCCGATTGACCAGCCGGTAAGCAGAGGCCACCTGGGTGCCGCCGGCCACCTGCATCTGGTAATAGGACTGGAAGTTCTCCACCTCCCTGGCTTCGGTGTCGTGGAGGATGAACCGGGTCTCGACCTGGTTCTGGTACTGGTAGCTCAGCCAGGCGTAGATGAGCACGTGCTGGTTGACCACCAGTTCAGTCGGCTTGCCGGCCATGGAGCCGGAGTAGTCGCGCACGAAAAAGACCACGGCCTGGGACTCGTAATCCTTTTCCCTGGAGAGGATGCGATAAAGCCGGTCGTTGGGCGACACCATCAGGGCGCCGGCGTCGACCGGCGCGCCCGCCTGCACCCGGCCCAGGGCGATATTGGTTTGCAGCACCCGCCTGAGCGTCCCTTTTTTGTCGAGGATCTGGCCGAAGCCGCGGTTCTTGTCGGTAAGGTCGTAGGCAAAGCGGGTGAGCGACCGTTTCTTGCCCTTGTCGCGCAGGTTGGGCAGGGCGAACTGCTCGGTCAGCACGCGGCCCAGGTCGTAGACCGTGGATTCCAGTTCATGGGCCCCGCCCTGGCCCTGGCCGCTCCCGCTGCCGCCGCCCTGCTCCTCGCGCACCGGCTGTTCGCCGATGACCTCGCCCTCTTCGCCCTCGCCGGCACCGCCTTCGCCCGGGTCCTGGCCCTCGCCCTCCTCGTCCTCGGGAACGCTGTCGTGGATCAGCTTTTCCTCCACCGTGGTGGGAATGACCACCACCTTGTCGTCGCCGTCGCGGCCGGGCTTGACCAGCTTGCCGATGCGGATCTTGCGGGGAAAGCCGTCCTGTTCCCGCTGAAGATCGCGCTGGAGGAGGTGGTCGAGCGATTGCGCCGCCACCATCGAGGCCACCGGCGAGGGCAGCCCCTGGGCGAACAGGTCCGGATCGACGTAACTGTAGAGGGAACGGGCCGCCGGCGCCGGGCCGGGCAGATGGACATCAGCCGCGCCGCTTCGTTCGGCCAGGGCGAGTTCATATTCGATCACCCGCCGCTGCTCCGCGCTCAGTCCCCGCGCCTCCAACTCCTGCGCCAGTTGTCGCAACGTCTTCATGGCCGCCTCCGTGTTTGCCTTCGTCGCGGCACGGCGTCAGTTCTCGTCCACCTGGGTGCAGAAATATTCGATGGTTTTCTGGGCGCAGGTGAGGCAGTAGCCGAGCTTGTTAAGCATGGTGTCGATCATCCGGTCGTAGAGTTTCTGGTTCTCCTCGTTGGTCCGGTTGGCCAGGGCGCCGATCAGGCTGCCGGCGCCGGCGATGTCCGACTTGAGGCGCACGTCGGTGACCGCCTTGACCAGCTCCAGGTTGTCCATGAAGTCGTAATCCGGGTTGACCGAGATCTTCTGGCCGTAGATCTTGCGGATCGAGGTGCGGAAGGAGTCCTTCTGTTCGCGGATCTTCAGGCCCAGGCAGGCCTCCACCGAATCGATGTAGCGTTCGTCGATCTTGAGCGCCACCAGCTCACCGGTCTGCGGGTTCTTGTACTTCCACATCCGGTCCGCGCCCAGGTTCTCGGCGTCGATGCCGATGATCATGTTGACGTAGTTGAGCACGTCCTTGCGGATGGCCAGCGGCTCGTCCATGTAGGCGTTGAACATCTCGGTCATGATCCGCTCGCGGTAGAGCCCCCTGGCGATCTTGAGATCGTCGAGGAACTTGGCGCGGTCGGCCGCCTCGGAGACGTAGTCGAGGATCACCCGCTCCAGGGCGGTGAACACGTCGTAGGCGAACATGCACCGGCCCTCGTTGGTCTCCGAGCTCTCCAGCATGAGCTGCATGGTGCGGCCCAGGTTGCGCTGGCCCAACCCCTTCTGGCCGAAGCGCTTGGTGATGTCGTGCTCCTGGTTGAGGGTGTCGATGACCTCGGAAAGCGTCTTCAGGCTCTTTTCGCCGGCCACCTCGCCAGCGGCCAGCTTCATGGTCTCGATCGGGGTCAGCTTCTCCGAGCGGGGCAGGCGGGTGAGGACCACGGCCACCGAGGCGGCATAGTTGAGGTTCGGGTCCTGGTGCATGGTGTTGCCGGTGAGCGTGGTCTTGGCCTCGTTGCCGATGGCGTAGGCGGTCAGGTCGTGCTGCTGGCGGTAATCGGTGTTGTGCGAGACGTAGCAGATGCGGCAGCGGTCGATGATCGGCGCCTCTTCCTTCTCGGCCAGGAAGCGGTTGAACTCCGAGTTGTTGCTGGTGGCGATGATCAGGGTGTCGATGGGCCAGCGGTAGCCGTCGATCTCGATGGTCCGGTTCTGGATGATGCCCAGGTAGACCTGCACCAGGTCCTTCTTGTTCTTGTAGATCTCGTCGCTGAAATGGATGCCGCCGCCGGCCACCCGCGCCAACGCCCCGCGCCGCAGGTCGAAGCGGTAGGGGTTGTTGGTGTCGGTGATGTGCAGCATCCGCTGGATCGACTCCTCGCCCAGGAGGTCCACCGCCGAGGAGGTGATCTTGTCCTTGGCCGGATACTTGCCGGTGACCGTGCCCAGGCTCTCCACCAGCGGCACCGGCACGATCTCGATGCTGTGCAGCATCGCCTCGATGTCGCCGCCGGCCATGGCGCGGATATCGTTCCAGATGTAGGCCGAGCAGGCCCCCAGCGGTCGGTAGTTCTCGCTCCACTGGGCCAGCAGCTTGTCGCCGACCCTGCACTTCTTCGCCAGATGCGCCAGGGACTCGTCGCGGCTCTCGAACAGGTTGAGGGCCAGGATCATCGGGTCCTCGTAGGTCTGCGACTCGATGGCTTTGATGGCGCCGTAGCTGCCCACCCGGTCCAGGCCGGTGAAGCGGAAGCTGTATTTCCTGTTCTTCGGCTGGGCCAGAAAATTGCGGTACAGGGCGCACAGATATTCGACCAGAAAGGTCTTGCCATTGCCCGGCTCGCCCACGAGGACAAAGGCCATCTCCTTGGAGGAGCCCCCCTGGGAGGCGTCCTTGACAAAGGAGACGAACGAGTTGATCTCGTCGTACATGCCGATGATGTGTTTTCTGCCTTCGCGAAAGATGGTGAAATCGAAGGTGGATTTGCCGTTGACCGTGACCTTGTTGATCTCCTTTTCCAGGATCATCCGGCTGACGCTCTGAAAGGCGTTCTCAAAGACGCGTTCGCCTTTTTTGACAGCTTGAATGTGGCTATACAGCGAAGTGTGTCTGGGGTCGGTCATCATGCGCCTCCTTGACGAGGTGGAGAGAGGGGTGCCGCAGTGGATTCAATACACTTATTATTGCTATAACCTCCACAGAATTCAAGGGGTTATTCATAACGATCCCACATTATGCGTCCCGACGGGAAAGCCGGATGCATCCAAGGGGGCGGGGAGCGCGCCAAAACGCACACAAGGGGAAAGCGTCCGCGCGGGTCGACCGCCGTTGGCAAAGGAGACGGAGCAGGGGGAAAACGCCCTGCCGTTCGCATGCGGCGAGCGCGGATCATCCGCGGCAACCGGAGGCCAACGGGCCAGGATCAGGACGATTTTCGAGATGAATCGCCGGCGGGCAAGGCGGCCGGATCGTACCGCCCCGTGCCGGCCTCGAACGGGTTGATGTCGGGGTACAGGAATGGGGAACGGCTCCGGCGCGCGGCGGCGCGCAACAGAGGGGTATCGGACGCGGATGCGGGGGGTGCGGCGGCATCGCCGGCAAACGATGCGCCGCCGTCCATCCCGGACATGGCAACCGGCAGGACTCCGCGTCCCGACGCATTTCCCGGCTCCCGGCATGGAGCCGTTCCTTCCTGGGAGATCGGGGCGTCCGCGCATCATGGCTCCGGTCTCCCGCCGCACCGGTCCGGGGAGATGCCGCATCGTGCGGCCAAAAAAATCCCCGGACCATTTGTCAATGATCCGGGGATGCCCTGGTTTATCCACGTATCGGCACCGTCCCCCTGATCCGCGGGGGGAGGCTGTCACGTCTCAGGCAGGTCTTCTGACTTCCGGTTCGTCCTCCCGTCGCGTCTTCCCGGCCTTCCGGCCAGTGACTGTCTGCGGCGTTCGTCCCCGGTTACAGCGGCGGGCCCGTCTCCGATTCGCACGGAGTTCCCTTGTTATCCTCGGCGAGGAACCTGAAACCTGTGTGGCACGAAACCTGATCGCGCCATGAAAGTCAAGCCGAATTTTGCCCTCGCCACAACGCCGGCCGTTCGGGACGGCGGGCGGACGGATTGCGGCCAAGGCATTCAGAATCCTTGCTGATCGGGGCGGTAATCGTTATGGTGGACATAGAAAGAGAGCGTCTGCGGGCCGCCGGCCGGACCGGCGGCCATTGCCACAATGTGCCGGCCTCTTTCCTCCGCCGCCCCGCCCTCAGCCGATCGTCTCCGGAATTGCGCATGGAAAAGGACAAGAAACGGAAATTCGCCCACGCCATTTCCATCAGGATCGCCCTGCCGGCCCTGCTCACCATTGTCCTGTTCGTCACCGCCACCTTCGTCGTCATCCTGCCCTCGCTCAAGGAGAACCTGCTGGCCAAGAAACGGGAGATGCTGCGGGAGATGAACACCATCGTCTGGGACATGATCGCCTCCTACGAAAAAATGGAGCGGGAGGGAGCCATGACCCGCCAGGAGGCCCAGCAGACCGCCCTGAACATCATCCGCGATCTCCGCTACGGGCCGGTGAACAAGGATTACTTCTGGGTCAACGACATGCAGGGGCTCATCGTCATGCACCCCTACCGGCCCGACCTGCGCGGCGAGGCCGTGCCCGACGTCCGCTATCCCATGGGCAAGAATCTGCTGGAGGAGTTCGTCAAGGTGGTCAGGAACCAGGGGGCGGGCTATGTCGACTATCTCTTCCAGTGGCAGGACGATCCCGAGAAAATCGTGCCCAAGCTCTCGTATGTGCGCGGCTTCGAACCGTGGGGCTGGGTCATCGGCACCGGCCTCTACGTCGAGGACGTCAACGTCGAGATCGGCCTGATCGCCAAGCAGCTCAACGCCATCGCCTCGGTCATCCTGCTGCTCGTCTCCTTCCTGGCCTTCTACATGATCCGCCACACGGTCCTGGCCGACCGGGTGCGCCGCATCATCTGGGAGGAACGGGAGCGGCTGCTGAACGCCCTGGAGGAGAGCAACGAACGGTTCCGCTCGCTGGTCGAAACCACCAGCGACTGGATCTGGGAAATCGATCCCGACGGCGCCTACACCTATTGCAGCCCCAAGGTGCGCGATCTGCTCGGTTTCGAGCCCGAGGAACTGATGGGCAAGCACCTGGTGGACCTGATCGCCATCCGGGAGGTGGAGCGGACCAGCCGGATTTTCCGGAAACTGATCGACTCGCACAAGCCGTTCAGCAGCTTCGAAACCGTTTGCCTGGCGCGGGACGGCCGGATGGTGGTGATCGAGAAAAACGGCGTGCCGGTGTTCGACGACAACGGCGAACTGCTGGGATACCGGGGCGTGGCCCGCGACATTTCCGAACGCAAGAATGCGCTCGAGGCGCTGAAGAAGAGCCGGGACGACCTCCACTCCAGCCTGGAGGAGACGGTCAAGTCGCTGGCTCTGGCGGCGGAGAAGCGCGATCCCTACACCGCCGGCCACCAGATGCGGGTCGACCGGCTGGCCTGTGCCATCGCCCGCGAGCTCGGCCTGTCCGAGGACCGGATCGAAGGGCTGCACTTCGCCGCCCTGCTCCACGACATCGGCAAGATCAGCCTGCCTTCGGAATACCTGGCCAAACCGGCCCGCCTCTCCGCCCAGGAACGGGCGATTATCAAATGCCACACCGAGGTGGGCTACGAGATCCTCAAGAACATCCCCTTTCCCTGGCCGGTGGCCGACATCGTCTACCAGCACCACGAGCATCTCGACGGCTCGGGCTACCCCAGGGGGCTCACCGCCAAGGAACTGCTGCTGGAAGCGCAGATCCTGACCGTGGCCGACGTGGTCGAGGCCATGAGTTCCCACCGGCCCTACCGGCCCTCGCTCGGCCTGGAAACGGCCCTGGAGGAGATCCGCGCCGGCCGGGGTACCCTCTATAACGCCGAATGCGTCGACGCCTGCCTGAAGCTGATCGCCGAGAACAAGGTCGATCTCAGCACCGCCGCCTGGTGATGCCGGCCGGCGCGCGCCCGGAAGACCGCTGTTATTTCCGCCTGTCCACCGGCGAGTATTCGCAGCCCATCAGGCCGCAGTATTCGCCCACGTACTGGGCCTGCGGCCGGTAGAGCGCCGGCTTGCCCTGGACGTCGGCGAACTGCTCCTCGATGATGTGGGCGCACCAGCCCGCCACCCGAGAGATGGCGAAAATCGGCGTCATGAGGTCGGTGGGGATGCCCATCAGATAGTAGACCGGGGCCGAGTTGAAGTCGACGTTGGGCAGGATGGTGGTTTTGCCCTGCCTGGCGAAGATCGCCAGCGCGGTCTCCTCGATCTTCTGGGAAATGGCCGCCCATGTGCCGCCGGTCTGCTCGCCCAGCCGCTGGCCCATCCGCTTGAGGTAGACCGCGCGGGGATCGCCGGTCTTGTAGATGGCGTGTCCCATGCCCATGATCCGCTCGCCCCTGGCCAGCTGCGCGCTGACCCAGCCCTCGATGTCCGGCTCGTTTTCCAGTTTGAGCAGCATCTCCATGACCTTGGCGTTGGCGCCGCCGTGCAGGCTGCCGGAGAGCGCTCCCAGGCCGGCGGCCACTCCGGCGTAGAGGCTGGCGCGGGTGGACACCACCTCGCGGGCGGCAAAGGTGGAGGCGTTGAAGGTGTGGTCGGCGTGGAGGATCAGGCAGACGTCCAGGTCCTTGGCCGTGGCCGGATCGGGCCTTTTCCCCTGGAGCATCCAGAGGAAGTTGCCGGCGTGATCGAGGTCGGGATCGGGTTCCAGGACCGGCTGACCGTTGCGGATGCGGTGCCAGGCGGCGACCAGGGTCGGCATCTGGGCAACCAGGCCGATGGAGCGGTCGAGGCAGACCTGGCGGTCCAGCGCGTCGCCCTGCTCCTCGGCCATGGCCAGCAGGGGCACGCAGGCCTGGAGGACGTCCATGGGCCGGGCGTTTTTGGGCCAGTGGCGCATGGAATCGAGCACGTAGCCGGGAACCCGGCGCATGTTCCTGACCTGGCGGGTGAAGGCCTCCAGGTGCTCGGCGGCGGGCAGGGTGCCGAACAGGAGCAGGTAGACCGTTTCCATGAACGACGACCGGTCGGCCAGATCCTCGATGCGATAGCCCCGGTAAATCAGCACCCCCTTTTCGCCGTCAATGAAACTGATCGCGGAATCGGCCACGGTCACCCCGCGCAGGCCGGTATTCTTCACCCGGATTGCCTCGCTCATCGCACTACGCCTCCAGCTCTCTTGTTCTCGTTGGGATAGTCGGCCCCTCGTCATCGCCCGATCCGGAAGGGGTATTGCGTTGTACTGGAGAATATGAGGAAATTCAAGCCGTTTTCCCGCCCACTCCATCGCTTTCCCGCGCGTCTTCACCGCTGGCCGGTGTCTCCTCCTGTTCCGCCTCGGCGACCGGTGCCGCCGCTGTTTCAGGGGCGGCAACCGCCGGTGCCGGCGGCGACTCCTCCCCCTCGCCGTTCCCGAACAGGGGGCCGACATCGGGCAGGTAGGCCTCGAAGGCCCTGCCGTAGATCTCCCAGATGGTGATGAACAGGGCGGCGACGATCGGGCCGATGATGATGCCCAGGATGCCGAACAGGCTGATGCCGCCCAGGGTGCCGAAGAGGACGAAGAGATCATGCATCTCGGTGTCCTTGCCGACCAGGCGGGGCCGCAGGACATTGTCGAGGTTGCCTGCCACCGCGCCGCAGAGCACCGCCAGGATGACCACCCCCAGCAGTTCCCCCTTCAGGGCGAGGATGATCAGGGCCGGCACCCAGACGAGGGCTGTGCCGAAGGCGGGAATGATCGACGTCACCGCCATCACCGTGCCCCAGAACACCGGCCCCTGGATGCCGGCCAGGGCGAAGGCCGCCCCGCAGATCCCGCCCTGGAGGGCGCCGATGATCAGGGTGCCCTTGAGGGTGGCCTTGGTCACCGAGGTGAAGCGGCGCAGCAGGCGGCGCTCGTCGCGGTCCTGCAACGGCAGGAAATAGAGGATCTTCGTCAGCAGCACGTCGCCCATGGTGAGGAAATAGAACATCACGTAGAGCATGATCACGCTGCCGAACACCGCGTTGACCGTCTGCATGGTCACAGCGGAAAGACTGTTGATCAGAAAGGTGGAGATGTTGCCCACCACCAGCCCGGCCTTCTCGATGATCAGGGCGCGGTAGGGAAGGATCTGCTTGTAATACGGTATCTTTTCCAGATAGGCGGTCACCGCGGTCGGCTCGTGGATAAAGGACTGGACCCAGGGCGTGACCGACTGGCTGACGCTGATCGCCTGGGCGACCACCACCCCGATCAGGAGCGAGAGCGGGATCAGCACCAGCAGGACGATGCCGACGATGACTAGGATCGAGGCCAGGTTTTCCCGGCCGCCGATCTTGCCGGTCAGCCAGCGGTGCGTCGGGCTGAGGATGGCGGCGAAGATACCGGCCATGAAGATCGGCATGAGAAACTGCCGGATCATGCCGAGGAACAGGGCCGAGATGAGGAGCACCAGGGCCAGGAGCACGCTTTTGTTGATCAGTTCGCGTTTCATGGGAGTGCCGGCGCGGCAGTGTTGGTTGGGTTGTTGGACAAAGCGGGTGGGCCGCGGAACCGGTGCCGCCCGGTCAGCGAACCAGGGCCGCCGCCCGGACCAGGGCACTGGTCAGACGGGAGAGGTCCTCCGGCGCGATGATGTAGGGCGGCATCAGGTAGAGCAGCCGGCCGAAGGGGCGGATCCACACACCCTGTTCGACGAAAAACCGCTGCAGCTCGCCCATGTCCACCGGTTTTCTGGTTTCGACCACGCCGATGGCGCCCAGCACCCGGACATCGGCCACGGTGGCCAGGTCGCGGGCCGGTTCCAGCTCCGCCTGCAACTGGCGGCCGATGGCCACGACCCGTTCCTGCCAAGGACTGTCCAGCAAAAGCCGGATCGAGGCGCAGGCCACGGCGCAGGCCAGCGGATTGCCCATGAAGGTGGGGCCGTGCATGAACACGCCCGGCTCGGCCTCGGAGATGGCGGTGGCCACGGCGGTGGTGGCCAGGGTGGCGGCCAGGGTCATGGTGCCGCCGGTGATCGCCTTGCCCAGACACATGATGTCCGGGGCGACGTCCGCGTGTTCAGCGGCGAACAGGGTGCCGGTGCGGCCGAAACCGGTGGCGATCTCGTCGAAGATCAGCAGCACCCGGTACCGGTCGCACAGCCGCCGCAGACCGCGCAGGTATTCGGGATGATAGAACCACATGCCGCCGGCGCCCTGGACAACGGGCTCGACGATCACCGCCGCGATCTCGCCATGTCGGTCGGCCAGCAGCCGGGCCATGGGCTCCAGGTCGCGCTCGTCCCAGGCGGCGCCGAACCGGCACTCCGGCCGGGGGGCGAAGAGCTGGCGCGGCAGGGAGCGCTCGAACAGGGTGTGCATGCCGGTGACCGGATCGCAGACCGACATGGCATGGAAGGTGTCGCCGTGGTAGCCGCCGCGCACAGTCACCAGCCGGTGCCGTTCGGGACGGCCCATGGCCTGCTGGTACTGCAGGGCCATCTTCAGGGCCACCTCGACGCTCACCGAGCCGGAATCGCAGAGAAAGACCTTGTCGAGCGGGGCCGGGGTCAGCTCCACCAGCAGGCGAGCCAACTCCACCGCCGGCTCGTGGGTGAGGCCGCCGAACATGACGTGCGCCATCCGCCCGGCCTGCTCGGCCAGGGCCCGCACCAGCACCGGATGGCTGTAGCCGTGAATGGCGCACCACCAAGAGGACATGCCGTCGATCAGCTCCCGCCCGTCCGCGAGCCGGAGGCGCACCCCGGCGGCCGAATCCACCGGATAAACCGGCAGCGGTCTGGTGGTCGAAGTGTACGGGTGCCAGAGGTGGTCCCGGTCAAAACCGAGCAGGCCGTCGCTGTCGGCGCTCATGGTTCGGGGCGTTCGAAGGTGAAGCCCAGGGCCGAGAGCTGCGCCAGATCCCCGGCGATGGACGAGCCGGTGGTGGTCAGGTAGTTGCCGACGATGGCGCCGTTGGCCCCGGCGGTGAAGCAGCGGTACTGGTCCGCCCCCAGTTGCTGCCGGCCACCGGCCATACGGATCACCGCATCCGGATTGATGCAGCGGAACAGGGCCACCGTGGTCAGCACCTCGTCGACCGACAGCGGCGCCAGTTCGGCCAGCGGCGTGCCGGGGATGGGGGTGAGGATGTTGACCGGGATCGATGTGACTTCCAGATCGCGCAGTTCCAGGGCCATGTCGATCCGGTCCGTCATGGCTTCGCCCATGCCGATGATGCCGCCGGAGCAGAGCGACATCCCGGTCTGCCGGGCCAGGCGCAGGGTCTCGACCTTTTCCTCCCAGGTATGGCTGGTGCAGACCTGGGGGAAGAAGTTCCTGCTCGCCTCCAGATTGCAGTGGTAACGCCGCACCCCGGCCGCGTACAGGCCGGCGGCGATCTCCTCGGTGAGGAACCCGGTCGAGGCGCACAGCAGCATGGAGGAGGTGGCGGCCATGGTGTCGAACAGGCGGGTCAGTTCGGCCAGGGTGGCCGGCGACAGGCTGCGACCGCTGGTGACCAGCGAGATGCGGTGCACGCCGTGGTCGTCGTTGTCCCTGGCCTGGACTAGGGCCTCGTCCTCGGCGATGGCCTCGTAGGATTCGATGCCGGTGCGGTGCCGGGCCGACTGGGCGCAGAAGCGGCAGTTCTCGGTGCAGTTGCCGCTCCTGGCGTTGATGATCGAGCAGAGGTCGAAGCGCGCGCCGCAAAAATGGCGACGGATGGCGTCGGCGGCCTGCCACAGGTCTTTCCGGTTGCTGTCCAGCAAACAGAGGGCCGTGGCCCGGTCGATCCGGCCGCCGGCGAGAATGGCGTCGTACGCCCGTTGTACCGTGGTATCCATAAGTATCTGAACGTAAACGAAGGGAATTACTTCCGGTTAGCGGAGATGTCCTTGGGGGGCCCGTGGACGATCATCTCGGCGATGGTCAGCTTGATTTTCGGCAGACGACCGCGCCGGTCGGCGAGAAAACGGGTTTCGAGCTGCGCCAGCCGCTGGTAGAGGACGGTCCGGTCCATGGCCGGGGCATCGGCTTCGGCCGGATAGCTGTCGGCAACGATCTCCTGGCAGCGGAAACAGCCGGGAAAGCGGAGCAACTGGCCATCCGGCCGGGTCAGGGTCGCGGGCACGCCGTGGGTGCGGCAGATCATCAGCCGATGCGAATAGAGCCCGCACAACCCGGAGTCATTGAGCGGACACATGAGCTGCGGCCGCTCGCCCCTGGCGATCAACTCCCGGCTCCGGGCCACGTAGTCGCGCGCCCGCTGCATGATCCGGTCCAGGCGGTCGTCGTCCAGGGCCCGGATGCCCTCCCACAGGTAGGCCCACTCGCTGTAGGTGTGATGGAGGAAATAGGAGTCGCAGCAGTTGTCCGGACATCCCGCGCAGGTCAGGGGCAGCTCCCTGGCCACCTCGTCGTAGACCGTGACCATGGAGCCGTAGATTTCGCCGATCTCGCAGGAGAGTTCCGGCGGGAGAAACAGTTCTTTCATGTATGGTTGCCGCCGGAGCGGGGTTCTTCGAAGGATTGCACCTGATAGGTCGAAATATGCAGCCGTCCCGAGCGCCAGGCGTCTTCGGCCAGGCCGGCCTTGCGGCAGAGGTGGCCGAGAAACTGTTCCGGCTCGGGCAATTGCCGCCACACCTGGGGCAGGAAGGTGGCGCCAGCCCCGCCGGGCCCCTCGAGGATGACGCCGTCGATTCCCGGTCGGAGCAGGCGGAGGAGCTGGTCGGCGTCTTCACAGGACAGGGGCCGGGGCTCGGTCAGGACGGAAACCTCCACATGGAGTTCGGCCAGCTCGGCTGCGGTCAACGGTTGAAAACGGTGGTCGTGGAAGGCCGCGTTGAGGGCATGCCGGCGGACACCGTCGACAACGGGCTCCACCCCGGTGAGGCTGCCGATGCAGCCGCGCAGGGCGCTCCGTTTGTGCAGGGTCACGAAGACGCCCCGCACCTGCTGCAATTCCGGCTGGCGGCGTTCCCCGGCGTCAACCGGCCGCGACGGCGCGACCTCCAGATGGTGTTCGATCTGCTGCCGCGCCCAGCGGACGAGAACCTGTCCCTGTTGTGGTGTGAGCATTGCCTGTCCGTGTTCTGTGGATTCGGTCATAAGAGGGAATGTACTCTATTGTACCGGCCGCTTCTGTCAACAGAATTGTGACAGAAGAGTGGCACGACAAGCAGTTGCGCGGCAAAAAATCGAAAATGGCGGAGGAGATGGAATCGACGGGGAACCCAGGTCGGACAACCGGCCGGGGAGCGAGCGGAGCCCTGCCCGCCGCTCCGGCACGGGCTAGTGGGGCAGGGCTAGGCCCTTCAGGGACAGTTCGCCCGAGGAGTTGAAGGGGACATCCTTCTTGAAGCCGTGGATGCCGATGCGGGCAGTGCCCTTGAGCGTGTAGGGCACCGGCCTGTCCTTGCTGGGCAGCTTGCCGGCGGAATGGAGCAGGTCCGCCACCGAGGCGACCATGTCCAGCACCGAGGCGTACACCTCGACCGGCACCAGGGCGGTGCCGAAGGCCGGCACGGTCTGGCTGCCGTCGCCGATGCCGCTGGCAAAGTGACGCTGGTTAATCTCCAGGTCGCAGTTGACGCCATGGATATCCAGGGGGACATCGTTGGGGTTCAACACCCGCAGTTTGATCAGAAAAACCCCCTCCATGGCCTTGACCTCCTGAATGCGGATATCAGCGACGGAAATCTTGGGATCTTCCTTGAGACCGTACATCTTCGCACAGCCGTTCAACAGCAGCAGAGAGCAAAAAAGAAACAGAACTCCAACAGTTTTCGCGTACAGTTCGGGAATACGCATGACCGCTCCTTCGTGAAAAAATCAATGGCCCATTTGTACCCATGGGCCTGGACAAAGTCAACAGCTCTCTAGAACTGTTGACGCGCCGGCGAGAACACGGTATCAATAGCCCGGCGCGGAGAAGTGCCGGAGCGGTTGAACGGGACGGTCTCGAAAACCGTTGTGGGGGTAACTCCACCCAGGGTTCGAATCCCTGCTTCTCCGCCATGTCATTGTCCAACACCATCTGAAGATATCCATCAAGCCCGCAATTCGACAAGGATTGCGGGCTTTTTGCGTCCAGGGGTGTCCGTTGCAATTTGAGCAAATCTGGTTATATTTGTTGGTACTATCAGGGGTATGTACCAACACCCCTCATGTTGGTACCAACACGGTACCAACAGTTATTTAAAAAATTCCTGCCATTTCGATACGTTCGAACAACAAAACGGTTTTCTTCGCAACGGGAGGCACCAACATGGGCGGAATGACCAACAAATTAACCGAACTGGCGCTAAGAAACGCCAAACCAGGAACAACGACCAAGAGGTTGGCGGATGGTGGCGGATTGTTTCTGGAAGTCAGGCCGAACGGCTCCAAATATTGGCGCATGGCGTACCGGTACGGCGGCAAACAAAAGCTGCTCGCCTTGGGCGTCTATCCCAACGTATCGATTGCCAAGGCACGAAAAAGCGCCCAACAGGCAAAAGAGCAACTTGCAGAGGGTGTTGATCCGGGCCTCGTCAAAAAAATCCGCAAAGGTACCAACGCAACGGACAATACCTTTCAAGCCGTTGCCGAAGAGTGGCTGGAGAAATTCAAGCATCAGTGGACAGAAAGCCACCTGAAGAGCATCTCCGGCCGCCTGCGCCGCGACATTTTTCCATGGATTGGCGCGCGCCCCGTTGGCGAGATATCAGCACCGGAGTTGCTTTCGGCTTTGCGTCGCATTGAGGCTCGGGGGCACCTGGAAAATGCCCATCGGGCACAGACCAATGCCGGCCAGGTCTTCATGTATGCCATTGCCACCGGCCGGGCGGAGCGTAATCCGGCCGCTGATCTTCGAGGCGCGATCCCGCGACCCAATGTCAGCCACATGTCCTCCATCACCGACCCCAAGCAGGTTGGAGAATTACTCAGGGCGATTGACCGATATCCCGGCTCGCCGATCACACGCTGCGCCTTGCAGCTGACGACCCATGTCTTTTTGCGAAGCAAGGAGATTCGTTTTGCTGAATGGTCGGAATTCGATTTTGAGAAAGCGGAATGGCGTATCCCCCTTGCCAAGATGAAAGGGCGCAAGCGGGATAAAGAAATCAGCGGTTCAGCTTTTCATCTGGTGCCTTTGGCAACCCAGGTTATTGATATCCTGCGGGAGGTACAGGCATTGACCGGCCAGGGAAAATATCTCTTCCCCGGCCTGCGATCAACGACTAGGCCAATGAGCGATGCAACCTTGACCAATGCTCTCAGGCGCATGGGATACAGTCAGGAAGAATTGCATGTCCATGGACTCAGGGCAACTGCCAGAACACTTATCCGCCAGGAGCTTGGTTTCGATGAAGAACCTATTGAACGCCAACTCGGCCACGCAGTCAAAGGCCCCCTGGGAGCAGCCTACAACCGAGCGGATTTTATCGAAGAGCGCAAACGTATGATGCAGGCCTGGGCCGACTATTTGGAGAAGCTAAAGACTGGCGAAATATCGTGAAAAAATGCCGCAACACCCTGAGGATGAGCGTTTTCAATATGGTTACGGCAGGACGGCTTGGTGGACGCTGGCCGGGTTTTCGACAATCTCATACCCCATAGCCCGATAACCACGCTGGCGTTTGTCCCACATCCGGGCGAGCTGCGGTTGATCAGGTTCGACGTAATCGAGAATTCGAACATTCTGCTTCCCGTCATGCTCCCGATGCAGGCGCCCGGCATACTGTTGCAGCGTTCCTTTCCAGGATATCGGCATAGCCAGCACCAGGGTATCCAACGGTGGGTGGTCAAACCCTTCACCGATCAACCGGCCGGTCGCCAGCAAGACTCGCGGAAGAGCGCCGTCCAATGCTGCAAGTTCTGCCAGGGTGGCGACTCGCTCTTTCTTGGTCAGACGACCATGCAACACGAAGCAATGGACGACTTCATCCCCAAGCGCGTCGCGCAGGAATCGTAGATGTTCGGTCCGTTCGGTCAGCACCAGGATTTTGCGCCCTTCTCGATACGCCGCCATGACATCAGCGGCGATCCGGCAATTCCGCTGCATATCACCCACCAGGATGCGGAAAACCTCCTGGATGGGGGCGTTCAATGGCATCTCGGGCACAGGCAAAAAGTTTGGCAATACCTCCAACTTTGTTGGTGCATTTTCCGCCGTGGTTGCACTGTGGCGTATCGGGCCGCACTGCATGAAGATGATCGGCTGATGGCCATCACGCCGAACAGGTGTAGCCGTCAGGCCAATGACGTACCGAGCCTTGGCCTGTTTGAGGATTGATTCGAAGGAAAAGGCCGAGAGATGATGACATTCATCGACGATGATCTGCCCGTAGCCATCGAGCAGTTCGGCCAAATCTTCCCGGCGCGACAGGGATTGCATGACGGCGATGTCGATCTTGTCGGTCGGTTTCTTCTTACCGCCACCAATGCACCCCAGTGCGTCTTTGGGAAGCTCAAGGAAACCGGTCAACCGTTCCTGCCATTGCCGCAGCAGTTCGGTGCGGTGGACCAGCACCAGCGTACTCACCTTGCGCCGGGCGATCAGGGCGGCAGCGGTAATGGTCTTGCCGAAAGCGGTGGGGGCGCACAACACACCGATCTCATGCTGCAGCATGACCCGCATGGCTGTCTTCTGATCCGTCCTGAGTTTACCGGTGAATCTGGCCGCAATTTTGTGACCAGGCAACCGTTCATCCTCAACCTTTGCGTTGATCTCGTTTTCCTTGAGGAGCACAAGAATCCTATCAAGACATCCTCGGGGTAGACCGATGTGTTGGGGGAAATTCTCGGCACAACCGATAAGACGCGGCTTATCCCACACCGGCAGGCGCATGGCCTGGGCCTTGTAAAACTCCGGGTTCTGAAAAGCGGCCAGGCGGATCAGGCGATTCGCCAGCGGTTGGGGGAGGTCTTTCTTGGCAATAAAGATCTGGTTGGCCAACACCAGTGAAAGCGATTCCGGAAGCGGTCCGGGTATCCGGGTTGGGTTGGTGGGCGGACGTTTCCACGGTTTGCCCTCTTCCTCATCTGCTGAAAAACCGACATCAAGCGGGCTGCGACCCTGGCTTGCACGCTCAATGGCTCCTTCCAGTTCCGCAGCAGTCAATGGCTGTAGTGTGGCCAGAAATGCCCATTGATCGGCAAAGGGAGCGAGTTGTTCATCCACAAACACGCTTCTTCCTTGTTCGCGGGGTTTCTTTTGCAGGGGGAGCGCAATCAGATTGCCGAATCCACCCTTGGGCAACGTATCTTGGTTAGGGAACAGACGGTCATAACTGGCCAGGGACAACTGTCGGGTGCGATTACAGGTGGAGCTGATAAGCGCGGCGCCAAGCTGCCTGGCTGAGCGGGCCGGAACCGGTTTGGCAAAGAAGATCCAGGCGTGTGCACCGTTGCCGGACCGTGAGATTTCCAGCGCCGCTGCTATCGCCAATTCCTTGCAGGACTGCATGAAGGCCTTGGCGTCTTCCCGCCAGTCAGCCTCATCGAAATCGACGGCAAGAAAGAAACAGGTATCATCCGGCAACAGTGGATAAACACCTATGGTGTGCTGACCGGCCAAATGATCATAGAACACCTGGTTGGTCAGCGGCAGGAGCAACCGGTGCGCACAATTGCCGCATTTGACTTTCGGTTTACAGCACAATCCAGGCTTCCACTCGTTGCCGCAAACCGGTGAGTATCCCGAAGCGCCTTTGACCGACTCCCAACGCCTGGGATAGACATCCTCGCGTCCCCGGAACAGCCGACGAAACAGGACGATTTTATCTTCGATGGTGAAGTGAGATGGGACTTGAGCGAGTTCCTGCGGCACGGCGACCAAATCAGAGGTGCTTGGTCCTTCCCAAGCAATACCATGCTGGGCCAGCAGCGCCTTGAGGTGGGCGTTCTCCTCATGCAGCTTCCTGAGTTCATCTTGCACATTCAGGAGCAGGTCACTTTTCGGTAAATCCATACTCCGCCATCAACTCGCCCATGTCGCTGCTCACGCCCCAACCCCAATCGTCGGCTTGATAGTGAACACTATCAAGCCGCTCCAGATAGTGTTCTTGTTGATCCGAATCAAGCTGTCGGATCCATTTCAAAGCCTGCTCGAACATTCGCACTAGAGCGTTGAAAAACACCTCGTCATCTACGCTGCAAAATCCGAGAAAATCCCGGCAAGACTCACAATAATATACCGATAACTCAGCCAGCCCGTCGGCATGACCAACGGCTCTTTTGTAATCCGAGATCGCCTTCTTGGCCTTGGAGACTGAATAATCCTGGTTGCGCATAACATCGGGACAGACCCAGCGGGAGATGGTCGCCTTATAGGGTTCGAGAACATCTTCACCTAGCAGCCCGTTGAAAAACCCCGTAACCCTGTAAAACCTATTGCCCCAATCCCCATGTGCGGTAAATTGATTTTATCATTTCACAACAAGGAGTTATTACCGTATGGCGATTGGTAGACGCAAACCCAAGCAACAGACAATGTGGGTCAACCAGCATCAGCTTCCCAAGGGCCAAGGGCATCCCTTTTACTCCCGGCTCAACGATCTTCTCGCCAAGGATGGTTTCGACTCTTGGGCGGAAGAGCTCTGCGCCCCGTGTTTTGCCAGCAAGGGAAGGCCCTCCATT
>NZ_JHZB01000016.1 GCF_000621145.1 Desulfobulbus elongatus DSM 2908
GGCCCAGGCTTGCAGACCGGCCAGCAGGGCCTCGACATCCTCGCGGTACGGCCGCGCCTTTTCCTCGTGCTCGGCCTTGATCCGGGCGATCTCGTCGTTCATCGCCGTCTCGATCCGCACTACCTGGCGGCGGAATTCTCCGATTTGCCGGACCCAGGTCTCGGCCTCCTCCCTGCTCTGCGGCACCGCGATCCGGGGCGTGGCCTTGCCTTTCACCTTGCTCATTCCTCATCTCCTTGATTCCATCCGGCCTGGATGGATTTGTTGACGGCGGCGCGGTCAAGGGCCAGGTAGGCCCGGATCTTGTCCCGCGCCAGTTCGCAGGCGTAGCCGATGCTGATCAATTGCCGCGTGTCCGGAGCGGCGTCACACTCATCCATCAACTGAATGATGCGGAGCACCTGATCCACGGCGTCTGCGCGGTATCCGGAGATCACCCCCGGTAATTCCAGGGCTCGCTGCAATTCCTGGGAGGCATCCCACACCCTGTACAAGTGATCCTCCAATCCCATAGTACGCTTCACGCGCGGCACGTTGGCGCGCACCGACTCCATAGTGGCGCCGATGTCGCGCAGCTGATCCTGCATCTGTTTTTCCGCATTACTGTTCATTGTCTTTCTCCGTGGTTGCGGCCCCGTTCCCCACGGTGTATCGTGGCTGCGGGCCAATTGATTAGATTGTGCTCATGCTCAGCTCCGGTCGGAGAGCGGTGGCAGCCTCTCTCCGACCATTTTCTTCATCTCCCGCGCCGCGATCATCGCGGCCAGGTTCACGATCCGCAGCTCATCCGGCCGCTGCTTCCCTCGGCATTCATCGCACCAGGTATATTTGTAGGGGCGCCGCTCGCTCCATTCATGCCGGTCCTGCTCCCGCCGCCGCTCGCAGGCGGTGCGGAAGCCCTCCTCGCTCATCACGGTCGGCAGGCCGTTGGTCACCGGGCAGATTTTGCCGCCCGATAACTTCTTCCGCATCTCCATGCGTTCGGCCTTTGTGCCGAGTTGGTACGATCCCACCTTCATCTCGCCTCCCTTTTGTTATTAAAACGGTTATAATTTCGGCCTGGTTTTTAAAATTCCGGGCCGATTTTAGATTGCGTCGATCACCTCGGCGCTCACCTTGGCCTCACCGGTCTCGCAGGCGTAGTTCATTGCCCGGGCGATGTAGTTATTCACCGTCAGCGGATAGGCATGGCTGATGGTGGATTTGCCGTCACGGCTCTTGCTGGTCAGCCGCTTGCCTAGGGCGGCATAGGCGTCCTCGGCGAAGATATCTTCGAGCTTGCCGCCCACCCGTTTGAACTTCACCTCCAGGTAATCGTGCAGGTGGCCGTTGAGGCCCCTGATTTCGGCGACCTGCACCCGCCGGATTACCTCGCGCATGTCCACGTTCTGCGCTTCGTTGAACATGTGCTTCAGCTCGGTCTGGCCGATGAGGACGATCCCGAGCAGCTTCTTGTAGCCGTCCTCAAGCTCGTAAAATCGCTTCAGGTATTTGAGCGTCTGTACCTTGAGGTCGTGCGCCTCCTCGATGATCAGGCAGGCGCGGAACCCGCTTTTGGCGCGGTCGAGCAGCAGCCGCTGCACCTGGCGGGTTTTGTCCTCAAGCCTGATCCTCGGCCGCTCGCTGCTCACGTCCATAACGATAGCGTCGCAGATGGAAGAGGCGTTGAGCCGGCCCTTGTCGATCATCTGCGGAAAAATGACCATGGTGCCGCCGTCGCGCTTGAGCGTCTCCGCCACCTTGCGGCGCATCACCGACTTGCCGCTGCCCACCTCACCGATCACCGCCAGGAAGCCGCCGTGCATGGCCGCGTCGAGCATGGCGGCCTCGATGTATCGATGCTCGTCGCTCATGTAGACGTCGGCATCTTTCTGGATGTCGTCGATGAATGGATTGCGGAACAGCTTGAAGTGCCGCAACGCTGCCGTGGTGATCATCTCCACCTCCCTGGTGATGGTTATCTCAGTAGGATCTCCGGTTAATTGCGAGTGGCTGATGCCGGTTTTGATGCCCAGTCTCACCCGTCGGCCATGGCCGCGGGCCTTGGCGTGGCGCATTTCGCGGCCCTGCTTGCGCCAAATGTCCGCCACGGTCAGGCCATGTCGTTCAAGCCAGGCCGAACACGCGGCATCCGTCGTCACAATCTTGTCCACCGCCGCGACAAACCCGTCGATGGTCTTTGGGACATAGCCCCTGTTGACGCATAGGTTGACGGTCGGCCGGGAAATCTCCCGGCCGAGGAGTGCCGCTATCCTGTTCCTCAGTGCCGGCTGGCTGATATCGCATTCAAGCATCATCTGCTTAAGGACCAGAGGGGCGAATGCCATCTGATGTGCCTCTGCTTTGCCCATTGTCGTCTCCCCCTTGTTGCCGGCTATGCCTCGGTAGCGTGCCGCAGGTTCGGTTCGGTTTGCCGCCATTCCGACCCGGCCGCCATGGACAGCACGATCCGGTCGGCCTCGGCGGCATCGATGGCCGTGCCGTACTCGGCCCGCAGAGCCTGGTTGGTCGGTCCGTCCAACAACACGCCTGCGGCCCGCAATCGTTTGAACAGTTCCATGATCGGCACCATTTTCCTGGTATCCTCCCTCGATACCTCCATGACCGTCCCCCGTCTCGGCATGGGCACGGCCTTGATCGCGTCGGCCATGTGCCCCATCATGCGCAGGGTGCCGCCGAAGGGTAGGGCATCCTTGCCGCGCTCCTCGCCGTAGGCCAAATTGTCGTTGGCCTTGAGCACCTTCTGCACCGGGGTCTCTGGCTGCGCCTTGTATTCCTGGCCGATGATCGCCGCGTCGGCAGCAAACCGGCCGGCCATCTTGCCCACCGGACGGGCGAGGTAGGTGGCATCGTTGTACCGCACCGCGATCTCGGGCCAGTGATACGGACGCAGCACCACCTGCACCTTCCTGCCGGGCCGGATGCCCTCGATGTGCTTCACCCGGTAGGACTCGCCGCGGAAGGAGATGGTGTTGTCAGCGGCCACCGTGCGTTCCACCTCGGGCTCGGCGTAGAGATCGCGCAGGATCTCGTCGGTCGGCAGGTCGCGCAACTGTTCCTGCCGGATGGTCAGCCAGCAGGCGTTGCGGGTCATCCGGTGGCGCCGGTGTGTCCTGGTGCCGTTCCAGTCCACCAGCCAGTCGGCCGCCCAGGCGTTCAGATCCTCGATGGTGGTGGCCGGCTCGAATCGAAGCCGAGCCTCGAAATGGGTCTCGATGATTTCCTGGGCGCACTCGGCCGAGCCCTGCCGCCGCGGGTTGTGCGGCATGTTCTTCGGGATGTCGATTTCCAGGCGCTCCAGCAGCGCCATGATCCCTTTGGCCACGTTGGCAGCGCCGGCGTCCATCAGCAGGAAGAAGGGCACTCCGCGCAGGGGCAGCTTCTCGTGATGGCCGCCGCGCCAGGCCGAGGTGAGGAAATCGAAGGTCATGGCCGAGTTTTCGCCCAATGCCTTGTAATATTTGACGAACAGACAGTGGCTGAAGTGATCCGCCAACACCAGGCGGTAGATGCGGTCCTTGATTTTCCCCATGTTGACCGGTTTCTTTTCGCGGAAATCCCGCTCGTCCATCATCCGTAACCCCTTGCCGTTTTTGAGGTAATACTGGATGCAGATGGAGGCGTCGAACACGTGCACGTGGTTCGGGTGCAGGCTCGCCATATTGATGGACGGTGATTCCGTGTTGAGTGCCGTGCTGTTCATGTCCCTTTCCCTGAGTATGGCCTGCAACCTCGCCAGCGATACTTGCCCGGGCGCCAGCACGCCGTTGTCTTCCGCGATCTTCTTCGCTTCGGACAGCGGCAGGATGGTGCCCTTGACCTCGCGCGCGCTGGTCGAGATCAGCGCCGAGATAAATTGCAACTGTCCCTCGGTCACGCCGCATTTAAGCTGGCCTTTGTCCGCTCGCTCGGACCTGTTGGCCCGGAATCCGTGCTGCGCGGCGATCCGGTACAGCGTGGCCGCCGACTTCCCCGATAGGTGCCGGTACTCGGCGATAATCCGCCCCCGATCGCCGGCGCCGGCATGGATGAGCCGGTCGACCATCTCCCTGGCCCATTCCATGGGTCACTCTTTGTCCGTCTCGTCGGTGCGCAGGTGCGGCGGCACCCAGCCCGAACCGCCGTCCAGGTCGGGGTCGCCGTAAATATCGGCGGCGGTATCGTAGGATGCCTTGATGGAGCGCAGCAGGGACTGCAGGGTGATCATCATCTCGTTCGCCATCCGGGGCGTGTAGTCCTCGGGCAGCGGGTTGAGCGACGGGTCGAACTGGTTCAGCCAGCCCTCGATAGTGATCCGGGCATTCTGCATTTTCTGGATGAATTCCAATTCTAAGGCTTCCGGCCCTTTGGCCTCGACTTCCTTTTCGTACTTGGCCAGGTCTTTTTCCTGACGCCGGATCAACTCCTCCTTGGAGGCGATCAGCTTCTTGTTGGCCCGAAGGGTGGCCTCTTTTTCCTCGATGACCTGGTCCTTGGCCTCGATCAGCTGTTCCAGGGCGATCTCAAGTTCGTCCTTTGCATCGGGCGACAGTGGAATGCGTTTCTCGCCGATCACAACCTCGCTGTCCGTCACCTGGAGGGTGCCCTCGTTGGTCAGCCGACGCAACTTGCGCAGCTCGCGGTAGCCGAGGGAAAAACTGGCGACCGTCGCCAAAAATTGCTCTCCGAACAAAGCGATATTTTGCAAGTCCTCATCAATCTTTCTTCTGGATAATCCTATGTATTCACAATAGTTATTCCACGACCCTATCCCAGGAAGATCGCGATAAACCTTGGATTCCTTGACTTTCTTCAACTGGACCAAACTGGCGACCGTCGCCACTTTTTCGACAAACGTGAACGCCTGAATTCGCCCCGCTAACTCATAACTGTCAGCGATCCTTTGCTCTCGCTCCTCTTGGGCAGACAGCGCCCGATCCTCGCGCTGTTGTTCCAGTGCCACCACATCCTTGGACGCCTCGGACACAGGATCGATTTCCGTCTGCCGCCGCCTCAAAGCCTCTTTAAGGCTTTTCGTAATGTCGCTCATTTCATTCTCCCAACGATTCAAGATCCTTGCTGTCCCTGGCTATCCGCGACGCGAGCTGCGCTTTTTTCCGCGCCCAAAACATCGCCATCCCCAAGTCCAACTCCCAGGCGCCGCCCACGCAGCGCACCATCCGTTCATCTTCCAGCGTGGCCAGGTGGCACATCACCGTGCCGTGCGGCATGTCCACCGCCACGGCGACATCCTTGCCGGTCGCCGGCTCTTTCACTTCGGCGAGGTACCGCAGGATGTCGATCGACACCCGCACCGCCTCAATGCGTCTGTAGGTCGTCACTGGGCGGCCTCCATATCGTCCGGCAGGGAGAGGATGCGCGGCGGGCACCCATGATCCAGCAGGTATCGCAGCACCTTCCGCAGGTTCTTTTCCCCGTGGACCGTGCGCCACACCGGCACGTGGCTCGCGTATTCGAGTTCTCTGGCAATGTCGACATAGGTGAGCTTGTTCTTCCTCATCCACGTGTAGATTTTTTCGCCATTGCGCTTTTTCGCTTTTCTCGCCATCACATATCTTCTTCAAGTCGGCGCATTTTCTGGCGCAGACGCTTGGATTCCCGGTGTGCCCTGGCCCATTCGAGCAGCCTGGCCTCTTCCGGTCCGATCAGTTGGCCCCCGCCAAGGGCCGTCGCGATCACCGCCAGCGGCGTCGATGTTTCCAGGGCAGCGCAGATCAGCACCAGGGCCTTGAGACCCGGGACCCGGCTCTCGTCCTCTGGATTCAGATATTTTTCGAACAGGGCTTTACTCAAACCGCCTTGTCCGGTCAGGGGCATCCGGTGGCGCTTCGCCAATTCATTGACCCGGTCGAGCACCTTATCCCTGGACTTCCCGGATTTCTCCACCTCGGCGTTCAATGCTTCCTTCACATCGCGGACAACCGTATGCAGGCTGGAATAATTGAAGATGTTGAGCTGAACCGGTGCCACGTTCTCTTTCCTGTCCGCCGCCCCTGCGGCAACTGTCCTGTTTTTACGGGGATACGGACGTTGTAAATTACGCCCGCCCCTGATACTATCCGCCCAGGGGTAATATTGTTCCCCGTGGGGGTGTTTATACCTCTATAGAGGCATCCAATCAACAAAAAAATACCGCTATAGAAGTTTTATGTTTGGAGATCGACTGAGACAGCTTCGTAAAGAGCGTAACTTGACTCAAAAAGAGCTAGCCGCAGAGCTGGGCGTCTCGCAAAGTCATATTTCAGCGCTCGAAAAAAATGAAAAATCCCCGGGGGCAGAGATACTTGTATCTCTAAAGAGATATTTCAAGCTGGATCTCAATTGGCTCTTGGTGGGGGAGGGGGACCATCCGCAAAAAACAGAGACCAAGGGGAAGGTAATGTGGTTGATAGAGCAAGTACTGGTGGAGATGGATGAGGACGCGCAGCGTGATGTTTTAAAATATAGTGAAGAAAAGAAACTGCTGAACGAACTCCTCGCCAGCAAACGGAAAAAAAGCGCCTAAAAATAATCTCACGACGGGAACAGAGAAAATGAACATACTATTGATTATTTTTTCAATTCTTCCTTTTTTTTTGTGCGTGTCATGCTCTGAAAGCCAAGATGCGCGCCTCCAAAAACAAAGGTTCTCGATAAGTAGCGAGGGCGATCCGGAACTGATCGCTAGAGGTAAAGCTGTCGCTCCTAAAATCATTCAATCTTGCCCAAAATTGAATGAATATGCCACCGATCTCAGTGCTGCGAAAGTGAGCCTAGGCCGTTCGCTCGACAACGAATACGATGGTGGCCTGGAGATTGCCTTCAAGGTCTCCGATAAACCTAATTCATTGCCCAAACCGTTAAATTTGTTTTCAAAAGGGCACAATTGTTCTATCTTTTTGAATAGAGAACAGAATAAAATGTACATTGCCAAGCGGGCCTGCCATTCTCTCTGTGACGGCGTCTGGAAGGACAATGACCATGAATCTTTGGGAAAGACGTTCGCGCTTAAATAAAAAAGCCGCGAAGTTTTAATTCCTCCCCCACGCTGATCAGCGTGGGGGAGGTAAAAGAGGTTGCCTGTTTGGCGGCCTCTTCCTTTCTGACGGGTAAAAAAAACTTTCTTAAAACCTCTTCAAACTTTTCTTGATCGCACTCCTCTTTTCAACCAAATCCAACCTCGCGTAAACCATCGTCAACCACACTTATCGCAATTCCTACCATTCAGTTATCTCATCCCCCCCCATGTTCCGGCGGCATCGGCGGCAGCTTCATCCGGGCGGGCGGGCGTCCAGCGCGGCCCGTACCTCGCACGACAATTCCGCGATGCCGAGCGGTTTCGTCAGCAGCGCCCTGACCCCGACATCCCGGGCCCGTTCCCGGCCGAGCCGTTCGCTGAAGCCGCTGCAGACGATGATCGGCATGTCCGGCCGGATCGCCAGTATTGCCCTGGCGAGCTGCTCTCCGGTCATGTGCGGCATCATCAGGTCGGTGAGCACCAGGTCGAAGGCGGTCGGATCGGCGGTGAACAACGCCAGGGCCGCGCGGCCGTTTTCCCGCGAGGTGACCCGGTAGCCGAGCCCTTCGAGGAGCACGGTCATGATCTCAACGATCATCGCCTCGTCGTCCACCACGAGAATGCGTTCATCGCCGCCGGAATACACCTCGGGCGCCGTCGGCGCCGCCTGTTCCACGGCCTCGTCGAGCAGCGGCAGGTAGACCCTGAAGGTGGTGCCCCGGCCGACTTCGCTCGCCACCGCGATGTCGCCGCCGTGTTCCTTGACAATGCCGTGGACCACGGCAAGCCCCAGCCCCGTGCCCTTACCCTGCTCCTTGGTGGTGAAGTAGGGATCGAACACCCGGTCCAGGATGGCCGGGTCGATGCCGCAGCCGGTATCGGCCACGGAGAACAGGACATACCGCCCCGGCGGCAGCGGGGAATCGGCGGCTGCGGGCCGCGTCAGCGCCACCTCTCGCAGCCGGATGTCGATCCTGCCTCCGGATGCCTCGACGGCGTGGTAGGCGTTGATGATCAGGTTCATCGCCACCTGGTGCACCTGCGAGGGATCGAGGAGCACGCTCGGGCACTGGGTGTCGATATCCATCTTGATCTGGATGTTCGCCGGGATGGTGGCCCGGCAGAGTTTATAAACCTCCTTCAGCACCGCCTGCATCCGCACGGGCACGACCTTGTGCTCCGCCTGCCGGCTGAAGGCGAGGATCTGGCCGATCAGTTCCTTGGCGCGCAACCCGGCGGCATGCAACCGCTCCACGTATTTCTGCTGGGCGCTGTCCGGCGGAAGGCGCAGGCGCAGCAATTCGCTGTATCCCAGCATGGGCTGGAGAATATTGTTGAAATCGTGCGCGATGCCGCCGGCCAGGGTGCCGATGGCCTCCATTTTCTGGGCTTGGTTGAGCATGGCCTCCAGGCGGACCCGTTCCTCCTCGGCCCGCCGCTGCTCGGTGATGTCGCGGATGATGCCGACGATGTAGGGATCGCCGTTCTTGTCCGTGTACAGGGTTTTCTTGGTCAGGACGACATGCCGGACGCCCCGGCCGTCGGTCAGCCATTCCTCGTTGATGTTCTCCCGGCCGCTGGCCAGCACCGAGGCATCCTTTGCCCAGAACACCTCCACCTCCGCCGCCGGAAAAAAGTCGTAGTCCGTTCTCCCCAGCACCTCGTCGCGAGGACGCCCCATGAGCGCGCACATCGCCGTGTTGACCAGCATCCAGCGATGCTCCCGGTCCTTGACGAACATGGGATCGCCGAAACTGTTGATGATCTCGTCCAGATAGTTCCGCGACTCGGCCAGGGCATCTTCCGCCTGCTTGCGGGTGGTGATGTCGGAGATGAACCCTTCGATCATCTCGGGTTGTCCGGCGGCGCCCCGGCGCAGGTGCGCACTGATGGACACCCATATCCTGCGCCCGTCCTTGCGGAGCACCTGCACCTCGACCAGCGCCTGCCGATGCTCCGAGAGGGCGGCGAGCAACCTGTTCCGGTCGTCGGGATCGGCGTACAACTGATGGCGGCTGTCGATGACGGCGGCGATGAATTCCTCGGGCGAGGCATACCCGAGCAGGGAGGCCAGGGCCGGATTCGCGGTCAGGAAACGGCCTTCCAGGCTGCTCTGATAGAACCCTTCCAGCGCATTCTCGAAAATGCCCCTGTACTTTTCCTCGCTCTGGCGCAACCCTTCCGTGTACCGTTCGAGTTCGCCGGTCATGAGATTGAAGGTGCGCGCCAGAATCCCGATTTCATCCCCGGATTTCACCGGAATGAGTTGGGTGAAATCGCCCGCGATGATTTTGTGCGCCACTTCGGTCATTTGCCGCACCGGCCGGATGAGCGACCAGGTGACGACCAGGCAGGCCAGGCCCACCAGCACGGTGATGCCGCAACCGGCGACCAGCATGATGCGGATCATCCGGGCCCTGCCCTCGCGAAGCACATTGCTGTAGTTCTGCAATTCGTCTTCGTACACGCTGGTGCCGATCACCCAGTCCCAGGGCGCGTAATAGGCCAGACGGGCCACCTTCGGGCGCGGCGCCGGCTCCCCCTGATTCTGCCAGCGGTAGCGCACCGTGGCCATCTCACCGGGCTGCAATCGGGTCGCCCTGTCGAGGATCTCCCGAATGACGAGACGACCGTCGCTGTCCCGAACGTTCAGCACCTGCTCCCCGTCCCGCTCCCCCCTGTACGAGATGACATACCGGCCGCGTTCCTCACCGCCGCCGCCCAGCACGTAGACGTAGCCGGTTTTTCCTATCGTGCTCTGCACAATGGCCTGGCGGACACGGGCGGCCACCGCCTCCTGCCGGAGGCCGACATAGAGCATTCCCACTAGGCGGCCGGCGTTGTCGCGGACCGGCGCGTAGGCGGTCAGATACCAATCGTTGACCACATGGCTGCGACCGTGGAAGGTCCTGCCCGCCAGGACCGCCGCGATCACCGGATTGGCGCCGCCATCGGCGTCGACGGCCGGGATGCAGGTACCGATGGCGCGCGCGCCGGTCGGCGTCCGCACCGTGGTGGCAACGCGCAGCATGTCGCCGCGCTCGTTCATGCGCTGGAAAAGGGTGGCGCTCGCCCCGGTCAGTCTGCCCACTTCATCGACCACCGGCGTTTCGACGGCCGGATCGCGGTTCTTGCCGATCCATCGATTGCCGACGAAAAATGCGGGCAGCACCGGTTGGCCGGTTTCCCCGGTCGCCCGGTTGACCGTCTGCCATGCCACCGTCTCCTCCCCCAGCCGGACTTCGCCGGCATCGGTCAAGAGGCGTTCGGCGACCCTGAGATTGTTGTTCACCTGGAGCTGTGCCGTTTCGTCGGCGGTGCGCACCAGGTGGTACATCCCCTGGGTGATATGATCGAGATCGGCCTCGATGAGGGCATCCACCTCGCCCTGTGCCAGCAGGTTGTACTGGCCGCTCTGCCAGACGGAAAGCAGGACCAGGGTCATGGCCGTGAGCAGCACGCAACCGGCGCTCAGCAAGGCGATCTTGGTGCTCAGGCGTATTTGACGGAAGGGATGCATCGCGAACCGGATCGGAAAAGGGATGGCAAGACGGCTATGCGCCGGAGCGCCACTTCAGGAAGGAAAGGATCGGTCCCGGCCCCGTGTCTGTCGACACCGGGCAGCACCCGGGGCAGGCGGTGGCCAGGCCGGACCGATACATGGCAGACAGCGGTTCTGCATTGATTCCCGGGAATCCGATACGGGACGGCCTTGCCGAGGTTGGCACGCACTATAGAGGATTGCTCCCCCGGCCGTCTAGGTAAATCTACCTAATACACCACTTCTCTGGGAGGCAGTTCGACGAGGAAGACGGTGCCCGGCCCGGACAGGCCGAAGGGCGGAACGGCGCCGGCCAGGTATTCCACCGGCGCGGGACTCTGGGCGGAGATGGTGCCGCCGTGCTCCTTGATGATGCCGAAGGACACGGACAGTCCCAGGCCGGTGCCCTTGCCCACCTGCTTGGTGGTGAAGAAGGGGTCGAAAATCTTGTTGAGATTCCCCTGGGTCACGCCCTGGCCGGTGTCGGCCACGCTGACCTCGATCTGGCCGCCGGTGCCCCGCCGGCTGCGGACGACGATGACCCCGTCCTGGCCGATGGCGTCCGCTCCGTTGTTGAGCAGATTCAGCCAGACCTGCTTGAGCCGCTCCTTGTTGCCGTCGAGGGGAGGGACGGTCTCGTCGAGATGCTGGATGATGGTGATGCCCTTGAGGGAAAAGGCATGCTCCACCAACTGGACCACCTCGCGCAGGGAGCCGTTCAGGTCCACGGCCTCCCGCACCGATTGGGAGTGGCGGGAGAACCCGAGCAGGTCGGCGACGATCTTCCGGCAGATCTTGGCCTGCTTTTCGACCACCTGGAGATTTTCCAGGAGTTCCTGGTCGGTGATGTCGTCCATCAAGAGCTGGGTGTAGCCCAGGATGATCCCCAGCGGCGTGTTGATCTCATGCGCCACGCCGCCGGCGAGACGGCCCAGGTCCTCCATCTTCTGCGACTGGATGAGCTGCTCCTGGATTTTTTTCAGCATGGAGATGTCCCTGGCGGTCAGCAGCAGGCCCATGATGCCGCCGTCCTGGTCGGCGACCGGCACCTTGACGATATGGAACCACCGCTGGCCGTCGGGCCGCTTGAAGGTGATTTCCTTGGCCAGCGAATGGCCGGTGAGCAGAATCTGCTTGTCCTCGTGGAAATTGAGATCGGCCTGTCGTTCGGAAAAGATGTCGAAATCGGTCTTGCCGATCACCTCGTCCTCGTTGAGGTTGAAATAGTCGCAGAACGCCTTGCTGGCGAACCGATAGGTCAGCTCCTTGTCCTGGAGGGTGATGAAGTCCGGGGTGACGTTCATGATGGTCTTGAGCAACTCCTGCTGCCGGGCGATGGTCTTTTCCCGTTCGGTCAATTCCTCGATGTGGTTCTTGATCGTCACCGCCATCACATCGAAGGCCTCGGCCAGGTCCTGGATTTCGTCGCCGAAGTTGTATCGAAACACCGGGCAGTGGCGGCAGCTCTCGATCTTGAGCGGATACTCCTTGCCCCGGCAGTGCGGGCACAGGGTGCCGGCCAGGTACCAGCAGCGCCGCCGCGTGTCGCCGTGGGCGGGGCAGTCGAGTTTCGCGCACTCCATGATGTCCCAGCAGTTTTTCTCCAGGGGGACGCCGACCTGCACGTTGAGGTTACCCTTGACGATCTCCTCCGCCGACTCCCTGAGCCGGTTGAGCCGGAGCGTGACCGTGCGGGCGAACCAGAGGGCGAGCACGATGCCCAGGCTCACCACCCCCAGCGTGCCGACCAGGCTGATCAGCCGCTGCTGCCGGATCTGGGCGTCCATCTTGCTCCGCGACAGCCCCAGACGGACCGATCCCAGGTTTTTTTCGCCGAGGATGATGCCGACGTTGAAATCGTAGACCGCCCCCCGCTCGGTCTCGAGGAGAAGAGGCTGGGGACGCCGGCTGTCCCGGTTGACCCTGAGCAGGTCGTGGGGAAAACCGCCCCCGGAAAAGGTGTGTGAAAGGACGTTGCCGCTGGTGTCGGTCAGGAAGATGTAGAGCACGTCACCATACTGATGGTGGGTGTTGTCGATGAGATTTTTCATCTGGAGGAAATCCATGGCCAGCAAGGGCTCGGCCAGGCGAAAGGCCAGCCCGGCGCTCAGGGCCATGCCCCGCTTTTTGCCCTCGTCGAGGAGCGCCCTCGAGGACATGGCAGAGAGGAGCAGCCCGATGCTCAGGCCGCTGAAGATCAGCATCAGGGCCATCCCCAAAGTGATCTTGGTCCGGAATTGCAGGCTGTGCAGCCCCTTGAGCAGATGCTTACTCACCTTCCAGCCCCACCTTCCTGTTCAGCTCCCGGATGGGATCGAAATCCCGGTCGTCGGAGGGGACGAAGCCGATGAATCGGGCCGCCTCCAGGATGGCCCGGTGCCGGGGATCGTGCGCGTAATCGAGTTTGAGCATGGCCGCCCGGATCTTGTCCGCCGCCTCCTGGGACAGACGTGGGCTGTAGGCGTACACCCAGCCCGGATACGGCCTGGAGGTGGCCACCACCTTGATCTGGCCGATGTCGATCTTGTCCTCCACCACCTTCAGCGAGCCTTCGCGGATGGTGCCGAAATCGTGCAGGCCGGCGTAGACGCCCAGGATGACATTCTCCTGCCGGCCGCCGGAAAAGACCACCTCCTGGAAATCGCGCAGGGTCAGGCCGTGATCGACGAACAACCCCAGGGGAAACAGGTAGCCGCCGGCGGAGGACGGATCCACCGCCACCCAGGACTTGCCCCGGCAATCCTCGACCGACCGGATGGCCTCGTTGTCCCGGCGGGCAATGATCTGGCCGCGGAACTCCGCGCGGCCGTCCTCCTCGACGATCCGGGCCATGGCCCTGGCGCCGTACCGGTTGGCCAGGTTGACATACACGAAGGGGTTGGAAAAGGAGATGTCGATCTTGCCCTGCCCGAACATGCTGATGTGATGGGCAAAGGTATCCGGGAACACCTGCCGGATGGAGAGCCCGGTCTCCTCGGCCAGGTACTCCACCAACTGCTGGTGCCGCTGGAAGGACTCGGTATGCGAGTACTGCGGGAGATAGGCGTAGGTGATGGCCGGCTGCGGCGGCTTGGCCGCGATTTCCCGGCGTTTGTCCAGGGAAACCTTGACCGGTTTCTCCCCCTCGCCGCAGGCAACGAGCAGGACGGCAGTCAGAAACGCACACAGGATGAGCACTGGTTGCGGCATGCGGCGGCCCGGTTCGATCATGGGTTCACGGTGTCCCCGCCCGCGGCTGGAAACGGCGAACCGGCGCGGCGGCCGAGTCCTGCACGGGCAAGCGCAGGCCGGCGACAAGGGGCGAGGTTCAACCATACCCCAGGGCTTCCAGTTCCGCGTCGGTAAAACCGACCAAATGCGCGATTTCGTGAACCACGGTGATCTCGATCTCTTCCAGCAGTTGTTCGCGGGTGGTGCATGCGTTTTCCAGGGGTTCTTGAAAGATGAAGATGGTATCGGGATAGAGGGGCGGCTCGATCGCGCTGCGCTCGATCAGGGGCACCCCCGAATACACGCCGAACAACGTCTCGTCCGGCGCCATTCCCAACTCCTCCAGGATATCGGCCGAGGGCCGTTGCTGTACCGAAATGAGGATGTTGTCCAGGTACGCCCGGATGGATTCGGGAATGCGGGCAATGGCCTGCTCGACGAGGCGGGCGAAGGCCTCGGGGGACAGTCTCGGGGAGCGCATCGTCATGCCCCGCCTCCCTGCCCGGCCCCGGCGGGTCGACCGGCGGTCTCGCGGTGCCGGTGCGCAGCCCGGGCACCCCGCGCCTCGCCTATGATCCGGGCCACTTCCCTGGCGAGATGCTCGGCATTGAACGGTTTGGCGACAAAACCGGCCAACCCCATCTGTTGGTAGTTTTCCGCCGTGACGTGTTCGCTGTAGCCGGTGCAGAGCATGATGGGAATGTCGGCGTTCATCGTCTTGATTTTCTCGGCGAGTTCCAAACCGGTCATTCCGGGCATGCCCATGTCCGTGATGATCAGATCGAACGCATCCTGCCGCTCCAGAAACGTGTTGAAGGCGTCGTCGCTGGAGAGGCAGGCTTCGACCTTGTATCCCAAATGCTCAAGCACCTGCACGAGAAAAAAGGTGATGGGCTGTTCATCATCGACCACCAGGATGGTGCCTTCGAACACGGCGGGGGCGTCCGTCTCGGGGGACACGTTTTTTCCGGCATCTTCCTTGGCTTCCGGCAGGAAAACGGTGAAACAACTCCCCTGGCCCGGTGTCGATTCGACGGTCACCGCCCCGCGATGGTCGTTGACGATGCCGTGCACGACGGAGAGTCCCAACCCCGTTCCCTCGTGCAGGTTCTTGGTCGTGAAATACGGCTCGAAAATCCGTTGCAGATATTCCGGCGCAATCCCGGTTCCGTTGTCCTCGACCTGCAAACAGACATACGCGCCCTGCGGCAGATTGCCGGTAATGACCCCCTCCTGCGGCGACAACATCTTCCTGAACAGCCGCAACCGGATCACCCCGCCCTTGCCTTCGAGGGCTTGGTAGGCGTTGGTGCACAGATTCATCACGATCTGGTGCATCTGGGTCGGGTCGGCTTTCACGAAAAAATCCTCCTGACACTCGCAGACAAGTTCTATGTTCGCCGGCAGACTTGCCCGGAGAAGTCGAATGGCTTCCTTGACGATGAGCCCAAGCTGCAGATTCGATACATTTTTTTCACTCTGCCGGCTGAACTTCAGAATCTGATCCACCAGCTTGCCGGCCCGGTCGGCCCCCCGGATGATTTCCACCAGGTTATTGTACACCAACGAATCCCTGTCGCACTGGGACTGCGACAGCTCGGCATAGCCCATGATGGCCGTCAAAATGTTGTTGAAATCATGCGCCACGCCGCCGGCCAGCGTGCCGATGGCCTGCATTTTCTGGGATTGCCGTATCTGATTCTCCAGAAGTAGATGCTGGGTTATATCACGCTTGACCGCGACATAACTGATGATCTTGTCGTTATTGTCCTTCACCGGGGTGATGGTGGCCTCCTCCTGGTACACCTCGCCATTCTTTCTCCGGTTGATGAACATTCCCCGCCACACATTCCCCTTGGTGATTTCCTCCCACAGCAATTTATATTGATAGGAGGGCGTCTCGCCGCTTTGCAGCATCCTGGGATTCTTCCCCAGCATCTCGGTGAAGGAATAGCCGCTGACATCCTCGCAGGCGGGGTTGACATACTGAATATTGCCGTAGATATCGGTGATGATCACCGATTCGGCCGCCTGCTCCACCGCCGTCGCCAACAACCTTCGCCCTTCTTCCATCTTGAACCGGTTGCTCATGTCGTGGAGGACCACCTGGGCCACCTGGACATTCCCGACCACGGCGATTGTTACCCCCACCTGCACCGGGAGACAGTCGCCATTGCTGACGACGATGAACAGGGTGATGGTTTCGTCTCCGTTCCCCTCGCCATAGATTTTTTTGTTCAGAAAAAATTCATATTTCGGCCTGTGTTCTTGGCAGACAAACGATGAAAGATTTTTGCCGACAATATCTTCCGGTGGAATTTTCAATAAATCAGACGCCTTATCATTAAACTCGAGAATATGCCCGGCAGCGAGGTCAATTATGAATATGGCGTCCTTAATGGACTTGAACAATAAATAATATTTTTCGACAAATTCAGTTAAAATAAACTCAGACTTCTTATAGCTGGAAACATCAATTATCGAGACAGTCGACAAATACTTTTCATTATTTTCAAAAAAATTGACATATATTTTCAACACCGAATCTCTGGGAGGGAGATTGTTGCTGCTGTATTCATAAACAATATCAATTTTTTCATAAAATATTTCATTGACAATTATCTGCTTTATCCGATCATAGACCGAATCAACCAACAGACTCTCCTTCGTGCCGATATCCGACATTTTTTCAATGCCGAATAAATCGAGAAACGCCTGGTTTATCGCAATAATTCTAAAAAAAGATACTAAATATCTTTTTAAAGAGAATTCTTCATACAGATACTTGTCAAGATCTTTCCAAGAATTCCTCTGAATATCTTTACACTTTTCTCGCAACACTGTAACATCAAGCAGCAACATTGGAATGCTTGATTGCGCAAACATCTCTTCATACCAGGAAGTCATGCTCCCCCCATCCGAAGGCTGCGCCCATTGACAACACATCTATTTTATATGATTGAACTTTTACCACCTTTCCCCCTGAGGGGCCACCACAGCTCGATACCCGACCATGGCCTGCCCTCCGCCTGACCCGATACACGACACCAACAAGCCGGGACGGCTGTATGTGGTCGCCACGCCCATCGGCAATCTGGGTGATATAACTCACCGCGCCGTCCAAACGCTTTCCACGGTCGACCTCATTGCCTGCGAGGATACCCGACACACGAAAAAACTCTGTCGCCATCTGCACATCACGACCCCCTTGGTCAGTTATTTCCGGGAAAAGGAACAGGAAAAAGCAACGGCCCTGCTGGAATTGCTGCGCGCGGGAAAACAGATCGCCCTTGTCGCCGATGCCGGCACGCCGGCGATCTGCGATCCCGGAGCCGTTCTGGTGAACAAGGCGAGGGCCGCCGGGATTGAGGTCGTTGCCGTCGCGGGTCCCTCGGCGTTGGCCGCCGCCCTTTCGATCGCTGGGTTGACCGAGGCCCATTTCTTCTTCGGCGGCTTTCTGCCCGCCAATGCGGCCAGTCGAAAACACGTGCTGAAAAATGTCGCCACCCTGCCCTGCGCACTGATTTTCTATGAAACGCCCCACCGGATTCAAGCCGCCCTCGCCGACATGCTGGCAACGCTTGGCGACCGGCAGGCACAACTGTTCCGCGAGTTGACCAAAATCCACGAGGAATGCCTGGAAGGGCCGCTTTCGGTTCTCCGGGAACAGGTGCGCAATGGCGTCAGGGGCGAGTTGGTTCTCATTGTACAGGGAGCCGCACCCCTGCCGTCGGAGCGACCCGAAGCCCTTGAGGATCTGCTGCGCTGGTATCGTGACGAGCAGCGTTCGAGTCTCAAACAGGCTGTTGTCCGCATTGCTTCGGACCTTGATCTTCCCCGGTCCCAGGTGTACAAGAAGGCGCTCGCCATCTGGCGGGAAACGGCATGAGCATGTGCCGCCCAAACACCTCTTACCGCCTTCCATCGAACATCAACACAGGCCCTGTTATGGACAGAATACCGAATTCTCTCTCGCTCTGCACCGAGAATGAACACAGAACCTGGCTCGCCGCCGCCTGCCGGGCCGCGCTCGCCGCAGGCGACCTCATCAGGGAGCGGTACGAACAGCCCCATACCATTACGATGAAGGGCGCTATCGATCTGGTCACCGAAACCGACGTGGCGGCCGAAGCGATCATCACCGCTTCGCTGACAGCGGACACGCCCGGCATACCGATCATGGCCGAGGAAACCAAAGCGAGCCATGCCACAGCCGCGGAGCGACTCTGGATCGTGGACCCGCTGGACGGCACCACCAATTTCGCCCACGGCTTCCCTTTTTTTGCGGTCTCCATCGCCCTGCTCGACCGTGGCAGACCCATGGCGGGGGCCATCTACGTGCCCCTGCGCGACGAACTCTTCTATGCGGTCCGGGGATGCGGCGCCCGCTTGAACGACAGGACGATTTCGGTCACCGGCACGAACCGCCTCATCGAGGCGCTCGTCGGCACCGGTTTCCCCTATCAGATCGAGGCGACCCTGCCCACGGTCATACGGCAGCTGAAAACACTGCTGCCCCTGGTCCGCGATATCCGCAGGGCAGGGGCAGCGGCGCTCGATCTCGCCTATGTGGCCTGTGGCCGTCTCGACGGCTTTTATGAAATGAACCTGCAACCATGGGATACGGCCGCCGGCTGGTTGCTGGTCGAAGAGGCGGGCGGCACGGTGAGCACCTTTTCCGGCACACCTTTTTCACCCTTCGCATCCGACATCCTGGCCAGCAACGGCGGCCTGCACCACCAGCTCCTCGAACGCATCCGATGAGCGACACCGGCACCCGCCCTTTTCCTTCCTGGGCGCTCCATGGCTGCATGCTGCTGTCGGCAACGCTGGTCGCCACCTCCTTCACCGTCGGCAAGGCCATCGCCCCGTTTCTTGATCCGGTCGTCCTGACCCTCGTCCGCTTTGTGCTCGCCGCCCTGCTCTTCGCCCCCTATGTCGGCCGCCGCCATGGTATACATCTGTCCGACCGCTTCGCCATCGTCCGCTACGGTCTGATCAGCGGTGCGCTGGTCGGTTTCTTCTGGCTCATGTTCCTTTCGCTCCAGATGACCACCCCTCTCAACACAGGCGCAATCTTCACGACGGTTCCCGGTATTTCGGGGATCTACAGCTGGTTTCTGCTCAGGGAACGACTGGGGCCGTACCGGACCGTAGCCTTGCTGCTCGCCATGGCCGGCGCATTGTGGGTGATCTTCGAGGGAGACCCGGAACGGGTGCGGGCGATGGTGCTCAACCGCGGCGATCTGCTGTTCTTCTGCGGCTGTCTGCTGATGGCCTTGTACACGCCCCTGGTCAGGCTGTTCCATCGGGGCGAACCCATGGCCGTCATGACATTGTGGATTCTGATCACCGGCTGCGGTTGGCTGCTGCTCTTTTCGGCGACGAAACTCCCCATGGTGCCATGGAGCGCGGTGCCGGCGATCGTTTGGTTGGGCATCGGCTATCTGGCGGTGTTCACCACCATCGTCACCTTCTTCATTTCCCAGTGGGCCACCCTTCGCCTCGGCCCTACCCGGGTCATGGCCTATTCGTATCTGTATCCGCCCCTCATCGTACTGATCGAATGGTGCCTGCGCCGGGATCTTCCAACCATGCGGACGATGCTCGGTATTGTGATCATCCTGCCGGCCATGCTCATCGTGCAAAAGGGGAAGGTCATCCGCCCGTGACAGCGCCGGCGGATGCCTTCCCCTTGACGATCACGCCTGATGGGCGACCCTAGGGGCACACTTGCTCGTGGTTGGTCAGCAGGCCCTGGTCGTCGATCTTGATCACCACCGTACACTTCGTGGGATCGCCGGTGCCGAAGTATCCCAACGTGCCGGTTACCCCCTCGAAGCGTTTGGTGGCGGCGATCTGATCGCGGAGCTTGACCCTGTCCTCCACAAGATTCCCGGTCAATCCTCCGGTGTTTTTCAGGGATTCCGCGATCAACCGTACTGCGTCATAGGTCAGGGCGGAAACCTCGTCGGGCAGGACCTTATACTTTTTCTGATAGTTGTCGGTAAAGGTCTTCGCCTTGCCCTCCACCCCGCCTGATGCAAAATTTCCTGTAAAATACAACCCCTTACACTCATCACCGCATTTCCCCATCAGATCCCCTCCGGACCAGGAATTGGAACCGGTGATCGGTTTCTTCCAGCCCATCTTCCTTGCCTGATGCACAATCAGTGGAACCTCTTCATAATGCTGCGGCGTATAGAGGAAATCGGCGCCCGAACTGACAATCTCCTGTAATTGCTTAGAAAAATCAACATCACTGGTCCTGAATGTCTCAAAGACGACCACCGAGCCCTGTCCGTTCGCCTTTTCAAAGGCCTGTCTGAAGGCCTTGGCCATGCCGGTGGGATAGGGACTGATTTCATCATACAACACGGCCGCCTTGGTCGCCTTCCACTCCTTGGCCGCGAACTTGGTGGTCGCGATTGCCTGGATGTCATACATGACCGGCATGCGGAAGACGAACTGCCTGTTCTGTGTCGTCAGCGGCGAGGTCGACCAAGGAGTAATCATGGGCGTTCTGAACGAGTTGGCCACTTCTCCGACGGCAATGGCACGGTCGCTGCTTTGGGGACCGACAATGGCCATGACCTGATGCTGGCTAATCAGCGTCAGGGCATTCGTGCTGGCGCTCGACCGGTCGGATCCATTATCGACATACACCAGTTCCATGGTGTAGGTCTTACCGCCGACAGGCAGCCCGTTGCCGGCATTGATTTCCTCTTTCGCCATTTCCGCGCCGTTCTTGGTGCTGGAGCCGACATTGGTGAAGCTCCCGGATTTACTGGAACTGACTCCGAGCTTGATGACGCCGTCAGCGGCGAGCAGCGTGGGTACAGGTCCGACGGCAAGAACGAAGGCGAAGAGACCGGCCATGGATCGTCGTTTCATGTTTTCTCCTCTCAAGTGATTAAAAAGGTGCGCGGTGGCAACCGGGATAAACAACGAACATCACACGGTCTGCGCTCGCTCGATCTTGAACGCCTCGACAGCCTCGCGCAGCTTGCTCGCCGTAGTGTTGAGCAGGTTCATCAGACCTGCCGTTTCCTGTGAGGTCTGCGAGGTCTCGTTGCTGACGCCGCCCACGACGACCATGTTCTCGACGAGGTTCTCCGACATCTGCACCTGCTGGGCGGCGGCCTGGGTGATAGCCTCGATCAGGTCCGCCAGCTGGTTGGAAACGGTTTCGATCTGCTGCAACTTCTCATGGGCGCCGTCGGCAAGCTGCGAACCCTGGACAACCTTGCCGATACTCTCATCCATACGATTGCTGACGTCCTTGATTTCCGACTGAATGCTCTTGACCAGCATGTCAATCTGCTTGGTCGAGTTGCTCGAACTTTCTGCCAGCCGCTGCACCTCTTCGGCAACGACGGCAAAACCGTAACCGGCGTCGCCGGCCATGGCCGCCTGAATGGAGGCATTCAAGGCAAGGATGGATGTTCTATCTGCAATATTATTAATAATTTCAACAACGTTTCCGATCTCCATCGAACTCTCGCCCAGACGCTTGATGGAACGGGCGGTTTCGTTGATCTGCTCGCGGATTTCGTCCATGGCGCGGTTCGTTTTCTCGACCGCCTCGGCGCCTTCGCGGGCATTGGAACGGGAAATCTCCGAAACTTCCGCCGATCTCGCCGCGTTTTGGGAAACCTGCCGAATCGAAGCCGCCATGGTGTTGAGCGCCTGGATGGCGGCGTTGACCTGCTGGGCCTGGTCGGTACTCTTGACGGCGAGGTCGGATGTCCGTTTGGAGACGTCGGTTGCGGTGGCATCGACCGAAAACGTCGCCGACTGCACCTGGCGGACAATGCTGCCGAACTGCTCGGCCATGGTGTTGAAGGAGTCGGCGATGGCACCGGTGATGTCCTCGGTCACCTCGGCGCGCGCGGTCAGATCGCCTTCGGTGAGGTCGGCGATCTCGTTCATCAGCTTCATGATGGACTCCTGAATGGCGTCGCGCTCCTCCTGGCTCTGAATGAGGACGGTGATATTGTCGAGCATGCCGTTGAGGGCGGTGGCCATGTCGCCGAGTTCGTCGCGGCTCACCACCTCGGTACGGGCCTGAAAGTTACCCATGCCCATCTCACTGAGCAGGTCCATGATCAGGTTGATCTGCCGGGTCAGGCCCCTGGACAGCCCGAACGAAATCAGCAGACCGATCAGAACCGCAGCGATACCCACGCCGACGACAATCCTCTGCACGAGCGCAGCGGCCTCCTCCATGCGGGCCACGGCCTGCTGTTCGTTGGCCACGGCATCCTTGAGGAAGGCCTGGATAACCGGTTCCGCCTGCTTGACCGCTTTCTGATACGCCAGAATGCGGTTACTGATTGTCTCGTCGGTCTTGACGACGTCGGCGAACCATTTGGCAAAATCACCGGTCTGGGTGAGCAGGGTGCCTTGCGCCGCGGGGTTTTCCGTCCACGCCCTGATCGCCTCCTCAAAGGATTTCGCCTCGACCAGTACCCTCTCGCCGCTCTGGCTGTCGGGGACGAGCGTATATTCCTGCATGCTGTACAGCAAGGATTGGAAGAGCGACTGGATCCTGGGAGAGGCGACCGTGGCCATGGATTTCCGCAACGCATCGACCGACTGGCGCAGCTTGGTCAACTCGCCGAACTCCGGGTTGACCTGGAGTTCCAGGATGTTCACCGTGCTCATGAATGTCGCCAGGTAGTTGTTGATGGCGTCCATGGCCCGCTGGGCGTCCGCTTTGTCCTTGGCGTCAACCGCCGTCTGCTGAATCTCGTACAACTTCTGATAGGCTTCACCGCCGGCGGCGATGAACTTGTTCAGATATTGCGTCTTGGCCTCGGTAATGCCGATTTTATTGTAATTGAGGAGGAAATCCTTCTCGTGCCCGTTCATGACCCGCACCGTCTTCTCGATGTCGAGGCTCAGCCGGGCGATTTTGCCGTGCACCTGGACGAGTTCGTCGATGGTCGTATTGGCGAACCGCTGCGAAATGGTGGCGATCACGATAACGGCAAGCGTGAGGACGATCATGACGGTAAAGGCAACCATCAGCTTACCGCGAATATTGAGCTTATCGGTCAATGCCGAAAACGGGTTGCCCAACCAGCGCCTTTGTTTTCTGTCTTCTTCCATTCTGCCTCCGAACCTCCTTCCTCAACTGAAATCAAATCTCGTTGTCGACAAGCAACCGGGGTGCCGCCGCGCCCGCTGTCCCGAAGGGTTGGCGGGCGCCGGCAAAGCTCTTCTTTTGTCAGGGCATGCCCCACACTAACGTGTTCCCGCGAAAAAACGTCGACCACGACCGGACCGCGGGAACACGGTCCGGTCGTACCCGTCACTTCTTGACAAAGGCGTCGATGCCTTCTTCCTTCCAGACTTTCAACGTCCGCTCGTCCTTGGGATTGATTTTCACGCCAATGGCATTCACCGGCACGGTGTTCTTCTTTTGAATCTCAATCCAGTTCTTCTTGATGATTGCATCCAGAGCCATACCGATATCCTCCTGTTGTTGTGGTGATTGCGCGGGTTACTGAAAATCCCGCACCATTGTTTCAATCGCCACCGTGTTACACACCTGCTCGCAGGACGGGCCGACCAGGGCAATGGCCGAATGGCGCAGGCCCGTAGCCAGCATGCGTGCCGCGATGGCATTCATCCCCTCCATGTCCACATGCAGAATCTGATCCAAAATCTCGGCCGAATCGACAAACCGGTTGAAGTAAAAGGCCTGGGTGGCCAGACTGCTCATGCAGGTATGGGAGTTTTCCTGGGCGATGATATGCTGCCCTTGCAACTGCATCTTGGCGATCCAGAGTTCCTCCTCGAGAATCGGCGACGTTTGCAGGGCCATGCCCTTGATCTCCTGGAAGATCCGGGAAAGGACCGGGTGGAGCAGTTCCGGGGCGGTCGACCCCTCGATCACGATGACACCGTCATCCCGATAGGCCTGATATTCAGCCGTTATTTCATACACCACCCCCAATTCCTGCCGCAGGGTCCTGAACAGGCGGGAACTCATGCCTCCGCCCAGGATGGCCGTGAGCAGATGGAGGAGGTAGCGCTCCGCCGCCGCGTAGGGGGCCGCTTGCAGCCCGATCGAAAAATAGACATGGGAGACACCCTTGCATTCCACCGTCACGCCGCCGTGAAAAACGGGACGAACCGGCCGGGCGTCGGTCTTGCCGTCGTCCGCCATCATCCAGAAGGCATCGGCCACATTGGTGACCATGTCCTGATGGCGGACATTGCCGGCGGCCGCGACGATCAACCGGCGCGGCTGATAATTGTCACGGACATAGCGGATCACATCCTCCTGCTGCAAGGCCGCCACCGAGGCGATGGTGCCGCCGATGGGCCGCCCCAGCGGATGTCCCTGCCAGACATGTGCCTTCAATCGCTCGTGGGCGCAGACATCCGGCCGGTCGAGTTGGGCGCTCAATTCCCTGATGATCGTCTCCTTTTCCTGATGGACAGCGTACTCGGCAAACTGGGAGTTCACCAGCAGATCACCCATCAGATCAATCAGATAGGTCCGATAGTCATCCAGTACCGTGGTCGTGAAACAGGTGTAGTCGCGGGAGGTGAAACCGCCGATCTGGCCACCGGTGGTATCCATCATCCGGGCGATTTCGTCGGCATCCCGCTGCTTGGTTCCGTCAAACATCAGGTGCTCGGCCAGATGGGCGACACCATTCCGGTCCTCCGCCTCATCCATCGGACCGGCAGCCATGAGAAATCCGAGCGATATGGAACGCACCCCCTCCATTCGCCTGGTCACCACCCGAATCCGGTTGTCGAGAACGCTTTGCTCCACCATTACCGGCACACCTCCCTGACGCGGCCGGCATACGTACCCTGCACCACCGGCCCGAGATCGAACAGGACAACCGAATCGCCCTGACGCCGAAAACAGCCACGCACTAGGCCCGATTCGCGCAGGGAAGAGGGGACCTTCCCCTGCTCGGACGCCTGCGCCAGCTCCTGGCCGGATATCTTGGCGAGTTGCATCCTGACCTTGGCACTCACCACCGCTTTCAGCGATTCGCCGGTCACCGGATCGACCGCGCCGGTACGGACCACCACCAGTTGCCGGTATTGTTCCTGCCGGACAGGCTGATGCCGGTCGCATAATGCCTCGAGGTCGACCACCGGCAACAGGCTGTCGTGGTACAGCATCACACCCCTGAGATACCCCGGACTCCCAGGTATGTATTCCACGGGCCGTGGCCCGAGGATCTCGACGACCTGGTTTTGACTGAACAGGCAGGCAACGTTTTCCGCGGCACCGTTGATCGACAGGGGTAGCAGAAAACTTCGGATACCGGCCTGTTGCCGTTCGTGTGCCATGATCATGCCTCCATCCGTTCCCGCGCCCGGTCCGCAACCATGCCCGGTTCCGGGACATCTCCCATCGTTGCCGCCAGCGCGGCCTGCAGGTCGATCAACAGAATCAGGTCCATGCCATTGACCAGCACACCGGGAATGAGCGCCCTCGACTGTCCGGTGAAAGCGGGCGGCAACGGACGGGCAGCGACGACATCCGCCATGATGATTCTACCCTTGCCGCTCATGGTCAGGGCCATGACCTGCTCCCCGTGGCCGATGATCAGATAATAACATCCCCGCCCGGAAGAGATCCTGTCGCCGTTTCTGCCCATCAGTGCCCGCACATCGCAGATCACCGCCCGGTTGCCATGGGGCAGGGGCAGATACAACCGGCCCTCCTCTTCCATCGGCTTGACCGCGCCGTCGTGGAGCATACCGACACCGAGCACGCATTCCTTGTCGACCGCGAACAACTGCCGGCCTATCTGAGCGAGATAGAGCGTTTTCATGCCATCACCTCGCGTCCGGCGGCCTGCGGGGACACATCGCCCCGGCCGGTCAGCCTGAGTACGGTGTCAACGAACTCCTCATCCTTGCACGGCTTGTTCAAGAATGCCCTGGCTCCCAACTGCAGCGCCTTTTCCTGATGCTTGCCGGACGTCCGCGAGGTCAGCATGACCACCGGAATGTCCTTGCCTCCGGGGACATGGGGCAGTTTTGCGAGGAACTCGAACCCGTTCATCCGCGGCATCTCGATATCCAGGACAATGCAATCGGGGCGGACTTCCTCCATCTCCAGTTGTTCGATGGCATCCAACCCATCCTTGGCCTCGACCGGTGCCCAGCCGTTGGCGGTCACCAATCGGCTCATGACGCGGCGGATGGAGATGGAATCGTCGACAATCATCACGGTGAACGTGCTGGGAATCTCCAGGTTGAAGGCGGTGGCGTCGCCCTGCTCGGCACGGAACGTCGCCTGCACCAGAGCGGGGATGTCCAGTACCGGCACGACGCTGCCATCGCCCATGACCGCGGCCCCGGACACGCCGGCAACCGACCGCAGGTGAGGACCGAGCCCCTTGATGACGATTTCTTTTTGCCCGGTGATCTGGGGAATGGCGAGGGCGATGGTCCGCCCGCCGGCAAACATGTTCAGTACCAGCGAGCCACGTTCTTCCGTATTCTGGTCGGGCACGCCGAGCAGACCGGCCAGCGAATACCAGGGCACCGTCTCGCCGGCGATGCGGCACGTTCCCTCCTCGATGGAGATGCCATCCTGTTCCAGCCGATGGATATCCTTGATGTCGCTCAGGGCGATGCCATAGGTCACCTCGCCGATCTTCACCAGCAACGCCCGGACAACGCCGAGGGTAAGGGGCACGCGCATGACGAAGGTCGTGCCCATGCCGGCCTGGGTTTCCACCGCGATGGAGCCTTGCAGTTCCCTGACGTTTTCCCTCACCACGTCCATGCCGACGCCGCGACCCGAGATTTCGCTGATCGTCTTGGTGCTGAAGCCCGGATAAAAGATGAGTTCGGTGAGCTGCTCCTCGTCCATCCGGTCGGCCGCAGTCCCCAGCCCGAAGTTCCGTGCCTTGTCCCGGATAGCGTCGAAATCCAGTCCCCGCCCGTCGTCGCTGAAACGGATAACGATGTGATTGCCCTCTCTCCGTCCGGACAGGGTGATGGTGGCGACGGCCGGTTTGTCGCAGCCCTTTCGCTCATCAGGCGACTCGACGCCGTGATGGATGGCATTGCGGACCAGGTGCATGAACGGATCGGCCAGTTTCTCCCAGACCATGCGGTCGAGTTCGACCCGTTCGCCCTCGATCACCAGGCGAACCCGCTTGCCCAACCGGGAAGCCACATCGCGCATGGTGCGGCTCAGTCGCGACGACAGGGTCGACATCGGGCTCATGCGGGTACGCATCATCTGGACCTGCAACTCACGGATCACCCGGTGCTGGCGGCCGATATCGCCGCCGATGCCGCTGTAAATACCCGCCAGATTGGTGTGAATGGCGGCAACGTCGATCGCCGACTCGTTGAGGGAACGGATAATCAGGTTCAGTTGGGTGTACCGGTCCAACTCCAGGGCATCGAATTCGGAAAAACTCTGGCTGGCCTTGATGTCGGCCACGGCCTTGTCGAGGTGGATGAAATGGCGGGACAACTGATCCAGGGCCTTGACTTCGAACTTGGTTTCCAATTCCAGGGCAATGTCCTTCAGCCTCCGGGAAGTCAACTCCATCTCTTCCAGCGCTTTCCGGAACAAGCCCATGTTCTGGTCGAAACCACTGATCCCCACCAGCAACTCATTGGCCAGATTGATGAGGATATCGAGCTGCGCCTGGTTGATCCGGATGGTCCGGGTCGTTTCAGAAACAACGGTCTGTTGGGGGGCGGTCGCATCGGGCTCCTGTCCGGCGCCGTCTCCCGGCAAGGCCTGCTCCGGCACGACCGCCGTGGCGATCGGCTCTCCGACCGGCGGTTCCTCGGCGGGTGCGTCTTCCCGGGAAATGGCCAGCAGGCGCTGGAGGAGATCGGTTTGCCTGTCCGCCGCAGCCGTTTCGGGGGCTTCCACCAGCAGGCCCAGGAAATCGAGGGTGCCGGCCAGGGTATCGACCGTCTCCGGATCGAGGTGGCGGGCACCTTCGTAGAGCCAGTCCAGAAAATCCTCGACACCGTGAGCATAGGCGGCAATGTCCTGCAAACCGATCACCGCGGAAGCGCCTTTGATGGTATGCACGGCCCTTCTGATTTTCCGGACCTCCTCTTTCTGCCCGGTATTGAGGACAACCCGATCGCTGATTTCGGCGGCAAGCGTCTGCATCGAGCTATGCAGTTGCTGGAGATGTTCCTCCGCCTCTTCGAGAAAGCCTTCGCGCAGCAGCTGTTTTTCCTCGTCGTTGAACAACGCGCCCGGCAACGCCCCCTCACCGGAACCCCCTTCCCGTGTCCCGGCGGAAGCGGCGGAGGATTCGAGCGCCTCGAGCACCGCCTCGCTCAACACATCCATGCCCTCGCCCGGCGGGAGGACCTGGCCCCCTTCCATGCAGGCCTGGAGTTCGGCCAACACCGTCTGCGCCCGCTGCTCATCGAACCGCGCCGGAGCCAGGATCATCGTTGCCAGCAGATCCAGAGAAGCGGACAAGGGCGGCACCATCCGCTGCTCCATGCCGGCCGCGGTTTCGTACAACCAATCGAGCACATCCTCCACCAGGTGGGCGTAGGCGGCGAGATCGGCAAGACCGATGACTCCGGCCGCCCCCTTGATGGTGTGCACGGACCGCCGGATTGTGCGGACCGTTTCCCGCAGGTCGCCAACCATGGGTACGGTGCCGATGACCCGGGTTTCCAAGGTCTGCATCGACTGGTGCAACACCTCCAGATGTTCTTCCGCTTCGACCCGGAACTCGGCCATCAGTTCGTCGTCGGGCGCCATTGCCGCTGCCCCGGACGAAAGCGCCTCGTCAACGATGGGTTCCTGCATGGCATCAAGGGGAAACAACTCGTCCGGACAGGAATCGAGGCCGCTGAAATCGGCCTCGGTGAGGGCGGTCAGCCGGGCCTCGTCTACCGGGATTCCCTGTTGGAGATCGTGGCAGTAGTGCTCGATGCGGCCGACAGTCGCCTCCATGACGGCACAGGCCTCGGCGGAGAGCGCCTGCCGCTCCTCCAATGTCCGTTCCAGGGCGGTCTCCATGCAGCCGGCAATCCGGCTGAGGCCGTGAATGCCGACCATGGAGGAAGCGCCCCGGATGATGTGCGCCAGCCGGTACAGTTCCTCCAGGGTATCCCGCTTCCGCGGATCCACCCGAAGTTCCCCGATGGCGGCTTTCATGGTCGGGACATACGTCTGCACCTCCTCGACGTATCCCGCAAAAAAATCGTTCCTGTCCTGCGCCATTACCTTGCTCCCGATACAGCAGTTTGCAGTCGGCTCACCGTGATCATTGCCATTCCCGAATCAGGGGCGAGGAACCGAGCCTTTCACCGTCGAGGATATGAACCGTTCGGTCGTCCATGGTATACACCCCTTTGAAGAAGGGGGCCAACCGAGCCAGATGCCCCCTTTGTTCGGGTTCATAGGCAACCAACGGATCGCGTTGTTCATCCAGGTTGACGACGCCGGTGATCCGGTCGGCCATCAGACAGAACTTCAATTCCTGCCGCTGGAAAAGGACATAGGATCGTCGCAGGTGATACCGCTCCTCCCTGATGCCGAAGAGCAGGCAGCAATCGATCACCGACAGGATTTCTCCCCGGATCTGCACGATGCCCCTGATCCATGGGGGAAGATTCGGCAGAGGGGTCACTGCCGGCAGGTAACCGATTTCCTGAATCGAATCGATGGCGAGCGCCATTTCGTCATTTCCCAGCAGGAAAGCGATGTAGGGCTTCTTTTTCCTGATGTTCCGCGACGCCCGTTCCTTCAACAGGGCCGCATCGAGCGCGAGTTCCTGCGCGGTTTCGCGGTCGATGGCGGCGAGCAGCGTCTGCAGGGAGTTTTCCTGCCCTTCGGTATCCGGGCGATGGGACAAGTCGGCCATTGGCTGCCTCATTCAATGCGTCCGTCGAACACAACCATGCGAGTGCGCTCAGGACAGCAGTTTGACGGCGTTGGCGAACAACTCGGCGCTGTCGAAGGGTTTGGTCATATAGACGTCCGCCCCCTGTTTCTTTCCCCAGAACTCGTCGCTTTTCTGGTTCTTCGACGTCAGGAGGATAACGGGCAGGTCCTGCCTCATGGTCTTGATCTTCCTGCACGCCTGAAAACCGTTCAGCTTGGGCATGATCACATCCAGCACGACCAGGTTGGGGTTTTCGGTCTCCACCATGGCCACCGCCTCCTCGCCATCCATTGCGGTGACGACCTGAAACCCGTTCTCCTCGAACGGGGCCCGCATCATATTCAGTTGGGTGGGACTGTCGTCGACAACCAGAATTTTCCCTTTGGCCATGGCGCTCTCCTTATGGTTCGTTTTCTTTTGCAAGGTGTCTATGCAGAATGGTCACACGTATTTTTGAATCTCGGCGATCATCATGTCCGGATCGAACGGTTTGGTGAGATAGGCGGAGGAGCCCGCCATCTTGCCTTTCATCTTGTTGATGAAGCCATCCTTGCTGGTGAGCATGATCACCGGTATATCCTTGAATTCCCTGTTTCCCTTGATGATCGACAGGATCTTGTAGCCGTCCATCTTCGGCAGAATGACATCGAGCATGATCAAATCGGGCCGTTCCTCGCTGATCTTGCTCAGGGCCTCGAGACCGTCCGCCGCCTCCACCACCCGGTATCCCTGACGGCTGAGGGTGATGGAGATGACCTTTCTGGTGGTGGAACTGTCCTCCACCACCAAAATCATTTTCCGCTCGGCCATCGTGGAGGTATCGACGACCTCGTCGGACATTGCGGCGGGGACGACCTCGACCTTGCCGCGCACCGGCTGCTCTTCCAGAGACCGGTGGGCCAAATGATCGAGCAGCAGTTTCAACTGATTGGCGAACAGGGCCTTGTCCGGGGCCATTTTCGCCGTCTTGTCGAGGTAGGCCAGGGCATCCTGGAAATTGCGGTTGTTGACGCTGATCAGGCCCAGGCAATAGAGAGAAATGAGACTGCGGGGATATTTCCGCAGAATGCGGGTATAACGCTGCCGAGCCTTTTCGAGCCAGCCCGTGTCGACCGATCCCGACTGCACCAGGGTTTCGCGGGTGATGACCAGATGCCCCCGGCAGTACCTGCAGGTGGCGGCGCCTTTATTGAGGGGAGCCCAACAGAAATAACACTTGCGGACCACATCGTCGGTCAGATGAGCCGAGACGGCAGCGAATTTGTTGTGCTCTTCCTTGACCATCGGATCGTCGGCATCAAGGCTCGCCGCCATTTTCAGGGCCTTCTTCATGATTTCCACATTGCCCTGGATACGGGAATACCAGACCCAGGCAGCGGCGTTGTTGCGGTTTTTCTTCAGATATTGGACAAGATCGACATGCGCTTCCTTGTATTGCTGCTGTTCCGCCTTTTCAATGGCGGTCGCAAGCAGGGCTTCACCGGATTCGTCAAGGGCGCTTTTCCGTTCGTCCTTGAGTTTTGAAACCTCGAGCAGGATATTGATGAGCGAGTTATTGATCGTCCTGGGAACGGTGCGCAGAGGGAACAATTCTATCTGAATGTCATCCCAGAGAAGAATCTCGATTGCCGCCTTCAATCCGCTCAACCTGCCGAGTTCGGCGTGAACGAGTTCTCCATTCTCTATATCGAGCGTGCCGACATTGCTTTCCCTCGTCACATGCAATGTCTGCGACTTCTTCTCCATGGCAAAAATCTGCACGATATTGTCCAGGGAGAATCCATCGATTTTTTTCGTTTTCGTCACCATCGCATTTTTCCGGAAACTGCTGTTCTCCATTGTTATTCTTCTTTTATAAGAAGCATTTCCCATCCCCCAGCACGGGACATGAACAACGCAGAACAAAGAATCAGCCGCACACCACTGGCAACACTCGGAAAACCGCCCGCAACCGGCAATTGCATAATCGCAGCAGCTGTCGAACAGCCGGCTCGTCCGGCACCGCCAGCAATGGTATGGATATTCGAAACACTACGGAGAGCAGAGCAATTTCCATTCCCGGCAAGCCGGGTGCGGTCTGTCAACCTGCATGCAGAGGCGGAAATCGCGGTGAGGTGAACGACGTTGCGTCAAAAACGGTGTTGAAAAATGCGTTGCCCCACTTTGAACTCCTCAGGGTCAATTGTGTGGGCAAAAAAAATAAAAATCAAAAAGAAAGTGCACGCCATGGGGCTGCCGAACGGGCATGGGCCTTCGCTGTCACCCGATTTTGCTTGTCCCCCAAGGAAATACGGACAATGGACGGCATGCGCGCCAATATTTGTCACTTATTGACAATAATCGTCATCTCCTGCTCGGCTTCTGCCAGCATCCGGTCGATGAGAGTAAGGCCACCCTGCCAAAACGCCGCATCATCGAGATCGATACCGAAAGGACGGACGAGGTCGTAGGGCGAACCGCTGCCTCCGGCTCGCAGCAACTCCAGGTAGCGGTCGACAAAGCGTTCCCCTTCCTCCTGATAACGGGCATAGAGCGCCAGGACCAGCAGTTCGCCGAAGGCGTACGAATACACGTAGCCGGGCGTGCTGAGAAAGTGGGAAATATAGGCCCACCACAGGCCATAGTCGTCCCGCAGGGTCACCGCATCGCCGAACATCGGCCGCTGGGTTTCCAGCCACAGGGCTGCGAACTGGTCCGCCGACAACTCGCCCTGCTGCCGTCTGGAGGTGTGCATCGCCGCCTCGAACCGGTTCATGGCCACCTGGCGGAAGACCGTGGCGAAAATCGACTCCAGCTTCTGGCAGATGAAGGCCAGCCTCGCTTTTGGCGCCAGCAGACCGACCTGGGCCTTGAACACCAGCAGTTCGGCGAAGACCGAGGCGGTCTCGGCCAGGACCAGCGGTGTATCGCTGTTGTAGAACCCCTGTTCCGCCGCCAGGAACTGATGGACGCCATGGCCCAGCTCGTGCGCCACGGTGGCGACGTCGCGCATGTTGCCGGTGTAGTTGACCAAAAGGTAGGGATGGGCCTCCGGAACACAGGGATGGGCAAAGGCGCCGCCCCGTTTGCCCGCGAGGATGGGGGCATGGATCCAGCGTTCAGCGAAGAACCGCTCGCCGATGGCCGCCATCTCCGGCGAAAAACCGGCAAAGGCCTCGAGGACGATCCGCCGGCACTGCTCCCAGGGGATGGCCGCTTCCTCGCCGCCGGGCACCGGCGCGTAGCGGTCGTAGTCAAACAGCTCGCCACCACCGAGCAGCCGCCGCTTCAGGCGGTAATACCGATGGACGATGTCGTACCGGGCAACCACCGCGTCAACCAGGATGGCAACGGTCCGCTCCTCCAGTTCGTTGTTCAGGTTGATGGCGCTGTCCCAGGCGGGATAGCGGCGCATCCGGTCGGCAATCATCTTCTCGGCGGCCAGAGTGTTGAATACATGGGTCAAGATGTGCAGATTGGCCCTGAGCCCGGCGGTCAATTCCTCTGCCCCATTCCTGCGCACCTCGCGGTCCGGATGGTAGAGATCGCTCAGCACTTCCTCCTCGGTCCGCTCCCGCGCGCCGAAACGCAGTTGCCCGAACAGTTTGTCAAACAGGAGATTCCAGGCGCTTCGGCCCACCGGCCTGAGTTCCTGTAACAACTCCTCTTCCCTGTCACTCAACTGATGTGGAGCGAACCGCCGCAACACCGCGAGATAATGGCGATAGCGGCGCAAGGCGGGTTGGCGCAGCAAGGCTAGCGCCCTCTCCTCGTCGAGCCGGTTCCATTCCAGACGGAAAAAAACCGTCAGCTTGCCCACCGCGGCCTCCAGTTCCTCGACCTGCTGCAGCAGGGCCGAAGCGGCGGCATCGCCGGTCTGGGTGATGAAATGGAGATAGGCAAAGGCGCCCAGCCGGGCCAGAAGGGTATCGATGGCCTCCAGATGCCCGACCACCCGATCGAGGCCCCCGGCGTCGAGCGCGGCTATCCGGCCGGTTGCCTCGGCGGCCAGGCTCTCGGCCATTTCCCGGCAACGGGCTATGTCGTTTTGGATCTCCGGGCCATCCGCGGCCGGATACAAGGCACCGAGATCCCACAGTACCGTCGCGGTACCGAGTTGAGTATTGCTATCATGCATCATGATCACCTGAAAATGACATTGTCGCCTGCTCCGAATCGCAACGATCTCCCAGAGAGACGACGACATCGAGATCTTCCTTCATCACAGTTCCATCCGCATCGGTCAGCCCGGACACGCTTCTACAAAGAGCGCAATTGCCTTTGCCATCAATTTCCAGCCAATAGCCGGGCTTGATCCGGTACGCGGCACCCTGTTCATCGATCATATCAAACAGTTCGCTTGCCAGTACAAACGACTTCAGCGAACGGTGCTTTTTTTTGCTCGCCGTAAATGCCTCCGAGCAATTTCGCTGCAAATAGGCCCCAGCCGCGGCCAACCTGCACCAGCCTTGTCCGCCCGCCTTGCCGAGTCCCCTTGGGGCTGCATACCAGATCAGATGAACGATTACCAAGTGCCCGGCCGAGTCCAGACCATGAGGCAAGACCTGCATGGCGGGATCGGCAATCATTTGGGCGAATTTTTGGGTTACCTGATAGAATTGGGTCAAGTCGTGCCGCAGGGTCTGGGCCTCCTTGAACTGGTCGTCGAGAAAGAGCGCCAACCTGCACCAGCCCACCGGTGAATTGAGATCAAAGTCGGAAAAGAGGTGGTGAACCAGCCGGTTTCGCTTTCCAGCGAGATCATGAAGTCGTCCGGCGAATTCTTTTTGAGCCTGGCCGTCATCACCAAAGGGACGAAAAATGAAGCGCATCTGCGCCTCACCAGGGGCGAGTTGGTCATCATTAGGTTGGGCTTGCGGTTCGGTCAACACCCGCTCGTGAAACAAGCGGCTCAAGCAACCCATGGTCTTGGTGGCGTAAGCGGCGGTTTGCTGCTTGAGCTGTTCCTGCAGCGAGGGATGCTCAGGGTCGCGGGGGTTGAGGCTGAACTGAAGCCCCTGCCGACTGACAAAATACTTCAGCGCCCCTTCGATCCATTGTAATTCGACGATATTACGACCTATCCGCCGCAAGGTATCGTCGATGCTCGGAGCATTTTCCGCGGCCATGTCCTTTGCGGTCAATAACCTGATCGCATCAGAGACTCACCTTCAGGCCGGCGATGAAAGGCCCCACTGCCGCCGGCCCTTGGGCGTCGACCAGTTTGATGGTGGCGGTGCCGATGACCGCCATATCGGCCTTGTCGGCGAGCCTGGCCACATCCTCGCGGTTGCTGATGCCGAAGCCGACCGCCAGCGGCAGGGCGGTGGCCCGGCGGCATCTGGCCAGATACTGATCGAGGGCCTGGTCAAAGGCGGTCTGCCGGCCGGTGACCCCCCGTCGGGCCACGCAATAGACGAATCCCGCTCCCTGGGCCGCCACCTGCCGCATCCGCTCGTCGCTGGAGGTGGGGGTGAAGAACAGTACCGGCGCCAATCCCAATTCCTTGCTGGTCGCCAGGTAGCCCTGCCCCTCCTCGGGCGGCAGATCGGCAACGATGGTGCCACAGAAGCCGATGTCGCGGGTGCGGCGGAGGAAGGCGGCCTCGCCGTATTTGAACACGATGTTGTAGTAGGTCATGAACAAAAAACGTACCTGGGGAAAGGCGGCCGCCATTTCCTGGCCGAAACGAAGGCATTCCTCCACGGTGATGCCTTGGTCCAGGCTCCGCTGATTGGCCTTGAGGATCACCGGGCCGTCGGCGATGGGCTCGGAAAAGGGGATCTGCAACTCGATGCAGTCCACGCCGGCCTCCGCCATCTGCCGGATCACCTCGCGGTTGATCGCCAGCGAGGGATAGCCCAGCACCAGATGGGTCATAAGAAGAATTTTTTTCTGTTGCCGCCGTTGTTTCAGCTCATGCTCCAAATTTCCGCTCACATCGCACCTCAATAAGAAAAAACCCGCACCGGCGAGAGGCCCAGCCGTTCAACCGATGCTGTACGCCGCCGCCCGCTTGACGATGAAGTCCTTCCATGACGGGTCGTCGAAGGCGTGGGCAATGGTGAAAATATCCTTGTCGCCCCGGCCGGACATATTGATGATGATCGCCTGGTCCGGCGACATGGCCGGCGCTTCCTTGAAGGCCTGGACAAAGGCGTGCGCCGATTCCATGGCCGGGATGATGCCCTCGGAGCGCATGGTCAGGCTGAGCGCCTCGATCACTTCGCGGTCGGTGGCGGCGGCAAACCGCACCCTGCCCCTTTCGCCGAGGTCGACCAGGATCGGCGAGACCCCTACATAATCGAGGCCGGCGGCGATGGAATGCGTATCGAGCATCTGTCCCTCCGGGCTCTGGAGGAACATGGTCTTGTATCCCTGCGCCACGCCGGGGGTGGCGCCGCTGCCCTCGATCATCCGGGCCGCGTGTCTGCCGGTGGCAATGCCCTCGCCGCCGGCCTCGACCCCGACCAACTCAACGCCGGGTTCGTCGAGGAATCCCTGGAAAATGCCCATGGCGTTGGAGCCGCCGCCGACGCAGGCATAGACCCGGTCCGGCAGGCGGCCGTGCTGTTTGAGGATCTGCTGCCGCGCCTCCTGACCGATGATCGACTGGAACCAGGCCACCATTTCCGGAAAGGGATGCGGACCGCAGACCGTGCCGATGACGTAGTGGGTGTCGTCCATCGAAGCCACCCAGTCGCGGAAGGCCTCGTTCATGGCGTCCTTGAGGGTGCGGCTGCCGTCGGTGACCGGCACCACCGTGGCGCCCAATTTCTCCATCCAGAAGACGTTGGGCCGCTGGCGGGCGACATCCTCCTCACCCATGTAGATGGTGCAGGCAAAGCCGAAACGGGCCGCCATAGTGGCGGTAGCCATGCCGTGCTGCCCGGCGCCGGTCTCGGCGATCACCCGCTTCTTGCCCATCCGCCTGACCAGCAAACCCTGGCCCATGACGTTGTTGGCCTTGTGGGCGCCGGTGTGGTTGAGGTCCTCCCGCTTGATGAAGATCCTGGCCCCGCCGAAATGACGGGTCAGGTTCTCCGCAAAGGTGAGCGGCGTCGGCCGGCAGGAGTAATTGCCCATCAACTCGACATATTCCTGCCAGAACGACGCATCGGCCCGAGCCTGCTCGTAGGCCTTGTTCAAATCGGCAAAGGTCGCATGGAGGACCTCCGGGATGAAGGCCCCGCCCCACTGTCCATAATATCCTTTTTTCATTGCTGTTCTATCCGTGAAATGATCCGACGAAACCAGGCCGAGGCAGACCTGCCGCCACCGGCTGGGCAACCGTCATTTGTAGCACGTCGCCACGCAATCTTCAGTTCTTTTCTTGGCCTTTTCGCGAAAACGGCCTCAATCCAGTCGGCGGCGGCAGGCCTCGGCAAAATCCTCGGGATAATGCCCGAGGATGAACCGCCCCTGGGCCTCGCTGAAGCCCCCCATCGACCAGGGCAGCTTGGGCAGGAAGGCGTACAGCAGCCGCTGACCGTTGGCCGTCCCGAGCCGTTTGGCGTATTCGATCGAGGTCACCATGGTGGCACCCAAGCGGGCCAGCACTTGCTGCGCCTTGAGCATGCCCGTGTCGATGGAACTGCGTACCGAGGTATCCGCCTCCACGACATTGCCCACCGGTTTGCCGGCGCAGTCGGCCTTGACCAGCAACTGCAGCTCCCACTGGGAAACCTGGGCCTTGGGCACGAAGAGCACGACGCGGTCATCCTCCCAGACCACGAGCGACTGCCTGCCCGTGCCGCCGTCGGTGCGAGTGTTGTTGGCCAGGGCCAGCAAATAATCGTTAAAGAAATCGGAATGATACTCCTCACGATAGCGGGCGACCACCTCGGCGACCAGATCGCCGCAGCAGTAGGCGGGGAAAACCGAACCATCGGCGTCGTCAACCCACTGCGGAACCAGGGCATACTGCTGATGGATCATCTGGTGCGAGGCGTGCAGCCGGTATCCGGACCCGGAAAAGTCGTAGCCGAAGTTCCAGCCCCACAGAGTGGCAAAGGCCTCCACATCGGTGTTGCCGGCGGCCAGACGCGCGACGATCGCCTGCCGGAGCGCCTCCAACTCCTCGCCGCTGAGCCGGCGGCGGCGCACCTCCGGCGCTATTCCCAGCCTGTCGGCAAGGATCACGAACACGCGCTGATAGTAGAGATGGCGCAGCCCTACCATGTCTTCATCGGACAGATCGGCGATGCGGTAGCGGATGGCCGCGGGCGCGCAGTTGGCGGCGTAATGTCCCCAGGGGATGTAGGAATTGCCGCGCAGATACTCGAACACCTCGGTTGCGCCGTGGCGGTAATCGCCGACGATTTCGCTGCCGCCCTGTACCCCCGGCCGCAGCACCATGATCTCCTTATAGTTATCGGGGAGATACTGGTTATTGGCAATGGTCTCGAACAGTTCGAAGTCGTCGATCTCCGGGCGAATCCGGCCGTTCTGTTCCTGATAGCGCACCCCTGCGGGCGTGCCGTCAGCAGCGCAGACGAACCGGCAGCAGGAGTGCGCCAGCCAGGTCAATTCCTCGGAATCGGTGGAAGAGGCTGCCAACTGGTAGCGGAGCGGCAGGGGCAGCTGGGAGACGATCTCGCGCACCGCAGCGGCGGAACAATGCCGGTCGAGCACGGTTCGCAGGGAAACCTGCGGCGGCGGCGCCATGCGGATCGATCCCGGATCGGCGGCCCGGGCGTCGGCCCAGCCGGAATCGATGTACGTGCAGCCGCGAAAGGGAAAGGGATTGGGAATTTCGTAGATCGTCCTAGTTCCGGCCACGGTCACGTCGCCTGCGGGGAAATTGGCGGTGTTGCCCACCTCGGTGCCGTCGGCGAGCTGCCCGAGGGTGCAACGACAGTCCCGTTCACGCAGGTTGGCCACCGTATAGGAGGGGGTGTGCCGGCCGACCCGGAAACGGCCGTCGGGTTGTATCGATGTTGTCAGCATATCCGTCTCAGTCCATCCGTTCCGCATCCTGAGAAACCATGGCAAACGGCCAGCGGCCGCGGCAGGATTCCCTTGTATCCCTGGCATATCTCATGCATAATGTGCCCACGGGGGTGTGGAGCCTTATTAGCACGTGCCGTGTGTTTTGCCTATTGTTTCAGGAGTGGTCCATGGGGTTTCCCAAAATGAGTTTTCGTGTGTGCGAGGTCAGACATTGCCCGCTGTTCCGGTATGGCGATGTCTTTCAGATTTCCGGAATCGCCATCTGCATGGAGAGCCAGGGGGAACACTCCTTCATCAACACCACCATGGTCCATTCGCCGTCCGACCGGGGCAACTGCAAAATCCTCAACGGCGACTTCACCAGGATCATCATCGAATACGAACGGGCCGATCAAATTCCCGACTGCATGATCTCCTGTTCCGGCTGTACCGGCTCCATCCGGCTGGAACATTTCCGGGCCATCGCCAAAGAGGAGGCGCCGGATGGCATCGACCGCCAGATCGGCGGCATTCTGCACCTGTTGGGCAGCTTCTCCTTTTTCCGCCACATCGATCCGAACAACCTCAACAGCGTCATCAAATACTTCAGGCTGCGGACCTGCAAAAAAAACGAGATCATCCTGCGCAAGGGCGATCCCGGCGGTCATTTCTATGTCATCGTGTCCGGGCAGGTCGACATCCTCAACGATGCCGGCATTCCCATTTCCACCCTCGCACGCAGCGATGTGTTCGGCGAGATGAGCCTGATCTGCGAAGAGAATGTCGGCGCCACTGTCCAGGCCGGCAGCGATTGCCAGTTTCTCACCATCGACCACAAGCACTTCAAGGCGCTTGTCCAGAAGTATCCGGCGCTTCAGACCTATTTCACCCGACTGCTGGCCAAGCGCCTGGCCGATTCGAACCGCGTCCGGGCCGACGACTACGCCTCGGGCATGATCGGCAAACTGGAGGAAATACCGCCCGAGGCGCTGTTCCAAACCCTCAATCTCAACCACAAAACCGGGATACTCACCATCACCCAACTGCTGAAGGGCACGGCTCGGTTTTCCCTCCGCCAGGGAGCGCTGATCAAAGCGAGCTACGCCGGCAACAAGGGCGAGACAGCCTTCTACGAGGTGCTCAGGGAAAAAAGCGGGCGGTTCAAATTCACTCCGGGGCTTCCCCCCGAGGATTTCGATGTCCCGGAAATCGGCTATTTCATGAAACTGCTCATGGAGGGCCTTCAGCGCGTCGACGAGCGCCCGAGCCCCACCGTCAGGTGACGACACCCGCCGCACCGGACGCCACACCTCTTTCGATGCGCCATGACGGCGCATCCTCCCGGCATCCCATCGCCGTCGAACCGCCCCATCGTTTCAGCATCACACCCATCGCACAGACAGCCGCACGGCGGGCGGCTCCGGACGGCCCCCTGCCGCCATCCGCTCGAAAAAACACCGACTAGGCGCGATTCACCGAAAAACATCTGCCAATAGCCAGCTCCCGCGTGCCGAACAAGGCGAACACATCCTCCGGCGAGGCGTTCCGGATCATTCCGAACAGGATGCAACACCCTTTTTTTCCTTGACAGGACGGACAACTGGTTGGTAATGAATCACCGTTCAGTTCCGCATACTGTGTATGTGCAAATCCGGTTTTACCAGTCGTATCAACTGTTTCTCTCTTTTTAACTCTCAATCAGGAAAGGTAATTATGTCGTGGTTCATTCAAACTTTTCGATCTTCACTGGGCAAAAAGTACATCATGGCTTTTACTGGGTTTATGCTGGCGGGGTTTCTGCTCGTCCACACCATAGGCAACAGTACAATTTTCTGGGGGAGAAGCGCGTTTAATGCCTACGCGCATCATCTGCACTCATTAGGCATTTTTGTTCCCATCTTTGAAATCGGGCTGTACACCATTTTCTTCCTGCACGTCATCACCGGCATCATCCTCTTTTTGGAAAACCGCAAGGCCCGCGGCGGCAAATACGCCGTCGAGACCAGTGCCGGCGGCCGCACTCTGGGCTCCAAGACCATGCCCTACACCGGCGTCGCCATTTTCATCTTCATCCTCATCCATCTGGCCAACTTTCATTTTGTCGAAAAAACCGAAGTAAAAACCATTTCCGATTTCGTCACGCAAGTTCTGAACAATCCCTTCTTCACCCTTATCTACACGGCGGGCATCAGCCTTCTGTTTATCCATATCAGCCATGGTTTTTGGTCACTGCTCCAGACCTTTGGAATCAGCCATCCGAAATACGACTCTCCGTTGCGCGTCGTCGCATGGGCGCTGGCAGGTATCATGGGCGCCGTATTTCTGTTGATCACCTTCCTTATGGTCATCTCTCGGAATCAATTGCTCTGATACTGTTACGGTTTATTCGAGACGACGGATGATTCCTCCACGGCGCCATTTTTGCTTGGATGGGCATCATCTCAACAAGTTCCACTCCTTTTAACTCCAGCAAAAAGAAACGACTATGCAGCTTGACGCAAAAATACCTGAAGGACCGATAGCAGAAAAATGGGACAAATGCCGTTTTTCCAACAAACTCGTTAACCCTGCCAACAAGCGCAAATACGAAGTCATCATCGTAGGCACAGGCCTGGCAGGCGCTTCCGCCGCAGCAACCCTGGGTGAACTGGGCTACAATGTCAAATCGTTCTGCATCCAGGACAGCCCGCGCCGCGCCCACTCCATCGCCGCCCAGGGTGGTATCAACGCCGCCAAGAATTATCAGGGTGACGGCGACTCGATCTTCCGTCTGTTCTACGACACCGTCAAGGGCGGCGACTTCCGCGCCCGCGAGGCCAATGTGTACCGTCTTGCCCAGGTCGCCAACAACATCATCGACCAATGTGTGGCTCAGGGCGTGCCCTTTGCCCGTGAATACGGCGGCACCCTGGCCAACCGCTCCTTTGGCGGCGCCCAGGTTTCCCGTACCTTCTATGCCAGGGGCCAGACGGGACAGCAGTTGCTCCTGGGTGCCTACTCGGCGATGATGCGCCAGGTAGCCACGGGCAAGGTCAAAATGTACACCCGCCGCGAGATGATGGACTTGGTGGTGGTCGATGGCGTTGCCAAAGGCATCATCGTCCGCAACCTGGTGACCGGCGAGATCGAGAAGTATTCTGCTCATGCAGTTGTGCTGGCCACCGGTGGCTACGGCAACGTGTACTTCCTGTCGACCAACGCCATGGCCTCCAACGTCACCGCCGCCTATCGTTCGTACAAGCGGGGGGCGGGATTCGCCAACCCCTGCTATGTCCAGATCCATCCGACCTGCATCCCGGTCCATGGCGATTACCAGTCCAAGCTGACCCTCATGAGCGAGAGTCTGCGCAACGATGGTCGCGTCTGGGTGCCCAAGAATGTCGGCGACAAGCGCAAAGCGGCCGATATCCCCGAATCCGAGCGCGATTATTACCTTGAGCGCAAGTATCCGTCCTTCGGTAACCTCGTGCCCCGCGACGTGGCATCCCGCAACGCCAAGCAGGCGTGCGACGAAGGCAAGGGTATCGGTGAGACCGGACTCGGCGTCTATCTCGATTTCGCCGATGCGATCAAGCGTGACGGCCTGGATGTGATCCTGCGGAAGTATGGTAACCTGTTCCACATGTACCAAAAGATCACCGACAGCGATCCGACCAAAGAGCCGATGATGATCTATCCGGCCATCCACTACACCATGGGCGGTCTCTGGGTCGATTATCATTTGATGACCACCGTTCCTGGACTCTACGCCACCGGCGAATGCAACTTCTCCGATCACGGTGCCAACCGTCTGGGTGCATCCGCCCTGATGCAGGGCCTGGCGGACGGCTACTTCGTCCTGCCCTACACCATCGGTAATTACCTGGCCACCGTGCCGCCGGTTCCGACCAGCACCGACGATCCGGCCTTCGAAGCAACCGCCAACGAGGTGAAAGAGCAGATCACCAAGCTCATGAAAAACACCAAGAGCGGCAAAGGCGGCCAGACCGTCGACCATTACCACAAGGAACTGGGCAAGATCATGTGGGATTACTGCGGCATGGCCCGGAACAAGGAAGGATTGGAATACGCTCTCAAGCGCATTCCCGAAATCCGTGCCGAATTCTGGGAAAATGTCGTCGTGCCCGGTTCGGGTCAGGAGCTCAATCAGTCGCTGGAGCGCGCCGGTCGCGTTGCCGACTTCCTTGAGTTCGGTGAACTGCTGGTTCGTGACGCACTCAACCGGGAAGAGTCCTGCGGCGGCCACTTCAGAGAAGAAAGCCAGACAGAGGAAAACGAAGCCAAACGTGACGATGCAAACTTCAGCTATGTCGCTGTTTGGGAATACAAAGGCCAGGGAACGGTACCGGCATTGCACAAGGAGCCGCTGACCTTCGAATATGTCATTCCTTCACAGCGCAGCTACAAGTAATGCATACTTGTGCACTTGTATAAACGGGTTCATTACTGAAGTTTAAACTCCAACGCAGAAGAACGAATATGTCATCGAAAACGATCAATATAAATGTAAAAATTTGGCGACAGAATGGTCCTCTGGCTACAGGCGCTTTCGAGGAACATGCTCTCAAGGACATCAGCACCGACAGTTCTTTTCTGGAAATGATCGACGTGCTGAATGAATGGCTCACCATCAAAGGGCTTGAGCCCATCGCGTTTGACCATGACTGCCGCGAGGGTATCTGCGGCATGTGCGGTGCTGTGGTCAACGGCACGGCCCATGGTCCGGACAAAGAGACAACCCTGTGCCAGTTGCACATGCGGCGCTTCAAGAATGGCGACACCATCGTCATCGAGCCGTTCCGTTCGCAGGGTTTCCCGATTGTCAAGGATCTCATCGTTGATCGCTCCGCCCTGGACCGGATCATCGCCGCCGGCGGATACGTGTCGGTCAACACCGGTTCCCCGCAGGATGGCAACACCATCCTCATTCCGCAGCATGTTGCCGAGCAGGCCATGGACGCAGCCGCCTGCATCGGGTGTGGCGCCTGTGCCGCGGCCTGTCCCAACGGCACGCCGATGCTTTTCCTCGGCGCCAAAGTCTCCCAACTGGCCCTGTTGCCTCAGGGTAAGCTGGAAGCGAAAAAGCGGGCCATCAATATGGTTCTGCAGATGGACAAGGAAGGATTCGGCAACTGCGGCAACGAACGGGAATGCGAGAATGTCTGCCCGAAGGGCATCACCATCCGCAACATCGCCCGGCTGAACAGGGAGTTCCTCAAAGCCTCGTTCACCATTGATCATTGATCCTCATCGATATCCGTCTGTTTCATTGACAGTTCGATGTGAGGGCTATACCGCTTGACGGCGGTATAGCCCTTTTTTTATGCATGTCTTGCGTTCCCGCCGACAACAGAGGCGTCGTTTATGCCGGCCGATCTCTCCGGTTACAGCCTCCCCGCTGTCCCTGCCCTCACGCGTCATCGAGCGTCCTTGATAGACCGTCCTCACTGCTCCAGGCATCCTCCCCGGGAGGGGCTCAGGCTGGTCACCTTGTCCTTGACAATGGACCATACATATTGTCACTTGCGTTTTTTGAAGAAAGACCGGTTCACCACTTCTTTTCGTCATCCGGCCTTTCTGAACGAGCCGCTCCCGTGGTGGCCTTTGTTCCCGTTTCACCATGAAACCATCCCCTCGGATCAATTATTTTCTTGCTCTCTTCATTTTTCTGTTGGTCATTGCCTGGAATGTCTGGTGGTCCTTTACCTGGCTCTATCATCAGAAATTGAAGGATCTCGCCGAGGAAGGCACATCGCGGCTCGAACTCTACATCACCTATCTGCAGGGAGTGTTGGAGAAATACGAAAACTTCCCCGAGTTGCTCGCCAACGACAGGGTGCTGGTGCAACAACTCAACGCTCCCGACACGCCGGAAAAAATCAATTTTCTCAACCGATATCTGGAAAAGATCAACGGCATCAGCAATGCTTCGGATATTTATCTCATGAACAACGAAGGGTTGACCATCGCGGCCAGCAACTGGCAGGAACAGGCCCCCTTTGTCGGCCAGAACTTCGGCTACCGCCCCTATTTCCAAGAAGCCATGCAAGGACGCTTGGGCAGATACTTTGCCCTTGGAATGACATCGAGCGTTCGAGGGTATTATTTTGCCTATCCGGTCCGCCAGCACGACCGCATTCTCGGCGCTCTCGTTCTGAAGATCAATATTGATACCGTTGAAAAGAACTGGGGCCATGCCGACCAAACCTTTCTCGTCACCGATGCCGAGGGCGTCATCTTTTTGTCGACCAAGAAAGAATGGCGATTCCGCACGCTCACACATTTACCGGATCAGATTCGCCAACGCATCATCGCTAGCTACCGCTATCCCGACGTGCCTTTGGAAGCACTCGATGTGGTCCGGGAAGAACGCAGCGATGCGGGTGCAATTGTCAGGGTTCGGATGACGCCCCAGCACCAGGTAAAAGAATATCTGTTGCAAACCCACGCCATGAAACAGGCGGGATGGAACGTGCATATTCTGACCGATACCTGGCGGGTCGAGCGATTTGTGTTCCTCGCCTTCGTGACGGTGAATGCCTTTTTTGCCTTGAGCTTCCTGCTCATTCTCCTGTTCAAGCAGCGGCAGCAACGGGTAGTCGATCTCAAACGCTTCGAGGAGCAGACCCGTCGGGTCCTGCAAGAGGCAAATGAACAACTCGAAACGCGGGTGACCGAGCGAACTCAGGAGCTGACGGAAACCAACACGCTGCTCCGCAAGGAAATCGAAGACCGCAAGCGGGTGGAGCTGGCTCTCGGAAACACCCGGTCGGAACTCGTCCATGCCGCCAAGATGGCGGCTCTTGGCCAAATGTCGGCCGGCATCAGCCACGAATTGAACCAACCCCTGGCAGCCATCCGCAGCTACTCGGACAATGGCAGATTATTCCTGGAAAAAGGGCGACTCAAGGAAGCCTTGTGGAATCTCGAGCAGATCAGCGAACTCACCGACCGCATGGCCCAAATCGGTGTCCAGCTCAAGCAGTTTTCCCGCAAGACCAGCGGACAGCTCAGCACGGTCCCATTGCACGGGGCCATTGATGGCGCCCTGGAGATTCTGTATCCTGTCATCCGCAAGACCGACATCTGGATCAAGGTGGTCATTGATCCCGAAGATCTTGACGTTCATGCCAATCATGTATTATTGCAGCAAGTTTTGGTCAATCTGGTCAGCAATGCCCTGCATGCGGTCGAAGATTCGATGCGCCAGGAGATCAATATTCGTGGCTATCGCAAAGAGGGCAACGTGATTCTCAGTGTGGCGGACAGCGGTCCGGGCATTGCACCCGATCATTTACCACACATCTTTGAACCGTTCTTCACGACCAAGCAGGCCGGACAGGGCTTGGGCCTGGGCCTGACCATCACCGAGCGGATTCTCCGCGAAATGAATGGGGTTATTCGGGTGGCTGCCACCGAAAGTGGGGCAAAATTCGAGTGTATCTTCGAGGAAGCTTGAGCAGGAACCATGGAAAAAGGGAACAACGTCATTTTCATTGACGATGAAAAGCACATCCGCCAGGCCAACATGCAAACGCTCGAACTGGCCGACTTTGACGTGCTCTGCCTCGAAGACGCTGAAAGCGCGCTGCCGCATCTGTCCATGGATTGGCCTGGCGTGGTCATCTGCGATATCCGTCTGCCGCATATGGACGGCCTCGAATTTCTGCTGCAGGTCCAGAAAATCGACCGCGATCTCCCGGTCACGCTCATTACCGGTCACGGCGACATTTCCACGGCGGTGCAAGCCATGCGCGACGGAGCCTATGACTTCATCGAAAAGCCCTACTCAGCGGAACGCTTGGTCAAAACCGTGCACCGGGCACTGGAGAAAAGATCGCTGACCCTGGAGAATCGTGTCCTCCGCCAAGAGCTGGAGGCCCACAGCGCACCGGGACCGCGCATTATCGGCAAGACACCGGCCATGGTGCGGCTGCGGGCCACCATTGCCAGAATAACCGACACTGGCGCGGATATCCTCATTGTCGGAGAAACCGGGACCGGCAAGGAACTGGTCGCCCGCTCACTGCATGAGCACAGCCAGCGCCGGACGAAAAATTTTGTGGCCATCAACTGCGGCGCCGTTCCTGAAAGCGTCATTGAGAGCGAGTTGTTCGGCCACGAAGCCGGGGCTTTCACCGACGCCAAAAAAACCAGGATCGGCAAATTCGAACATGCCAACGGCGGCACCCTGCTCCTCGATGAGATTGAATCCATGCCGCTTAGAACCCAGGTGCACCTGTTGCGGGTGCTGCAGGAGCGGGTGCTGGAACGGCTCGGCTCCAACAAGCTGATCCCGCTTGATGTGCGTGTGGTGGCCGCCTCAAAGATCAATCTCCTCCAGGCAGCGGAAGCCGGCCGGTTTCGTGAGGATCTGTATTACCGTCTCAACGTGGTGTGCCTGGAGATCCCTCCCCTCAGGGCTCGGCTTGAAGACATTCCTCTGCTCTTTCACCACTTTCTCCTGGTGGCTGGCCACAGGTATCAACAGGAGGTTCCTTTGCCGAAACCTGCGCAAATGAATGCGCTCATGGCGTATGGTTGGCCTGGCAATGTCCGGGAATTACGCAATCTTGCCGAACGCTACGTGCTTCTGGGCAGCCAGTATGGCTGGTCACTTGATCGGATGCTGTCGGGAACGGAAAAAAAGCAGGACTACAGCCTGGCCGGCCAGGTGGAAAGTTTCGAGCGGGCGTTGATCGAGCAGGCGTTGCTGGCCAGCAACGGCAGCATCAAGGATGTGATGGATGCCTTGGCCATCCCGCGCAAAACGCTCTCCGACAAAATGCGCAAGTACGGTTTGGACAAAAGCGATTACAAATGAGGCGACAACAGCCACGGGCGAGTGGCATATTCGTCTGCGTGCGCCGCCGAGGATAGCGTTATCGGGATCGTCCAATGCACCCTGAGGCGGACGTTCCCCCTACCGTCCGCCCCCGGGCACGATTCACATTTCACATCATGCCGAGCGACAATGCCCAGCTCTGCAGAGCCGGGAGGAATGTTTGGCTTCTTCCACAACACGTTGGGAAGAAATTGCTTTGTTGTCGGATTGCCCTGAAAAATATGGGAGGGGGTGCTCCGATTGATGGAAGACTCTTCCGGTTTCCCCTTTTCTTGCCCACTGAAAACCGACTTTTCAAGGGAGACCTGGAAAGCGCTGACGTGCCCGGCTGCAATTGCCCTGCGGAGCAGGGCTCTTCGCCAATACCGCCACGATCAATAGATTTCTCGGGTGTTGTTTTTATGATCCACCATGTACAGCAGCCTGGATTTTTCCTTGAGCGCGGTTTTCAATCCTTCCAATTTGACCCGATCAATGCTGTACATACGGATATAGACATTGCGATATCCTTCCGGCGCCTTCTCATACGAGGTCAGAATACTGGCAATTCTTCCCCCGAACTGACGGATGATGTGGGCAACTTCCAGGATTGAGCCCTCTCGGTCTTCTAGACTGAAGGCAAACTGGATCCCCTTTTTTCCGATGCCTGTCAGGGAAATAATGACCTTGAACAGATCGGTATGGGTTATGACTCCAACGACACTGCCGTCATTATCCACAACCGGGACACCGGATATTTTGTTGACCATCAATATTTCGGCGGTTTCTTCAATCGTGAAATCCGCTGGAACCGTAATCGGTTTCGGCGACATGATGTCTTTGATTTGAACGGTTGACAGCAGATACAGGAGTTCATGAATTTCCAGGGTGGTAGCATCGGACGGAGATGATTTTTTCAAATCTCTGTCCGTTACAATGCCCACCAGGCGGTTTTTATCCATGACCGGCAGCATGGAAATCCTGTGCGTTTTCAATAGATTCATAGCTTCCTGCATGGAGCTGTGCATATCTATCGTAATGGCTGGTGTATTCATCCAATTTTTCACGAGCATGGGGGGATGACCTCCGGTATTGATGTTGGCTAATGACGAAAAAGAATCAAGATTGCTGAGATCCTGTCATCGAGAATAATTATACACCGAGATACGCCGCTTGCACATGCGGATCGTTCAACAGGTCAGCACCGGTTCCTTCAAGGGTAACTTTGCCATTTTCAAGCACGTATGCCCTATCTGCGATGGCAAGAGTCTGTTTGACGTTCTGTTCAACAATCAGCACAGTCACGCCTTCTTTACGAATTCGATTGATGACATTGAATATTTCACGGACCAAAATGGGCGCGAGCCCAAGAGACGGTTCATCCAGCATCAGAAGTTTGGGTTTGGACATCAATCCCCTGGCAATGGCCAGCATCTGCTGCTCCCCGCCGCTCAAGGTGCCTGCGGGTTGGTATTGGCGTTCCCGCAGGCGGGGAAACAGATTGAAGATCATTTCCTTGGTTGTTGCGCGAGCTTTGCGGGCCTCCCCTTTCAGCGACCCCATGTCCAGATTTTCTTCAACCGTCATCTCCACAAAAAGACGCCTGGCCTCAGGCACATGCGCAATCCCCATCTCAATGAGATAAAAGGGCTCGATTGTATGGATGGGTTGATTTTCGAAGAGGATCTCCCCTCTCATCGGACGAAGAATGCCGGAGATGGTTTTAAGTGTTGTGGATTTTCCGGCACCGTTTGCACCGATCAATGCCAGGACTTCACCTTGCTTGACACCGAAAGACAAATCCCAGATGACCTGGACATCCCCATACGACACATCGATGTTTTTTATTTCAAGCACCGTTTCTACTCTCCCAGATAGGCTTCAACGACCAGCGGATTGTTGCGAATCTCCTGAGGGGTCCCCTCGGCGATTTTTTGGCCGTAATTGATCACCACAATCCTGTCGGAAATGCTCATGATGACTTTCATGTGATGCTCGATAATCATGATCGTAACCCCGCGGGCTTTGATGTTTTTGATAATCTCGATGGACTCATTCAACTCGGAGTGATTCAGACCGGCAAAAGATTCGTCCAGCAGGAGCAGTTCCGGTTGGGTCGCCAGGGCCCGTGCAATTTCCAGTTTTTTGCGCTTACCCAGCGGCAGCCCACGGGAGATAACGTCCATGTCCTCCTCAAGTCCGGTGAACTGAATCGTCTCCATTGCGATTTCAACGGCCTCGGCCTTGTTTTTGGCCCGCAGAAACGCCGATGCAATGACATTGTCCAGCACGCTCATCCGCTGAAGGGGTTTGACGACCTGAAATGTCCGGGCGAGTCCGAGTTTACAGATCTGATGGGGTTTCAAACCGGAAATGACCTGCCCCTTGAACAGCACCTGCCCTTTTGTCGGAGGATACACTCCGTCCACGATATTGAACAGGGTCGTTTTGCCGGCGCCGTTCGGCCCGATCAATCCCAGGATTTCTCCCTTTTGGATGGTAAAGGAAATGTCCGAGGAGGCGGCCAATCCCCCGAAGAGTTTTGAAACATTTCTGACTTCCAGCAAACTCATTTGCAAGCGCCTCCAAATTTGAACAGTCGTTTGATTTTTTGAAAATCTCCGACAATCCCATTCGGCAGAAAGATGATGATCAAAATCAGCAAAATTCCAAAAAATGTCTGATGCGCCACTCCCAGTCCGGGAATGGAACGGACCAATTCCGCCAGGAAAACCATGATGATCGCGCCGACAAAAGGACCAAATAGCGTGGCCACGCCGCCGACCATCACGATCATGATCGTCACTATGGATACGTCATGCAGAGCAAAGACAATATGCGGATCAATGTAGCCCATATAGTTGGTGTAAAATGCGCCGGCAATGCCGGTGAGAGCTCCGCTGATGCACAGCGCGATGGTTTTGTACCAGGTGGTGTCGATGCCCAGAGATTCCGCGGCATCCTGATCCTCGCGAATGGCCACGAAATAATATCCTATCTTGGATTGCATCAGATATTTGACCACGAGAAAAGTGGCGGTCGCAATCGCCAGCACGATGTAATAGTAGTAGGTTTTGTCGATCCAGGTCCTTTCTTGAATTAGAATACCGATGTTTCCTCCCGTCAGCCAATTCAGATTCTCGGCCGACACCCGCATCATCTCGCCCATAGCCAAAGTCGCCAGGGCGAAAAACGGTCCTCTGAGTCGCAGAACAACCAGACCGAGAAGAAACGAGAAAACGGTGACCACGACGATGCTGATGGGAATCCCCCACCACGGAGAAATGTTGAGCTTGTAGTATAGAATACCGGATGTATAGGCCCCGACGCCGAAATAGGCGGCATGGCCGAAAGAGACCTGACCACAGTAGCCGGCAAGAAGATTCCACGCCATTCCCACCGCCGACCACATGACGACCAAGACAATCATGTGCAGCATGTAGGAGCTCAGCCCGACCAGCGGCAATACCGCCAAGCAGGCCAGCACTATCAGAGGGAGATATTTTTTCATTTTCCAATCCGTTTCTTTTTCAAAAGAGATGCCATCCCGCCGGGCAGAAAAATCAGGGCAGCCACAAAAATCAGAAAACGACCTACCGGCGCCCACCCCATACCCACATACGTTGCAGTCATGGATTCAAAAATTCCCAATATCAATCCGCCAAAAATGGCGCCGTTGGTCGAGCCCAGGCCACCCAGAATGGTGATGACAAAGGCTATCAGGGTAAATTGCCCGCCCATGGAGGGAAACAGATAATAAATTGGGATAAACAGGCATCCGGCGGCACCAACCAAAGCCGACCCCAGGCCAAAGGTGACCACCCGCATGAGTTTGACGTTGACTCCCATCAAAAGGGCTGCGTCCAGATCTTGCGCCGTTGCACGGATCGATTTGCCCGAATCGGTTTTTGACAGAAAAAACCACAGGGCAATGGTAATAGCCACCGCAATGACAAAGGATACGGTCCAGGGTACGGACAAGGAAAGATCGAAGGGAGCGCTTTCCCAGTAATCGGAAAGATACCAGGCACTGGTACCGTAGCTGACCGGCGTGGCGCGGTAATCGGATTTAAAAAAGATGGTTGCCAGATTTGCCAGCACCATGCCGATGCCCACCGTCAAGATTACCTGATTTTCCGGCAAGATGGAATCCACTTTCAGCACCGGATTGATCAGGAATCTTTGAATGAGGATACCGAGGAAAAACAGTATCGGGCTTGCGATGAACACGGACAGGTAGGGATCGATTCCAAACAGGGTAAACATCCAAAAGGCGATGTACATGCCCACCATCATCAGTTCGCCGTGGGCGAGATTGATGATCTTCATTACGCCCATGATAAGCGTCATGCCTATGCCGATCAGCGCATACAGACCGCCAAGAAGCACTCCTGCAATGAGCGTTTGTAAAAAACTTTCCATAATCATCCCATCCTTCTGGAGAGCGGAAGATACACATTGCCACGCTTTTCAGCATGGCAATGAAAAACCGGTCTCCATCGCTATTGTTCTTGCTTCTGATTTTTCATGGCAAACGGCCGCGCCCACAATGTTCTGGCTCTTCCCCATTTTTCCAGGGCACCGGGAGACTGTCTCGCCCACCAATTTGTGGGGGGCCAACCGGAAAATTTTCCGATCGAGCCCCCATTATTGAATGGCAAATACTCAAGCGATATCCGACTCGCCGCTTACTTTCTGTCTCTCCACTTCGGAATGGGGTAAACATATTTGGCGCTGGCAGTGCTTTCCGGCCAGATAGTCTCGTGTTTGCCGTTGATCACCTGAAGCACCAGCGTTTCCATGAAATTCTGATTCTGGTATCCATCTTTGTCCGCAAAGTGAATGGGGCCAAACGCCGTCATCATCTTGGTGGCTTTCATGGCGGCCCGAATATCGGCCGGATCCATGCTTTTTGACCGCTCGATCGCATCCTTGACGATATAAAGCGCAGAATAGGCCTCTGCCCCATGGTAGGACGGATAATCGCCAAACTTGGCTTTATACTTCTCGGCAAATTCCTTTGCTCCGGGATAGTTGACCTGGGTGCTCCACAGCGTGGCCGTTACCACGTACTCGGCGGCATCCTTGGCATTGTTGATGAACTCGGGAATGGCAAACCCTGCGGCACCGCCGGCAAAGAGCTTGGCCTCGATGCGCAACTCCTTGATCTGTTTCATCAGAAGGGAGGCATCCATGACGTAGGATACCATGTAAATGACATCGGGTTTTTGCGCCTTGACCTTGGTCAGAATCGGCTTGAAATCCACGGCGCCTTTTTCATATTTTTCTTTGACCACCACCTTCATGCCGATCTTCTCGCCATACTTTTCCATCTCATCGGCGCCGGATGTTCCAAAATCCGAACTCTCATATAAAATGGCGATGGAAGTCGGTTTGACGACCTGCGAAAGGAAAGAACCCAGGCCGGCGGCATAGTAGGCATTGGACGGGTTCATCCGGAAAACGTATTCATAATTTTGCTGGGTGATGGCGTCATCCGCGCCGGTCACCACCAGATAGGGGACTTTTCTTTCATTGGCCACTGCCGCGATGGCCTTGGAGCAGGAAGAACTGTAATCCCCGAAAATAATTGGCTGTTTTTTGACATCGATGAGTTTTTCGGCAATGGCGCGGGAGATTTCCGGTTTGCCTTGCCCATCTTCGAAATTGAGCGAAACGGTCATGCCTTTGATTCCGCCCTTGGCGTTGATCTCTTCCATGGCTATCTGGTACGAGCGCATTTCCATTTCCCCGAACTTGGCCTGGGCCCCGGTAAGTGGCAAAGGAATTCCCAACTCCAGTGTTTCAGCCGTAGCAGGGCCGGCAAAAGCGGCTCCGCATACGATTGACAGCATGAACATCATCACCGATAAGCGTTTCATACCCCATCCTCCATTTTGATTTTTGGCGTGACAAACCCCGGTAACTTCATCTGCCGGCGGGAAAAGCGCCAAGAAGAGCAAGATACCGTCACCTCCAAACACAGCAGGTGGCTCCGTGCTCCTCTGACGCATCGCGAAAGTGCATTATCAAAAATCGATTCCGAACACCAGAAAAATATATCACTTTCTTTTCGTATGCTTTGTGGACGACGCACCGAGTCATCCCACATACAGCCATTCGACCGGCGCAAACCGGCTGCACCTCTGTATTGTGCTCCAAGGGTTGTTATAGCAAAATAAAGACCAACAAGGCTGGCAATGGATAACCGACCTGAATCCTGGCCAAATGGTGCTGCCATCCTCCGACGGCACCGGCAGAACAGGCGGATTTCCGCCAATCGGCTCGTCGTCGAGAGGGGAAATCCGCCCAATTTCGGTGCCGGTGTTGTCCCGGTCAGGCAAACGTGACCTGGTGGCCATCAGAATCGTCCTATTTTGCCGGGAACGTTAAAGAATCCATTGTGCTCGCCAAGAGAGATTGAAAAAATTCTCATGTTGCTTGCATGTCCTGCTTCACATGCGCAAAGGACAACCTGCCTCCTCCTCAAATCCTTTCTTTTCTTCTCCACCGAACGTCACTCATTTGGTGAAACCTACCGCCTTCTGGACCGCATCGACGGTGTTCGCACCGATCCTGCTGGCCATTTTCTCATGCACCGGGGCCAATATTTTCTTGAAGGCGGCTCGCTGCTCAGGGGTCAGGGTCGTGACCTCGGTCTTGCCCGACGCCTTGACCAATTCCAGATCCTTGTCATTGGATTCCTTCGCGATCTTGTTGGCATAGTCGGTCGCCTCCTGCATGGCGGTCTCGAGCTGAGTACGGATATCGGCGGGGAGCCCTTCCCAGAACTTCTTGTTGACGATAACCGCATACCCCAGATAACCATGCTCGGTGACGGTCAGGTACTTCTGCACTTCGTACATCTTCTGCGTATAAAAATTGGAGATCGGGTTTTCGGTACCGTCGACAACGCCCGTTTGCAGGGCCTTATAGACCGCGGAAAAAGCCGTGACTTTCGGAATAGCCTTCAGTTCGAGCATCTGCTCTTCAAGCACCTTGGAAGACTGGATACGCATTTTCTTGCCGTTCAGGTCTTCAGGGGTTTTGATCGGCGTATTGGCCGAGAAGGATTTGAAGCCGTTGTCCCAATAGGCGAGGCCCTTGATCCCCTTGGACTCCAACTTGTCCAGCAGCTGCCTGCCCACAGGGCCGGTGGTGACCTTGTGGAGGTCTTCGTAGCCGTTGAACATGAAAGGCAGATCAAACACCTCGAAATCATTGATATCGAGTGGGCCGAATTTCGCCAGCGAGGGTGCCAGCATCTGCACCGAGCCGAGCTGCAGGGCTGACATCTCTTCCCTATCCGGGTACAGTTTACTGTTCGGATAAACCTCGACCTTCACTTTGCCCTGAGTCAGTTCCCCGGCCCGCTTCTTGAAGAACTCGGCCGCACGCCCCTTGGGGGTGTCGGCTGCAACGACGTGGCTGAATGTAATGACGATCGGCTCGGCATAGGTCGGAACTACCGGAAACATCGCGAGAATCGTCACTACCCCTATTGCCTTGGCTACTGCTGTCTTGAACATGATTTTTTCCTTGTGTGGTCATTTGATATGTTGAGCCATCCCGCACACAGTCACTCATCCGGACCAAGCGGGCCGCCTCTCTGTGTTGCCCTCCAACAGTCATTTTAGCAGAAGAAAGAGCAGTGACAAGGTTGCAATAAAAAATTTCTATAATTTCAGAATGATACCACTGAGCGCCCATTGATGGCGCCGGCAAAATGGCTGGATTTCTGCTGATTGCGTCCCTGTTGCCCGGGGAAATCCGCCCAATTTCCGTTGATGGTTTTGTCGTGGCCAGCGGTGACGGTGCGACGGGATTGGAAAAGAGGACGTTTTCTGGTATGCAGGAACAGGAGAGCGACCCACCGGTATCGTGCAGCGCCATCCCGTGGGGTTTTCATCCACGATGCCGTAGTGCTCGTCAATCGCACCTGCCGTCACCCCAACCATGACCGGAAGAAGAGACGGCCATTTCTCCGTTCGTCAGTCAGTCGATATCTTCTCCTTACGGAACAATGCCCAGCGAACAGTCACCCCCCGCCACCTTCATCACCACTCCGGAGCATCTTGCCCAGGCCCTCGGCATTCCTGTCGAACCGCTACAGGCCGTGCATGCCGTCTATCCCCTGCGGGTGAGCCGGTATTACCTCGACCTGATCAGGCAGCATGGCCTGCCGCTCTGGCGGCAGGCGATTCCCGATCCCAGGGAGCTGACCGATTCAGTCGGCCTGACCGATCCCCTCGACGAGGAAAACCTGAGCCCGGTCCCCTGCCTGGTGCACAAATATCCTGATCGAGCCCTCTTCCTCGTTGCCGGCGAATGCGCCATGTACTGCCGGTTCTGTACCCGCAAGCGCAAGGTCGGCACGCCGGACATGATCATCGACGACGCCACCATTGCCGCCGGTCTCGACTATCTCAGCCGCACCCCCGCCATATCCGACGTGCTGGTTTCGGGAGGCGACCCCTTCATGCTTCCCCTGGCCCGGCTTGAACGTATCCTCAAAGCCTTGCGGGCGATTCCCTCCATTGCCACCATCCGCATCGGCACCAGGGTCCCCTGCACCCTGCCCATGCGCGTCACCTCCGGACTGGCTGCGATGTTGAAAAAATATCATCCACTCTACATCAACACCCATTTCAACCATCCCACCGAAATCACCGCCGAAGCGGAATTGGCCTGCGCCCGTCTCGCCGATGCCGGTATCCCCCTCGGCTGCCAGACCGTCCTGTTGCGGGGGGTCAACGACAGCCCCGAGATCATCCGGGAACTGCTCTACCGGCTACTCCGCATTCGGGTGAAGCCCTACTACCTCTTTCAAGCCGATCTGACCAAGGGGACCGATCATTTTCGTACCACCGTGGACACCGGTCTGGCCATCATGCGCCACCTGATCGGCCATGTCTCCGGCATGGCCGTGCCCACCTATGCCCTGGATGCCCCCGGCGGCGGCGGCAAGATCCCCCTCACCCCGGCCTATATCCGTCGCTTGGACGACACGCTCGATTTCACCACCTACCTGGGCCATGACTGCTCCTATCCCAACCGAATCGATCTCTGACGGAGATTCTTCGTGCGTCCCCCTTGGAGAATCTCCAAAAACACTCTATATTAGATACCGATTGTTTTTTTTGGCGTTGTCAAACCCCTCCGGATGATCGACTCTTGTGGATACCAGGCGCATGTCGGGATCGAACAGCACTGCAGAACAGGTGTTGGAGCACGTTCTCGCTTCAAGGGATCTGCCCACCCTGCCCATCATAGCCACCAAACTGCTGGAACTGACCGCCCACCCGGAAACCACGCTCACCGATATCGCCAATCTGATCAGCCAGGACATGGCGCTCTCAGCCAAGGTTCTGCGAGTGGCGAACTCGGCTTTTTACAGCTTTCCGCAACAGGTTTCGTCCATCAACCAGGCAGTCTCGATTCTTGGCCTCAACGCGGTTCGCAGTCTGGTCCTGAGTTTTTCCCTGCTCTCCATGGGAAAACAGCGACGGCACGCACCCTTCGATTTCGAACAATTCTGGGAACGATCTCTGGTCGAAGCCGCGGCCGCCAAGTTGATCTTTGAGCAGGTGACCAACACCGACGCCGAAGAGGCATTCACCTGCGGCCTGCTGCAGAATATCGGGCAATTGGTGCTCGCCGTCACCCTGCCTCAGCAGTATGGCCAAGTCCTCGAACGCACTGCCCGTTCCTCCGGTCATGCCGCTTCAAACGCGGAGAGTGCGGAGGCGGAACTGGACATTCTCGGCATTTCCCATGCCGAGGTGGGGTATGCGGTGGCCGAAGCCTGGGGCCTGCCCGAGAGCCTCCTGCTCCCGATCAAATACCACCATCAACCCCTGGCATTTCAGGGGAGCAATCTGCGACACCAACAAACCATCCGGACCGCCCATCTCGCCAATCTGCTCGCCGAGCTTTTTTATTCAGACACCCCCGAGCATTATCACAAGCAGTTCCGCGCCGAGGCCAAGCAACTCCTCGGCCTCAAGGTACTGGGAGTCAATACCGTGCTGAAAATGATCGATAAGGTCATTGATCAATCGGCGCAGTATTTCGGCATCAAGATCAAGCCCGTCAAATCGGTCGCGGAAATTCTTCAGGAAGCCAACCTTCGACTCAGCCTGATCAATCTCTCCTACGAGGAGATGAACCGCGAGTTGATCAAATCCAAGATGGAGCTGGAAAAACTGACAGAAGAGTTGGCCCAGAAGAACCGATTGCTGGAAAATCTGGCCAACATCGACGGTTTGACCGAGGTCAACAACCATCGCTTCTTTCAGAATTTCCTCGATTCGGAAGTCAATCGCTCCATCCGCAACAACCGCTCCCTTGCCCTACTCCTGGCCGATATCGATCATTTCAAGAAATTCAACGACACGTACGGCCATCAAACCGGTGATTTCATTCTCAAGGAATTCTGCCGCATCAGCAGGGAGGTCATTCGGGAGTATGATCTGATCGCCCGGTACGGCGGCGAGGAATTTGCCTTTGTCCTGCCCGAGACTGGACCGGAAGAGGCTCTGCTGGTGGCGGAAAAGCTGCGGAAAACGACAGAAGACTATGTTTTTGACGACGGAACCAATGCCTACCGGGTGACCATCAGCATCGGAGCGGCCTCCGCCTTTCCGGCCAGCGATGAATTCGACAAGAACGACTTCATCGGCATGGCGGATGAAGCCCTGTACGAGGCAAAACATTCCGGTCGCAACAGGGTCGCCTTGGGAAACCCCAAGAAAAAGAAAAAATGGTTCGCCTTCTGAACATCCCCGCCCCTTGGAGCTCCTTCTGCCACGAAGAACCGGCAGTATGGAAGCACTGAACCGTTTGGCGCGTCCGCCATTCTCTGCCACGTCGCCAAGCGGCTTCCTTTCCACGAAAAAAACGAAAGAAACAGTCAACATTCTGTCCGTTTTCTGATACGTTTGTTCGTCGTTTTCTTTGAAGTTCTTTCCTTTTCCCCGTGCACCGCACATCCTAAATCGCCCCCGAGGTCAAAGGAGGTTGTATGAAACCACGTCGATCCAATTTATCCGTTCCGGGACATATGAAAAAAATGCATGGCAAGGCGAGTGACAGCCCGGCCGATGTGATCATGCTCGATCTGGAAGATAGTGTGCCGGTGGAGGAAAAGGCCAATGCCCGCGCACAAGTCATCGAGTCACTCCTGAACCTCGACTGGTCCCGGAAAACCGTCACCGTCCGGATCAATGCCCTGGATACCCCTTTTGCCTACCGGGATCTGCTGGAAGTTGCAGAACAGGCCGGCCACATCATCGACGCCATCGTCATCCCCAAGGTCAACCATCCGAGTGACATTTACTTCGCCGACCGCCTGCTCGACGGCATTGAATTGAACCGGAAAACAGCGGCGGCGCCCATCGGCATCGAGGCATCGATTGAGACCGCTGAAGGACTTTTGCGGGCGACGGAGATCGTCACGGCCAGCAGCCGGGTCAAAACCCTGGTTTTCGGCATCGCCGATTACTCGGCGTCCATTGGCGCCCGCTTGGTGTCGATTTCCGGCCATGGCGAAAAAGAAGAAGAACTGTATCCGGGACATCGCTGGCATTTCGCCATCAGCAACATGGTGATGCATGCCAAAGCACATGGCCTGATGGCCATCGACGCCCCGTACGGGAACTTCAAAGATCCTGAAGGATTACGACGGTCAGCCGTCATGGCCTGTGCCTTGGGCTGCGATGGTAAATGGGCCATCCATCCATCCCAGATCGACGTCATCAACGACGTCTTCACGCCCTCGGCGGAGGAGATCGCCCTGGCCGCCAAGGTCATCGAGGCCAATGCCCAAGCCAAATCGGAAGGAAAGGGAGCGATCGCGGTGGAGGGGAGAATGGTCGACCAGGCGACGGTGCGATTGGCGACCAAGCTGTGGGAGCAGGCGAAATATCTACGTCTGGTATAGACAAGCGGTATCGAGCCGCTACCCGCTCTTTCCAAGGGAACGATTCACGCACAAAAAAAGGGAGCGCGCCCGTCAAGGCGGCTCCCTTTTCTCTTTCTTACGCTGAGACCGTCGGATCAGCCGATGACGGCCAGAACAGTATCTTTGGTGACCGAGTCACCGGTACCGAAACATAGTTGTTTGACGGTACCATCGCACGGAGCACCCAGGTTGTTCTCCATCTTCATGGCCTCGAGCACGACGATGGGGTCACCGGCTTTGACTGCATCACCGACATTGACCAAGTTCTTGACGACCATACCAGGCATGGGGGCCAGCAGCGGGGTCCCACCTTCAACTGCTGCCGGAGCAGCGGCGGCGGCCTTCGGTGCGGCAGCAGGTGCAGCAGCCGGAGCGGCAGCGGCCTTCGGTGCGGCGGCGGCAGGAGCTGCAGGCCGCGGAGCAGCGGCAACCATCGGCTGGAAATCACCGGTCGGATCGACCTCGACGTTGAAATATTCGCCATCAACAAAGACGTTGAAGGTACGAAGATTTCCGGACTTCTCCGGAGCGGCGGCCTTGGGCTCGATGAGCTTGCCGGCCTTGGCCTTGGCGATCAACTCGTCGCGCTTCTTGACTTCGTCGAGGGTCAGCGGTTGCACCTCGACCGGTGCCGGGGTGACGCCGTACTTCCACTCGAGGAACTTCTTGCCGGTAACCGGGTAGATGGCGTAGAGCACCAGATCATCCATGTCCTTGGCGAGATCGCCAATCTCTTTCTTGGCTTTCTCCAGTTCGGGCTCGATAACCTCGGCCGGGCGGCAGGTGATCGGGGTTTCGCCACGCGGGTAACCTTTCAGAGCCTTCTTCTGCAGTTCGGCATCGATCGGCACCGCGGTTTTGCCATAGAGACCGTAGCACAGATCCTTGACCTGAGCGGTGATCATCTTGTAGCGCTCTTCCGGTGTGTCGAAGAGCACGTTGTTGACGGTCTGGATACCGACGATCTGGCTGGTCGGGGTGACCAGCGGAATCTGGCCGAGTTCTTTACGTACACGGGGCAGCTCTTTGTAGACCTGATCGATCTTGTCGAGCGCATCCATCTCGCGCAACTGGTTGACCAGGTTGGAAAGCATGCCGCCCGGGGTCTGATGCAGGAGCACGTTGATGTCGATGGTCGAGATCTTGGAGTCATCGAGCAGGTGCTTGTACTTCGGCATGACTTCCTTCTCGAGGATCTCGTTGATGGCGGCCAGTTTCTTGATGTCGAAACCGGTGTCACGGTTGGTGCCGAGCAGAGCCATGACCAGCGGCTCGATCGCCGGATGCGCGGTCCGGAAAGCATACGGGGTCATACAGGTGTCAACGATGTCAACACCGGCCTCGATGGCCTTCAGGTGGCTCATGGAAGCCATACCGGAGGTGAAGTGGCTGTGCAGATGCACCGGGGTGTCGGTCACCGCCTTGATGGCCTTGACGATGGCATAGGCATCGTACGGAGCGATCAGACCGGCCATATCCTTGATGCAGATGGAGTCGGCGCCCATGGCGACCAAATCCTTGGCCTTGTTGACATAGTAGTCGATATTGTACACCTCGCCGCCCAAGCGCGGTTCGGTCAGGGTATAGCAGATGCAGCCCTGGAAGTGCTTGCCGCTCTTCTTGATCTGCTTGACGACGGTTTCAAAGTTGCGATAGTCGTTGAGGGCGTCAAAGGTACGGAAAATGTCCATACCGTTCTCTGCAGCCCGTTCCACGAACGCAGTCGCGGTGTCATCGGCGTAGTTCCGATAGCCAACCAGGTTCTGAGCGCGGAGCAGCATCGAGAAGGGGGTCTTTTTGATATAGCGTTTCAGGGTACGGAGGCGCTCCCATGGATCCTCGTTGAGGAAACGATGCATGGTATCGAAGGTGGCGCCGCCCCAGGTCTCAAGTGCCCAGAAACCAACCTCGTCCATCATCTCCGCAACCGGGATCATGTCCTCGGTCCGGCCGCGGGTGGCGAACAGAGATTGGTGACCATCACGGAAGGTGAGGTCCATTACCTTGACCGGGTTCTCAGCTTTCGGCCGGTCAATTGCATAGTTCATGGCGGTCATTTTCACTTGGTCGCTCATTTTCAGTGTCTCCCTGTTATTATACGTTTTCGTTGAACGTCAATGTGTGTAAAAGCCATCAGAAGGCTTTCATTTGAATCAGCCTGCGGAAATTCATAATGTCCTGACGGCCGGCAATCGCCCATAAACTCGGCCCGGTCGGTGCAGGCTTGGCGGCGGCCAACTGTGCCTGATAGGCCGCTTCCTCCTCCTGCATCAGATAGGCATTAACGGCTGCAAGGGCCGCAGCCATTTTTTTGTTCATTTTTGCCATTCTGTCATCCTCTGAGTCTGTTGGCGCGGCACATATCTGCCGAACCATTCCTTGAGAGTGCTTACAGCGGGATATTGCCGTGTTTTTTCATCGGGATGGTGTCACGTTTCCCTGAGATCGACTCAAGCGCATTGATGATCCGGTACCGGGTTTCGGCCGGCTCGATAACATCGTCGATATAGCCGCGTTCGGCAGCACAGTAGGGGTTGGAGAAGTTCTCGTTGTACTCGTTCTCCTTCTCGACCAAGAAGGCCTTGGGATCATCGGCCGCCTTGGCACCCTTGGCGTGCAGGACTTCGACCGCGCCCTTGGATCCCATAACGGCGATTTCACCGGTCGGCCAGGAATAGTTAATGTCGGTCCGCAGGTGCTTGGACGACATAGCGCAGTAGGCGCCGCCGTAGGCCTTGCGGGTGATGACGGTGACTTTCGGCACGGTCGACTCGGCATAGGCGAAGAGCATCTTGGCACCGTTGCGGATGACGCCGCCGAACTCCTGTGTGGTACCGGGCAGGAAGCCGGGGACGTCGACGAAGGTGATAATCGGGATGTTGAAGCAGTCACAGAAGCGGATGAAGCGGGCACCCTTGATCGAGGAATCGATGTCGAGAACGCCGGCGTAGTAGGACGGCTGGTTGGCAACGATGCCAACGGCCTTGCCACCATAACGGGCAAAACCGACGACGATGTTCGGAGCGAAATTCTTCTTGATTTCAAAGAAGATGCCGTTGTCGACCGTCTCAGCGATTACTTTTTTGATGTCGTAGGCAGCATTCGGGTTGTCCGGAATGATGTCGTTGAGCAGTTCGGACCGACGGGTGATCGGATCGTCGCAGGGGGCATCCGGCGGATTCTCCAGATTGTTCTGCGGCAGATAGCTCATCAGATCCTTGATGTACTGAATGGCGTCGTCCTCGTTCTCGGCAGCATAGTCGGTGACGCCGGACTTGGTGGTATGCATGGCCGCACCGCCCAGGGCTTCGGTGGTGACGTCCTCATTTAACACGGTTTTAACGACCTTGGGACCGGTCAGGAACATGTAGGACTGGATCTTGACCTGGATAATAAAGTCGGTCAAGGCAGGGGAGTACACGGCGCCACCGGCGCAGGGTCCGAAAACACCGGAAATCTGCGGGACAACGCCGGAAGCGAGGACGTTGCGGGTGAAAATCTCGGTATACCCAGCCAGGGCCTCGATACCTTCCTGGATACGGGCGCCGCCCGAGTCGTTGAGGCCGATGACCGGAATGCCGTTCTTCATGCCCAGATCCATGATCTTGCAGATCTTCTCGGCCAGGGTTCCGGAGAGGGAGCCGGCCAGGACAGAAAAATCCTGGGCGTAGATATATACCGGCCGACCGGCGAGCTTGCCGCAACCGGTGACAACACCGTCGCCGAAAAACTTGATTTTTTCCATGCCGAAGTTGTAGCAGCGATGGAGCTTGAAGGCATCGTATTCTTCGAAGGTGCCGGGGTCGAGGAGAAGGGCGATACGCTCGCGGGCGGTGTATTTGCCTTGGGAGTGGATCTTGTCGATTTTATCCTGACCGCCGCCCAGCAAGGCTTTGGCCCTCTTTTGCTTTAACTGCTCTAATTTTTCCTTTGTACTCATGCTGTCTCCTTGCTGCAGAATTCAGTCAAAATTCCGTGCCGATTATGAGCCGAAGCGGTGCCGGATGGAGCACATCCGGCACCGCTGAGATTAAATCAACCTTTATAGACCTGCTTGCAGAGCTCACCCAACTTGCCGAGATTGGCGCAATGATGCACGCCACTCGCCTTCATGGCCTCGATCTTGGCTTCGGCAGTCCCCTTTCCGCCGCTGACGATGGCACCGGCATGGCCCATACGGCGGCCGGGAGGAGCGGTCAGGCCGGCGATGAAGCCGACCACCGGTTTCTTGGTGTTGGCCTTGATCCACTCGCAGGCGTTCTCTTCCGCGTTACCGCCGATCTCGCCGATCATGACGATGGCTTTGGTATCCGGGTCCGCAGCGAACGCCTCCAGGCAATCGATGAAGTTGGTACCGTTGATGGGATCGCCGCCGATGCCGATGCAGGTGGTCTGACCGAAACCGGCCTGGGTCAGCTGATGAACGGCCTCATAGGTGAGTGTTCCAGAGCGGGAGACGACGCCCCAGGGTCCGCCGGGTTTGTGCATCGGTCCGGGCATGATGCCGATCTTGCACTCGCCGGGGGTGATGATACCGGGGCAGTTCGGGCCGATGAGACGGGTGGTCCGGGTCGCCAGGTAATTCTTGACTCGCATCATATCAAGAACCGGGACACCTTCGGTGATGCAGACAACCAACTCGATGCCGGCGTCGGCGGCTTCCATGATCGCGTCGGCGGCGAACGGCGGCGGCACCAGGATCATGGAAGCGTTGCAACCGGTTTTTTCCCGGGCTTCCTTCACACCGTTGAAGATCGGCACATCGTCCATCTTCTGACCACCCTTGCCGGGGGTCACGCCGGCGACCACGTTGGTGCCGTAGGCAATACAGGAACGGGTATGAAACTGGCCTTCCTGGCCGGTGATGCCTTGTACAACTAACCGTGTATTTTTGTTAACAAAAACGCTCATTATGAAATCCTCTATGGGTTATTGTTTTTTGTGCCTTGTGCAAGCTGAATCGTCCGGTTGCGGTCATTTTCGTCGGCATTGTTTCGTGGCAACAGGCTCTGCGCCCTTTTTGCCACTTCGGCGGCAGGTCGCCCATCCCTCGCCGGCGTGAGACACAACAGATTTACGCGACGATCTTCGCTACCTTCTCGGCTGCATCGGCCAGGTCTTTGGCATTGATCAGGTCAAGACCGGACTCGGCAAGAATTCTGCGTCCTTCCTCGACATTGGTGCCTTCCATGCGGACAACAACGGGCACCTGCAGTTTCAGCTTGGTTGCGGCCTGAACAACACCCTTGGCCAGGATGTCACACCGGAGGATGCCGCCGAACACATTGATCAGAATGCCTTTGACGGCCGGGTCCTTCATAATCAGACGGAAACCGTTCTCGATGGCCTCGGCATTGGCGCCGCCACCGACATCCAGAAAGTTGGCGGGAGCAGCACCGGCCAATTTGACGATATCCATGGTGGCCATGGCCAGACCGGCGCCGTTGACGATGTTGCCAACATTCCCGTCAAGGTTGATGTAGTTCAGGCCGAACTGGGCAGCTTCTGCCTCGACCGGATCTTCCTCGTCGATATCGCGCATTTCCTTGACGTCGGGGTGACGGAACAGCGCGTTGCCGTCGATGTCCATCTTGGCGTCCAGGGCGAGAATATTGCCTTCGGCGGTGATGATCAGCGGGTTGATCTCAACCATGGAGCAGTCGTAGGCGACGAACAGGTCGTAGAGGTTCTTCACCAACGTCGACATCTGTTTCTGCAGATCTTTTTCGATCTCGAGACCGAAGCAGATTTTGCGGGCGTGGAACGGCTGAAAACCTGAAACCGGGCTCACGTTGACGGTGACGATCCGCTCGGGGGTCTTGGCGGCCACTTCTTCGATATCCATGCCGCCGTCCTGGCTGCAGACAATGGCGACCGTGGCGGTCTCGCGATCGGGAATAATGGAAAGGTACAGCTCCTTTTTGATGTTCAGCCCTTCCTCAACCAATACCTTGCGAACCTTTTTGCCCTGAGCGCCGGTCTGCTTGGTGATCAGGGTCATGCCGATGATGGAATCGGCAACCGGTTTTACATCGGCCTTGGTCTTGGCCAGCTTGACGCCACCGCCCTTGCCGCGGCCACCCGCATGCACCTGGGCCTTGACGACGACCGGATAGCCGAACTCCTCGGCAATTTTCGCTACCTCGTCCGAGGTGTAGGCAAGTTTCCCCTTGGGGGTAGGTACATTGTATTTTCGGAATAGTTCCTTGGCCTGATACTCATGAATTTTCATAGACGCATCCTTTTGCGGCGAACCCCGCGCGGTGGCACGAGATCCTCCAGAGAAGTAAAATGTTAATTCAAGTCCCTGTTCACTACCAATTTACTACGGCATGGTGTCCCCGTCAGGCAACCCTGATCCAAACCAATCGTGCGCAGAGCAGAGAGAAATTCACATGACGGTCCTGATGGATACCGCCATGCGCTCCAGAGCCCCCGGACGCTTGCCCACGACCTTCCGCAACAGTGTCCCCTGCCGTCACACCACAATTTTTTTATAAAAATGATGGCGTTACGTAATAATCCAGCACACCCGGTTACATATTCAAGAAGACGCACAGAGAGCTATCTTTCTCCGAAACAACGCGGGATACTGAAGATGCGGGGCGCATCAATCCCCGGCGTGCACTCACCGTTCCTCGCTCCTCCTGCCGTCAACCATGCGCCAACAGGAAAAACCCGGCCATGCGAATCACCGCCGTTTTGCCGTTACCGAAAAAGAGCCCTCTTCCCTGCCCGTCCAAAAACGGCAGGTGTGTTCGAAGTGATGTTCAAAAGTGACCTATGCGAAGGGGAAAGACATTTTCCGGCTGGTCAGGCGAGGCGAGTTTATGAAGGGCAATTTCGTACCCACGGCTTCAACATCTGCCTCAGATACGCTCTAGAGGCCCTGAAAAAACGCCCTAAAACCATTCCGACAACAACATTCTCTACAGCCACTTCCGAAAAAACCACTCAAAACTCAGGACTTATAACAAGACACTTCGTCCGGAGTCAAGTGATAAATACACCGGTGCGGCAGCACATGCCGCAGGTCGGGCAAGTCTTCTCGGCCCGCATGAAAATCGTGGAATGACGAGAAATTGGGCTACGAGAACGTTGTCTGTGCCCTACAGGTGGGTGAAACCGGCCGGACCCTCGGCCGAAAGGGATAACTGCCGAATGTTAAGAAATTATTATTGGTGGAGCCAGCCGTCACCCCGAGGGAAAAAGGGGCATGCAAGAAAAAACGGACGGTTGAAGAAAAGCTGTTCCCCCTACGTGTTCGTTTTCTTTTTCGGCTCTTTTTTCCGCTGGGTGATATTGTCGATGGCTATTTCCAGGCGATCGATGACGATGCCGGTGTATTTCTGGATATTGCGGAGAATATAGCAGCGCAGTTCGTGTAACTCTCCGGTCAGGGTCTTGCCGAACGGCACGTCGATGAACAGGTCGATACCGTAGCCGGAACGCCCCATCTTGACCTTGATCTTCCGCACCAGGATATCCCCGTCGTACTCGTCGATACAGTGGAGGATCATCTGGGTGAGGGCGGCCTCGGAGATAGTGACCGTTCCCTCGGCCCCGTGGTCGTGGTATTCGGGCTGCACCACCGACTTCTCGAAAAAGCGGGATTTTTTCACCCCGTCCTTGTCCTTGCCGCCCTTGAAAAAAATCCGGATCGAATCGGAAAGGATTTGGGCGTAATCCCGCTTCACCTCGATGGTCGGCACCGGGATGACGTGTTTTCCCTCCTCGAATCGCGATTTGATCGCATTTTCGATGTCTTTCTGGCTGGCAATCTCCTCGATCTTGATCACCTGGCTGATCGGCGGCAATTCAAGCAGTTCGGCCACCTTGATCACCATTTTTTCCGAGGTCCCCAGCAAGAGGATCTTCTTGATTTTCTTTTCCTGGATCATCCGTACCACGCTCTGACGGTGGTCGTCGTCCGCAAAAAGAGCGGTCTTGATGGCGCTGATGTAATTCTTCTCCTGCTTGGCCGATTTTCCCGCCAGGATGGTGGTGTCGTGAATCAACAATCCGTCATCGACGATGTAGGGAACACCGAGCTTTTCGGCCAACAGCTTGGCACGGAAACTCTTGCCGGTACCGCTCTTGCCCACCAGCGCGTACACGTGCATTCCCTGCAGCCGACCCTTGATCCGGCTGTAAAATTGATAGATCTCCTTGCCCGTGAGGTAGATCCACTGATGTTCCTTACTGCTTTTCTCTGCGGATGTTGCCATGCTCCCTGCTGAGGAAATCAAAAAAACCGAAAAAGGCGTTGCGGCTTATTTTAGGAAAAAAACGAAAAAAACAACAGGAACAACTTTGATGCCAAGGCGGCATCCGTCACTCGAGCCACCAAGTGTCGCGCCACTGGTCGGCGCTGTAGAAGAGGGGCGGCTTCTCGGGATGCTTGAGCTTGGCGGCATAGGCCAGGCGGTGATTGGCCAGATACCAGTTCGGCACCACATAATAGCCATGCCACAGCACTCTGTCCAGGGCGCGGCAGGCAGTGGTCAGTTGTTCCTGGGTTTCGGCGTAGATGATGGCGTCGACCAGCGCATCCACCGCGGGATTCGCGATCCCGGCCAGATTTCTCGAGCCTTTGCGGCCAGCCGCCGCGCTCGTCCAATAGTCGCGCTGCTCGTTACCCGGCGACTGCGATTGGGCGAAGGTGGTCACCATCATGTCGTAATCGAAATTCTTGACCCTGTCGGCATACAAGGCCGGATCGATGGTCCGGTAGGTGACCTCGACACCCAGTTTGCCGAGATTGACCGCATACGGGGCGGTCACCCGCTCGAAACTCGCATCGGCGAGGAGAATCTCGAAGCGGAACCGCTCGCCCTTGCCGTTGACCAGTGCCCCCTGTTTGACGGTCCAGCCGGCCCGTTCCAGCAGCGCCTTCGCCTCCTGCATGTTGGTCCGCAGGCTGCCGGGCGGGTCGGTGGAGGGCGGGACGAGCGGTTGGGTGAAGACCTCGGCCGGCAGTTGGTCGCGGAAGGGTTCGAGCAGCTTCAGTTCATCCTCCCCGGGCAGCCCTTTTGCCGCGTAGTCCGAATTGGAGAAATAGGAGTTGCTGCGATTGTACTGCGAGAAAAAGAGCGTCTTGTTGGTCCACTCGAAATCAAAGGCCAGTCCGAGGGCCCGGCGCACCAGCCGATCGGCGAACAATGGCTGGCGGGTGTTGAAGACGAAGGCCTGCATGCCGGCGTTGTTCATGTGCGAGAAGACCTGCTTGACCAGCTCGCCGCTGTCGAAGCGGCGGCCGGTCAGGTCCCGGTTCCACTGCTTGGAAATGTTGACGAAGATCCAGTCGAACTCGCCGGCCTTGAAGGCCTCGAGACTGACCACCGGGTCCTTGAAATATTTCACCACAATGGTGTCGAAATTGAACATGCCCCGGCGCACCGCCAGATCCTTGGCCCAGTATTCCGGGTTCTTCCTGTAGGTGATCGATTTGCCGGGCAGCACCTCAGCCACCACATAGGGGCCGCTGCCCACGGGCACGGCCATGGCCCCCGTGCCGTCGGCGGGGTTGAAAGAATGTTCCGCATAGAACCGCTTGCTCAGGACCGGCAATTGGGTGGAGATCATGTGCAGTTCCCGGTTCGGCCGGACAAAACGAAACCGAACCGTGCGGGGACCGACGACCTCCGCCGCCTCGATGTCGTGGAAGTACATCTGGTAGAAAGGATGGGCCTGGTCGCTTTTGAGGGTGTCGAGGGAAAATTTGACATCCTCGGCCATGACCGGCGAACCGTCGGAAAAACAGGCCTTGGCATTGAGCGTCAGGGTGACCGATTTTTTGTCCGCGGCCAGAATAATGTCTTCGGCGATCAGGCCGTATTGGGCGAACGGCTCATCCAGGCTGGGCACGGCCAGGGTCTCGAAGACATAGGACGTCAGACCATAGGGCGCCTCCCCCTTGAGGGTGAAGGGGTTCATTTTCTCGAAACCGCCGAGATCGTGCAGCACCAGGGTACCGCCGCTCTTGGCCAGGGGCGAGGTGTAGTCGAACCGTTCGAATCCCTTCGGATATTTCAGCTTGCCGTCGATGCTCACCCCGTGGGCGGCCCGGCAGACTGCCGGCAGGACGGCGAGCAGGAAGCACAACAGGACGGCGCATTGCGCCAGAGACATACGACGGGTCATGTTCTCGCTCTCTTCAGGTTCGGGATTCGGAAAGGCACCAAGCCGCCGGACGGACGGCCGCCGGTCAACGGCAGCAGTATACGCAATCGGCTCCCATCTGTACAGATGTTCCGACCCGGCCGCACCGACCGCGGCGGCCCGGAAATAAATTGACGAACCAAGTTACCGGGTGTAATGATTCGGTTTCACCAAACTTATCGGAAAAGCCGCCGGCCGGCTTGCTTTTGTTTTTCCATATCCTGTTTTTCCGAACCGGAGTTGCACAATGGGACAGACCATCACCGAAAAGATCTTCGCCGCCCATCTCAGAGACACCCCCACACCGGGCAACATGGTGCTCGACATCGACGTGATCATGTGCCACGAAATCACCACGCCCATCGCCATCATGGACCTCATGGAAAAGGGCATGGACCGGGTGTGCGATCCCAAACGGATCAAGGCGGTCATCGATCACGTCACCCCGCCCAAGGACTCCAAGACCGCCACCCAGGCCAAGATCATGCGCGACTGGGCCCGGCGCCACAACATCAAGGACTTTTTCGACATCGGCCGCAACGGCGTCTGCCACGCCCTCTTTCCGGAAAAAGGCTTCATCCGCCCCGGCAACACCGTCATCATGGGCGATTCCCACACCTGTACCCACGGTGCCTTCGGCGCCTTTGCCGCCGGCGTCGGCACCACCGACCTGGAAGTGGGCATCCTCAAGGGCGTCTGCGCCTTCCGCGCGCCCAAGTCGCTCAAGGTGGAGGTGGTCGGCACCCTGCCCAGGGGCGTGGTGGCCAAGGACATCATCTTAAACGTCATCAAGCAGCTCACCGTCAACGGCGGCACCGACATGGTGATCGAGTTCTGCGGCCCGGTGGTCGACGCCATGAACATGGCCTCGCGCATGACCTTGTGCAACATGGCGGTCGAGGCCGGCGCCACCTCCGGCGTCTGCCAGCCCGACTTGGTCACCGCCCAATATCTGTGGCCGTTCATCAAGGACGAGTACGCGAGCCCGGAAGCGGCCGCCGAGTCGTTCGCCACCTGGCGTTCCGACGCCGACGCCCGCTACGAGCGGGTGCTGACCGTCGATGTCGCCAACCTGGCGCCGCAGGTCACCTTCGGCTACAGACCGGACAACGTCAAGGACATCACCGAGATGGAGGGAACCCGGATCGATCAGATCTACATCGGCTCCTGCACCAACGGCCGCATCGAGGACCTCCGCGAGGCCGCCGCCATCCTTCGCGGCAAAACCATCGCCGACTCGGTCCGCGGCATCCTGGCGCCGGCCACCCCGGCCATTTACTCCCAGGCCCTTAAGGAAGGACTGATTAAAATCTTTATGGACAGCGGCTTCTGCGTGTCGAATCCCACCTGCGGCGCCTGTCTGGGGATGAGCAACGGCGTTCTGGCCGACGGCGAGGTCTGCGCCTCGACCACCAACCGCAATTTCAATGGCCGCATGGGCAAGGGCGGCATGGTCCACCTGATGAGTCCGGCCAGCGCGGCGGCGGCGGCCATCACCGGCGCCATCACCGATCCCCGCCGTTTTCTGGCCTGAATGCGACCCGAACCCGAAAGAGGACTCGACCTATGAAACAGTTTGGCGGCCCCGCGGCCTTCATCGATAGAAACGACATCAACACCGATGAAATCATTCCGGCCAAATATCTGACCGAAATCACCAAGAAGGCCCTGGCGCCGCATCTGCTGGAGGACCTGTACCTGGAAGGGCAGAAATTCGATCCGCACTCCCCGGAGATGCAGGAGGCCAGGGTGCTGGTCACCCGCTCCAACTTCGGCTGCGGATCCTCCCGCGAGCACGCGGTCTGGGCGTTGGAGGTCAACGACATCAACGTGGTCGTCGGCGAGAGCTTTGCCCGGATCTTCCGCCAGAACATGTTCAACTGCGGCATCCTGGCCGTGGAACTGAGCAAGGAAGACCTCGACCGCCTTTTTGTCCTCAAGGGCCGGGTGACGGTGGCGGTGGACCTGGAGAGGGAAAAGCTGACCGCCTCCAGCGGCGACACCACCCTGACCTGCTCCTTCAGCCTCAATCCCTTCGACAAAAAGCTGATCGGCGCCGGCGGCTGGCTGGCGTTCGCGGATGCCAATTATTGAGTCGTTCTGATTGCTGCGGGTGCGACAGCGCGCCCGCCCGCCAACAACACAGATGAATCCCGCAATCGCCGCTCATATCCGTCAGGACCCCTTCGCCAACTGGCTCGGCGCCACCATTGAGGTTATCGAACCGGGCTACAGCCGGGTCTCGCTGACGGTGACCGAATCGATGCTCAACTTCCATTTCATGACCCACGGCGGTCTGGTGTTCGCTCTGGGCGACATCGCCTTTGCCGGGGCCAGCAACTCCCACGGCCAGACCGCCCTGGCCCTCAACGTGGCCATCAGCTTTCTCCGGCCCACCGGCGTGGGCGATCACTTGGTGGCCGAGGCCAAGGAGGTGCAACTCGGTGGTACCACCGCCCTGTACGACATCATGGTCACCGAACGGAGCAGCCAGAAACTGATCGCCAAGAGCCAGGCCACGGTGTACCGTAAAAAAGAATTTTTCGTGTAGGCGGAACCTCCCGCTCACCGCACAGCGCCCGCCGCCCGTTCATTTTCGTCCATTCCATGCAAGCGACCGTTCTTCCCGGCAGGAGATCCCATGGAAAACGCCTTTTCCGACCGCATCACCGATGTTCCCAAGTCCTTTATCCGGGAAATCCTCAAGGTCACCATCGACCATTCGATCATCTCCTTCGCCGGCGGTCTGCCCAACCGCCAGTTCTTCCCGGTCAAGGGGTTGCAGAAGGCGGCCAACGACGTCTTTGACGAGGCCGGCAGCGAGATCCTCCAGTATGCCAACTCCGAGGGCTATCTCGGCCTGCGCCGGTTCATCGCCGACCGATACCGGCAGCAGGAAGGGCTCGACATTCCGGTGGAAGACATCCTCATCACCACCGGCTCGCAGCAGGGGCTCGATCTGCTGGGCAAGACCTTCCTCAACGAGGGCGATGACCTGATCATCGAGGAACCGGGCTATCTCGGTGCCATCCAGGCCTTTTCCCTCTACCGGCCCCGTTTTCACCCGGTGCCGGTGCGCGAGGGCGGCATGGACACCGCCACCCTTGCCCGGGTCCTGCAGGAGCGCCATCCGAAACTCCTGTACACGGTCACCAATTTCCAGAACCCGAGCGGCATCAGTTATACCGATGAGAATCGGCGATCCGTGGCCCACCTGATCCAGGGGCACTCCTGCCTGGTCATCCAGGACGATCCCTACGGCGATCTGCGTTTTTCCGGCAGCCGCAGGATCTCCTTCAAGAAACTGCTGCCGGACAACACCGTCCTGCTCGGCTCCTTTTCCAAGACCGTGGCACCGGCCCTGCGTCTGGGCTGGCTGGTGGCCCAGCCGCACATCATGGAAAAAGTGATCGTCGCCAAGCAGGCCGCCGACCTGCACACCGATTACTTCGCCCAGCGCGTCCTCCACCGGTTCCTGCGCGACAACGATATCGACGCCCATATCGCCACCATCGTCCGCCAGTACGGCAAGCAGAAAGAGGCGATGGTTGGCGCGATCAGGGAGTTTTTTCCGACCGGGGTGCACTCCACCAATCCCGACGGCGGCATGTTCCTGTGGGTGACCCTGCCGGAGGGGATGTCGTCGTTGCGCCTGTTCGAAGCGGCCATCGCCCAAAAGGTCGCCTTTGTGCCGGGCACGCCCTTCTACGTCGACCGCAAGGATACCAACACTTTACGGCTCAACTTCTCCTGTTCCGACGAACCGACCATTGTCGAGGGAATCAGGCGGTTGGGCGATTCCATCAAAAAACTTCTCTAACGAAAGGAGGAAACCAATGCATTCAGCAAAAACAAGCATCCGCGTTCTGTTGGGCCTGGCCCTGTGCCTGTTCGTGCTCGGTGGCTGTTCGGGCGACCAGGGGAAGAAGGAGGAGAAGAAAACGGTGACGACCCAGGAGCAGCTGGGAAAGGATGCCGCCAAGGCTGTCGAGAAACCGCTGGACGAGGCCAAGAAGGCTGCCGAGGCTGTCGGCGCCAAGGTCGAGGAAGCGAAGCAGGCTGCCGAAGCCAAGGTTGAGGACGCCCAGCAGATAGGCAAAGAAGCCGCCCAGGAAGCCGAAAAAGCGATCTCGCAGCCGGTGCAGGAGAAGAAAAAGCTGGAAGGGTGCTGAAAGCGGGGCTGCCGGCCCCTCTTTCCCTCTTGGGCACGTCCGGTGAGCAGCACCGCGCCGTGCTTGACCGTCTTTACAGTGCCACCGCCGCCAGGGCCTTGACCGCCTCTTCCTGTTCGGGGGTCAGGGTCCTGGGAATGCGGACCGCGATCCTGACCAGCAAATCTCCCCGGTGACCGATGGGGCCCGCAGGCAGGCCGTGTCCCTTGATCCGGAGCTTGGCCTCCTGCTGCACCCCTGGCGGCACCTTGACGTTGAACTTCTTGCCGTCCAGCGTAGTCACCTCCAGGGTGGTGCCCAGGCACGCCTCGCTGAAGGGAATGCGGTGCTCGACCACCAGATCGTCCTCCACCCGCTGGAAGACCGGGTGCGGTTCGACCTGCACCCTCAGGTACAGATCGCCGGCCGGGCCGCCCGAGGATGAAGGCGCGCCTTTACCGCTCAAACGCAGCCGCTTGCCGTCCTCGATGCCCTTGGGGATTTTCACCGACACGTTCTGCGTCTGCCCGTTCTGGCGCAGGCTGATGGTCTTTTCCGTGCCATGGAGCACCTCTTCCAGGGTAACGCTCATCTCGTAGGTCAGATCGCCGCCCTTCACCGGCTGCGGGCCGCAGCCGCCACCGCAGCCGCCCCGCATGCCCGCCTGACTGAAAATATTGTCAAATGGGGAACTACCGCCGCTGCGGAAGCCGCTGGCGTTGAAGGTGGTGCCGCTGCGGAAGCCGCCACCGAAACCGAACTGGCGCAGGATGTCGTTGAGATCGAAATTACGGAAAATATCTTCCTGGGAATAGCGCTGCCGGAAACCGGTCGAACCGAAGGTGTCATACTGCTGCCGCTTTTCCGGATCGGACAGGACCGCGTAGGCCTCGCTGATCTCCTTGAACTTCTCCTCGGCCTTCTTGTCGCCTGGATTCTTGTCCGGGTGATATTTCAGGGCCAGTTTGCGGTAGGCTTTCTTGATCTCGTCGGCGGTGGCGGTCTTGGCGACACCGAGAATCTGGTAATACTCCATGGTGCGGTGACTGAAGTGTAAGAGGTTGCTGGAAAGACGGGTACCGGTGGGAGGTATTATAAGCGCAAAGCGGATATTGTCTATCCGCCCGGCCGGCGGAATTCATTTTTCCGCCACCGGCCGCAGCAGGTGGCGGGCGGTTTGTCCGCCGGCATCCGGCGGGCGGGTTCCGTGCAGGCGCACAAGCCGCGCAAGGATGGCCGCCCGATTGTGGGCCGGTTGGTTGAGCAGGATGACAAAGGCCCGGCCGTCGGGCAGATAGCCGGCCAGATTGGCGACCCCGGTGAGGGTGCCGGTCTTGACCGCCACACCGCGCTCCTCGTTGAGCAGGTCGATGTGGGGCCGGAAACAGGCCAGCAGTCGGAGCATGGCGCGGACCGTTACCCGATTGTCCCGCGACAGGCCGGCCCCCTCGACCTGGACGATGGCCGTAGCGGCCTCGTTGCCCAGCTGCCGCGCCAGTTGTCGGTGCACCGCCTCGCGGGCCTTGGCCCAGGTGGCCGGATAGCCGAACTCTTTGGCGCCACAGGCGAGAAACAGGAGATTGGCCATGAAATTCGAGGAGTGGTGCAGGGTTGCGCGGCTGATCCCGGCCAGGGTCTGGCTGCTCTCGTGGATATGGACGAGGCGGGCCGTGGCCGGCACCGGCCGAATGCCGCCAAAAGCGGCCACAGCCACGCCCTGCCGTGCCAGCACCGCCCGCAAGAGTTCGCCGGCGTAGCGGGCCATGCGGGCCTCGGCGTCGCACCCTTTCGCGCAAATGTTCATCCGCCACGAACCGGCAGGCCGCCCCTGGCCCAGCTCCCGCATGATCGGCAGAACGGGCGTCTGGGATTCACCCGAGGCAATCCGGCCCGTCTTCTCCTTGATGAAAGGCACCGCATTGAAGTTGACCGACAGCGGCCCCACCGGGGCATCGTAGGGATTGTCGCTATCTTCCCGACCGGGCACCTGATGCTCCAGGGCAAAGGCAGTGGTGTCGATGAACAGCGTCTCTATCCGCCGCACGCCCTTCTGCCGCAGCTCGCCGGACAGCGCGGCGATTTCCTCGGAAACGAGGGTGGGATCGCCGAATCCCCTGACAAACAGGTTGTCGCGATCGTCGAGGAAGAACTCGGTGCGGAAACGGTAATCCGGCCCGAGGATGGCCAGGGCCGCCGAGACCGTGGCGATCTTGAGCACGCTGGCCGGAATCAGGGGTTGGTCGGGATTGCAGGCATCGACGATCCGGCCGTCGCCATCGGCGACACCGTAGGCGCCGTTCGGGGCCAGGTCGATGATGGTGCGGCAGGCGGCAGCAAGACCGGCCTGCCGCCCGCAGACAACCAAGAGCGGCACCAGCACGGCAACGAGAAGCAACGGACTTGCCGCCCGCCGTCGCCCTGCTTGCGCCACTGTCGCCTCAACCGATCTTGGGCAAACGGGCCAGCGAGGCATCTATCTGCTCCTGCGGATAGCTGTAATCGCTGAGTTTGCCGTTTAAGTAGTTGTCGTAGGCCGCCATGTCGATCAGGCCATGGCCGGAGAAGTTGAACAGAATGGTCTTGGGCTCGTTCGGGTCCTTCATGGCCTCGATGATGGCCCCGCGGATGGCGTGAGTGGTTTCCGGAGCCGGGATGATTCCCTCGGTCTTGGCAAAGAGGATGCCGGCCTCGAAGCATTCCATCTGGTGGACCGCCTTGGGGGTGATGATGCCGTCGCGCACCAGGGCCGAGATGACCGGCGCCATGCCGTGATAGCGCAGGCCGCCGGCATGGATGCCGGGCGGCACGAAATCGTGGCCCAGGGTGTACATGTAGAGCAGCGGAGTCATCATGGCCACGTCGCCGGAATCGTAGGCCAGCTTGCCGCCGGTCATCGACGGGCAGGAGGCCGGCTCGTAGCCGATGAACTCGATCTTCTTCCCGTCGAGATAATCGGGGACAAAGGGGGCGATCAGGCCGGCAAAGTTGGAGCCGCCGCCGCAGCAGCCGATGATCACGTCCGGATACTCGCCGGCGATCTCCATCTGCTTCTTAGCTTCCAGGCCGATGACCGACTGGTGCAGGACCACGTGGTTGAGCACCGAGCCCAGGGCGTAGTTGGTGTCGTCGTGGGTGGCGGCATCCTCCAGGGCCTCGGAGATGGCGATGCCCAGCGAGCCGGGGGTGTCGGGGTCCCTGGCCAGGATGGCGCGGCCGGTGTTGGTGTCCGGGCTGGGGCTGGCCGACACCTGGGCGCCGAAGGTCTGCATGATGAACTTGCGGTAGGGCTTCTGGTCGTAGGAGACCCGCACCATGTACACCTTGCACTCCAGACCGAACTTGGAGGTGGCCAGCGACAGGGCCGAACCCCACTGGCCGGCGCCGGTCTCGGTAGCCAGCCGCTTGATGCCTTCCCGCTTGTTGTAGTAGGCCTGGGGCACGGCGGAGTTGGGCTTGTGGCTGCCCACCGGCGAGACGCCCTCGTTCTTGAAGAAGATCTTCGCCTTGGTGCCCAGGGCCTCCTCCAGCTTGGTGGCCCGCACCAGGGGCGAGGGCCGCCAGATCTTGTAAATCTCTTGGACTTCCTGCGGAATCTCGACAAACCGTTCCTGGCTCATCTCCTGCTCCAGCAGGGCCATGGGAAAAACGGCGGCCAGCTTTTCCGGTCCCATGGGCTGCAGGGTCTCCGGGTCAAGCGGTGGCTGGAGCCCGCCTGGAATATCGGGCACCACGTTATACCAACTGGTCGGCATCTCATCTTCGCGCAGAACGATTTTTTTCATGTTTTCTCCTTGTTCATCGGAAAGCTGCCGGCAAACCGGGAATTTCCTCCTCGCCACGGTCTGCCCGCCAGCGTCATGGCGGTCGCGGGCCGGCACATCGCGCGCCGGGTGCAATGAATCGGCTTTATCTACAGTACTCGGGCAAAATTCTCAAGACGGGGATGGCGTTTCCCGGACTCCGGTCTTCAGGATCCGCACCAGCAGGGCCTCCCGTTCGGGAAAACCGAGCACCTTTTCCAGAATTTCCCGAGGATTGGTGCCGGGTTGCCCCTGCTGGCCGAACAGATCGAGAAAGATCTGCCCCCGGTCGAATTCCAGGCGGGTCACCAGGGGCCTCAGGTCGAGTTCCTTGTGCCGGTTCTTACGGAACCGGTCGATGACAAAGGATTCCCGACCGAGAAAATCGGCCATGTTCTGCTGCAATGCCTCGGGATACCCTGTTGCGGACAGAAGGTAGCTGGTGATGCTGCCCATGGCCACGGCGCGCGGCGCCGGCCCGACCGCCCGCACCCGGATGGTTGCGGGCAGGTGGCTGTTGAGCAGGGCCACGGTCTCCTCCAGGGAGGTCAGCGGCCTGGCCAGATCCATGTCGAAGGACTCCGCCAGGCTCTCGACGCCCACCGGCAGGGCCTGACTGAACGAAACCCGGGGAGAGGGATTGAAGCCGCCGGAAAACAGGAGCGGCAGGCCGGCCCGCTGCAGGGTGCGGAACACCAGTTGCAGCAGTTCCAGATGCCCGTAAAAACGGCTGTCGCCCAGGCGGGAATAATGGACCCGGTAGGCATGCGCCTGCGGCGGCTGTGCCGGTTCTTGCTTGGCTGGCCGCGCAGGGGAAGCCGGCGGTGCGGTCGGCCGCGCCTGGACGACCGGCCGCACGGTTTTGAAGTCGCAGAGGCCGCAGCCCTGACAACCGTGCACGCGGCAGTCCGGAGTGTACTCCTGCGCAAAGGCCTTGGCCCGCTCTGCTTCGAGGAAGGACCGCTCGACCCCACTGTGGAGATGGTCCCAGGGCAGCACTTCCTCCACCTGCCGCTGCCGGAGGTACTCCTCCAGGACAAGTCCGCATGCAGCCGCGGCCCGACACCACAGTTCCAGATCGAACCGCTCGGACCAGCTGTCCAGGCGGGCGCCCATGGTCCAGGCGGTCTCGATCAGCCGGGACAGCCGCCGGTCGCCCCTGGAAAAGACGCCTTCCAGGAAGGACTGCTCCGGATCGTGCCATTTGAGCTTGTAGCCCTGACGGGGCAGCATCTGCTTCAAGCGGTTGATCCTGGCCCTCGATTCGTCCAGGCCGATCTGCGCCTCCCACTGGAACGGGGTGTGCGGCTTGGGCACGAAGGTGGCCACGCCCAGGTTGACCTGCACCGGCCGGCCCTTGCCCTGCCCGCCCTGGGCGCGGGCCTTCTTGGCCACCTGGACGATGCCGAGGGCATCGGCCTCGGTCTCGGTCGGCAATCCCACCATGAAGTAGAGCTTGATCAGCTTCCAGCCCAGGGCAAAGGCGTCCCGGCAGGTGGCCAGCAGATCCTCTTCGGTGATGCCCTTGTTGATGACCTGGCGCAACCGGTCGGTCCCCGCCTCCGGGGCAATGGTGAAGCCGGTTTTCCTGACGCGCTTGATCTGCTCCATGATCTCCGGCGTCAAAGTTCCGACTCGCATGGACGGCATGGACACCGACACGAAACCGTCGGCAAACCGATCCATCAGAGCGGCCATCAGTTCGCCCAGGCAGGAAAAATCGCCGGTGGAGAGCGAGAGCAGGGCCAATTCCTCGAAACCCGAACTGGCGATGCCCTCGTTGGCCAGTTGCATGATGTCCTCCAGGCTCCGTTCCCGCACCGGCCGGTAAGTTATGCCGGCCTGGCAGAAACGGCAGCCGCGGGTGCAGCCGCGCGCGATTTCCACGCCGAGCCGGTCGTGTACCGGATTGACCACCGGCACCAGGGGATGATGCAGGACGGATGGGGCATGCAGTTGCGGCAGCACCCGCCGGCGCACGAAGGGGATGTCCGGATGGAGCGCATCGACGGCAACCAGGCGGCCCTGCACATATCGCGGCGCAAACAGGGCGGGGATGTAGACGCCCGGCATCCGGGCCAAGCGCTCCAACACTGCGGTCCGTTGCCAGCGCTCCCTTTTGGCCGATGCCAGCAGTGCGGCGATCTCCAGGATGATCTCCTCGCCGTCTCCCAGGACGATGGCGTCGAAAAACTCGGCCACCGGCTCTGGATTGAGTGCGCAGGAGCCGCCGCCCAGCACCAGGGGATGAGCTTCCGTCCGGTCGACGGCCCGGAAAGGCACTCCCGCCAGATCGAGCACGGTCAGGATATTGGTGAAGCAGAGTTCATAGGGCAGGGTGATGCCCAGCACATCGTAGGCCGCCAGCGGCACCTTCGCTTCCAGGGAAAACAGCGGCATCTTTTGGCCACGCAGCTCCCGCTCCATGTCGACATCGGGGACATAGGCCCGATGCGCTGTTGTTTTCTCCAGGTTATTGAGGAGATGGTAAAGAATCTGCAACCCCTGGTGGGACATGCCGATTTCGTACAGGTCGGGAAAGATGAGGCAGAAATTGAGATCGCCGGCGTCAAACCGGCTGTCGGCCGAGTGGAGTTCACCGCCAACATATTGACCCGGCTTGCGCACCAGGGGTAGAATCCGGTCGAGATCAAGGGAACAAGGAACGGCCATGACACAAGAAGACACGTGAAAAAAAGAGAAATAAAAAAAACGGGCCATCCGAACCGACGCTCTTTTCTGACAAAAAACAGGCGTCGGGCCCGGAGCCCCCGAAAAAAAACGGCCGCCGACACGCGACCGGAATATGTGTGGACCGGGCCTCCCGGCAAACCGCAAATATCGGCGCGATTTTTGCTTAAAAACAGAAAGGTTTTTCAGGAAACCGACTCCCGTCCTTTTCCCTCAACGTACAATGGACAAAAAAATGAAAAAATCATTCCTTGCCCTTGTCTCGCGCTCTCTGTTGGCCCTGACACTGGTACTGACCTGCGGTTCCGCCGGTGCCGAGGACGCGCCGGTTGCGCCGCAACTGCAAAAGCTCAAGCACACCGTCCTCTCGCCCACCAGCGAACAGGTGGTCCTGCAACTCAACGGCTCCTATAGTCCAAAAATCTTCACTTTGAAAGACGAAAACCCCAGGCTCATCTTCGATTTCGCCGACATGACCCACGGCAGGGACGTGCAGGGCATCACCACCACCAAGGGCGCGATCGTCAAGCGGGTACGCGTCGGCATGCACACCGTCGATGCGCCGAAAACCCGCATCGTCTTCGATGTCGCCACCTTCAAGGGACTGACTTATACCCAAAAATTCGACGAGAACAGCTCATCCCTCGTGATTCAGTTCACCAGGACAGGAAAGACAGCCGCCCCGCAGCAACGGGAAGATGCATCCGCAACGGTGTCTGCACCGGAAACGGCGGCGTCCCCGGGCGCACCGGGCGAGCCGGAAACCGCTTCCGCTCAGGCGGAGCAGCCTCCTGCGCCGCAGCAGCCGGCGTCTCCCGGCCACGAGGAGAAGAGCGCAACCAGACCGCCACAACCGGAACCACCGCAGCCAGCCGAACAGGCCACCGCGCCCGCCAAGGAAGTCCCGGCAGGAGCGCCCGAAAAAACGGCAAAGGCCGAGGCGGCCGCGCCCCCGGCTCCGGTCAAGCCGATGGCGGACGCCGCCGCCGAGCCGGAGGAGCAAGCGATGGCACCGATGGCGGCGGCAAAGCCGGAAGAACCGGCCGGGGAAACCGTAGCGCCACCCGCTGGCAAGGACGAGGGAAAGAAGAGCGAGACCGCTGGCGGGGAGAAACAGCGACCCGGGACCGCCACCGCCTCACAGGCCGCCGCGCCCGCCGGCACGGACAAATCCGCGACAGCCAAGCCCGAGGTGACCAAGCCCGCCGCTCTCGCCGCAACCTCCGAACGGCCGCAGCTTGAATACGTCAAATTCGACGCCTCTTCGCCCAAGGGCGAGATGGTCCTGTTCAAACTGAACGGCTTCCATCCCCCGGCCGTGCGCGGGGTCGAAGAGGGCATTCCCCGGGTCATCTGCGAGTTCAACAACACCAAGCTGATCGGAAAGACCAAGAATCCGATCAAAACCGACGGCAAATTCGTCAAGGTGATCCGCACTTCGGCCACCAAGAAGCCGGAGAGGGTCCGGGTGGTGATCGACCTGGAGCCCAACCGCAGTTACGACCTGCAGCAGGTGTTCTTCAAGGAGGACAATCTCTTTGTGCTCATCGTCAACACGGTGAAGAAATAGACGGTCAGGGGACGCGTTCCACCGTGAAATGGGGCGGCGACTCCACACGAAAAGCCGCCTCCTCCTGGGGAGAGTGGGAAAAGATCTGTTCGACCTGGACGGTCAGGGTGCCGGTCACCGCCTCGCCGGTGATACGGAGACGGACCGGCCAGGCACGACCGCTGCCGCCCTCCTTCCGGTACTCGGCATACTCCAGGGCCAGCACCTGATCCCCTCGGGCATCGAACAGCAGGTGCTGGGCCATGGTGCCGCTCTCCCTGTCCAGCAGGACATAATGGCCCTGCCTGCGGCCATCGCGCCACTGGTACCAGAATCCCCGACCCGCCTCGTCCCGGGTCGGCGCAGCCGCCTCCCCTTCCCCCTCGGCGAGAAACCCGCCCAACAGCGGCAGCAGATCTTCGGGCGCCACCGCCGCCGGCACATACGACCGCCAGAACCGGGAATGGATCGTGCCCTGATAGACATGGCCGGCCCGGTTGTCGATCATGGTGAAGGCAGAGGCATCGGCGACCGCCAGGATGAGCGTCCGTCCCAGGGGGTCGCTGGCCGCCACCCGGAGCAGTGCCGGCCGCTGCACCAGCAGGGTGGCGCTCACTGCGCCCTTGCTGCCCGGCACATCCCACAGCAGGCGGACATCGGCGTCAAGGGCCTGCGGTCGCGTGCCGGCGAGGAAGTCCGCCCACAGGGTTCCGGCTTCCCGCTCCTCGGCGGGACTGAGCGGCAGCGTCTTGGGCTGCTTGCCGGCGCAGCCGGCGAGAATCGCCACGCACCACAGAATCAGGAGCTGCAGGCACAGGGACCGATCCACGCGCATCAGCGGATACCCTGCCGTTCCAGAATACGGATCTTTTCCTGAATCCTTTTTTTGCCCTTTTCGTCTTCAGTGGCGAACTTCACCGCCTTTTTGTACGTCTGCACCGCATCCCGCACCCGCCCCTTCTCCAGATAGACGTCGCCGAGGTGCTCCAGAATGGCCGCGTCCTCGGGAGAGAGCCGCACCGCCGTCTCCAGTTCCTTGATGGCCTGATCGAGCTTGCCGAGCCGGTAATAGACCCAGCCCAGGCTGTCGCGGATGTAACCGTTGTCGGGTTTGAGTTCGATGGCCCGCTGAATGTATTCCAGAGCCTGATCGAGATTGATTTTCTTGTCGGCCCAACTGAACCCGACAAAATTCAGGGCGGCGGCGTTGTCGGGTTTGAGGGTGATGATTTTCTGCATGACCGCCAGCGCCGCGCCGTGTTCGCCGTTGTCCTCCAGCAACAGACCGTATTCGTAGAGCAGGTCTTCGTCGTTGGGGAACACTTCCAGTCCCTGCAGCAGCACCTTTTTGCTGAGATCGTCGCGGCCTTCGATCTGATGGAGGGCGGCGAGCATGACATACATCTCGGCGGTGCGTACCTCTCCCGCGTCCAGATGGCTTTCCAGGAGTTGCCGGGCTTCGTCCAGTTTGTTCTGCTCCCTGAGAATACGCACCTGGAGCAGCAGACCGTTCGCATATTCGGGGTCCTTGCGGTCAAGCAACTGCAACTGCTTCAGCGCCCGCCCGTATTTCTGTTGCTGCGCCAGCAGCACGGCAAGAAAATACCTGGCCTCGGACAGGTTCTCCTTGTCCAGGATTTTATTGGTGATGGCGATGGCCTTGTCGAATTGGCCCTGCCTGGCATACAGGCGGGCGATGGTCAGGTCGACGCGCTGGGGCTGTTCGGCATAGGTTTTCAGCCGGTTCAATTCGGCCAGGGCCTGATTGACCTTTTTCTGGAGCAGATAGACATGGATCAGGGCCACCCGGGCCGCCTCGTTCTGTTCGTCGCGCTCGACCACGGTTTCAAAAAGGGTGGCCGCCTCGTCGTATCGCCCGTTCTTGATGTACAGCTCACCCAGTTCCAGATGCAATTCACTGGACCAGTTCCGCTCCAGCGCCTTGAGGTAGTGCTCCACCGCCTCGTCGATCCGCTCCTCCATCTGGCAGAGACGGGCCATGAGGATATGGCCGGGGTAGGAAGACGGGTCCTGGGCCAGCACCCGCTCCAGCAGCGGCCTGGCCGCGGCCGCCTGGCCGGCGCCCATGTACATTTCGGCCAGCAGCATCAGAATGGCAGGATCGTCGGGGTTCTGCTCGCTGATCAACCGGTATTGGGCCATGGCCTCGGTGTTCTTCTTCTGGTTGAGCAGCACCTTGGCGTAAAGCATGCGCATGCCGGTCCGGTCCGGGTGCGCGGCCAGATAGTCGTGCAGCCAGAGGGCGGCTTCGTCGGTCCGCTCCAGCCGCAGCAGCAGAATCGGGACCTTTTCACTGACGAACTCGGCCTGATCGTCGCAGATCAGGGCCTTCTGGTAGAACTCCAGGGCTTCCTCGAAACGGAGCAGCAATTCGGCATGCCGGCCCCAGAGGAAATAGGCGTAGGAACAGGCGTGATCGGCCTTGCCGCCACCGGGGGCGGCCTGCAGCGCAGCCGTTTCGGCCTTGGGCTGGCAGCCGCCGGCCAGGAGGGCCACGCAGCCCAGAAGGGCAAGCAGCCGAAGAGGGAAAGCAAGCATGAACCGGAGCATCACACACCTTTGCGCACAAGCAGTTGCTGGACCGCCGCGCGGATGGAGGCCTGCACCTCCGCCACCGGCCGGGCGGCATGGATGCGTACTATACAACTGTGGGGAAAGGATGCAAAGAGTGCGGCCACTTTTTCCAACTGGTCCCGTTGCTCGAAATCGTTGAGGGTTTCGCCGCGCAGATCGCAGATCCGGGCGATACCCTCCGCCACCGGCAAGGTGAGCAGGAGCACCAGGTCCGGCTCCGGTGCGAACTCATGGCAGGCGAAGATACGGGCCGGATCGCACCCCGCCGCACCCTGGTAGGCGGCGGTGGAAAAGTAGTAGCGGTCGGTGAGCACGATCGCGCCCCGGCCCAGGGCGGGCCGGATGCACTCATCCACGTGCTGGCGGCGGTCGAGGAGAAACAGCTCCAGTTCCTGCGCCGGCGAAGCCTGCTTCCGGTTCCGGTACAGGGCGCGGATCTGCTGGCCATAGGGACCGTCCGTCGGTTCCCTGGTTTCGACCACAGCCAATCCCCGGTCGCGCAGATAGGCGGCCAAGAGGGGCAACTGGGTCGATTTGCCGGTGCCGTCGATGCCCTCGAAAGCGATCAGCAAACCCGGCTTCATGCCGCACCTCCCCGGCGCCGGTTGGCGACAATGGTCTGCGCCAGGATCAGGGCCGCGGCCAGGCTCGAGGGATCGGCCAGATTCCTGCCGGCGATGTCGTAGGCGGTGCCGTGGTCAACCGAGGTGCGGACCAGCGGCAGGCCGAGGGTGACGTTGACGCCGTCCTGGAAATGGAGGAGCTTGAAGGGGATCAGCCCCTGGTCGTGATAGAGGGCGACCACCGCGTCGTATCGGCCGGAGGCGGCCTGGTGAAACACCGTGTCCGGCGGCCAGGGGCCGCTGACCTCATCGGCGGCAAAGCCGGCCAGGGCCGGGGCGATGATCTGCGCTTCCTCGTCGCCGAACAGGCCATGCTCGCCGCCGTGGGGGTTCAGCCCGGCCACCGCGATGCGGGGCCTGGCCACGGCGAAATCGCGTTGCAGGGCGGTTCGGGTCATGGCGATACAGTCGGCGATCTCCGCCGACGTCAGCAGCTCGGGCACCCGGCGCAGCGGCACATGGATGGTGACCAGCACCACCTTGAGCCTCGGCCCGGCCATCATCATCCGCACCTGCGGGGTGCCGGTGAGGGCAGCCAGCATTTCCGTGTGCCCCAGATAGGGATAGCCCGCTGCCTGCAGGCTCTTCTTGCTGATCGGGCAGGTGACGATGGCACTGCACGCTCCTGTGCCGACCAGGCGAACCGCCTCCTCGATGCATTGGCCCATGACCCTGCCGGTGGCCGCATCGGGTTGGCCCCAGTGAACCGGGGCGGTCCGGGGTGGTCCGGCCTGCAGCACCGGAATGGTCCCCTTGCCGGCAAGCTGTCCGGGGCGCCAGGGTTCGATGGACACGGTCAAACCGAGCCGGTCGGCGGCCTGCCGCAGCACCGCCGCATCCCCCACCACGATGGCCTGGCCCGAGGCGGGGCCATCGTCCCGGCCGAACAACCGGCAGATGATTTCCGGACCGATTCCCGCCGGACAGCCCATGGTGACGGCCACCGGGACCCGGTCTTTCCTTGCTGCGTTGTCCATGGCACGCTCCTAAAGAGCAAAATCAAAAGCGTTTTTAATGTGATCGATGGCGACCGGCCGGTTGTCATTATCCAGCCGGACCGCGATCACGTCGAACCGGGCGGGCGCTTCCAGCAAACCGTGGCTCTGGAGGTATTCCTGGGCGATGCGGCAGAGCTGCCGCTGCTTGCGGCCGTCCACCGCCTCGAAGGCCGAACCGAATTCCAGGGATTGCCGGGTCTTGACCTCCACGAAGACCAGGGTGTCGCCGTCCCGGGCGATGATGTCGACCTCGCCGTAGGGTTTGCGGTAGTTCTTGGCAACGATGACGTAGCGCCGCCTGGTCAGGAACTCGGCAGCCAGGGATTCGCCCAGGCGGCCCGTGGGCAGGGTCGCCTTTTTCTTGCGCAGCACCACCGTCCTCTCCCCTGTCAGGCTTTCACCACCGGCCGCGCGGCACCGGCGACGGCGCCCCGGTCTCTTCCGAAAAGAATTCGGCCACGCCCCGAAACGTGCGGCGATGCAGCGGGCAGGGGCCATGGCTGGCAATCGCCTGCCGGTGCGCCTTGGTCGGATAGCCCTGGTGGCGGTCGAAACCGTAGTGCGGGTAGCGCGCATGGGCCTCGGCCATCAGCCGGTCCCTGGTCACCTTGGCAATGATCGAGGCGGCGGCGATGGAGGCGCTTTTCGACTCGCCCTTGATCAGGGTCAGCTGCGGGACTGCGACCGGCACCCGGTTGCGGCCGTCGACAAGCAAAAAGTCCGGTTCCCGGCCGCCATTGGCGGCGGTGCATTCGGCGAGCGCCCGCCGCATCGCCAACAGGGAGGCCTGGAGGATGTTGACCGCCTCTATCTCCCGCGGACCGGCCATACCGATGCCGATGACGGCGCCGTTTTGCCGAAGGAGCGCAAACAGGTGATCGCGCTGGGATGCGGTCAGTTGCTTGGAATCGCGGAAAACCCGATGGTCGCCGTCCCGGGGCAGAACCACGCAGGCGGCCACCACCGGGCCGGCCAGCGGCCCGCGGCCGGCCTCGTCGAGACCGGCGACCAGGCTCGCGCCTTGGCCGAAAAGTTGACGCTCAACGGAAAAGGTGTCGTCCGGCACGGGGGACACCTTGGGGAAAAGAGAAGAAACGCATGGGTTCATACGCCCATTGCCATGCATTGCCACTGCGGGAAGGAAAAAGGAAAAGGCGCAGCCAGAGAACCGGGGCTCTGTGGCGGCAGCCGACCCGGTCGCCGCCACAGAGTCCCGGCCAATCGATAACTCCCGCCCTCCGGCCTGACCGGGACGGGAAGGCACCCTTCAGATGATGCCCCGTTCGCGGATACGGGCGGCCTTGCCGCGACGCTCCCGCAGGTAGTAAAGACGGGAACGGCGCACCCGGCCAAGGGTCACCGTTTCGATCTTTTCGATCCGCGGCGAATGCAGGGCAAAGGTCTTCTCCACGCCGACGCCGTGGGAGATTTTCCGGACCGTGAAGGTGGCGTTCATGGTACCGCGCTTGCGCTTGATCACCACGCCCTGAAACACCTGGACCCGCTCCTTGTTGCCCTCGATGATCCGGATATGCACCTTGACGGTATCGCCGGGGCGGAACTCGGGAATATCGAAACGCATTTGCTCCAGATCGATCTTGTCCAACAGATTCATCGCCATATTCGTTGCTTTACGGTCGGACGCACACGTCGCGCCCGCCGAAGGATGCCTCCACACACCCCGTGTCCTGCTTGTTGCTTATCGCTTACCGCACCGTACGTGCGAGGTTGTCATCGTCTACATCAATTCGTCATCGTGCTCGCCGAGCAGCCGATCGAGGATGATCGCCGCCGCCGACCGGACCGCCAGATGGTTGAAGCCGGTGGCGCCACGCAAGGGCGGCAGCACGCCATCCACCGTTGCGAGCAACTCGGGGCTCAGGCCCCAGGCGGTGCCGAACAGCAGCAGCACCGGCGTTCCCCGGCGAATTCTGCCCCGCACCTCGGCATATCCCAAGGTGTTGGCCTGCTCCTTGGCGCAGGTGGCGAGCACCAGCGGCCGCTCGCCGAATTTCTCCGTGGCCCCGGCCAGGACCTCGGCGTAACTGGCGCACACGGTGACGAGCGCCAGGGCATCGCCCCGGTCCGGATTGACGCTGCCGCCGTAGCCCCGGGTCCAGTGGCCGACGATCTGTGCGGCCAACTCCCGCTGTTCCGCAAACGGGGTGATCACCCAGTAGGTGCCGGCCCCGTAGGTTTTGCCGGCGCGGGCAATGTCGTGCAGGTCGAGGTTGGTCACCGCCGAGCCGATGGTATCGCCATGACGGTTGACCACCGGATAGTGCACCAACGCCACATCAACCCGCATCGCCCTGCACCCGCTCCGCTTTGACAACGGCTTCTATCCGGTCGTAAAGCCCTTCGCGCCGCAATATTTTTTCTTCTACCGGCGAAAACCGCACCGAAGCCAGCAATTCCGGCCGCCGCGCCAGGGTCAGCCGGACCGATTCGACCAGCCGGTGGCGATCGATGGCGGCATGATCGCCGGAGAGCAGCACCTCGGGCACCGCCATTTCCTCGAACACCCGCGGCCGCGTGTACTGCGCATGCTTGAGCAGGCCGCGACTGAAGCTGTCGTTGGCGGCCGAATCCTCGCAGCCGAGCACGCCGGGCAGCAGGCGGCAGACCGCGTCGATCACCACCAGGGCGGCCAGTTCGCCGCCGGTCAGGATATAGTCGCCGATGGACAGCTCCTCATCGACGTACCGCTCCCGGAAACGCTCGTCCACGCCCTCGTAGCGGCCACAGATCAGAAGCAACTGCTCGTATCCCGCCAGCCGCTCCGCCTGCGCCTGGCTGAACCGCTCGCCCTTGGGTGACAACAGGATCACCCGGCGGGAGCAGTCGGGCCGAACGGCCGCCCGCACACAGGCGGCCAGCGGTTCCGGTTTCATCACCATGCCTTCGCCGCCGCCAAAGGGGCGGTCGTCGGTCATGCGATGCCTGTCCAGGGCGTAATCCCGGATATTGTGGATGCCGACCTCAATCTTCCCCTCGCCCAGGGCCCGGCGCACGATCCCTTCCTGCAGGGGGGAGGAAAAGAAATCGGGAAAAATGGTCAGGATCGAAAAAAGCACAAACCGTCCGCCCGTCTTCAGCGGTTCATTTCCAGCAGACCGGGCGGCAGGTCGAGCACGACCTCGTCGTCATCAACGGCGGCAATGAAGGCCCGCACCGCCGGCACAAGGTATTCATTCTCGCCCTCCCGGATGACCAGCCGCTCCTGGCCGCCGCCGAGCAGTTCCCTGATGGTGCCGAGCACCCGGCCGTCCACGGTTCGGGCCCGTTTGTTCATCAGGGTATGCAGATACACTTCGTCGGGCCCGGCCGGCGGCAGGTCCGAGGCCGCCAGCCACAGATGCCAGCCCACCAGTTGCTCGGCCCGGTTGCGGTCCGTGCATCCGGGTACCTTGAGGATGATCAGTCGCCCGCTGACCCGGGCCCGGACATCCGTACATTCGATGACCTCGCCGTCCGCATCGGCGGCAAGATACATTCGCCGGTACCGGCAGAGATTGGCCGGCTGCTCCGTATGCGGACGAATCTTCAATTCGCCCCGGATCCCGTGCGGCCTGACCACCGTGCCGAGCAGGATGAACGCGCCACTCCGCCCGCCGGTCGGCACGGCCGCTACTCGACGATTTCCAGCCGGGCGCGCTTGCCGTCCCCGGCCATGGAGGCGGCCAGCACCGCCCGCATCGCCCTGGCGGTCCGCCCCTGTTTGCCGATCACCTTGCCCAGGTCCTCCTGGGCCACCCGCAATTCGACGGTGACGGTGTCGCCCTCTTCCTGCAGGTTCACCTCGATCCGATCGGGATGCTCCACCAGCCGACCGGCGATAAACGCCATCAGTTCCTTCATTTATGCTGCGGCAGCCGCACCGGTGCCGACCTTTCGGATCAGGCTCTCCACGGTTTCCGTCGGCTTGGCGCCCTTCTTCATCCAGTCGGCCAGCTTCTCATTGTCGATGGTGATGGCAGCCGGGTTCTGCATCGGGTCGTAGGTGCCGACGATGTCGAGGAACTTGCCGTCGCGCGGCGCCTCGCTGTCGGCGACGACGATGCGGTAAAACGGTTGTTTCTTCCTGCCCTTTCTGGTCAAACGAATACGAACTGCCATGGTATCCTCCGGTGGATATCGTCCCGGCGGCACGGACCGCCGGACGTTTTGAAGACGTATAAAGAGTATGTATTACCGCATGAGCCCCTTGGGGAGCTTGCGGCGCTTGCCGCCGCCCATGATGCCCTTGCCTTTCATGTTTTTCATCATTTTCAGCATCATGGCGTAACTTTTCAGCACCCGGTTCACGTCGGCCACCGCCGTCCCCGACCCCTTGGCGATCCGCAGCCGCCGGCTGGCGTCGATGATTCTGTGGTTGCGGCGCTCCTTCAGGGTCATGGAGCGGATGATGGCCTCGGTCTTGATCAGTTCTTTCTGGTCGGGCTTGGGCGCGTCCTTGATCTGCTTGAGCTTGTTGATCCCCGGGATCATGCCCATGATCTGCTCCAGGCTGCCCATTTTCTTGATCTGCTGGATCTGATCGAGGAAATCCTCCAGGGTGAAGGCATTCTTCTGGATCTTGCGGGCCAGTTGCTCGGCGTTCTTCTGGTCGACAACCGCCTCCGCCTTCTCGATCAGCGACAGAACGTCGCCCATGCCGAGGATGCGGGAGGCGGCGCGGTCGGGATGGAAGACCTCTAGGGCCTCGACCGACTCGCCGACGCCGACGAACTTGATCGGCTTGCCGGTGACCTTCTTCACCGACAGGGCCGCGCCGCCGCGGGCATCGCCCTCCATCTTGGTGAGGATGACGCCGGTGATCTCGAGTTCGCTGTTGAACTTTTCGGCCACGGTGACCGCGTCCTGGCCGGTCATGGCATCGGCGACGAACAGCACCTCAGACAGTGGCACCACCCGGCTGATCTCGCGCAACTCGGCCATGAGGGCATCGTCGACGTGGAGCCGGCCGGCGGTGTCGATGATCACCGTGTCGTAAGGGCCGGCGCTGGCCTCGACAAAGGCCTGGCGGGCGATATCCACCGGCTTCTGCTCGGTGGTGGACCCGAAAACCGGCACGCCGACCTGGCCGCCCAGGACATGCAACTGCTCGATGGCCGCGGGCCGGTAGACGTCGGCCGGAACCAGCAAGGGCGCGCGGCCTTTTTCCTTGAGCTGCCGCGCCAGCTTGGCGGCGGTGGTGGTCTTGCCCGAGCCCTGGAGACCGGCGAGCATAATGGTCACCGGCTGCTGGCCATCGAGCTTGAGCGGCTGGGCCTCGCTGCCGAGCAGTTCGACCAGGTGGTCGTGCACCACCTTGACCACCTGCTGGCCGGGCGAAAGGCTGGTCAGCACTTCCTTGCCGATGGCCTTGGCCGTGACCGCGGCGATGAATTCCCTGACAACGCCGAAATTGACATCCGCCTCGAGCAGCGCCGTGCGCACCTCGCCCATGGCCTCCTGAATGTTCTCTTCAGTCAGCCTGCCGTGGCCGCGCAGTTTCTTGAACGCGCTTTCGAGACGGTCGGTTAGATTCTCAAACATGGCTCTACACGGGATAATGGCGTGGCGGATGACCGTTCAGCAGCCTCGGCGGGCCGCCCTGCCGGCTCTCTGCACGGAAAATTGGGATACATACCCGACATACCCTCGCTTGTCAAGCAAGAAGGAAACCATGGTGGTCCGGGCGGTTATCAGCCGGCCACCATCTCGGCCACCCTGGCCAGCCCCTCGGGGGTGTCGGCCTGGACGCAGCTGATGGCGGCGTCTTTCGGCACTATTTTCCGCATCATCCCGGTGAGGACGTTCTTGGGACCCAACTCGACCATCACCTCGACGCCCTCGGCGATCATCCGCTCGACGATCGGCAGCCAGCGGACCCGGGAGGCGATCTGTTTGGCCATGATCGCCTTCATCCGGCCGGGATCGCGCTCCTCCTGACCGGTGACGTTGAACAGCACCGGCACCTCGGGCGGCTGGAAGGCGACGTTCGCCATGTAGGCGGCAAAATCGTCCACCGCGCCGGCCACCAGCGGGCTGTGGTTGGCGACGCTGACGTTGAGCGGGATGACCTTGCCCCCCTGGGCCGCACAGATCGCGCCCACGGCATCGAGCCCGGTGACGTCGCCCGAAAGGACGATCTGGGAGGCGGTATTGTGGTTGGCCACCACCGCCACGCCGGGGCCGCCATACCCGGCCAGGATCGCCTCGACCCGGTCGATGCCCAGGCCGACCACGGCGCGCATGCCGCCGGGATGCGCCGCCCCTTCCCGCTCCATCAACTGGCCGCGCCTGGTGACCAGGGCCAGGGTATCCTCCAGGGAAAGCACCCCGGCCCCATGGAGGGCGGAATACTCGCCGAGGCTGTGGCCGGCGAAAAAGGCGGGCGTGAAGCCGGGCAGCATTTTGAGCAACTGCTGCCAGCAGATCAGGTTGATCGCGGTGAGGGCCGGCTGGAGATAGAGCACCCGGGTGAGGTCCTCCAGAGGCCCCTGAAAGCACAGGCTGCGGATCGGAAAACCGGAGATGCGCTCGGCCAGAGCCATCAGGGCCACGGCCTCCGGATCCCGCTCGACGAAGGCCTGCCCCATGCCGATATATTGGGACCCCTGTCCCGGAAAGAGAATGGCTGTCTTTTTCATGGAAATACGAAACGATCAATTATGGTCTGTTCGCCGGCTCACTGCCGGTCGAACACAAGATTGTACACGATGAACAGAGTGACGCCGACGGTGATCGCGGAGTCGGCGACGTTGAAGGCCGGCCAGTGCGACTGGCCGAGGTAAAAATCCAGAAAATCGACCACGAATCCCCACCGGATCCGGTCGATCAGGTTGCCGATGGCCCCGCCCGCGATCAGGGCCAGGGCCGCGGCATACACCCGGCTGCGCCGACCGAAGCTGCGCTGGGCTATCCAGATGAACACCAGGGCGACGGAGGCGGCGGCAATGAAGAAAACCTGCCGCCACACCGCCGGCTGGCCGGCGAGCATGCCGAAAGCGGCGCCGTTGTTGGTCAGGTGGGTCAGGTTGAACAGGCCGGGAATGACCTCCCTGCTCTCATACAGGGCAAAATGGAGTAGAATCCAGGCCTTGCTCGCCTGATCGATACCCACCACCGCCAGAATGATGGCAAAAAAGAACACCATTGGCCCGGCCTCAGCCCGCCAATTGATGGACCACGGCAGCGCAACGGGCGCAGAGCGCCGGATGTGCCGCATCCTCGCCGACCGTGGGCGAGATGGTCCAGCAACGCTCGCATTTGGCTCCGGGCGCCGACCCGACCGCAATCCCGATGCCGGCCAATCCTTCCGCCTCGACAAAGGTCAGGTCGCCGTCTGCCTCGCCCGCCAGACGCAGGCCGGAGACGATGCACAGCTCGCGCAGACGCTCCAGGCTGTCGGCCACAAATCCCGCCCACTCGCCGTTTGCCCGCACAACCACCTCGGCATCGAGGGCCAGCCCGATGGTCTTGTCCTGGCGCGCCCCTTCCAGCACCTTGGTAATGGCGCCGCGCAGGGCGAGCAGACGGTTCCAGCGCTCGTCAAAGACCGCATCTTGCCCGATGTCGTCGGTCCCGGCGAAATCGGCGAAGAAGATGGAACGCGCCAGCGGGGCGTCCTCCGCCAGTTGGTGCAGATGCTCCCAGGCCTCGGCGGCGGTGAAGCAGAGAATCGGCGCCATCAGCCGCAACAGTCCGTCGAGAATCCGGTGGATGACCGTCTGCGCGGCGCGGCGCTCCGGACCGTTGGGCAGCGAGCAGTAGAGCCGGTCCTTGAGCACGTCCATGTAGAGGCTGGAGATGGTGGTGCCGCAGAAATTGTGCAGGCCGTGGTAGACGGCGTGGAACTCGTAGCGCTCGTACGACCGGACGACGCGCTCGCTCAGTTCGGCGAACCGGGCCAGGGCCCAGCGGTCGATCTCCTGAAGGTCCGCCGAGGCGACACTGTCCGTGGCCGGGTTGAAGTCGTAGAGGTTGCTCAAGAGAAAACGCAGGGTGTTGCGCATCTTGCGGTAGGCGTCGGAGACGTGCTTTAAGATTTCGTCCGAAACCTTGACGTCGTCCTGGTAGTTTTCGCTGGCCACCCACAATCGCAGCACCTCGGCGCCGTACTTGTCGATCACCTCCTGGGGTGCCACCACGTTGCCCACCGATTTGGACATCTTCTTGCCCTGGCCGTCGACCACGTAGCCGTGGGTGAGCACGCCACGGTAAGGGGCGCTGCCCCTGGTGCCTACGGCGGTGAGCAGGGCGGACTGGAACCAGCCGCGGTGTTGGTCGCTGCCCTCAAGATAAAGGTCCGCCGGCGCCCGCAGTTCGGGCCGCGCTTCGACCACCGCCGCGTGGCTCACCCCGGAATCGAACCAGACGTCGAGGATGTCCGACTCCTTGGCGAACTCGCGGCCGCCGCAGTTGCAGGCCACGCCCTCGGGAATGAAATCAACGGCCTCGTGCTTGAACCAGGCATCGGCCCCTTCCTTCAGGAACAACTCGTCGATCCGGTCGCAGACCGCCTGATTCTTCAGAATCTCGCCGCAGGCGGTGCAGGTGAGCACGGTCACCGGCACGCCCCAGGAACGCTGGCGCGACAGGCACCAGTCGGGCCGGGCCTCGACCATGCCGTAAATCCGCTGCTGGCCCCAGGCCGGGGTCCAGGCGACCTCGCCGATCGCGGCCAGGGCCCTGGCGCGCAGGTCGAGATTGTCCATGGCGATAAACCACTGGGCCGTGGCGCGGTACATCACCGGCTCCTTGCAGCGCCAGCAGTGGGGGTAACTATGCCGGATCGACGATTCCTTGACCAGGGAACCCTCGGCGGCCATGTCGGCGATGATCCGCCGGTTGACCTGGGGAACCCGCTCGCCCTGATAGCGGCCGGCTTCGGCGGTGTAACAGCCGGCGTCATCCACCGGCGACAGGATGTCGAGGCCATAACGCAGGCCGGTGAGGTAGTCGTCGGCGCCATGGCCGGGAGCGGTGTGGACGCAGCCGGTGCCCGCATCGGCGGTGACGTAATCGGCCAGCACCATCAGGGAATCGCGCTCCATGAAGGGATGGCGGCAGCGCTTACCCTCCAGGGCCGCGGCGGAGAAGGTGGCGATGATACTGTACTGTTCGATGCCGAACTGCTCCATGCAGGAAGCCACCAGTTCCTTGGCCAGAATCCAGGTCTCGTCGCCGACGGCCACCGCCGCGTACTCGAAGTTGGGATGGAAGGCGATGGCTAGGTTGGCCGGCAGGGTCCAGGGGGTGGTGGTCCAGATGAGCACCGACACCGTGCGGCCGGCCAACTCCGGCGCCACTGAACCGAGATCGTCGATCACCGGAAACTTGACGTAGACCGAGGGCGAGGTGTGATCGGCGTAGTCGACCTCGGCCTCGGCCAGGGCCGTGCCGCAGGTGGCGCACCAGTAGACCGGTTTCTTCGAGCGGACCACCGCACCGGAAAGGAGAAACGTGTTGAACTCCCTGGCGATGGTCGCCTCGTAAGGGTAGTTCATGGTCAGGTAGGGATTGTCCCAGTCGCCGAGGACCCCCAGCCGCTTGAACTGCTCGCGCTGGCTCTTGATCCATTTCTCGGCGTACCTGCGGCAGGCGGAGCGTTTGCCCAGGGTGGAGATGGTCTGTTTTTTCTCGCCCAGCTCCAAGTCGACATTGTGCTCGATGGGCAGGCCGTGGCAGTCCCAGCCGGGGATGTAGGGGGCGTTGAATCCAGCCATCCGCCTGGAGCGGAGAATGATGTCCTTCAAAATCTTGTTCAGGGCATGGCCGATATGGATGTTGCCGTTGGCATAGGGCGGGCCGTCGTGGAGCACGAACAGCGGCCGGCCGGCGGCTGCTTCCTGAATCTGCCCGTACAGGTTTTCCTTGTCCCAGCGCTTGAGTACCATGGGCTCGCGCTGGGTGAGGTTGGCCTTCATCTTGAATTTGGTCTGCGGCAGGTTCAGTGTTTCCCTGTAATCCATGGTTGTTCCTGATCGGGCAAAAGAAAAATGGCCGGGAAGCCGGATTGTTTGCAAAGTGAAAGATTGTACCAATCCCGCTTGAGAGTGCAAGGGAAAAGGCGGCCGGGCCGGCGCCTGCCCGGAAGAGGAGTGGAGGTTTTCAGGGGATTTCGGGACGGCGCGGCCCGCTTTTCAGGAGGGGCAAATCGGGCCGACATCCCTGCTTGTCTTTTTCTGCCGTCGGTGTATTGTCCGGATATGGCGTCGGGCCGGCAGGAGCGGCGGCCCCGCCCGAATCGATCCTCAACCACCTGGAGTTGCACCGTGAATGCCGAGCATACCCCCTCTTTCTGTGTGATCTGCAACCAGCACGAAACCCCAGCCGGCGCAGCCGAGGAACTGTGCCCCTCCTGCGAAGCCCTTGCCCGCGCCGTGCAGGAACAACCCGAGGCGGTGCGGCAACTCTGGCTGCGCTATCAGAACGAACCGATCTTCCCCGAGGCGATCCCGCGGACCATCGAAAGCGAGGCCGAACTGCCGGAGGTGCTTGACGGCAAACGCTACCGGACCATCGACCGCGATCGCAACAAATGGTACCTTTCGGTGAGCGAGGTCAACGGCAAGCCGGTGGAAATCTTCGCCTCGACCGCCTTTGACCGCGACCACGAACTCCAGGCCCGCATCGCCAACCTGACCACCATCACCCGGCTGATTTCGCTCCTGCTCCGGCACATCTTCCTCGGCGAACCGCTCACCTTCGACAAGTGCCTCAAGCAGATCCAGCGCAGCTCCCGCCAGAAAAACGACCTGCCCGACATGCTCTACGGCGTGCTCAACCGTTACAAGACAGAGTAGATTCCGCTAGAAACGGCCAAGACGGGCACGGCGCACGTCGCGGCGCCTGCGCGGGTGTCTGCTCCCCGAGAACCGGGCAGACGGACAACCGCTCCGTGTCCTACACTTTCTCCATGAACTTTTTGGTATCGATGACGAAGCGCTCGTGCCGGCCCCGGCCGATCTCGCCCTTTTCGTCATGGGCCGCCACCTCGAACACCAGCCGGCGGCGGTCGACCTCGACCAGGGTCGACTCGCAGGTGACCCGCCTGCCGACCGGCGTGGCCTTGCTGTGAGTGATATCCACCTTGATGCCTACCGTACCGAACCCTTCGGGTAGATAGGGGAGCACCGAGGTGAGGCAGGTCTTCTCCATCAGGGCGACCATGGCCGGGGTCGCGAACACCTCGACCAAGCCGCTGCCGTAGCGGGCGGCGGTCGTCTCAGCGGTAACCATCTGTTCTTCCTTGCCCCTGACTCCCGTGGGGATCTGGATCTCCATGCCCGTTCTCCTTGCCGCTGCGCCCGGCCGTTGCCCTTCGATCGTCCCGACCGGGCCACTGTGGCCTCGGAGGAAAAATCGATAAATATTCGTGAATTTAGGCTTATAACAGCGAAAAGTCGGCCCGTCAAGGGACAAGCCGCCCGGTTTGGGGCGGTCTTCGGCCGTCTATGGGGAGCGGAACCCGGTTCAGGCGACCAGATCCAGTTGCTGCATGGTACCCGCGCCACCTTTCTCGAACAGAAACAGGCCGGTGGCCCTGACCTGCCCTTGCAGCGCGTTGTCGCTGTCCTTGACGCTGAACGGGGTCTCAACCCGGCCAAGAGAGATGGCGCCGACTCCCTGTTCGGCCAGGGTCAGCAATTTGTCCTCGCCCGCGGCATTTTTCACCCAGATCCGCAGGCGGGAGAAGATGGCATCGTTCTCGTCGATCCAGCCGTTGCCGTCGCTGTCGTAGGCGGCCAACTCGCCGAACCCGTCGCCGCTTTTGGCGCCGAACAGCTCGTTGCCGTTGTTGATCACGCCGTCATTGTTGGCATCCAGGGCCAGAAAGCCGGAACCGGGACCGACAAAGGCGATCTGGTTGTCGACCCCGTCGGCATCAATGTCGAAGCTGAAGGTTTCCTGGGTCAGCTGGGCGGCGGTGCCGTCAAAATTGATCACCAGCGGATCCTTGAGCGCCGCCTCACCAATCCGGAAGCTCTCGTCCAGCGTCGAGGTGAAGCTCCGGCTCATGGTCAGCTCGATGCCGATCTCGATCTGCTGGCCGTCGGCGGTCACCACCACCCCCTGGGCCGTGAAACTGGTGGTCTCGGATTCGTGGTAGGTTTCATGGCGTTCGTACTGCACGCCCCAGCCCGGGGCAAGCTGGCCGATTTGTTCCTCCCGGACCGGTACCTGTTCCTGGCTGGCCTGCCCTGCCGGCGGCGCCTCGGTCAACCTGAATTTCCGGCCGGTGAGCCGTTCGAACAGGGCTCTGAGGATGCGCAGGTTCAGGTCGGTCATCATTTCGTCCGGGTCGCCCGTGCCATCGGTTCCGGACGATGCCGGCACCACGGCGGTCCGCTGCTGCTTGGCCGCTTCGGACAGCGACACCTTGGCCGCCTCCTGGGCGAGCTGCTCGGCCTGCTGTTTGAGGGTATCGTCCGAGCCGTCCCGGCGTTCGGCACGGACGGATTCCCTGCCGGGCCGCCACACGGTGAGCGACTCCTGGCGTTCGGAATATTCGACGGCGGTTCGTGAACTGGCGAGCTGAATGGCTGATTGTGCGATCTTCATGATTCCCTTCCCTGGTTCTCATTGACGATGGTGACGGGATACACGCGGCGCCGACCCTCATCCGTGAGCAGGCACCTCTCCCTTTTCGTCGTATCGGCCGCCCGCGATGAAATCTTTAGCAGGAAGTACAGGCATCTTGTACGATCTTGTACAAAAAAAAATTGTATGCTACAGTGTGCAGATTGAGGCATGAGAGAGTCAAGCAGGTCAGCCGCGAAAAAGCGGCTTTTCGCGTGCAGTTGCCTTTCGCGGCGGAGCCTCCCCAACCAATTTCCCTGACCACCAGCCAAGGTCGCGTTGATCGTCCGTCCCGATTTGCCGGCCCCACATTGTTCCATGTCCGTGCACAGCTTATCCCGCGACCAGGACGACGCCTCAGCGACCGAAGCCGCCACCCTCAGCTCTCTCTATTCCTTTCTGGCGCTGACCATGCGCTATCCCGACCCCGCCTTTTGCACCGAACCGTTTTTCGATGCCTTTGAATCGCTGCTCGCCTCCCTCGATTGGCCGTCCGAGCTTGCGGCAGTGCGGGCATGGCGGGAGTGGACCCCCGACCCGCTCGACGATCTGCGCACCGCGTATACCGGGCTGTTCATCACCGCCGCACCCGGGACCACGATTCCCCCCTATGCCTCGATCTATCTCGACGGCGACGGCACCCTGTACGGCCGGACCACCGAGCGGACCAGGGCTTTCTACCGTGAGCGGGGGTTCGATCTGACCGACGAGACCGAACCCGCGGATCATATCCGATTTGAACTCGAATTTTTGGCTGCATTGGCCGGTGAAGCCAGGTTTGACGACGAAGAACGTTTTCTCCAAACCCTCTTTCGGCCGTGGTTTGTCCGATTTCAGGAAAAAAGCATGCAGGAAGCTCGACATCCGTTTTATCGGGTGTCGATACAGTTAATCGATTTCTTCACCAAGGAGGAACAGTAAATGGCAATGAACCTTACCAGGCGGACCTTCCTCAAGGCCGCCTCGATTGCCGCTGCTTCCGTGCCGCTGTCCAAAGTGACGGCAAAAGCGGAATCAGGAGTTGTCAAAACCCCCCTGGTCACTCCAGGGAGCTTCAAGGATACCCAAACCGCGGTCGGCGGGGTGTGCGAGATGTGTTTCTGGCGGTGCCAACTGGTCGGCAAGATCCGCGATGGCCGGCTGGTCAAGCTCGAAGGCAACCCGAAATCCATCGACAACGGCGTGTCCATCTGCGCCCGCGGCAATGCCGGCGTCAAGCTGCTCTACGATCCGGACCGCCTCAAATACCCGCTGAAGAACGTGGGCAAGCGCGGCGCGCCCAAATGGCAGCGCATCTCCTGGAAAGAAGCCCTCGACACCTGCGGCAGCAAGCTGAAGGCCATTGTCGACCAACACGGCGCCAAGGGCATCGCCATGTTTCCACACGGTTCCACCGCCACCTATCCCATGGGGTTCTTCGAAAAAACCATGGGCACCCACAACGTCTCCGAGGCCTCGTTCTTCCAGTGCCGCGGCATCCGCGACACCGCCTACCTGGCCACCATCGAACTGGCGCCCAACGAGAATGTCGACATGGCCAACGCCAAGGTCATCTTCCTCATCGGCTGCCATTTCGGTGAGAACATCCATGTTTCCCACGTCAAGCAGTATCTCAAGGGGCTTGAAAACGGTGCCAAGCTGGTCGTGGTCGATCCCCGCTATTCGGCTTCCGCGGCCAAATCGCACATCTGGGTGCAGATCCGCCCCGGGACCGACACCGCCTTTTTGCTGGCGATCATGAATTATTTGATCCAGAACAAGAAGTTCAACGTCGATTTCGTCGAGGAATACGGCGAAGGCTTCGACAAGATGGCCGAGGGCATCAAGCAGTGGACCCTGGAGAAGGCCGCCCAGGAATGCGACGTGCCCGCCGCCCAGATCAAGGAAGTGGCCGAGCTGCTGGCCGCCAACATGCCCAACGTCTCCATCCATCCCGGCCGGCACGTGTCCTGGAACGGCAACGATTTCCAACGCCAGCGCGCCCTGGCCTGTCTCACCGGCCTGCTCGGCGCCTTCGGGGTCAAGGGCGGCTTCGTCCAGCCCATCGGCCCGAAAGGATTGGGCAAGTATTCCTGGCCCAAGGGCGAGAGCCATGACGAGAGCCTGCGGGAGATGGCCGATCTCTATCACTACTCGCCCCCCGGCACCCCCACCGACCTGATCCGCGACACCGCCATCACCGGCAAGCCGTATCCGATCAAGGGTTGCGTCATCTGGGGCCAGAACCCGATCCAGACCATCCCCAACCAGGAAAAGACGATCAAGATGCTGGAGCAGATGGACTTCGTCATGTGCGTCGATGTCATGCCCACCGACATCACCATGTATGCCGACATCCTCCTGCCCGACTGCTCGTACCTGGAACGCTACGACCTGGTCAAGACCGGCACCCAGTGGGATCTCGCCGAGGAGCACCGCCAGTACATCGCCCCGCGCATGCCCCTGGTGGCGCCCGGTTTCGAACGCAAGGACAGCGTCTACATCACCAACGAGATCGCCAAGCGCATGGGCTACGGCGACAAGATCCCGATTCAGACCCAGGAGGAAGGCGTCAACAAGGTGCTGGCCGGTGTCCAGTTGTCCATCGACAAGATCAAGGCCGAGGACGGCATCCACATCCAACCCGGCAAGAATCCGTACGGCGAGATGGATCTGACCGTGCATTTTCACAACGAGGAGATGGAAGACCACGGTTATCCCGGCATTCCCACCTACATCCCGGTGGAGCGTCCCCCCGAGGGCTATTACCGCCTGCTCTACGGCCGGTCGCCGGTCCACACCTTCAACCGCAGCCAGAACAACGCCTGGCTGATGGCGGAGAACAGCGACAACCCGGTGTGGGTCAACGACAAACTGGCCGCCAGGCTCGGTCTCAAGGAAGGGGACACCGTGTCCCTGGTCAACCAGGACGGCGTCACGTCGCGCACCACCACCACGGTCAAGGTCACGCCGGGCATCCGCCAGGATTGCGTCTACATGTACCACGGCTTCGGTTCGATGAACCCGGAACTGACCATCGGCCACGACAAGGGCATCGACGACCAGAGCCTGATCACCAAACTGGCGGTCGATCCGGAAACCGGCGCCCACGGCATGCGCAACAACTTCGTCAAATTCGTGAAAGTCAGCTGACCGTGGGCCGCATCCCGCATTCGTCAGACACGATTTACCTCTGAAGGAGAGTCCCTATGCAATATGGCATGATCATCGATGTCGACAGGTGCGTGGGCTGCCATGCCTGCGTCATCGCCTGCAAGGCCGAGTGGGAAGTGCCCGCTCAATACAACCGCAACTGGGTGCATCGCCTGGGCCCGGCCATCACCTCCACCGGCATGGCCGCCACCTACTATCCCGGCCTGTGCAACCACTGCAAAACCCCGTCCTGCGTGCCGGTCTGCCCGGCGGAGAAGGTCAGCGTCACCTTCAAGGACAAGAAGACTGGCAAGACCGTGACCATGGAAGTGGCCGCCACCTGGAAGGATCCGTTCAACGGCACCGTGCAGGTCGACCGCGAACGGTGCATCGGCTGCGGCGCCTGCCGCGATGCCTGCCCCTACGGCGCCCGCTATGTCGACGAAGATCTCAAGGACGACGGCAGCCTCGGCAAGGTGGACAAGTGCACCTACTGCATGCCGCGCGTGGCCGAGGGGCTGGAACCGGCCTGCGTGCAGACCTGCCTGGCCCGAGCCCGCATCTTCGGCGATCTCGACGATCCCAAGTCGGAAGTGGCGCAGTATGTGAAGAAAGGCGCGGTGGGCCTGACCTCCAAGGCGGTCCAGATCGGCCCCAACGGCATGTACTACGGCAGCAAGAAGGGCGACATGGAACTGCTGATGAAGGCGGCGCCGCAGGAGATGCCCACGGTTTCGTTGCGTCGCGGCCTCCTGACCCGGATGTCGCTCACCGCCAAAAATCAGGTCAAGGAGATCGGACTCCTGGGCCTGGCCGGCACGCTGCTGGTCAAATCCCTCCAGGAAGAAGAAAAGTAGGATTCACCCTTCTTCCAGCAAGGCCTCCGTTCCCCTGCCGTCTTTATGGACGGCAGGGGATTTTTTTTGAAAAAGCGCTTGGCCGGGCGGGAAGAAGAGGCACGGCAAACGCTGGCTTTTTTTCGGCAGTCTGCTACAATACGGCGGTCACGTCCAAAAAAACCGTGCAATTCCCTTTTGTTCCGGTTCAAGGCAGCCGAAAGACGAGTATGGAAGAGACACCCCGCACCGCCCCCGTACCGGACGAAGCGCAGAAAACGGCCGTGCCGGCGCCCCCTGGGCCCGCACCCCTGCCGCCGGCCCTCCTGCCGGAATGGCGGCAGTCCTCCCAACCGGTCTTCGTGATCGAGGATTCCTTCTACCGCTCGCGGACCCCGCCCCGGCCGGTCCACTGGTCCATCGCCTGGTCGGATCTGATGATGACCATGTTCATCCTCTTTCTCACCCTCTTCGCCCATCTGCACACCCACCAGGAAATCCGCGCCCACGGCGCGCCGAACAAGGTCGCCGACGAAACCATCCCGGTCAATGCCGGCTCGACCGCATCCTCGCTGATCTTCCACCCCATTTCCCAGGACATCTCCCTCAAAACCGGGGACAAATTGCAGGAAACCGCGCTGCCGAAGGATGCATTGCCGGGTGCGGACGTCCTCATCCGCCACCAGGCGACGGAGGTCCCTCCGCCCCCCGAGCCGCTGGACCCGATTCCGGAAGTCGGCCGACAGCAGCCACAGCCGTCTCCCTCCCCTGTCGAAGCAACGGCCGCACCCACGGCACCGACGCCACCCACCGACCTGCAACAGCGGGAAGAGGTGATCACCAAGATCTACGACCTGTCCAAGCACGCCCTGGAGAGCGAACAACTGGAGCGGTTCGCCTCGGTGGAACTGATTCCCGACAAGACCATGCGCATCATCCTCACCGGTGACCTGCTCTTCGACTCCGGCCAGACGGAACTGACCCGCAGCGCCATCGATTCGCTGAAAAAACTCTCCGGGATCATCAAAAAAACGCCCTACATGATCAACGTGATCGGCCATACCGACGACCGGCCGGTGAAGACCTCCCGTTTTCCCTCCAACTGGGAACTGTCGCTGGCACGGGCCGGTCGGGTGGCCCGCTTCCTCATCGAGGAAACCGGGCTGCCGGCCACCCAGTTCAGCGTGTCCGGCTACAGCTCGTTCAGGCCGATCCAGCCCAACACCAGCGAGGAAAACCGCAAGGCCAACCGGCGGGTGGAGATCGTCCTGTCCAAGGAATTGCCGCAGGTCGAAGCGGCCACGCCCACCAATCTTCAATAACCTGGTCCTTCCGCCATGCAACGACGCAACCTCATCGGCCTCACCCTTTGCGGCCTCCTTTTTCTGGGCGGTTTCCTCTTCAAGGGCAATCTGAGCTTCTACTTCAACATCGCCAGCCTGATGATCGTGGCCGGCGGCAGCGCCACCGCCGCCCTGCTCAGTTTTCAGCTGGAGCGGCTGCGCATCGTGCTGCGGGTCGTCCGGTCCTCCTATGGCAGTCGCTTGAAATCCGAGGCCGAGATTGTCGACATCCTCATCAACCTAGCGATCAAATCCCGGATGGAGGGCATCCTTTCCCTGCAAAAGGACGAGGACCAGACCTCGATCCTTTTTCTCCGCCGGGGGCTGGGCTGCCTGGTGGACAACTACGAGCCGCAGCAGATCCGCGACATCCTCAACACCGAGATGTATTTCTTCAAGCTGCGGCGCGAGGACAGCGAGCGGGTACTGCGGACCATCGCCGACTTCTGCCCGGCCTTCGGCATCGTCGGCTCGGTGGCCGGACTCATTCCGATGCTGGCGGGCATCGACGACACCGGCATCATCCTCAAGACCGTGCCCCTGGCCCTGACCTCCATCCTTTACGGCCTGATCTTCGCCAATTTCTTCTTCATCCCCTTTGCCGCCAACCTGCGCGAGCGCACCAACCAGGAACTGCTCCTCCAGAAGATCATCATGGAGGGCATTCTCGCCATCCAGGGCGAGATGAACCCCACCGTGCTCCGCACCAAGCTCCTCTCCTTCCTCACCCCTTCGGACCGCCAGGCCGATCTGGTGCCGCTCTCCCGCATCCAGGAACGGTTTCACATCCGGCTCGACGATCGCACCGATTTCGACGACCTCGATGACCGTCCCGGACCGGCGGTCTCCTGACCCTTTTCTTTAAGAACCATTCCCGCAAAACAGAGATGCAAAAAGCGATGGGTGGTGTAGTATACGGCTCGCCCCCATCGCCGTACCGCCCCAGCGCTTTTCAAGTAACTTTTTGTTATCGTTAAAAAAAGATACAAAGAGGCCCTCCATGCGATTATTGCTTTTCCCTGGACTTTTGTGCTGCGCCCTGCTTTGGGGCTGCGGGCCCGCCACGGTGGCTTCGCTGGTCAGGGAACAGGGTGCTGAGCAGGTGGCCGGCCGCGACGTGCTGCAGTTGGTTCAGGGCAACACCCTGTACCTCCACGCCTTTGACGAGGACGTGCGGCTCTACTTCGATCCCTCGGGCAAGGTGTTCGGCAGGGGCACCGGCACCGAAAAAGACAGGGGCAGTTGGGATGTCAGTGACAAGGACGAACTCTGTTTCCGCATGAACAAATGGTGGTATGGCGATCTGCGCTGCTTCACGGTTTATCACGTCGGCGACCGGGACAAGGTGCGGCTGGCCACCGCCAACGGGGTGCTCCACTATACGGCCGAGCAGGAATCCGGCGACAGCAAGGGGCTTGCCGCTACCGGCGAGCGGAAAAAAAAGAGCCTGCGGCGGCAGGTCCGGGACGAGCAAAACGGCCAGAGCCCGGACCTGGCCCCCGATGCCCCGACGCGGCAGGCAAAGCCACCAGCCCTGATCGAAGATCGTCCGCACACCGACAACACCGGCAAGGACACTGGCGTCACCATCGAATACATGGCCCGGGATTGTCCGGGCTGCAAGCTCGCCGGGGCCGATCTCGGGCGGACGGATTTGATCAACGCCAAACTAGACGGGGCCGATCTGCATGGTGCCAACCTGAGCATGGCCAACTTGCGCCGCGCCGACCTGCAGAAGGCCGATCTGCGCGAAGCGGTGCTGACCTATGCCAACCTGCCCGGCGCCGACCTGCGCGGAGCCGATTTGCGCGGAGCCAAGCTCAAGGGCGCCAACCTGATCAAGGCCGACCTCACGGGTGCCAAGCTGGAAGGGGCAGATTTGACCGAAGTGCTCAAGGACGGGGCTAAGGGGTTGAAGTAGGGGTTTTTAGCTGATTAGTCTTTTAGACTGTTAGGTCAACAGGTTGGGAACGCATTGAGACGCTCCTGCGTCTGAAATGAACGAAAAAAGCGTATGCCACAGCCTCAGCCAGAACAATGAGCACTCTTCATGCGCACAGAATTATCTCGGATAATCAGTCCTTTTTTCTATTCATCCAGGGTGTTGAACGAAATTGGACGCGGGAGCGTCCAGGGTTTCGTTCCCACGCTGGAGCGTGGGAACGATCAAAATTCGGCCGACGAGCGAAACAGCAGAAGCCGCTCGCCCCGCCCAGCGTTCTTTTGTGTGCAAAGAGGATTGTTCGGGGACGGTGGGTGCCCTTACCGCTGAGCCGGACGGCGGGGTGCGGAACCGGAGCGAAGGGGCGAACTGTCCGAGCGCAGCGAGTTTTCGCCCCGCCGGTTCCGGACCTCGCCGAACGGGGTCGTCTCAGCGGTCGGGCTGCCCTTTCTTTTGATTCTTTTCTTTGGGCACGCAAAGAAAAGAATGCCCCTCCCGCAGGGAGACAGAAGATGGAAATTCGTGCAAGTTTGGAGAATATCAGAGAGAAATTCGAGTTGCTGGTGGGCATAACACAGCCGTGCCCACACTTTACACGGCTTGGTTCCCATGCTGGAACATGGGAACAATCAAATTTGCAAAATAAGGTTCTCAAATGAGCAATGAAGTTTTGGAATTTGCGGAAGCGATAGGGGCAAAGGATTTAAAACAGATTCTTCAGGGTACCGCCCTAGTTCAGTGAAAAAACATCTACAAAATCAACGCAAAGTTAAAATCAACATATTGAAATTTCAGTAAAAATATTGCAATATCCGCCTGTCCTAAAAACTCACTTGGCAGGTGAAATTATGAAGCGGTTTATCCT
>NZ_JHZB01000017.1 GCF_000621145.1 Desulfobulbus elongatus DSM 2908
CGGGCAGCGAACACGAGGGACCGACGCGGTAATGTAGCAATGGTGCTGAAAAAAATTGAGATGGCGCCAAGTCATCTCCTTAAAATCATGGGCGTGGCAGAGCTTCCCGCACTCAGGGCACGGGAAAAGCGTGCCGCGTTGAGCCGCTATCGTTAATCGAAGTTCGTGAGGACTCTTGGATGTGTCGAGCATTTGCCCGGTAATCTCCCAAGGCGCCAGCAGCCCAAGGCCTAACGCAATGATATCGTTGCCGTTCATGGTATCCCTCGTCATTTGGTGTGGCTTTGATCCCTATATACAGCAAATCCACACCAAATGACGAGGAGCCAGTTTTTCGGCGCGGAATCCCTGCTCGCCGGCCGTGGCCAGGGCCTGCTGGGAGGCGGTCAATCGCTGGCAAAGTCCCCGGAAGCTGGTGCCGAGACGGCCGATTTCGTCCCCGGTGGCGGGTAGATCGAGGAATTCGGCCTGGCGTTCGGGAAAGGCGGCCATGGCCTGGGTGAGCTGGTGGATCGGCCGGGCGACCAGCCGGTTGAACAGCACAAACATGACTGCCGCCGCCGCCAGAACCGAGAGTAGGCCCAACAGAAGCAGGGTGCGGTTGTTGGCGCCGATGACGGCGTCGGCCCAGGCAATCGGGATGGTGATGGACAGGGCGCCGCGGATGTCGCCGGGCTGGTAGCCGTGCTCGCTGTGGCAGGTCAGGCACGAGGTCTCGGTGAACAGCGGCGCGGCGTACCGCAGCACCCGGCCGTCGGCCGTGCGGTCGAGGGCCAGTTGTTCGTTGGCCCCCTGCGCGAAACTGCGCAGGCTGTCCTGTTCGAAGGCGTCGGGGGCGTTGTCGGGATTGACCGGCTGCAAGCTGGTCACCCGGAACCAGCCCATGCCGGTTTTGGCGGCATATGCGGAGAGTTCGCGGGTGACCATGGCCGGATTGCGCTTGACCAGCACCAGGCCGGATGCCGTGGTCATCACCGGTTCGTGGAGATAGACGTTGGCCGGGGTCGTCGCCGAGCGCACCAGAAACAGCCCCTGATGGTCGGCCACCCATTGCCGGGTGAGCAGGATCTGTTTGTACAGCATGCGGGCCTGCTGCTCGGCCTGGCCGATGATCAGCCGGTTCTGCAGGTCGGCAGTGTAGAGGATCAGCGACCCGGAGGAGAGGATCAGGATGGTGACGACGGCGAGGATGAACTTTCCCTTCAGCGTCATGGCGTTCGCGCGGCTCTTCAAGAGGGAGGGCAGCCGATCGTTTGTTGCCGCCCATGCAGGTTCGCACGGTACCATAGCCGCCGCTGGATTGCTACCTTACGGTAACATTGCGGCCATCGGCAAACCGTCCCGATGGTTAACGAACTCCCAGCGGCCGACTGCCGCGCCGGGCGCTGCCGTTGCGCCCCTCATTTTTCCCTGTCTTTTTTTTTCCGATTCCGTAGAATTGGAAAATTCCGACAACCCCTTGTTGCCGGCGGGTGCCGCGCCGGGAGGAGGAGCCATGAAGCGGAAACTGGTCATCGTGATGGTGGGCCTGCCGGCGCGCGGCAAATCGACCATGGCGCGCAAGCTGGGGCGCACGCTGGAGCTGGACGGGGTCAGGGTGCGCATCTTCAATAACGGCGAGCTGCGCCGGAAGCTCGACACCGATGCCGACACCTCGGCCTCGGATTTTTTTGCGCCGACCAATGTCCGGGGCCGCGAGCTGCGCGAACAGATTTCGCGGATGAACATCGAGATGGCCCAGGCCTTTCTGGCCGAAGGCGGCGAGGTGGCGATCATGGACGCGAGCAACGTCACCCGGGAGCGGCGGCAGGCCATTGCCGCCGCCTTCCCCGGCCTGCCGCTCTGCTGCATCGAGTGTCTCAACGCCGACGAAGAGGCCCTGGAGGCCAACCTGGAGCGCAAGACCAAGTTGAAGGAATTCCGGCACCTGTCGCCGGAAAAGGCCCTGGAAAGCTTCACCAGGCGGATCGCCTACTACGAGTCGATCTACGAGCCGCTCGACACCGAACAAAACCGCATTCTGGTGGATTCATTCGACAATTGCATCCTGCAGGAGCATATCACCGATGTGCTGCCCTATTACGACCGCATCCGCGACATCATCACCACCAGGGTGGTGCGCAACCTCTACCTCGTTCGCCACGGCGAAACCCACTACAACCGCGAGGACCGCATCGGCGGCGATTCCGATCTCACCGACAAGGGCCGGGAGCAGGCCAAGGCCCTGGCCGAGCATTTCGCCACCATCCGCATCCCCATCATCTTCACCAGCAACTACAAGAGGACCCTGCAGACCGCCGAGCCGATCGCCGAGCGCCAGGACCCCTGCTCGATCATTGCCCTGCCGGAGTTCAACGAAATCCATGCCGGCATCTGCGAGGGCATGACCTACGAGGAGATCCGCCGGAACATGCCGCACGTTGCCAGGGCGCGGGGCCCGAACAAGTACCGCTACGTCTATCCCGAAGGCGAAGGCTACAAGACCATGGAAGACCGGGTGCACCGCGGCCTGAAAAAGGTGTTTTTCCTCAACAACTACGACGAGAACATCATGATCGTCGGCCACCGGGCGGTGAACCGCATGATTCTCTCCTGTTTCCTCTCACGCCAGGAAGAGGAGATTCCCTACATCTACATGCCGCAGGACCGCTATTACCACATCCAGATCGACCCGCACAAGCGGCTGTTCGAACTCGTCCCCTACCGGAGCGTGGCCTCGGGCTGGTAGACGGCGGGCCGGGGCGTCGGCTATTGCAGGGCGGTGGTGTCGTCCTCGCTCAAGCCGTGCCGGACGCCGTGCTGCCGTTCCTTTTCCTGAAGCTGCTTTCTGGCCTCCTCCTCGGAGATGCCCAAGGATCGCGCCAGTTCGGCAAGATCGTAGCAGGGGCTGCCGTCCGGGGCAAAACGCCGCGGCTTGAGTTCGGGGAACTGGGCACCGGTGGCATGGCAGCTGGCCTGAGCCAGCAGTTCACGAATCTCCGGCGGCCCGTGCAGCAGGAGCCACTCCACCGCCGAGGCCCAGAGTTCGCTGTCCACGGTCGGATGCTGCACGATGCGCATGGCCGATTCCACGGTCCACTGCTCTGCGAAGGGAATCATGGCTGCTTCTCCTGATGTTGATGTGACGGCCGGGCCATATCGGAAAGGAGCATCCCGTTGCAGCACGGCTGGCCGTCGTCGTCTGTCATCGCCCGTATCCGGAGGCGAGATTTTCCTTTGGTTCGCGTTCCAGCCGCCACTATAATACTCCCAGTCGTCACGGCAATCTTTTCAAGGAGCGGTTCATGGGTGCGGACAACGTCATTTTGCTGGAATCCCTGGAGTGGTTCGACGAGAGCGGGCAGGAACTGCTGCACCGCCTGCCCGAGCAGGGGTCGGGGGAAATCAAGTACGGGGCGCAGTTGACGGTGCGCGACAGCCAGGCCGCCGTCCTGTTTTACAAAGGCAAGGCCTGCGACGCCTACGGGCCGGGCCGCCACACCCTCAAGACCGGCAACATCCCGATCCTGACCAAGATCCTGTCCGCGCCCTGGGGCATGATCAGTCCCCTTCGGGCCGAGGTATTTTTTATCAACCTCAAGACCTTCCCCGATCTCAAGTGGGGAACCCGCGACCCGGTGGCCTTCCGCGACGCCGAGCTGGGCCTGGTCCGCCTGCGCGCCCATGGCGTGTTCAGCATCCGGGTGATCCAGCCGCTGCTTTTGATCAACACCCTGGCCGGCACCATGGGCCGGTACAGCACCGAGCAGGTCGAGGACTACCTGCGCCAGATGATCGTCTCCCGGTTCAACGACTATCTGGGCGAACACCTCACCTCGCTGTTCGATCTGCCCGGCCGGTTCGACGATATCGCCGAGGGACTGGCACAGCGCCTGCGCCAGGACTTCGCCCGGCTCGGCCTGGGCCTGGCCGCCCTGTACGTGACCTCGATCACGCCGCCCGCCGAGGTGCAGCAGGCCATCGACGACCGGTCGCGACTGGGCGTGATCAGGGACATGGACAAGTTCGTGCGGATGAAGGCGGCCATGGCCATGGAAAAGGCGGCGACCGCCGGCGGCGAGGCTGGTGCCGGCCTGGGCTTGGGGCTGGGCATGCTGATGCCGACCATGTTTGCCGGCCTCCGGACGGATTCCCCCGGCAACGGAGTGGGCCGGGAGGTCGCCTGTGGGGAATGTGCCAACCCGATCCCGGCCACGGCCCGTTTCTGTCCCTTTTGCGGGCATCAGCAGATCCTCAACCAGCAGTGTGCCAACTGCGGCAACAACCTGATGCCGGGGGTGAAATACTGCCCGCTCTGCGGTCATCCGGCGGAGGAAGAGGTGCGCGAGCGGATCTGCCCGCATTGCCGCGCCGCCAACCTGCCCGCCTCCCTGTTCTGCAACCAATGCGGCGAGCGGCTCGGGTAGGGGTGGCGTCCAACCCGGCACCGTCGGCGCGCGCGGAGAGCGATGGCCATCCGGGTTGAGCAGGATTGCCCGCACTGCGGCGCCGCGATCGAGTTCGTCGAAACCGACCATGTCCTTGCCTGCGGCTATTGCGGCGCCAGGAGCCTGCTCCAGAGCGCCGGTCCGTGCCGCTATGTCCTGCCCATGGCCGGCGGGGCTTCCTCGGCCGGTCTGCTGCTCGCCCCCTATCTGCGGTTCAAGGGGACCATCTATCTGGTGCGCGGAGAAACCATCGAGCACCGGGTGATCGACACCACCCAGGCGGCCAGTCCGGCCCTCGGTCTGCCGCCGTCGCTGGGACTCCGGCCCCAGGCCATGCGCCTGCGCCGAATCGTCTCCGAGGACGGCAATCTCTTCCTGCCCCAGACTCTCAAGGCCAGCGCCATTGTCGAGAAGGCGGCAATGGTCGGCGGGCTCGCCCCCCTGGGGTGCGAGCCGTTTCAGCACCGCGCCTACATCGGCGAGCATCTCAGTTACATCTATCTGCCGCTGGTGGCTAAGAACCGGGGCGTATACGACGGGGTAACCGGCGAGCGGCTGCTCGAACTCGACGGCACCGGCGAGCACGGCTTGAGCGGCCGGCGGTTCGACGAGAGCTGGCGGGTTCGATTCCTGTCGGCCCTCTGCCCGCAGTGCGGCGCCGGGCTGGAGGGGGCCGGCGACTGCGAGGTGATGACCTGCGCCCTCTGCGACAGCGCCTGGGCCGTGGGACCGGACGGACTGGCCGCTGTCGACTGGCAGATGCAGCCGGCAACGGAGAGTACCGCGCTCTTCCTGCCGTTCTGGCAGATGACCGCCCAGATTCCGGCCTTGCGCATCAGCAGCTTCGCCGATTTCGTCGTCCGCAGCAATCAGCCCTTTCTGCCCCGGCCGGAGTGGCGGGACCGGGCCATGAGTCTGTGGATTCCGGCGGTGCGGCTGCGGCCGAAGATCTTCCTCCAGGCCGGCCGCCAGGCCACCCTGGGGCAATGGCGGCTTGCGCCCGTACCGGGTCGGGTCCGGCCGAACCTGTTTCCGGCGACCCTGCCGGCCTCGGAGGCCCGCCAGGCGGTCAAGCTGATGCTGGCCGCCAGCTCGGCCAGCCCGCGCCGCATTTTTCCCATGCTGCCGCAAGTCCGGCTGACCGGGGTGAGCACCCGGCTGGTCTACCTGCCCTTTGCCGACCGCGGCCATGACTGGGTGCAACCGGAAACCGGCGTGGCCATCGGCAAGAACATTCTCAGGTTCGGCCGGACGCTCTAGTTTTGACAGCCGCCCGGCCCCGTGGTATAGCTGGAACCCATCAGGTCAGCACGATTTTTTCTCTTTTGGGACCCTTGTTCACATGATGAGCGAACACGAACAGTTCATGCACGCCGCCTTGGATGAAGCCCGCCAGGCCCTGGCCGGGGGCGAGTTTCCGGTCGGCTGTGTCATGGTCGCCGACGGGCGGATTGTCGCCAGGGCGCGGCGCTGCAATAGCGCCGAGGGACAGCGGAACGAGATCGATCATGCCGAGGTGATCGCCCTGCGGCGGCTGGTTGCCGAACGGCCGGATCTGGACCTCGGCACGGTGACGGTCTATTCGACCCTGGAACCCTGCCTGATGTGCTACGCCACCATGCTGCTGTCCGGCATCCGCACCTTTGTCTGGGCCTACGAGGATGTGATGGGAGGCGGCGCCAACCTGCCCCTGTACATGCTCAACACCCTGTACGCCCAGATGCGGGTCCACCTGCTCGACCGGGTGCTGCGCGAGGAGAGCCTGCATCTGTTCCAGGAGTTTTTCCGCACCGGTACCTACTGGCAGGACAGTCTGCTGGCCCGCTACACCATGGCCCAGACCGTCCAGGCGAAGCCATGACCACCGCACCGGCCGCCCGGACCGTGGGCTTCCAGGAGGGCGAGCGCAACATCTTCTTCCATATCCTCACCGCCTGCAACCTGGCCTGCCGCCACTGCTACATCAATCCCGCCCAGCACGGGACCGCCACCCTGGGGTTCGATACCGTCCGCCAGTGGCTGAAGCTGTTCGCCCGGCCCGAGCGGCAGACCAACCTCATTCTTCTGGGCGGCGAACCCACTTTGCATCCCGAGTTGGCGGCCATCATCAGGGCGGCCAAGTCGATGCGGTACGCGGTGACCGTGGATACCAACGGCTACCTCTTCCACGACCTGCTCGACCGGATCGGGCCGCAGGAACTGGATTACCTCAGCTTCAGCCTCGACGGCCCGGAGGCGGCGGTCAACGACCCGATCCGGGGCGAGGGCGTGTTCGCGGTCTGCACCGACAACATCCGCCGGGCCGTGGCCGCCGGCTTCAACACCAGTCTGATCTATACGGTCTCCAATCTCAACATCGGCCATTTGCACCGCATGCCGGCCCTGCTGGCCGATCTGGGCATCCGCCGCTTCTTCATCCAGGTGATCGGCCTGCGCGGCAACCCGGTGGTGAAGAAGCCGGTCGGTCAGGACAACTGGCAGGTGGCGCCCGAAGAGTGGCTGGCGGTGGTGCCCGAGGTGGCCCTGGCCGCGGCCCGCCTGGGCATCCACGCGATCTATCCCAAGGTCTATCTCGATGCGGAGGAGGCCTTCCAGTGCGCCGGCATCGTGGCCGACAATTTTTTCGTGTTTCCCAACGGCCGGGTGTACCGCTGCCCGCTGTGCGAAGACCATCCCATCCACAGTTACCTGATCGAGGACAACCGGCTCGTGTACCGCGACGGCCTCACCGAGGACCGGTTCTTTCCCCTGAACATCCCCGAGGGCTGCGTCATGAACAAACTGCTCCAGCCCGACAACATCCGCTACCGTGCCGACGGCACGCCGATGCACCGCATTTCCTGCTGCCTGCTCAAGCAGGAAGTGGCCCCGCTTTCCTGAAGCGGCCCGGACAATTCTCAATTCCTCCGATCAATAAAAAAGGGAAGAGGACCGTGGCGGTCCTCTTCCCTTGCACGTTGTCTGCGCGTGTTGATCAGGTCCTGAACTTGGCCATCAACTCCTTGAGCCGGTCGGCGATGGTCGACAGCTCTTCGGCGCTCACCTTGACCTGGCCACTGGCCTGGTTGATCTCGTTGGCGCTGTTGTTGACTGCGGCGATGTCCGAGGCGATCTCTGCGGCCACCGTCGTGCTCTGGGCCACGTTGCCGTTGACTTCGCTGATGCCCTGGGAAGCCTGGTGCACGTTCTGGGCGATTTCCTTGGTGGTCGCGGTCTGTTCCTCCACGGCCGCGGCAATGGTGGCGACGATCTTGTCGACATCGGCGATGACCTGGCCGATCTCGTTGATTTCCTTGACCGTGATGCCGGTCGCCTCCTGCACGCCCTCGATCTTGTTCTTGATGTCGAGGGTGGCGGCGGCGGTCTGCCGCGCCAGGTCCTTGATCTCGTTGGCGACCACGGCGAATCCCTTGCCCGCCTCGCCGGCCCTGGCCGCCTCGATGGTGGCGTTGAGGGCCAGCAGGTTGGTCTGTTCGGAGATTTCGGTGATGGCCTCGGTGACCTTGTTGATTTCGTCCGCGGCCTTGCCGAGTTCGTTGACCCGTTCGGAGGCCTTGCGCGACTGCTGGACCGCCACGGTAGTGATTTCCTTGGCCTTGCCGGAATTGCTGGCGATTTCGTTGATGGTGGCGTTCATTTCCTCGGCGGCGGCGGCCACCATGTTGACATTGACCGCGGCCTGTTCCATGGCGGCGGCGATCGAATTCTGGTTGGCGCTCATCTCCTCGGCGGCGGCGGCCACCTGGCCGGAACGGCTGGCGGTCGATCCCGCGCCGGCGGCCATCTGATTGGCGATGGCGGCCAGCTGGGTCGAGGATTCGTCCACCCGCACCACGCCGCTGTTGATGTCACCGAACATCCGCCGCAGGTTGGTCGCCATGTCGTTGAGCGAGCGGGCCAGGATGCCGATTTCGTCCTTCTGGTCGACGTCCATGGTCTTGGTCAGATCGCCTCCGGCCATGGCCTTGGCCAGATCGACCCCCTTGAACAGCGGCTTGGTGATCAGGCGGGTGAGGAGCAGGCCGGAGAAGACCGCCATGGCGACACCGATCACCAGGCAGACGATGGTGATCAGGCGGCCGCGGGCGGCGATCTTGTGGGCCGCCTCGACATTGGCGGCGGCATTTTTCTCGACGGCCTGGACCATCTTGTCGATGGCGGCGAAGGTGTTGGTCTGCTCGGTGGCGCCTTGTTGCAGCAGCAAGGTGTTCATCTTGACGAATTTCTCGTTGGCACTGGTGACGATGTTGCCCATCTTGCCGGTCATGGCGAAGACCTGTTGGGAAACGGGAATCAGTTGCTTCTCATATATTTCCTTGGCCAGGCCGAACTGACCGCTGGTCGCCAGTGTTTTGATTTCCCCCACCAGTTGATGCAATGTGGCGTGGACCGGTTTGATTTCCTTTGCCAGGGCCACCATGTCCGGGTTGGTGGTGTCCATGTTTTTCATCCACTTGCCCAGGGCGCAATCGGTATCGCTGACGCCCCCCTCGAACGGGATATTCAGCAGGATCAATTTGCCGATGTTGGCGAGCAGGGCATTGTGGCCGATTTCAAACGAGGAAATATGCTCCCGCATGATGTCGGGCTGGGTCATGTCCATGGCGATCAGTTCCTTGGACAGCTCGACCGCCTGGTTGTTGGCTTCGGCCCATTTGGTGATGTGGGTATTGAAATCCTGCCACTCGGTCTTGATGGTGTTCATGATCGGCAGGCCGGCGAATTTTTCCCTGGCGGCGCCATAGACCTTGCGCGATTCGAGAAGCTGTTTGTGCGAGAATTCACGTTGTTCCCTGGTGGCGTAGGGAGTCAGCAGGGTGCGCATCAGGGCGGCGATGGAGGCCGCCTCGCTCTTGACGACAAGAATGCTTTCCACGGCCGGCAGTCCTTCGTTGCCGAGTTGGTCCGATTCATGGGCGAGTTCCCCCTGCTGGAGGATGGACAGAAGCCCGACCACGAGAATGAGGAGAGCGGAAAGCAGGAAGCCGCCAAGCATTTTGATCCCGATTCTGATGTTTTTCATGCTGCAATCCCGGTGAGATGAATAAAAAGGTGAAAGGATGAAAGAGAAAAATACGCTTGTAACGGATTATCGGGAAACGCCTGGGGCATGTCAAGGTTGAAAAGGGAAAATGTCTGCGGCCGCCGACAGGGAGAGGAAAAAAAGAATGATAAGATGGAGGATGGGATGGGGAACCCGGGAAAGCGGACTACCCGGTCTTGCGGATCGCCAGGGCGACGTTGGCGGCAAAGAGAATGAGGGCGCCCAGCCAACCGGTGGCGGTCAGGGGCGGGTCGGCGACCAGCCACGGTCCGAGCAGGGCGGCGAGAAGAATGCGGCTCGAGGAGACGACCGCGCCCTCCACCGCTGTCACATAGAGAAATCCATAGGTGAGCAGATACTGGCCGAGCACGCCCACCGCCGAACAGGCGAGCAGAAAGCCCCATTCAAGCGGATTCGGGAGAAAGAGGGCGTCGTGGAGCAGGGGCAGCATCAGCAGGGCCCCCGGCCCGAACATGTAGAAGAGGATGGTCTGCGAATCGTGGAATTGACGGCTGAGGTTCAGATAGATGATGGAGAAGCCGGCAAAGAAGCCGGACAGCAGGCCCCACCATTGGTTGCCGGTTGCCGGCGACGGCGTCCCGCCGGGGGCGAGGATCAGCCAGACGCCCAGCGAGGCGAGGCCGACGATGCCCAGGGCGACGGCATCGCGTTGGTCGCGGAGCGCGAACCAGGAAAAGGCGGTGACGAACAGGGGATAGGTCATGTTGAGGATGTTGGCGCTGGCCACGGTCGAGACATCGACCGCCTTGTAAAAGCAGAACACGGCCAGGGCATTGGTCACCGTCCGGCCGACGATGTAGTGGACGCGGGTGCAGTCGGGGCGGTGCCCCTTGAGCGCCATGGACACGCTGACAATGGCGAACCCGAGGACAAAACGGGCAAAGGTGTAGAAGGCGGCGCTGATGTCCACGTACGCCTGGCCCCAACTGATGATGACGGTGGCCAGGTAGAAGCAGCCCGCTGAACCGAAAACGGCCAGCCAGCCGAGCAGCGGCTCACGCCGGGCGGTTTCGGCCGCGGGTGTCGGGCGGGTGGACGCGGTCATGGCGGAAAAGGAGCGGCGGGCATGGGGCAGGGACACGGCGGGTCCGCCCTAGGCGGCGGTCGCACGGTCGTTCGCGCCGGTTTTCTTCCCGCCGCCGAAGACGCGGCAGGCCACGATGCCGGCTTCGTACAGGGCAAACAGCGGCAGGGAGAGCAGCACGGTGGCGGTGGGCTCGCCGGTTGTCAGGAGGAAAGCGAGGACCGCGATGGCAAGGTAGAAGGGGATGCGCTTTTGGCTGAAATGATCGCTCCTGATCAGGCCGGCGCGGGTCGCCATCACCATGAGGAAGGGAATCTCGAAGGCGATGCCGAAGGCCAGCACCATGCGGGCGGTGAAGGTGAGGTACAGGCCGAGCTTGATCATCGGCTGCAGGGAGGGCGAGGCATAGCTCATGAAATAATGGAGCATGCGGGGCAGGGCGACGAAGAAGGCGAAGGCCGCGCCCGCGGCGAACAGCAGCGTGGCCCAGAGGACAATGGTGCGCACCGTTCGTTTTTCGCGGTCGAGGAGCCCCGGGGCGACAAAGAGCCAGGCCTGATAGAGCAGAAAGGGAAAGGCGGTGACCAGGCCGACCAGCAGGGAGAGCTTGAGATAGCTGAGAAAGGCATCGGTGAGCTTGGTGTAGACCAGCTTGCCCAACTGCGGGTAGGCGAGGTAGAGGGGCCGCATGCACCAGGCCGCGATCTCATCCTTGCAGAGATAGGCGACGGTGCTGGTCAGCAGGATCGCGACACAGCAGCGGATGAGCCGCTTGCGCAACTCATCCTGATGGGGTCGCAGATGTTCCAGGGCCTCGATCATGGCGCCTGCGTGCTGTCCCCGGCCGATTTTCGGAAAGTGGCGGCCGTCTCGGGCGGCGGGGCTTGCGCCGCCTGCCGGTCAGGAGCGGCGGTCTCGTCCGCAGGGGCGTCCTGGTGGCGCAGTTCGGCCTCGATGGCCCGTTCCTCGGGTTCCACGTCGATGACCGGCTCCTGATCCCGGCCGCTCCGCGCGTCCGGTCCGGCGGCCGGTTTCCACTCCGAGAGATCGGTGTCGATCAGTCTGGTGCGCAGATCGTCGGCGGTCGTGCGCAGGTCGCGCTGCACGGTTTTAAGGGTTTCGTCTTCCTCGGTCAGGCTTTCCTTGACCTGGTTGAGCGTTTTCTTCATCTCCATCAGTCCCTTTGCCAACGAACGGGCCAGACCGGGCAGTTTGTCCGGCCCGACCACGATCAGGGCCACTGCAAGGATGACGATTATTTCCGGGAGGCCTATTCCGAACATGGCGAACACCAGGGAGAAGTTTGGCGGGAATGGCTGACAAGCCGCTGCAAATCATCAAGTCTACGGGATTTGACCCGAGGTGTCAAGCGGGGCCGGATGCCTTGCCGGAGGGCGGCTTGCGGAGGCCGTCGAGCAGGTGGAGGAGGGCGAGCACGGGATGGGACAGGAGCAGGCGACGGCCGCTGTACCGCATCACCGCGCGGATCTGTTCGCGCTTGCCGGGGGCGTAGCAGTGAATGGGGCATTTGCCGCAGGTGGGCTTGCGGTCCTGGAAGGGGCAATGATGCAGCCGTTTTCGGGCATAGGCGAGGAGCTGACGGCAATCCTCGCACAGTTCCGGTGCGCTGTTGTGGTGATCCCGGCAGTACCGGCGGATCAGTGCTTCCACGGTTCGGGCTTCGCGCTGCATGCGCCGTGAAGTGAAGACGTCTGGCATCGGTTTTTCAGTGCAAGGAGGAAACACGGAAACACAGCATTCCGCATGGTCGGACCCACTGTACCACGGTCGCCGCAAGGAAGCACCGTCAATGCACCGGGGATTGGCGCGGGACCGGTGAATGTTACGAAAAGGAAACGGTCTGCGGGCGTTGATGTTACCGAATCGTAGCACATGCCGTGGCCGCGGGGTCGCATGGGGTTGAAGTTGCCGCATTGTCCGGCCTGGTATGCCGTTTGCTTCGAAGCTGGTGCCTGAAGAGGGGGCAGCGCGCGCGGTCCGGTCGCATGCCGGCAGCGGCGACGCCGTGCAATCCAACAAGCAAGAAGGGGCAACAGAGCTGCCTATGATGAAATATGCCGCCGTTCTCGCCGTGATCGTGACCCTGGGCGTGTTCGCCAACCTGGTCCACGAGTCCGGGATGCTGTCCTACCTGTCGAGCGATCCCAAGGTCTGCGTCAACTGCCACACCATGACCACCCACTATGTCACCTGGCAGCACAGTTCCCATCGGAACCGGGCCACCTGCGTGGACTGCCATCTGCCGCGCGACTCGTTCGTGAACAAAATGCTGGCCAAGGCGCGGGACGGCTACCATCATTCCGTGGCCATGACGTTCAAGACCTATGGTGCCAACCTGCGCATCAGCACCGATGCCGCCCGGCGGATCCAGGACAACTGCATCGCCTGCCACCGGGAGGTGGTTTCCCAGATGACGGCCAACAGCACGCTCTATGAACGGGTGGCCGACAACGCCGTGCAGATGGGGCGCCGCTGCTGGGAATGCCACCGGGGCCTCCCCCACGGCACCATGCGCAACCTGTCGGCAACGCAGAATAATTTTACGGTCAAGGTGTTGTAAGGATCTCAACCAGGAGAATGTGTATGAAGAAATCATCCGTCGTTTTCACGCTCTGTGCGCTCGCCACGGTCCCGATGGTGCTGCTGACCCTTTCCATCCGGGAGAACAAGGCCGAGCAGCAGGTCATGAACGCCGTCCCGGCCATCAAGGAGGGCGAGACCCGGTCCTCCGAGTGGGGCAAACACTATCCCCGGCAGTACGACACCTTCATGCAGACGAGAAAGAGCGACGAGATCACCGATGTCCTCAAGCAGGACCCGGCCATGGTGATTCTGTGGGCGGGTTATCCGTTCGCCAAGGATTACAACAAGCCGCGGGGCCACTATTACGCCCTGGAGGACAACCTCAACACCCTGCGTACCGGTGCGCCGGTGGACAACAAGACCGGCCCCCTGGCGACGGCCTGCTGGACCTGCAAGTCTCCGGACGTGCCCCGGCTGATCAAGCGGGACGGCGAGAAGGAGTTTTTCACCGGCACCTGGGCCAAGTACGGCGACGAGGTGGTCAACCCCATCGGCTGCGGCGACTGCCACGACAGCGCCACCATGAAACTGACCCTGAGCCGCGACTACCTCAAGCGGGCCCTGGATGCCGAGGGCCGGCTGAAAACCGCCGACATCACCCATCAAGACATGCGTTCCCTGGTCTGCGCCCAATGCCACGCCGAATACTATTTCAAGAAGACCGAGTGGGAGGACAAGGGGCAGAAGAAAACCGCCGCAGTGGTCACCTTCCCCTGGAACAAAGGCTTGTCGGCCGAGAACATGGAAGAGTACTACGACAGCTACGGCTTTTCCGACTGGACCCACCCGCTGAGCAAAACGCCGATGCTCAAGGCGCAGCATCCCGACTACGAAACCTTTGTCACCGGCGTCCACAGCCGCAACGGCCTGGCCTGCGCCGACTGCCACATGTCCTACGTGCGGGAGGGCGGCGTCAAGTATTCGAGCCACAAGGTCGGCAGCCCGCTCGACGACATCGCCAACACCTGCCTCAACTGCCATAACGGCACCGAGAAGGAATTCCGCGAGACCGTGGAGAAAAAGCTGGCACGTAAAGAGGAACTGGCCAAGCTGGCCACCGACATCCTGGCCCGGGCCCACCTGGAAGCGGCCAAGGCCTGGAGCCTCGGGGCGACCGAGGAGGAAATGGCGCCGGCCCTGCAGGACATCCGCCACGGCCAGTGGCGCTGGGATTACGCCGTTGCCGGCCACGGCGCCTTTTTCCATGCGCCGGAGGAAACCCTGCGGGTCCTGGCCGGAGCCATCAACAAGGGCCAGGATGCCCGGCTGAAACTGCGCACCGTTCTGGCCAGATACAATGCCGCCGATTTCACCGCTCCGGATTTTTCCACCAAGGAGAAGGCGCAGGCCCTGGTCGGCCTGGATTACGCCAAGCTGGTCGAGGAGAAAAAGACCTTCCTCAACACCCTGAAACAGGAGTGGTTCAAAAAAGGCGAGGAAAAGGGGTTGTACGATCCTGCGTCCCGCAAGGACATGGTGCTGAAAACCTCGTATAACTGAGCCGTTCCGGTCTTCCCTGTCTGCCGCCTTCCGGTCCGTCCGCGCTCTGCTGGGCGGACCGGAAGGCTTTTTTATTTATGCCGTATTGTGCCGGAATACGGTTTTTCTTGCCCTGCGGCCCCTTTTTTCTCCTGTTTGACTTTTCACACTTTATCTGCTAGATAAACAAGGTTTGGTTGGGGTTCGACGCCGTCGACCAGCGCCGGCAGGGCGTTGCCGCGGGGCGTTGATCGCTCGTATCTATTCAATATGTGGAGAAAACATGGCCAGTGTGGTGGTGGTCGGCACCCAGTGGGGTGATGAAGGCAAAGGCAAAATCGTCGATCTCCTGACCCGGTATGCGGATTTCGTCGTCCGGTTCCAGGGCGGAAACAATGCCGGCCATACCCTGGTTGTGGATGGGAAACAGTACATCTTTCATATCATCCCCTCCGGGATTCTGTACAAGGACAAGACCTGCGTCATCGGCAACGGGGTGATCATCGATCCCGGCGTGCTGCTCAAGGAAATGGCCAACCTGGCCGAAAAGGGCATGGCCGTCACGCCCAGGCAGCTTTTGATCAGCGCGAACGCCCACCTGATCATGCCCTATCATCAGTGCCTGGATGTGGCCCGCGAGAACGCCCTGGCCAAGGGCAAGAAGATCGGCACCACCGGCCGGGGCATCGGCCCCTGCTACATGGACAAGGTCGGGCGGGTCGGCATGAAGGTCGGCGACCTGCTCGACATGAGCCTGTTCACCGACAAGCTCCAGGCCGCGGTGGAGGACAAGAATTTCATCCTCACCCGGCAGTTCGGGGCGCAGCCGCTGGACTATGCCGCCATCCTCGACCAGTTCGAGGCCCATGCCGCCCAGTTGTCACCTTTTATCGGCAATGTGTCGGTGGCGCTGGATCAGGCGCGCAAGGCGGGCAAAAACATTCTGTTCGAAGGCGCGCAGGGCACCCAACTCGACATCGACCACGGCACCTACCCCTTTGTCACCTCCTCCAATACCATCGCCGGCAACGCCTGCATCGGCTCCGGGTTCGGACCGGTCCATATCGACGAGGTGATCGGCATTCTCAAGGCCTACACCACCCGGGTGGGCGAGGGGCCGTTCCCCACCGAGCTGCCGGAAGGCGATGGTATCGGCGACATCCTCCAGCAAAAGGGGCACGAATACGGCGCGACCACCGGCCGCCGCCGCCGGTGTGGCTGGTTCGACGCAGTGGTGGCCAATGACGCCGTCAGGCTCAACGGTCTGACCGGATTCGCCGTGACCAAGCTCGATGTCCTTTCCGGCCTGAAAAAACTGAAGATCGCCACCGGCTATCGGGTGGAAGGGGTGCCGTACGGCTACATGCCGGACAATATCCGCAAGGCGCGGATGGCCGAGCCGGTGTACGAGGAAATGGACGGATGGGGCACCGAACTCCCCGGAATCCGCTCCTACGAGGACCTGCCGGCGCAGGCCAAGGACTATCTCAAGCGTCTGGAGGACCTGACCGGCGTTGCCCCGGCGATTGTTTCCGTGGGCCCCGACCGCGAGGAAACCCTCCTGCTGCGCAATCCTTTTTCCGGGTGATACCGCAGGGTTGTTGACAACGGATCTTGTCAAATTCCTGATCGTGCTTATTAGAAAACAACTTGGAGACCTGCCGGTCCCGGCACTGTATGCACGGCGACAGCGGGCTTCCAGAGCGTTTCAGTTTCCCGGAGAAAAAACGACCTCCGGGATTTTTATTCCATGGAGGCAGAAAACATGGCGCGTATAACTGTTGAGGATTGCCTGAAAAAGGTAGGTGACGACAATCGGTTTGCCCTGATCCACCTGGCGGTGGAGCGGATTCGGCAGCACCGCAAGGGTGAACCCTTTCTGGTGACGGGCAAGAACAAGGAGATTGTCATGACCCTCCGCGAGATCGCCGCCGGCAAGGTGACCTTTGACAACATCCACGAACTTCCCAAACAGCGCAAGGCGGAGAAGGCGGCGGAGGCAGCCGTCGACGAGGCTGCCGCCGAGGAATAGCCGCAGCCGGATGTGGGACCGACCATGAGCAAGAGCTATTACGAGATACTCGGTGTCAGCAAGGATGCTTCGGCCGAGGCCATCAAGAAGGCCTACCGCAAGCTCGCCATGAAATACCACCCGGACCGCAATCAGGGCGACACCGAGGCCGAGGAAAAATTCAAGGAGGCCGCCGAGGCGTACGAAGTGCTGAGCGATGCGCAGAAGCGGCGGATCTACGATACCTACGGCAAGGAAGGACTGCGCAGCAGCGGCTACAGCGGACCGGGGAGCAGCGAGGATATTTTTTCGCACATCAACGACCTGTTCGGCGACCTGTTCGGGTTCGGCGGCGGCCGGGCTCGGCGGCGCGACCCCAATGCCCCGGTCCAGGGCGAGGACCTGCGCTACGACATCCGCATTTCCTTCATGGAGGCGGTGCATGGCGTCAACCGCCAGGTCGAGGTCACCAAGCGGGAAACCTGTTGGACCTGCGAAGGATCTGGAGCCCGGCCGGGACATCGGCCGCAGGTCTGTCCGATGTGCCAGGGCCGCGGCCAGGTCGTCCGTTCCCAGGGCTTTTTTCAGGTCACCACCACCTGTCCGCGCTGCCATGGCGCGGGCCAGGTGATCACCGACCCTTGCACCGACTGCCAGGGCGAGGGCCTGGTCAACCGGAGCAAGAAGGTCAGCATCCGCATTCCGGCCGGCGTGGATACCGGTTCGCGGATGCGGTTGGCCGGCGAGGGTGAGGGCGGCCGCCGCGGCGGACCGTCCGGCGATCTGTACGTGGTCATCCATGTCGACGAACACGAGCATTTTCAAAGGGATGGGCAGACCATCTATCTCCGGCTGCCGGTGTCGATGGTGCGGGCCGCCCTCGGCTGCGAGGCCGATGTCCCCACCATTCACGGCACAACCAAGCTGAAGATCCCCGCCGGCTCCCAGTCCGGTGAGCGGTTCGTTCTGCGGGGCGAAGGCGTGCCCAGCCTGCGCGGCGGCGGCCGGGGCGACATGGTGGTCGAGATCCAGGTCCAGACCCCCACCAAGCTGACCAAGGAACAGAAGCAGTTGCTCCGCGAGTTCGAGGACTTCAGCAAGGAACAGGAAGAAGAGGGATTTTTCTCCAGACTCTTCCATGGCAATCTCGGCAAGCAGAAGAAAAAAAGCGGCGACCAGGAAAAGGTAGCCAATGCCTGAGCAATTCACCCACTTCGATGCCAGCGGCAATGCCCGCATGGTCGATGTCGGCGCCAAGGGCGAAACCGCTCGGCAGGCGACCGCGGCCGGCACGATTGCCATGTCCGCGCAGGCGTACGGCATGGTCCGCCAGGGAACGGTCAAGAAAGGCGACGTGCTCGGCGTGGCCCGGATCGCCGGCATCATGGCGGCCAAGAAAGTGGACCAGTTGATTCCCCTGTGTCATCCCCTGGCGATCACCGGAGTGGATATCGACTTTTCCTTCGACGATGCCCGTTGCGCCATCGGGATCACGGCAACGGTGACGATCACCGGCCGGACCGGGGTGGAGATGGAGGCCCTGACGGCGGTGTCGGTCGCGGCCCTGACCATCTACGACATGTGCAAGGCCGTCGACAAGACCATGGTGGTGTCGGACATCCGGCTGCTGCGCAAAAGCGGCGGCAAGAGCGGACTGTTTGTCAGGCCATCCACCGCATGCTATAGTGATGGAGAAAACGAGAACCACCTTGTTGGAGAATAACGATGGATGAACAGGATTTGTTGCGGTTCAAAGAGCAGCTTGAAGCGATGAAGACGGAAATCGCCACCGATGTCGAACAGACCCTGAGCGAGATGACCAATTCTTCCGGCAACATCCCCGACCCCAACGACCGGGCCAGCATGGAGTCGGACCGCAGCTTCGAGTTGCGGATTCGCGGCCGGGAACGGAAACTGATGGACAAGATCGAGGAGGCCCTGGCGCGGATCGAGGACGGCACCTACGGCGTCTGTGCCGGTTGCGGCTGCGATATCGCCATCAAGCGGCTCCAGGCCCGGCCGGTGGCCAAATTCTGCATCGACTGCAAGTCCCGGCAGGAGCAGCGGGAAAAGGAACAGGGACGCTAGACGATAGGCGCGTGCATGCCTGAATTGCGAAAAGATCCGATTCTCGGCCGCTGGATCATCATTGCCCAGGAGCGGGGCAAGCGGCCGACCGATTTCCTGGTCGAGGAATACAAGGTCAAGGGCGGCTTCTGCCCGCTCTGCCCCGGCAACGAGAAAACCACCCCGGACGAGGTGCTGGTCTATGGCCGGGAATGGGGCTATGCCAACACGCCCGGCTGGAAGCTGCGCGTCGTCCCCAACAAATATCCGGCCCTGATCATCGAGGGGGAACTCGACAAGCAGGGAGAAGGACTCTACGACCGGATGAACGGTATCGGCGCCCACGAGGTGATCATCGAAAGCCCGAACCATCAGGACCGGTTCTCCCACTTGCCGCCGCATCAGATGCTGCTCACCTTCCAGGCCTTCCGCGAGCGCATCCGCGACCTGGCCAAGGACCACCGCTTCAACTACGTGGTGGTGTTCAAGAATTTCGGCAAGGCCGCCGGCGCCTCGCTCGAACACTCCCACTCCCAACTGGTGGCGCTACCCATCCTGCCCCGGATGGTGACCTCCGAACTCGACGGCAGCCTCTCCTATTTCAAATACAAGGACCGCTGCATTTTCTGCGACATCATCCGCCAGGAACTCCAGCAGAAGGTCCGCCTGGTCTGCGAGAACGACCAGTTCGTCACCTTGACCCCCTTTGCTCCGCGCTCGCCGTTCGAGATGTGGGTCATGCCCAAGCGGCACAATTCCTCCTATATCGAACAGGATGACACCTCGCTGATCGCGCTGGCCGAAATATTTTCCGAAACCCTGCGCCGGCTCGATACCTGCATTCCGCATGTCCCCTATAATTTCGTGCTCCACACCCAGCCCCTGCGCTCCGGTCCGCTGGAACATTACCACTGGCATTTCGAGATCGTGCCCAAACTGACCTCCATTGCCGGGTTCGAGTGGGGAACCGGCTTCTACATCAATCCCATGCCGCCTGAAGAGACGTGCCGCTATCTTCGCGAGGTGAAACTGTAGGAGAGAATCGTGGAAAAGAAACGCATCCTGCTGGTCGACGACGAGGAAAGCATCCAGTTGCTCTACCGGGAGGAGTTCGAGGAAGAGGGCTATATCGTGGATTCGGCCCGCAACGGCGCCGAGGCCCTGGAAAAATTCCGGGAAAACCCGCCCGATCTGGTGCTGCTGGACATCAACATGCCGGGCATGAACGGCATCGAGGTGTTGCGGCAGATGAAAGAGATGCGGGCGACGCTGCCCATCATCCTCAACTCGGCCTACCAGGAATACAAGCAGGACTTCGGTAGCTGGGCCTCCGAGGCCTACGTGGTCAAGTCGGCCAACATGGACGAACTCAAGGCCACGGTCCGCAAATATCTCGGCTGATCCGGCCGGCGTCCGGCGGCTGAGAGCCCTGCGGCGCCGGATGCCGCCGCACCCCCGTCAACTCGCCCACCCATGAAAGACATCCAGAGCCGCCACGATTCCAGACGGATCAACATCCGCAAGGTGGGCGTCAAGTCACTTTCCTATCCGATCATCGTCCTCGACCGGGCGAGCGCGACCCAGCAGACGCTGGCGCGGGTCAACATGTACGTCGATCTGCCGCACCGGTTCAAGGGGACCCACATGAGCCGGTTTGTCGAGATCCTCAACCGGTTTCACGGCCAGTTCAATATCAGGACCTGCCACCTCATCCTCGAGGAGATGAAGAGGCGCCTGGAGGCCGAGTCCGCCCATCTGGAGCTCGCCTTTCCCTTTTTTCTCGCGGCCGGGGCTGCAGAACAGGAACCCGGCATGGCGCGGTACGACTGCCGTCTGCACGGCACGCTCGCCCGCACCTTCGACCTGGTGGTCGAGGTCGACGTGCCGGTGCCCCTGGCCGACCGACCCGGTCCGGAGCACGTGCCCGCCCCCGCAGGAATGTGGGGCAGTGTCACCGCGTCGGTCCGTATGAAGCGCTTTCTCTGGATCGAGGACCTGATCGCCCTGATCCGCCAGGAGACATCGCCGCAGGCGGCCAGGGCGGAAACCGTCGAATTCCTGTGCCGGCGGATCGACGATGTCCTGCGGGCAACCGGCTCATTTCATTGGTACAAAGTTGTTGTGAAAAATATAGGCAGCGGGTATTCAACGTTTGCTTCTTCCGAGTGGCCCGAGCCCGCGCCGGACCGGACGGCCGGCCGGGAAGGAGTGTGGCGTTCCGGCGGCGCTTCGGAAGCCGCTGGTCCCTTCATGTCCAACAATCCACCAAGAACGGACTGCAATGAGTGAACTTCTTTTTGAAATCGGCACAGAAGAAATTCCGGCCGGATACATCCAGCCGGCCCTGGACGCGTTGGCCGCCGCGGCTGCCGGGAAGCTGCACGGTCTGGAACTCGCCTTCGAGTCGATCCGCACCTTCGGCACCCCCAGACGCCTGGCCCTGGCCGTCACAGGATTGCAGTCGCGGCAGGCGGACCGGCGCCAGCAGCATATCGGCCCCTCGAAAAAGGCCGGGTTCGACGCCAACGGCAAGCTGACCAAGGCAGCGGAAGGATTCGCCCGCTCGCGCGGTTTCGAACCCGAACAGCTTCAGGTGGTGACGACGCCCAAGGGCGACTATCTGATGGTGGAGGAGGATGTCCAGGGGCAGGAGACAGCGGCGCTGCTGCCGCCGGTACTGGAAGCGCTCATCCGGGAACTGGTGTTCCCCAAATCGATGCACTGGGCCGATTGCAGCCTCACCTTTGCCCGGCCCATACAGTGGCTGCTCGCCCTGTACGACGGCGAGGTGCTGCCCCTGACCATCGAGGGGCTGACCAGCGGCGCGACCACTCGCGGCCACCGGTTCATGGCCCCGGAGGACGTTGCGGTCAACGGTATCGATTCCTACTTGGCCACCCTGGCCGAACGCTTTGTGATCGTGGACCCGGCCGAGCGGCGGGCCAAAGTGGTGGCCGAGGTTCGGCGGGCGGTCAGCGAGGCGGCCGGCGCAGAGGGGGCGCAGCCGGTGCTGCACGAAGGACTGCTCGACACCGTCACCAATCTGGTGGAACTGCCCTGCGCCATCTGTGGCCGCTTTGATCGCAAGTTCCTGCACCTGCCCCAGGAAGCCCTGGTGACCTCGATGCGAGAGCATCAGAAATATTTTCCCGTGGTTGGGGCGGACGGCCGCCTGCTGCCGCTGTTCGTGGCGGTGAACAACACCCGGATCGCGGACCGGGCGCTGGCCGCCAGCGGCCACGAGCGGGTGCTGCGCGCCCGGCTCGAGGACGGCCTGTTTTTCTTCAACGAAGACCGCAAACGGCCCTTGGCCGACCGCTGTCCGGAACTGAGCGGCATCGTCTTCCAGAACAAATTGGGGACCATGGCGGCCAAAAGCGGGCGCATCGCCGCGCTTGCCGGCCTGCTGGCCGAGCGGATCGCCCCGGAGTTGCGCGCCGCCGCCGTCCGCGCCGCCACCCTGGCCAAGGCCGATCTGCTCACCACCATGGTCGGCGAATTTCCCTCGCTCCAGGGAATCATGGGCCGGGTGTACGGGCTCCATGACGGCGAGAAGCCGGCGGTCGCCCAGGCCATCGAAGAGCACTACCTGCCGATCCGGGCCGGCGGCGAGGTGCCGCAATCCCTGCTCGGCGCCTTGGTCGGCATCGCCGACCGCATGGATACCCTGGTCGGCTGTTTCGCCATCGGCGAGAAACCCACGGGCAACAAGGATGCCTTTGGCCTCAGACGGCAGGCCATCGGGCTGATCAGCATCCTCCGTGGCCTGCACATTTCCCTGTCCCTGGAAACCGTCGCCGCGGCCGCCCTGGCCGGTTATGCCGGCGTGGTCGAGCAGAACCCCGGCGTGGCCGGCGAGGTGGTGCATTTTATCCGGCTTCGTTTTGAAAACGAGCAGATAGCCGCCGGTTTGCCCCAGGCGTTGGTGGAGGCGGCCACCTCCGTCGGTTTCGACGATCCGGTCGATTGCCTGATGAGGATCGAAGCCCTCAACCAGATCCGCAGCCAGGAGAGCTTCCCGGTCCTGGCCGGCTCCTTCAAGCGCATCCGCAACATCATCAAGGACAACCGCGAGACCGCCATCGACGAGGCCCTGCTGACCGAGTCGGCCGAAAAGGAATTGTTCGCCGCCTTGACCGCAGTGCGGGCCAGGGCCCTGCCATTGCTCGAGCAGCGGAGCTACGAGCCGGCCCTGCTGGCGATGCTGGAGATCAAAAACCCGGTGGACCGCTTCTTCGACACGGTCATGGTCATGGCCGAGGATGCGGCCATCCGCCGGAACCGTCTGAACCTGCTGACAGCCCTGGGCGAACTGATTCTCCGGGTGGGGGACATCTCCCGGATGCACGTGGAGAAGGAATAACTGCGGCCCTGGCCGGCGCGGCACAAATGTGCGCCCCTTGCGGGGTGACAATAAAAAAGGCTGCTCTCAAAAGAGCAGCCTTTTTGTTTATATGGGGGCGTCTGTCTTGTCAGCTATTTCTTATGACAGATGACGCACTTGACGAGATCGGGATTGTTCTTGCGGTGGCATCCCTGGCAGAGGGTATGGGCGGCGTTCTTGAAGGAGGCCAGTTTGTCGGGCATGCCCGCCTTGCTGTTGTGGCAGGATTCGCACTTTTCGATTTTCTGCCCCTCGACGTAGGAAAGCCGTTTCCCCTCCTCGGTCTTGCCGTGGTGGCAGGTTTTGCATTCCAGGCGGGCTTGGTGGGCACCGTGGGGGAAATAGGCCGGTTTTGCCGGGTTCGCTGGATCGATGGTCGACTGCAGGGTGAGTTCCGGCGACCCCTTGTCGGCACTGGTGGCCTCGCCCAGGGAACAGGGGATACAACAGAATGCCACGAAAACGCCGCAAATCAGCGTTTTTTTCATGACCAACCTCCTCGTTGCGACTCGTTTGCTTCAGAAATGAACACAATGCCTGCACTGGGCACGTTATAGCGTGACGGCCGAAGGATTGTCAAGGCGACAAGAACGCATCCGTTGTTTCTTCGCGCCGGTCATCCCCGCGCGACGCCTCAGGCCGAACCGTAACTGTGGAGACCGGACAGGAGGAAATTCACGCCGAAATAGGTAAAGAAAACCGCGATGAAGCCGAGGATCGCCAGCCAGGCGATGCGCCGGCCGCGCCATCCCCTGGTGAAACGGGCATGCAGGGTCAGGGCGTAGAGAAACCAGGTGATGATCGACCACGTTTCCTTCGGGTCCCAGCTCCAGTAGGTGCCCCAGGCTTCGTTGGCCCAGACCGCGCCGGTGATGATGCCGGCCGAGAGCCACATGAACCCGAAGACGATGGTTTTGTGGGTCAGGTCGTCGATCACCTGCACCGACGGCAGGGCATCGGTCATGCCCCGGCCGCTTCGGTTCGGTCTGGTTGCCGCCGATTGCTTGAGGAGGTACATCAGGCCCAGACCGCCGGCCACCGCAAAGGCCGCGTAGCCGATGAAACAGGTCACCACGTGGGCGATCAGCCAGTTCGATTGCAGGGCGGGGATGAGGGGGTTGATCTGGGAATCGATCCGGTCGGAAAACGAGGCGTACGCCATGGCCATGGCCACGCAGGGCATGACGAAGGCGCCCATGATCCGCGTCTTGAACCGGTATTCCAGCGCCAGGTAGAAACAGGAGGTGCACCAGGCGAAGAAGACCAGCGATTCGTACATGTTGGTCAGCGGCGCATGGCCGACCCCCAACTGATACGACTCGTGCCAGCGCAGGCCGATGGCCGCGGTCTGGGCGCAGGTGCCGCCCAGGGCCAGCAGCGTGCCGACCAGGCCGATCCGTTCGACTTTGAAGAGAAAGAGGCCGAGATAAAAGGCAGCGGCCAGAAGATAGGCAATCATGGCGATGCCGAAGAGTTGCGAACTGTCCATAGGGTCTATCCGTTGCGCGGCAGGTAGTTGACAGAAGGGAAATACTCAGGTGTTGCTGTCCAACTTGTTGATAAGTTGAGCGAAATTATTTTCAAACCCTACTTTGTTTTTGTTGGCGTCGCCAGCGAAAAGAAGGTGGCAGCCTGTTTCGTCCGGTTGCATGTACACATAGATTCGCCGGTGCGACAGGAAAAAGGCGATGTACAGCCCCACCAGCATGAGCAGGCAGCCGCCGTAGACCAGCCAGACCCCCGGGTCCTTGGTGGCCTGCAGGCCGGTGGCGTACCGCTGGCCGATGGTAAGGAGATAGATGCCGGAAGGCCGCTCGATGGCCGCTTCCTGGTCGGCGTTCACCCAGAAAACGGAGGGCTCGCCCTGATTGTCGGTGAACCATATTTTCAGGCGCCGCGTCACCTCGCCCTGGCTCTCCCGGTTGATGATGCCGTAGCTGACACCGCCCTCGGGCCAGTCCATCTGCCGGGCCGCGGAGATGCGCGCGGTGGTGGCGGCGCTCCCGTCCTGTTTCTTCAAGGCAACCCGATACTCCTGAAACGGATGATAGCTCGACTGGTAGAAGGTGACGCCCTTGTAGGTCAGCGGTCTGTTGACCTCGATGTCGGTGGTCTGCACCGGCGCGCCGCCATCGAACACCGTCACTGTCGAGCGGTAGGTCTTCGGCATGCCGTTGCCGTAATACTCGATGGTGAAGTCGTCGCAGCGCAGGGCAAAGCCGAGATCGAGGCGCTCGCCCCCCTTGTGCGCGAAGATATGGGCGGTGCGCTCGCCTTCCGGCAGCATGACCGAGCCCTTGAAGGCGAACAGCGGGTTCCGGAAGACCTTGTGTGCCACCGCCGAGGAGCCGAGCAGGGCACCGGCCAGGATGACCAGGATGGAACAGTGGACCACATAGACGCCGAATCGGCTCCACTTGCCTTTTTCCGCGCAACAGAGCAGGCCGGGGTTCAGCGGCGCCGTGCGGGCATGCCAGCCGTGCCGCCGCAGCAGCGTCGTCACCCGGGCGGCTGCCGCGGGCACGTCTTCGACGAGGTGGCGCTCGCTGCGCAGGGGAAATTTCTCCAGTTGCTCGGGAGCGATGGCCAGGCTGTCCCGGCGGACCAGGCGGATGACCTGGGGAATGCGGTCCGCGCTGCACACGATCAGGTTGACGGCGAACAGGGTGAGCAGGCCGAGAAACCACCAGGAATTGTACATGTCCGGGATGTCGAGGAGCTGGAAGAACCGGGCCGTGGCGGCGCCGTACCGCTCGACGTAGAAGGCGGCGGGATTGTTCTGGGGCACAATGGTGCCGATGATCGAGGTGCTGGCCAGAAGACAGAGCAGGAACAGGGCGAGCTGGACTGAGGCGAACAAACCGAGAGAAGCGTTCTTCTTTGTCGTGGTCATGGAATGCAGCGAAAAATCCTGTGCGGGAGGGGGTGTGTTGCCTGGGAAAAAAACCGGTATCAGAATTGAACTCTCTCCTTAGCATGAACGGTGCGCAACTGGCAACCGGCAATCGCGGCGATGCGACGAAAAGGTCACTCCGTGGGAGTGATCGTGCCGGCCTCGCCCCGAATCAGCAGCGAGGCATTGGGGATCACCGCCATGGTGCCGGCGGCCATGGCCCGGCGGTCCGCCTCTTCCAGGCGTATGCGGCTCACGCCTATCCGGCGGCAGAGTTCGCTGTCCAGGGCCGTGATCAAGTGGATGTGAATCCGTTCCGTCTTGGTCATCAGGGCCAGGGCCGTGCCGCCGTTGCCGCTGTAGTGCCGCGCCAGGTGGGCAAAGGCCGCCTTGCGTCCGCCCATCTCGAAAGAGGGGAGAAAGGTGGTCGAGCCGATGCCGTCGGCACATTCGGCCAGAAGGATCAGGGTGCCGCCTTCGCGGACAAAGGCGGCGGCGTTGTCGATGGCCTTGTGGGCCTGGATCAGATTGATGTCCTTGGGAAAACCGCCGGCCGAGGCCAGGACGAGATCGTACGACCCGGCGTTGTCGATCCGATAGAGGGCGTCGTGCTCCCGGCAGACGGCGAGAAAATCGGTGGCGGTTGCGCCGAAGCGGTAGGCGGCGACCTTGCCCCGGCTGTCGAGCAACCCGTGGATGGACAGATACGGCGGTAGGAGACAATCGATTTCGGCCAGATCCTCGGCCAGGGGATTGCCGGTCAGGCGGCCCGGCCGGCAGCCGGCCGTCAACGTGCTCCGGTCGGTGTCGAGGAAGAGGCGGTGGTTGGCATAGATGGCCTCCCGTTCGCCCAGGCCGGGAAAGAGGAGCTTGCGGCCGCCGCCGAAGCCGGCGAAATAGTGGTGGGAGATGGCGCCCACGGTCAGGATCAGCCCGGCTTCGAGCAGATCGGCGCGGATGCGGACCGGCGTGCCCCGGCTGGTGCGCCCCAGCTCGGCAAACCGCGTCGGCGCGGCGCACCGGTGGTGGACAAAGGGAAAGTCCGCGTAGATCGGGCCGTAGGCGGCCAGCGATTCGGCCTCGCTCTGCGGGGCATGGGTGCCGTAGGCGATGCGAAAGCAGATGCGGGAGCGCGCCGCACCGTGCTCCCGGCAGAGCGCCTCGACCAGCCAGGGCAGGGCCGTGGCATAGCCGCACAGCCGGGTCTTGTCGGCCACGACGATGACGATGGGACCTGTCGGCAGCGGCTGCGGCAACAGCCGGCGCAACCCTTCGCAAAAGGCGGCCTGGCTCACCTCGGGTTGCGGCTCGCGGATCGTCAGGATATCGGCGTCTGTCGGCACGGCGCAGTCGAGTTGGCCCCTGCCGTAGCGCAGGGGGACGGTCCAGACGCCGCTCATGGCTCCGATTCGGTCAGGGCCTGCTGGAGCAGTTCCAGGGTGTGCACGGCCCTGACGGGCAGTCCGGCCCGGTCGATGATGTCCTGTAACTGGAGGATGCAGCCGGGGCAGGCGCTGGCGATCACCGTGGCGCCGCTGGCCGTGAGCCCCGCCAGCTTGCGGTCGCCGATCGCCCGACTCAACTCGGGATGGGCGGCGGTGAAGGTCCCGCCCAGGCCGCAGCAGAGGCCGGCGTCCTCCATCTCGACGAAATCCGCCTGCGGCAGGGCGCGGAGCAGCTCGCGCGGTTCGCGGGTGATGCCGGCGGTGCGCAGGTGGCAGGGGTCGTGGTAGGTGACGGTGAGGCGCTGCGGCCATTTCGGCAGGGCCGCCAACTGTGCCGCCATTCCCTGTTGGTGGAGGAAGACATGGATATCGACCAGTTGGGCGGGCAGGGGCCGGCCCGTTTCCGCGGCGTAGCCGGCGAGCATGCCGCGGCAGGAGGCGCAGGCGGTGAGGATGCAGTCGAGGTCGCGGTCGGCAAAGGCCTTGTTGTTCGCCGCCGCCAGGGTATGGACCAGCGGGCCGTTGCCCGAGGAGAGCGCCGGCATGCCGCAGCAGCCCTGGGTCCGGGGCAGGTACACCGAACAACCGAGCCGGTGCGGCAAACGCACCAGGATCTCGCCGACCTGGGGATAGAGGTAGGTGAGGGCGCAGCCGGCGAAGATGCCGACCGTCGGTCGGGCTGGATCGCCCTCCAGAAATTCCGGCACGCGGGCGAAGAGCGTGCGTTCCGGCAGGGGCGGCAGGCTGCGCCCCTTCAGCGCCGTTGGGGCGAACCGCAGGCGCAGGCCGCTGGTTGCCGGGATTTTCTTGAACAAAACCGGGGCGAGCAGGTCCGCGCCCTTGACCAGGGAGGCGAGGAGCGGTTTGGAACCGGTGAGCGCGGCCACCCCCTTGCCCAGCGGCGACAGGCCCTGTTCTTCGACGATCCGCCGCCGGAGGGCGGCGACGATGGCGTCGGTGGGCACCTTGTTGGGACACTTGGCCACGCAGGAGCCGCAGAGCAGGCACAGGCCGATCTCCTCGTGCAGCCGCTCGTCCAGACCCGCCTCGCCGGCCAGCACCGCCGCCGCCAGCACGATCTTGCCTCGGGCCACCGAGCCCTCGCGCCCGGTTTCCAGGTACACCGGGCAGTGGGCCTGGCAGGCGCCGCAGCGCACGCACTGGGCGATCTCGTCCTGAAACTGTTCCAGCGGTTTGCCTTCAGCCATGGTCGGATGCGGACGGGTCGGCCGCAGGATCGGCCTCGCCGGCAGCTGCGGTCGTACCGTTCTCCGGAAAGATTTTGCCGGGGTTCATGATGTTGTTGGGGTCCAGGGCCTGCTTGACGGCCCGCATGGCGGCCAGGGTCGGCGGGTCCAGTTCCATGCCGATGTAGGGGGCCTTGGCCGTGCCGATGCCGTGTTCGCCGCTCACCGAGCCGCCGAGCCCGACGACGGTGCGGAAGATTTCGTCCAAGACCTGGTGCACCGTGGCGTCCATGCCGGGCTGGTTGAGATCGACCATGACATTGACATGGATGTTGCCGTCGCCGGCATGGCCGAAGTTGACGATCGGCACCCCGTACCGGGTCGAGAGGGCCTCCAGGGCGCGGATCATCTCCGGCACCCGCGAGCGGGGCACGACGATGTCCTCGTTGAACTTGTGGGGGTTGAGGGCGCGCAGGCTCGGGCTGACGCTGCGCCGCACCTGCCAGATGGCCTCAGACTCCCCGGCGGTTTCGGCCACCCGCGTTTCCAGGACGCCGAGCGGCCGGATGATGTCGAGGATTTTCCGGGCTTGGCCGTCGAGCAGGGCGCGGTCGCCGTCCACCTCGATGATGAGCACCGCCCGGCAGTCCGGGGGCAGGTCGAGGTCGGTGGCGCGGCGCACGCAGTCGATGGCCGCGCCGTCCATGAACTCCAGGGTGGCGGGGATGATCCTGCCGCGGATGATGGCCGAGACCGCCTGGGCGGCGCCGTCGATGGCGGCGAAGGCCACCAGCATGGTCTTGCGGGCCTCGGGCTTGGGCAGAAGGCGGAGGATGATCTGGGTGACGATACCCAAGGTCCCCTCCGAGCCGACGAAGAGCCGGGTCAGGTCGTAGCCCACCACGTTTTTCATGGTGCGGCCGCCGGTGCGGATGACGTTGCCCGTGGGGGTGACCACGGTCAGGCCGAGGACATAATCCCTGGTCACGCCGTATTTGACGCAGCGCGGGCCGCCGGCGCATTCGGCGATGTTGCCGCCCAAGGTGGAGAAATCCTTGGAAGCCGGGTCGGGCGGATAGAAGAGTCCGAGCCGTTCCACTTCCCTTTGCAGGCGCCCGGTGACCACCCCCGGCTCGACCACGGCGATCAGGTTGTCGGTGTCGATCTCCAGGATCCGGTTCATGCGGGTGAGCACCAGGACGATGCCGCCCCGGACCGGCAGGCTGCCGCCGGTGAAGCCGCTGCCCGCCCCCCGGGGCAGGATGGGAATCCGCTCCTCGTTGGCCAGGCGGACGATCCGGCTGATCTCTCCGGTGTCGCCGGGATGGACCACCACATCCGGCAGGCACTGGCGCTGGGTGGCGTCAAACGAGTGGGTGATCCGGTCCACCGTGGCGACGGAAACGTGTTCCGGTCCGACGATGTCGGCCAGTCGGTGCAGGATATGCTCGGCCGGCATGGGCATCCTTCTCGTCCTCCTGCGCCTAGGCGCCGCCTTCCTTGGGGAGATGCACGGTCATCTGCGGGAAGGGAATCTCCCAGCCGTTGGCGTTGCAGCAGTCCACGCACCACTTGGCCAGGGCGCGTTCGATCCGCCGGTAGGCCGGCGCCATCTCTCCCTTGAAATCCCCCATGACGGCCACGTCCAGCGAGGAGGGCCCGGCCTGGAGAAAATCGACATTCAGGCTGAGACAATCCTCCGCGTAGCCGTGTTCCTCCATCTTCTTTTGGATGAAGTCCTTCAGAGTTTCCAGCACGGTGGTGGTGATGTCAGCCTGCAAATCGTAGGAAAGGCCGAACACCACCCGCAGGTTGAAGTTGCGGGACAGGTTGGAGGGCGATTTGCCGAGAAAGGTACTCGTCTGGTAGACCGTCCGGCGGCCGCCCATCTCGACCACCTCCACCTGCTCGTGGGAGAGGCTGACCACCTTGGCGAAGGGTTTGCCGTCGATGGCGATCCAATCGCCCCGTTTGCAGGGAAACCACGGCTCGTCGGCATGATAGGGCCGGGAAACCAGGCCGATCATGTTCTCGACCGGGATGCGCAGGTACATGCCCAGCGCCGGATTGTGCAGCTTGCAGAAGACGTTGAGCGCCTCGATCCTCCAGGGCACGCCGTTGTAGACCACCCGTTCGCCCTCGCGGATCGACCCCATGTTGAGCAGGAGCCGTACCTGCTGCCACATCTTGGGCAGGGTCTGGCGCACCGCCCAGACCACACCGACCAGGAGAATGATCGCGGCGCTGAGCAAAAGCCAGTCCTCGGCGATATAGAGCACGAAAATAAGGCCGAAGATGGCGGAGGCCACCGAGAAGATCTGGAAAAAGATGTCGAGAATGCGGACATGAAGCGGGCGCTGCTCCTTGCGGGCGCCGGGGATGATGAAAAAGAGCAGGCGGGCGAACAGGCGGCAGGCCAGGAGGATGGCGGCGAAGGCCAGCACCGCGATCAGCAGGTACCAGCCGCGATCGCGGAAGAACTCCCGCACCGAGTTGCCGGAGCTTTCGAACAGCGAGACCTCCTTGTCCTCCAGCTTGGTCAGTTCTCTCTGGGCCAGATCCAGCTTGCTGCCAATCCGTTTTTCGACATTCTGCCAGGCGGGCAGCAGTTCGCCGAGATAGGTCTTGATGGCGGGATTCTCGGTTTCGGCGATCAATGTGTTGAGATGCCCGACCGCCCCGCGGGCCGTGGCCAGTTGCTGGTTGTAGTCGTCGATGGTTTCCTTGAGCTCGGTCTTCTGCCGGGCCCGGGCGGTGAGCTGCTTCAGCTCCTTGATGCTCGGTTCGAGCAGGGTGGTCAGCTCGTCCTTCCAACTGAAGGTGACCTTCTCCTGGGTGTCGAAGACCTGGGGAGAGACCCCGGTGGCGATCCGTTCAAAGTCGACGGTGGTTTCGGCAAGCTGTTTGTCGAGCTGGGTCAGTTCCTCCTGGAGGTCCAGCTTCTCCGACTCGGATGTACTGGCTTTCTGTTTTTTCGAGACGACGACGATCTGCTGCCTGATGTTTTTCTGCAACTCGATCAGGGCGGTGAGCATGTCCAGGGTGTCGCTGGAGCGCTGTTCCTCCTCCTGCTGCATCAGCTTTTTGGCGAGCATCGACTCGATGACGATCTCCGGCTCGGCAGCCTCGGAAGAAGCGGCATATTCCCGGCGGATACCGGCCAGCAGCGGCGGGGTGGCGGTCACCTGGCGCAGCGTCCTGAGAGACGGGAACAGGTCGAGATAGAGCGAGGCCTGCTGTCTGACCGTCCACGCATCGTCAACCGCGGCGGCCAGCAGAGGGGGAACGGCGTTGCCCGGGCCGACCTGCCTGGCGACCTGATTCTTGGCGCGCTGGTTCGATCGGGCGTTTTTTTTCACCGGTGCCTCGGCGCCAGCAGCGGGTGCGGCCGCAGCCTTTTTCTGCACGGCCGCCGGCGGCTTGCCGTTCTGCTCGACCGGGCGGGGCTGCGGCTCGTCGGGTCGGAGGGGGACGGGCGAGGACGGCAATGCCGGAGACGGTGCCGGCAGAGGCAGCCACTCGGGCTTGGCCGCCGGCGGGGCAGCGTGTCCCCGGGGATGCAGCAGCGGCGGCGGCACGGGCCGGTCCGGAGGATTCGTCGTTTCTTCGGCAGTGGCGGTGAGCACGAAGGCCAGGAGGAGAATGCAGGAAAACAGGAATCTACGCATGTCGGGGCTGTGCGGGGCGGAAGGGGTTCGAGGTATGGCGCGGACGCGGGGCAGCGGACATCAGGGAGACAGCCGTTCGATGGTCCAGCCCGCGTCGCTGCGGGTGTAGAGGAAGCGGTCATGCAGGCGGCTGGTCTGGCCCTGCCAGAACTCGATGCTGTCCGGCCTGACCCGAAAGCCGCCCCAGAAATCGGGCAGGGGAACTTCCCCCTTGAGGAATCTGGTTTTCATGTGGGCCAGCTCCATCATCAGCATCTGGCGCGAGGAGAGCACCGAACTCTGCCGGGAAATCCACGCGCCCAACTGGCTGTCCCGGGGCCGGCTGGCAAAGTAGCGGGCCGATTCGGCCACGCTGATTTTTTCGGCCCGGCCGGTGACGGTCACCTGGCGGGCCATGCCGATCCAGGGAAAGAGCAGGGCGACCCGGTGGTTCTCGCCGATCTGCCGGGCCTTGCGGCTCCGGTAGTTGGTAAAGAAGACAAAGCCGTCGCGGTCGAAGATCTTGAGCAGGACGGTGCGCAAGGTCGGCTGGCCGTCCGTGCCCGCCGTGGCCAGGGTCATGGCGTTGGGCTCGGCCAACCCGGCGGCGCAGGCCTCGTTGAACCAGGCGGTGAACTGGTCGAACGGGTCGGGGGCCATCATTTCCCGGCTCAGCACCGGGCAGGTGTATTCTTTGCGCAATCCCTTGATGTCCATCTCTTGCCTCCGTCACCGCAGCAAAATACGCTGTCCGCCCCCACAAATCAACCCCCTTCTTGGAGCAAAGCGTCGTGCCGCAGGCCACGGCGGCATAGCCGTGCATCGGGCGTACCGGAGCAGTGACACGGGTATGGGTTCGGGAAGGAGAAAAACCCTGACAGGCGGGAAAATCAGTCGGCGGTCATGGCCGCCACCATGGCGGGCAGGGCCGAGGCGCTCGGCTCCTGGACGAAGAAACCGCGGCCGTTTTTCTCGGCCAGTTGGGCAAAGGGATTGGTCTCGATGTTGACATCGACGATGATTCCTCCCTGCCGGTGGACTTCCAGGGCGACCTGATTGGGCAGATTGGTGGCGCCGGCAGTGCCGACCACGATCAGCAGCGCGGTCTCGCGGGCCGCCTTGAGCGAGCTGTAGAAGTGATAGTGGTGCTCGTTGTAGCTCTCGTCGAACAGGAGGATGTGCGGCCGCGAACGGGCCCCGCAGAGCGGGCAGCGGAGCAGTTCCCGGTCGCTGTCGGTCAGGTGCGTGTCTTTTGTTTTCGGCCGGACCGCCGGCGGAATGGGATAGATCGCCTCGCTGCACTCCAGGGAACAGCGCATGTGGTTGATGTTGCCATGGATCTGGTAGGTGCGCTCCGGGGAATTGCCGGCCCGGAGATGGAGCCCGTCGACGTTCTGGGTGATCAGGGCGAAGCGGTCGCCGAAGCGCTGCTCCATCGCCACCAGGGCCCGGTGGCCGGGGTTGGGTTCGGCGGCCCGGCACACGCCCATGCGGTACAGATACCATTTCCACACCTCGTCCGGCTGATGGGTGAACATCCAGAAGGTGGCCATCTCCTGGGGCTGGTAGACCTGGGAGCCCACGGTCCAGTACCCCTCGGGGCCGCGAAAGGTGGGAATGCCGCTCTCCGCTGAAATCCCGGCCCCGGTCAGGACCGTGATCCTGCCGGTCCCCTGGGCTGTCTTTCGCAGAACAGTGCGCACGGCTTCGTGCATGGGCTCGTCTCCTCTGGCATGGGGGCGCCCGCGATGCCTGTGCCGGCATCTGGGAGCGGTGAGTGGTGACTGACGATGAATGAAGTACAGAAAAACAACTTTTTCAAGGGAATTTCGTCGTCGTCGGCCGCAGGTTCGGGAGGGGGAAGGCAGGCACGCGGCAAGAGACCGGTGCCCATCGGCGCACAGATATGGTACAGTGTGGTCGGAACGCTGGTCACATTGGCTCAACACGAGGTGCACCATGAAAGGTCTTTTGCTTGCGGCAGCGGTTTTTCTGCTGGCCGGAACCGGTTGCGTGGCCTATTACGACGAGCCCTACACTTACGGTTCGTATCCGTATTACTACACCACGCGTCCTTATTCTTATCCCTGGTGGCCTTCCTGGTATTATTCACCGTATCCGTGGTACAGAGGCCCCGCCTATGGGTATGGGGTTGCGCCGGGATGGCCGTATTATTATCCGGGTTTCTCCTTCGGCTACCGTTCCTGGCATTACCCCCGTGGTCATTATTACCATGGCGGTCCCGGCAGGCCGCCACGCTTCGACGGGCAGAGAGGTCCTCGCCCCGGCGGCCCCGGCGGTCCTCGCCCCGGCGGTCCTGGCGGTCCCCGTCCCGGCGGCCGCCGCTGACAACGAACGCGGAGGGCCGCAAGATCCGGCACCAGCCCATGGCGGCTCTCCCTGCCGGCAGGAGTCCGCCGCGCCTTGCGGTCCGGCTCTTTTTCGGCCTGCCGTTCCCTCCGATTCCCCCACCCCTCTGACAATCCGACCGGTCATGCTCGACAGTGCAGCTTCGCTCCGCCTCAAACTTCTCCGTTTCCCGCCGATCATCGGCGTCATCTACATCCACGGCTACAACACCGTCATCGGCTATGCCGGCGGCACGGTGGGCACCGCCGACGTCAACGGTTTCACCAATTGGGTGCGCATCCTCATCTCGGAGGGCATCGCCCGGATTGCGGTGCCTTTGTTTTTCCTGATGTCGGGCTACCTCTTTTTCGCCACCTTCCACTGGTCAAAACAGACCTATTGGCGCAAGATCGCCACCCGGCTGCGCAGCCTGTTCGTCCCGTTTGTCTTCTGGAACCTGGTGGGCATGGCCTTTTTGGCCCTGGTTCAGGCCATTCCGGCCTTCCGGCCCTATTTCACCGGCGCGGGCAAGATGATCGCGGACTATGACCTGCCGGAATATTTCACCGCCCTGTTCGGGGTGCACGGCTATCCCGTTGCCTACCACTTCTGGTTTATCCGCGACCTCATGCTGCTGGTGCTGCTGGCGCCGGTGCTGGCGGTCATGGTCCGCTTTCTGCCCATCCCGTTCTTCCTGGCGGTGTATCTGTGCTGGGTGACCGAAAGTTGGCCGATCTACGCCCCGGCCGCCGTGGGCGTGCTCTTTTTTTCCGCCGGCGCCTTCTGCGGCATCAAGGGCCGGAACCTGTTTGCCCTGGACCGGTTCGGCACGGCCATTGTCCTGGTGTATCTGCCGATGCTGATCGCCGACGTCATCTGGTATGAGGACTGGTTCAACATCTATATCCACCGGACCGGACTGATCGCCGGGGTGCTCGTCACCCTCTATCTCACCAAATTTGCCGTGCGCAGCCAATGGCTGTGCCACGCCCTGCTCGCCCTCGGCGGCGCCAGCTTTTTCGTCTATGCGGCCCACGAACCCCTGCTGGGCATCCTGCGCCTGTTGGCCTACACATACATTCCCCTGGACGGTCCCTATACCGTGCTGATCCTGTACCTGACCATCCCGGTGGTGGTGATGGCCCTGCTGGTGTGCTGTCATCGCCTGCTCAGGGATGTGTGCCCCGGCCTGCTCGGCGTGATCACCGGAGGCCGCTGAAGGCGGCGATACGGCGCGCAAACGAAAGAAGGAGAAGCGAATGCGGTGGTGGGGCGGATGACCGGGAGTCCGCGGGGGATGGTCGCCAAGCCTTCCGGTGTCTCGGGATGGCGCTGGAATCCAACCGAACGGCTCGCCGTCCACGGTCGGCTCAATAAGGGTGAAGCTGCGGCCAGTACCGGCCAGTCCGAACACCGGTCACATGGCTTCATGAACGCGTTGATCGGATGAGGAAAGAAACGATATGCCCACCCGGTGGGTAGGCGCGCTGCGTGTTGGCTTCATGCCGGCAGCGCCGGCAGCCGGCCTAGCCTTGTCCGCGCCCGGAGGCGTCCGGTTGTCCGCCGGCTTCGCCGTGGATCTTGTGCAGATGAACCGGCGCGGCCTTGCGGCGCAGACGCAGGTTGAGCATCTCCACGATGAACGAAAAGGCCATGGCGAAATAGAGATACCCCTTGGGCATGGCGTGGCCGGTGCCTTCGGCGACCAGGGCGACGCCCACCAGGACGAGAAAGGACAGGGCCAGCATCTTGACGGTGGGATGCTGTTCGACAAACTCGCCGATGGGGGCGGCGGCGAACATCATCACCCCGATGGCCAGGACGATGGCGGTGATCATGACCCAAAGATGGTCGGCCAGTCCCACTGCGGTGATCACCGAGTCGAGCGAAAAAATGATGTCGATGATGGCGATCTGGCCGATCACCAGGGGCAGGTGCGAGGCCAGGTGCCTGGGGCCGCGGTTCTCCTCGCCGCCCTCGAGGCTGCCGTGGATTTCCATGACCGCCTTGTAGATGAGGAACAGACCGCCGAGCAGGAGAACCAGATCGCGGCCGCTGACCGGGTGGTCCAGCACCGCAAACAGCGGCGTCACCAGCTTGGCCAACCATGCCACCGACATCAACAGGACGATGCGGGTGCCCATGGCCGCCAGCAGGCCGAACTGCCGGGCAAAGGGGCGTTTGTGCTCCGGCAGCTGTCCCACCAGCAGGGTGATGAAGACGATGTTGTCGATGCCCAGCACGATCTCGAGAACGGTGAGCGTGAGCAGCGAACTCCAGATGCCGATGTCGAATATCCAGTCCATACCGTCGTCTTGTCGTTTTTTTTCCTGCCATGGCAAGCCCCGGCGGCCAAGCCGCACAGGGCGAACGGGAATGTCGCCTTATCGGTCCTCGGGGAGGGAGGAAGCCGCATCGGGCTCGTCCTTTTGCCTGAAGCGGATGGCGTGCCCGAACACATAGGTACAGATCGGCACGCCCAGGATCAGGCCCCAGAAGTCGAACAGCTTGCCGCCGATGGTGAGAATAATGAGGATGATCACGGAGTTGATCCGCATGTACGATCCGTAGATCCTCGGATTGAGGATGTAGCCTTCGATGAGATGGATGATGGTGATCAGCAGGATGGCCAGGAACATGACCTGCAACCCCTCGGTTTGCAGGGCGATCAGGCAGATGGGGATGGAGCTGATGAACACCCCGATCACCGGAAAAAAACTGCAGAAAAAGACGATCACCGACAAAAAGGCCATGTGCTCGCCCAGACCGAGCAGGCTGATGCCGATGGCGGTCAGGAAGGAGTTGATCATGGCGATGATCAGTTGCGCCTCCAGCGCCTTGCCCAGGACCTGGGAAAAATCGCGGATATTGCCGGCCACGCTCCGGTAGATGAACCGCAGTTTGGTCGATTCCAGTTCCCGGACGCTGGCCCCCAGCTTGGGCAGGTCGAGCACGATGAGAAAGGAAAACAGCAGGGAGAGGAGAAAGGCCGAGGTCACGGAGGCGATCTTGCCGCCGATGTTGCCGAGCGTTCCGAACACGTGGTTGACGTTCTGCACCCCGCCGGCCTCGCCCAGGCGAAGCAGTTGCTGCAGCATGGATGCGGTGGGCGAGTGCTTCAATCCTTTTTTTTCTCCCGGTTCCGGCGCGTTCTGCTCCTGCCTGCCGGCGAGTTCCGGCACGAGTTCGCCCAGCAGGGGGTAGCGCGTGCTCAGGCTGAACAGTTCCTGGTCGACCCGGTAGAGATAGGTGGTGAACTGACTGGCAAAAACCTCGGTCTGTTTTTTCACCTTGGGCACCAGGAAGATACCGGCCGCGGTCAGGATGCTGAGCAGCAGCAGGGCCACGAGCACCACCCGCACGATTCTGTTGTTGATGCGGGATTCGAGGCGGTTGACGCTGCGCGCCTGGATGTAGGCAAAGACAAAGGTGAGGAACAGCAGGAGAAAGAAGGAGCGCAGCAGGTAGATGAGGCCGAAGAACAGGCCCCAGACCATGACCGTGGCGACGTGGGGGAGGATCCGGTCCCAGGGGTGGGGCAGGAGGTGGAACGGGTTCTCGTGGTGGCTCATGGAAGAAAAGGGAGGCTGGGGCCGATTCCGTTGACGATGCGAAGCCATTCCCCCGTGCGATCAAGCGGCGGGCCGGTCCCGCGAAAAAAAAGCGTTGCCCCGCCTGCTACCCGCTTATGCGCACAAGGCGGTCTCTGAACGTCCTTATCTTAATGACGCGGACAGGGTCTGTCCATTCAGATTTTTTCCAGTGCGGTCTTTCGGGCGTGATTGAGATTTATCCCTCCGAATTTACTCAGCATTCTGTAGTAGACCGTGTCCGGGACATACTCGCGGACCACCTGTTCCCAATCGTCCGATCCCACCAGCCCCTTGATCAGGCTGGAACTCACCTCCACCAGGTAGCGGGGGGACATCATGAACAGGGTCTGGATGGTATCGGTCATGTTGCCGTTGACGTAGCGCATGCCGCGCTCGTAGGTATAGTCTTTTTCGTTGCGGATGCCGCGCAGGATGTAATCGGCTCCGATCGACTCGGCGTATTTGACTAGGAACTTGTTTTCGAAGTGCACCACCTCGACATTGTCGAAACGGGCGCATAGGTCTTCGAGCATCTCCAGGCGTTCGTCCAGGGTAAAGCAGTACTCCTTCTGTGAATTCTGGCCGATCGCGACATAAAATCTGGTGAACAGGCGCGCTCCCTGTTCGATCATCCACAGATGGCCGTTGGTCGGAGGATCGTAACTTCCAGCATAGATTCCTTTCATTGCAAATCCTGTAGCGTACGTTGTGGATGTTGGCCTGACGGTGCAGGCCGCCGCGCTTGGACAATCGCCCTCGGGCCGGTGGGCGGCGGGGAGGCCGGACGACATGCCGGAAGGTGCTCAGCTATAGCAAACAGGGTTGTTTCCCGTCAATATTATATTCCGGTGAGGACGCATTAGAGAAACATTTATGTCGTCCCGGCCCGAGAAACGGCCGCTCCGGGGCGGATCGGCGCCGGCTGCGGCGGGCGCGCGCACCCGTTTTTTTTCGCTTCCGGAACGACGGCGCTCCGGACAGGCCGCCGGTGCCGCCGCAGTTTTCCGGAAGAATCCCGGAACGCACCGCCCGGATGCCATCCGGATTCCCTCTTGTGGAACCGCGAGGAGTTGAGTAATGTTTTCATCAGGTTGGACAACGGGCGGTTTGCCGGGTCCTCTTTCCCGCAGGAGGGATTCGGGGACGGGACCGGTTGGCTTGCCGCACATGGGAATTATGGTCGAAAATCTTTGTACACGTCAGGTGAAGGAGGAACAGAGATGGAAAGAAACAGTGTGCGTGTTGGACTTGCTTTTCTGCTGGCGGTGCTGTTGTCGTTCGCCGTTTCCTGCACCACCCCGGCCGGCAGGAGTGCCGGCGATGTGGTTGACGATGCCACCATCACCACGGAAGTGAAGGCGGCCCTGTTGGCCGACAAGGAGGTGAGCGGCCTGGCGGTTTCCGTGCAGACGTTCAAGGGCGAGGTGGTGCTGACCGGCGCGGTCGATTCCCAGACGCAGGTCAAGCGGGCGGAAAAGATCGCCCGTTCGGTCAAGGGAGTGAGCAAGGTCAAGAACCTGCTCAAGATCAAATAAAAAGCACAAAACATCGGCCCGGCCGCTGATACCGGCCCGGCTCGATCCGGCTGAAACACAAACGGGGCTGCGCGCAGCCCCGTTTGTGTTTGTTTTCCCGATAGGACGACTATTCGTCCGTCTCCTGCCCGTTCTCTTCGTCCGGTGACGAACCGATGCCCGGCAGCGCCATGGGCGTGGGCTGCGGTTTTTTCGGCGTGCCGGTGATGTTCGTGACCTTGCGGACCGTGCGGGTGGCCACCCGTTTGCCCTTGGCGCCGACGCCCTTGATCAGCACCTCGTCGAGATCGAGTTCGACCGCGTTGTGCTTGGCCCGTGCCGAGGGCGCCAGGCTGGCCCGAAGCCGCAACCCCTCCCTGCCCAGCAGCAGCAGGAGGATGGCCGAGCGCTTGTTCTCCTCGAACAGCCGGTATTCGCGGCCGACGATGAACTTGGGCATGGCGAACCGCTTGACGTAGGCTAGGTTCTCCGGGCCGTGGCGGTAGACCAGGTTGAACACCAGATCGTTTTTTACCACCCCCAGCCAGTGGACATCCGGGCCGACGAACAGCTTGTCCGGCACGTTGATCACCTTGTAGAGGCCGTCCTTGAAAATCAGCAGCAGGCGGTCGTACTCGGAGCAGCAGCATTCCAGATCGGCCGTCCCGACCTCGGCCTTGATCTTATGGCCGAGAAAGCCGGATTCCCGGTGGTAGCCGACGGTGAGGTCGGCGGCGGCCGCGGCGCGGGCATCCACCTCGTCGAAGGCGCGCAGTTCGCTCTTGCGCGGGAACTGCTCGCCGTAGCGGGCCATCAGGTCTTCGAGATAGCCGATGGTGAAGCCGACCATGTCGGTCAGGCTCTGCTTGATCCGGGCGATCTCCTTCTCGATTTCCCGGAGTTCCTTCCTTTGGCGGTCGATGTCGTAACGGGAGATGCGCCGGATCTTGATCTCCAGAAGCCGTTCCACGTCCTCGGTGGTGATCTTGCGCTGCAATTCCTCGGCAAAGGGCACCAGCGACTGGCGGACGGTGGAGACCACCGCCTTGTAGTTGATCTTCTCCTCGATCTCCTTGTACAGACGCTCCTCGATGAAGATCTGCTCCAGCTTGCGGGCGTGCCATTTCTCTTCCAGCCGGCCCAGTTCGATGCGCAGTTCCTTCTCCAGGTTGGTCTTGAGCAGGTCGGTGTTGCGCCTGAGCACCTCCTCGACCCTGTGCTGCCGGGGCAGGTTGTCCTCGATGGTCACCAGGCTGGGCGAGACGCTCAGCTCGCAGTCGGTAAAGGCGTAGAGGGCGTCGATGGTTTCCTCCGCGAGCACGCCGCGCGCCAGCTTGATCTCCACCTCCACCTTCTCGGCGGTGTAGTCGTTGATCGAGGCGATTTTCAGCTTGTTGGCCTTGGCCGCCTTCTCGATGGATTCGATCAGATTCTGGGTGGTGAGGTTGTAGGGCAACTCGGTGATGACGATGGTCTTGGGGTCGGGTTGGGCAAGCCGTGCCCGGCAGCGCAGCCGGCCGTTGCCGTGGTCGTAGTCGGTGGCGTCGATGATGCCGCCTCGGGGAAAATCTGGGTAGAGGGTGAACTCTTCGCCGCGCAGACAGGCGATCTGGGCGGTAAGCAGTTCACCAAAATTATGCGGCATGATCTTGGTGGCCATGCCCACGGCGATGCCCTCGGCACCGAGCAGGAGCAGCAGCGGGATCTTGGCCGGCAGCCGCACCGGTTCCTGCATGCGGCCGTCGTAGGAGTCGATGAACTCGGTCAGGTCGCGGTTGAACAGGGTTTCGCGGGCCAGCGGCGACAGGCGGCACTCGATGTAGCGGGGCGCCGAGGCCTGGTCGCCGGTGAAGATGTTGCCGAAGTTGCCCTGACGGTCGATGAGGTAGCCCTTGTTGGCCAGGTTGACCAGGGCGTCGAAGATCGACTGGTCGCCGTGCGGGTGGAGCTTCATGGTCTCGCCGACCACGTTGGCCACCTTGTGGAAGCGGCCGTCGTCCATGTTGGCGAGCGTCTGCAGGATGCGCCGCTGCACCGGCTTGAGGCCGTCGTCCACGTCGGGGATGGCCCGTTCGCGGATGACGTAGGAGGTGTAGTCGAGGAAATTGGCGTCGAACAGCTGGTGCAGCTTGCCGCGCGGGGCTTCGGTGGTCTCGCTCATACCGGCCTCAGAATCAGGTGGTCCATGATGTACTGCTTGCGTTCCGGCGTGTTCTTGCCCATGTAGAAGCGCAGCACCCGGCTGACTTCGCTCAAGGAATCGAGCCGCACCTGTCGAAGCCGCATGTCCGGGCCGATGAACTGCTTGAACTCGGGCGGCGAGATCTCGCCCAGCCCCTTGAAGCGGGTGGTCTCGATGGCGCGGTCGCCCTTGCCCTTGGCCTTGAGCGCGGCGATGGCCTCGTCCATGTCCCGGTCCGAGTAGCAGTAGAAGGTCTTTTCCCGGTTGCGCACCCGGAAGATCGGCGTTTCCAGGATATAGACCCGCTCCTGCTTGATCAGCAGCTCGAAGTAGTGGAGGAAGAAGGTGAGCAGCAGGTTGCGGATGTGCAGGCCGTCGACATCGGCGTCGGTGGCCAGGATCACCTTGTCGTAGCGCAGGTCGGCGATCGACTCCTCGATGTCCAGGGCCTGCATCAGCGAGTACATCTCCTCGTTCTTGTAGAGCACGTCCAGCCGCTGGCCGAGCACGTTCATCGGCTTGCCCTTGAGCGAGAACACCGCCTGGGTCATGGGGTCGCGGGCGGACACGATCGAGCCGGCGGCGGACTGGCCCTCGGTGATGAACAGCATGTTCTCCCGGCCTGGCTTGGAGGCGTGTCCCCGCGAGGGATGATATTTGCAGTCTTTCAGATTGGGAATCTTGAAGGCGATTTTTTTGGCCTTGGCCTTGGCGTCGCGGCGCACCGACTGCAACTCGCGCCGTACCCGCTCGTTGCGCTGCACCTTGTCGACAAAGACCTCGGCGGTCTCCGGAAACTTGTAGAGGTGGGTGGCCACCGCGTCTTTCACGGCATTGACGATGCCGGCGCGGATGTCGGTGTTGCCCAGCTTGTTCTTGGTCTGCGACTCGAACACCGGCTCCTGCACCTTGACCGCCAGGATGCCGACGACGCCGTCGCGGACGTCGAGGCCGTTGAATTTCTTGCCGGTGAACTCGTTGATGCCTTTGAGGATGCCCTCGCGGAAGGCGGAGAGGTGAGTACCGCCCTCGCTGGTATAGGTGCCGTTGACAAACGAGAAGTAGGATTCGCCGTAGTCGTCGGTGTGGGTGAAGGCGAATTCGAGGGCCTTGTCGGCGAAATGGATCGGCGGGTAGAGCCGTTCGCTGTTCACCTCGCGGTCGAGCAGGTCGAGCAGGCCGTTTTTGGACAGGTACAGCTCGCCGTCGAGCGACAGGCCGAGGCCGGCGTTGAGGTAGGCGTAGCGCCACAGGCGCTGGTCCACATACTGGGGATCGAAGCGGTAGCCGGCAAAGATCTCCTGGTCGGGGAGAAATTCCACCAGGGTGCCGTTTTTTTCGGTGGTGTCGCCTTCTTCCTCGGTTTCGAGCAGTCCCTGGACGAAGCGGGCGGTCTTGTAGCGGCCGTCGCGGAAGGCGGTGACCGCGAAGCGGGTGGACAGGGCGTTGACCGCCTTGGTGCCCACGCCGTTGAGGCCCACGGAAAACTGGAACACCTCGGTGTTGTACTTGGCGCCGGTGTTGATCACCGACACACACTCCACCACCTTGCCCAGGGGAATGCCGCGGCCGTAATCGCGCACCCGGCAGAGGCCGTCCTCGCCCACATGGAGGTCGATCCGCTTGCCGAAGCCCATGATGTACTCGTCGACCGCGTTGTCCAGGATTTCCTTCAACAGGATGTAAATGCCGTCGTCCGGATGGGAACCGTCGCCCAGCCGGCCGATGTACATGCCCGGCCGTTTGCGGATGTGTTCCAGCGAACTGAGCGTTTTTATTTTTGATTCGTCGTACTGGTGTTCGGTCATGGAGGTCGTGTGCTTCAAAGTGACCAAAAGCATGGTTGATTTATTGTTTAATCGATCGCAGACAGCGCGTCCGGTCCCATCGGTTTCACTCCATCATATGCACCCGCTCGCAGTCCGGGCAGATCCAGGTGGGGCCGTTGCTCATGCCCCATTTGTTTTCCTCGAAGCAATCCGGGCAGATCTGAAAGCCGCAGCCGCAGCTCCAACAGAAGGGTTTTTCCTTTTTGCAGCAGTGGCAGCGGAACTCTTTTTTCCGTCTCCGGCCGCGCGCCGGTTTGTCGGGCTGGTCTGCCATGATCGACTCACTCCGTGGGGGGCAGCAGTTCCTGTTCCAGCCAGCCAAGGTAGCCGGCGCCGCCGTCCACCACCGGTGCGGCCAGGATTTCGGGCACCTGGTAGGGATGGTCGGCCTGGATGGCCCGGCACAGCTTGGGAAAGAGATCGCGGCGCGACTTGATGGTGCACACCTGTTCCTCCCCCCGTTCGATGGCGCCCTGCCAGCGGTACCAGGAGGTGCAGGTGCTGATCTGGACACAGGCGGCAAGCCTCTCCTCCAGCAGGCGGGCGGCCAGGCGCTCGGCGCTGGCCCGGTCGGGCAGGGTGGTGGTCACCTGGATATAGGGCGTCATGGCGTTCTCCGGAAAATGCAGGCGCAGGGCAGGCCCGGACCCACTCGGGCTGGACCAAACGGATAAATTGGACTATCTTACCAGCGCTTTTGCAAAAAGACAAATCTCACCGTTTCTTCCTCAACCCAAACAGGTGTCGTATGCTCTTTGCCGTGGATGTCGGAAACTCCCATACCGTGAGCGGTATTTACAAAAAAGGCCAACTGATGGGCAGTTGGCGGTTGCAGTCGCGCCAGGACCGCACCGCCGACGAGCTGGCCATCCGCTACCACGGCCTCTTCCAGATGGCCGGCATCAACCCGGACAAGATCACCGGCTTCATCATCGCCTCGGTGGTGCCGATCCTGGAGACGAGCTGGCTCCATTTCGCCCGCAGTTACCTGACCAAGCTCAGACAGCCGCCCCTGGCTGTCACCCACACCCTCAAGCTGGGGATGAAGGTGGCCACCGAAAACCCGTCCGAGGTCGGCGCCGACCGGATCGTCAACGCCGTGGCCGCCTGGGAGCGGTATCACGTTCCGCTGATCGTCATCGATTTCGGCACGGCCATCACCTTTGACTGCGTCAACGGGGTGCCCGAATACGTGGGCGGCACCATCCATCCCGGCATCGGCATCTCCCTCGATGCCCTGGCTACCCGCACCGCCAAGCTGCCCCGCCTGGACATCGACGTCACCCCGGACCAGCCCATCGGCACCACCACGGTCAAGGCCATCCATTCCGGGGCCCTGTACGGGTTCGGCGGCCTGGTCGACCGGATGGTGCAGGTGCTCAGCCAACAGCTGACCCCGGACCAGGAGCGGGCCAGAACCATCGCCACCGGCGGCATGGCCGGTCTGATCAAGCCCTACACCAGCACCATCGACGAGATCGACCTGGACCTGACCCTGACCGGCCTGCGCCTGATTTACCAGCTCAACTGCAAGGGCAAGGATGAACAGTCAGCCGATTCTGCCGCCTAGACTGCGCCGGGGCGACACCATCGGCCTGTTCTGCCCGGCCGGCCCGGTCCGCGACGCCGAGCGGCTGCGGGCGGGAATCCGCCTGATCGAGGAACTGGGCTTCGCGGTCAAGATCCAGGGGCCGGCAACGCCCGCGGACGGCTACCTGGCCGACAGCGACGAGCAACGGGCCGCGCACCTGCACGAGTTGTGGCACGACGAGGAGATCAAGGCGATCGCGGCCATTCGCGGCGGCTACGGCTGCCTGCGCATGATCGAACTGCTGGATTGGGACCTGTTCCGGCGCCATCCCAAATTCCTCGTCGGTTTCAGCGATGTGACCGCGCTGCTGAATATTTTGGTGGACCGCGCCGGCCTGGTCGCGGTGCACGGACCGATGGCCGCCACGCTTGCCCGGAGCGACGAGCAGAGCAGGGCCTCGCTTTTCGCCCTGCTGACCGGCACCTTCGAGGAGCGGCTCAAGCCCAAGGGAGTGGAGATTTTGCGCGGCGGCACCGGCCGGGGCCGGCTGGTCGGCGGCAACCTGACCACTTTGGTCCATCTCCTGGCCACCCCCTGGGAATGCTCCTGGGACGGCTGCATCCTGGTGCTGGAGGATACCGGCGAGCCTCTGTGCCGGCTCGACCGGATGCTGACCCATCTGGCCCTGGCCGGACGGTTGCAGCGGCTGGCCGGGCTGGTGCTCGGCGATTTCGACCTCGGCCATGACGATCTGGCCAATGTGCGGCTCCAGGAGGCGGTGTGGACGCGGGCGCTGGAACTGGCGCCGCCCGGCTATCCGATCTGGGCCTGCTTCCCGGTGGGCCACCGGCAGCGCAATCTCGCCCTGCCCATCGGCATGGAGGCGGTGCTGGAATCGGATACCGGCACGCTGGCGTTGCTGGCCGCTTCGGTGACTCCGGCCTGAGGGAGGTGCATGCCCATGCTGCGACGTTTCGTCCTCACCATGTTCTTTCTTGTGCTGCTGCTGGCCGGTGTCCTGGTCAGCCTGGTGCCGCTTCTGTTGCTCCGCACCAAGCTGGAGGCGCCCGTCTTTGCCATGGCCGTCTGCCTCTGGCTGGCGCTGGCGCTGCTGATACTGCTGCCGGCAGCCAACATGCTGCTGCGCAGGATCTGGTTTTTCCGGGGACAGGGCGAACCGGTGTCGCTCGACCAGTTGCGGCAGCGGCTGCTGACCGTCAACGCCATGGACTGCCCGGTGACGGCGCTGGCCAGGCGCAAGAAAATTATCTTCACCTGGCGCTATCGGGAACTGCGCTGGTGCGAGCTGTTCAGCCAATTGGGCAAAAACCGGCTTGACGAACTGCACTGCCGTTTCGATGCCGACCTCCGCACCGTCTACCTCTGCGACCGGGTGCGGGCCGCCGACTTCCTCATCTGCCCGGACCGGGTCAAAATCGGCCGGCGCCGCATTCCCCTGCCACTGCTGCGGGCGCGCATGAAACAGCTTGCCGCCATCGAGCAGTACGCAGCGCTGGCCGAGTACGACTACGCCTTCCAGGCTCGCGAGATCAAATCCCCGGTCCTGGGCACCATCCTGGCCAGCGGCTGGCACGTCCGCTACACCCTGTTCTGATTCCCGTTTCGGAAAGGGAGGACAGGCCGGGCCGATGGCTCGTCCCGGCCCGTGTTTTTCTGCTATTGCCGGTAGGCGACGATGTCCTCGATGGCCAGCACCGGCATGGCATGCTGCTCGGCAAAGGCGACGATTTCAGGCAGCCGGGCCATGGTGCCGTCCGGATTGGTCAGTTCGCAGAGCACGCCGGCGGGATTGAGTCCGGCCAACTGCATCAGGTCGACGGTGCCCTCGGTATGGCCGCGCCGCTGCATCACGCCGCCGGGCTGGGCCCGCAGCGGGAACACATGCCCCGGCCGCGACAGGTCCGCGGGCCGGGCGTTCTCCTGGATGGCGGTGCGGATGGTGGTGACTCTGTCCTGGGCGGAGACGCCGGTGGTCACGCCCTCGCGGGCCTCGATGCTGACGGTGAAGGCTGTGCCGTACTGGCTGGTGTTGCGATCGACCATCATCGGCAGCTCAAGCCGGCCGACCTGTTCGTCCGTCAGGCACAGGCAGACGATGCCACTGCCTTCGCGGATGAGCAGCGCCATCTGCTCGGAGGTGAGATGCTCGGCTGCGAAGATGAGATCGCCTTCGTTCTCCCGGTGCTCGTCGTCGACCAGGAGCAGGCCCTGGCCTCGCTGCAATGCGGCCAGCGCGTTTTCGACCCGTTGTCTGGGAGTGCCGAAGCGGGATAAAAGGGACGTGTCGGTGGTCTGATTCATGGTTCCTCCTGTGGGATCAGTGACCAGAATCAGGGCGTGCGGGAACAACCGGCCCCATGCCGGTTTACTGGCATCGGACAGAGCGCGGCCCAAACTGCCCGCGTGGGGCAGCCGAGCCAGCCCCTGCGCACCGCAGGCGAAAAAAGCCGTGCGGTCCGGCAAGGGTTCTGCCGTCAACCGTATTCTCTCCCATCCGGACTGTCACCGTCGGCTCCGGAGTCGCACCGGATCTGCTTGACCCTGCTCGATGAGCAGGCGCTCGCGGGCTCGCCTTGCAGGCTTACCGCCGGTAGGGAATTGCACCCTGCCCTGAGAATGGCCGCACTATAAAGGAATCGCTACGGGGCAACAACAGGTATTTTGCGGAACCGTCGCGCACGTCGCCACGCTACGATGAGGGGTGCCAATGCTCGGTGGAAAACAAAAAAAATCTTGCGGAAAAAGTCAGGCGCCTCTGGTCTTCTCCGGCCAGAGCAGGGTGTGCAACTGGAGTTGCAGGCGCACGGGCAGTCGGTGCTCCAGCAGCAGCCGGGCCAGTGCGGCGGGATCGAGCCGGGGCCGGACCGGCGAAAACAGGATGGGGGGCGAGGCGGTCAGCCCTTCCTGTGCGACCATCCCCCGCGCCCAGTGAAAATCGGTCTCGGAGCTGAGGACGAACTTGATTTCGTCGCGGCAGCCTCGTTTCTGCCGGTCGCGCAGCACCTCCAGATTGTCCGCCAGGTTGTGGCTGGCCATGCCGGAATCGGGGCACTTGATGTCCATGATGATGCCGACCGCATCCGGCACCCGGTCGAGGGCCAGGCTGCCGTTGGTTTCGAGCAGCACCTCGCGGCCGGTTAGGACCAGGGCCTGCATCAGCGGATAGACCGCCTCCTGCAGCAGCGGTTCGCCGCCGGTGATTTCCACCGGCACGCCGGAGATGCGCCCGACCCAGGCGAGGATTTCGGCCACGGCCATCGGTGTGCCCGCCTCCTGCCAGGCATAGCTGGCGTCGCAGTAGGCGCAGCGCAGGTTGCAGCCCGACAGGCGGACGAACAGGCAGGGCAGTCCGGCCCGGGTCGATTCGCCCTGGATGGAATAGAACAGTTCCGAGATGTGCAGCAGCTCAGTCACCGTAGTAAATCACGCCGCTGGTTTCGGTTTCCCGCACTTCGACGCTGTAGAGCCGGTAGCGCCCGGTGCGCAAGGGGTGTTCGAGCTGCCGGAAGAGGTAGATGGCGATATGTTCGGAGGAGGGGTTGATTTCCCGAAAGGCCCGATGCTGATTGAGGTCGCGGTGATCGAGTTCGTCGACCACCGCGTTGACCGTCTTTTTCAGCTCCTTGAAATCAATGCCCATGCCGAGGTGGTCGAGTTGTTCGGCCCGTACGGTCACCTTGATCTGCCAGTTGTGGCCGTGGGGATTTTCGCAGTTGCCCGGATACGCCCGCAGGTGGTGGCCGCCGGAAAAATGGGTGCGGATGAAAACGTCCATGGTGTTTCCTTGCCGATACTTCGGTGTGTTTGCTTGTCATGGCGCAGCACGGGACGATGAAATGCCGCTTGCGCGTCGTCTCGTGCAAATGGTAAACAGAATCGTCGTTCTGTCCAGAAACGTGATGCGAACGGGTACTGTAGCAGGAACGACGCCGTCCTGCCAGCCCGTTGGCCCCCCGCACCCTCATCGGTGGAGCCATTTTGTGCAGGAATCGTCTTCTTCTCCCGCTGCAGTGACCGACGACACCCTGTTCGACGGCCGGTTGATCTGCCGCCAGTACCGCGACGGCTACCGTTTTTCGGTGGATGCGGTTCTGGCGGCCCACTTCGTCGATCCCGGCCCTGGGCGGCGGGTGCTCGATCTCGGCTGCGGCTGCGGCGTCATCGGCCTAATTGTGTGCTTCCGCCATCCGGACGTCGCGGTCGCCGGCCTGGAGATCCAGGACGCATTGGCCGACCTGGCCGAGGAAAACGTCCGGCGCAACGGTTTCGCGCATCGCTTCATTGTCCTCCGGGGCGATGTTTGCGCCATGGCCGCCTCGCTGCCCCCCGAATCCTTTGACGTGGTCGTCTGCAATCCCCCCTATGGCGGCAGGGACAGCGGCCGGTTGAACCGGGAGAGCCAAGCGGCCCGCGCCCGCCATGAGTTGCACGGCGGGATCGAGGATTTCGTCCGGGCGGCGGCGTTTGCCGTCAAGAACCGGGGCCAGGTGGTCTTCGTCTATCCGGCCAGGCGCTGCAACGCGCTGTTCGCCGCCCTCCAGGGCCAGCGGTTGACGCCCAAGCGGCTGCAACCGGTCTATTCCTACCCCGGCGCGGACCAGGCCAGCCTCGTTCTGGTCGAGGCACGGAAAAACGGGGGCGAGCAGGTCGACATCCTGGCGCCGCTGTTCGTTTATCAGCACGGCGGCGGTGGGTACACCCCGGCCATGCAGGCTTTGTACGAGACGGCCCCATGCTCGCCAAGGTGATGGGTTGCTCGGTGACCGGGGTCGACGGACTTCTGGTGCGGGTGGAGGTGGACCTGGCCCAGGGGCTGCCCTCCTTTTCCACCGTAGGCTTGGCCGAGGGGGCGGTGCGCGAGGCCAAGGACCGGGTGCGGGCGGCGATCAGGAATGCGGGCTACAGCTTTCCCCAGCACCGGATCACGGTCAACCTGGCGCCGGCGGCGGTGAAGAAGGAGGGCACCGGCTACGACCTGCCCATGGCCCTGGGGATCCTGGCGGCGGCGGGCGTTCTGCACAGCAACTTGCTCGACGACACCGCCATAGCCGGCGAGCTTTCCCTGGACGGATCGGTACGGCCGGTGCCGGGCGTCCTGCCCATGGCCCTGGCGGCGCAGCAGGAAGGGATGCGCCGTTTCCTGGTTCCGGCGGCCAACGCCGCCGAGGCGGCCATTGTCCACGGGCTCGACGTCTACCCGGTGGAGCGGCTCGACCAGGCGGTGGCATTCCTCGCCGGCCGCGCCGCGCTCGTCCCCCTGGTCATCGATCCGGCCGATCTCTTTGCCCGACACGACCGGTATCCGGTCGATTTCGCCGACGTCAAGGGGCAGGAATACGCCAAGCGGGCCATGGAAATCGCCGCCGCCGGCGGACATAATGTCCTGCTAACCGGCGTGCCGGGCACCGGCAAGACCATGATGGCCCGCCGCCTGGCGACCATTCTGCCCGACCTGACCCTGGAGGAGGCCATCGAGACCACCAAGGTGTTCTCCACCGCCGGCCTCATGCCGGAACAGACACCGCTGCTGGTCAGCCGTCCCTTCCGTTCCCCGCATCATACGGTCTCCGATGCCGGCCTGATCGGCGGCGGCCAGGTGCCGCGGCCCGGCGAGGTGTCCCTGGCCCACAACGGCGTACTCTTCCTCGACGAGTTGCCGGAGTTCAAGAAACATGTGCTGGAGGTGCTGCGCCAGCCGCTGGAAGACGGCACGGTGACCATCGCCCGGGCCGCCTCCAGCCTCAGGTTCCCGGCCCGCTTCATGCTGGTGGCGGCCATGAATCCGTGCCCCTGCGGATTCCTCGGCGACGGCGTCCGGACCTGCACCTGCACGCCGCTCCAGATCCAGCGCTACCGCAGCCGTCTGTCCGGACCGCTTTTGGACCGCATCGACATGCACGTCGAGGTGCCGCCGGTTCAGGTGAAGGAACTGCTCGGCCGGCCGGAGGGCGAACCGTCGGCGGCGATCCGCGAGCGGGTCAACCGGGCCCGGAGCCGCCAGCGCCAGCGGTTTGCCGGCAGGGCCAGGCTCCACTGCAATGCCCAGATGAGCGCCAAGGACGTGAAAACATTCTGCCGCCTCGATTCCGCCTCGGCCGACCTGCTCGGCCAGTCGATCACCCGGCTCGGCCTTTCCGCCCGGGCCTATCACCGCATCCTCAAGATCGCCCTGACCATCGCCGACCTCGCCGGCGCCGAGATGCCGGACCGCAGCCACGTGGCCGAGGCGATTCAGTACCGCCGCCTCCGGTGGGACGGTTAGGGGGGCGGCCCCGCTCACCCGTCCAGCGTCGTCCTGATCTTCTCCGCCAGTCCCTTGAGGGTGAAAGGTTTCTGAAGGAACTGCATCCGCCCGTCCAGCACGCCGTGATGGGCGATGACATCGGCGGTGTACCCCGACATGTACAGGATGCGGAGGCCGGGGTGCATCGCGCTCAGGCGGTCGGCCAGTTCCTTGCCGTTCATCCCCGGCATGATCACGTCGGTGATCAGCAGATCGATCCAGTCGTGGCGTTCGGCCAGTTGCAGGGCCGCCTCCGGCGAAGAGGCGGTCAGGGGGCTGTATCCCAGTTTTTTCAGCATGGACCGACCCAATCCCAGAATGCCCGGATCGTCCTCGACCAGGAGAATGGTTTCCCCGTGTCCCGGCGCGGTCAGTCCGGCCTGATCGTGCTTCTCCTGGACGATGCCGTCGGTGGGAACGGGCAGGTGGATGGAGAAGGTCGTCCCCTGACCGGGCGTGCTCGCGACCTCGATGATGCCCGCGTTCTGTTGGACGATGCCGTAGACGGTGGCCAGTCCGAGTCCGGTCCCGAGCAATTCCTTGGTGGTGAAGAACGGTTCGAAGATCTTGTCGAGCAGTTCCGGCTCCATGCCGCAGCCGTTGTCGGCAACCGTGAGTACGACGTAGTCCCCCGGTTCGGCGCCGGGATGCTCGGCGCACCGGGCCTCGTCGAGAAAGACGCGGCCGGTGCGGATGGTGATCGTGCCGGTCTCGTCGATGGCATCGCGGGCATTGACGCAGAGATTGGCCAGAATCTGGTCGATCTGGGCGGGATCCATCTTGATCGGCGGCAGAACGGGATTCGGTATCCACACCAGTTCGATGTCCTCGCCGATGAGCCGCCGCAGCATCTGCAGGATCCCGGCCACGACCCGATTGAGATCCATGGTCCGCGGGGTGATGTGCTGTTTGCGGGAATAGGCCAGCAGCTGCCGGACGATGTCGGTGGAGCGCAGGGCCGCCTCGTGGATTTTTTTCAGATCGGCGTGGACCATCTGGCCGGGGTCCGTTTTTTCCAGGGCCATTTCGGCATAGCCGATGATCACCGCCAGGATGTTGTTGAAATCGTGGGCCACCCCGCCGGTGAGCCGGCCGACCGATTCCATTTTCTGCGCCTGACGGTACTGGGCCTCCAGCTTGAGCTGGGCGCTGATGTCGCGCTTGATCGCCACGAAATTGACAATGACGCCTTGCGGGTCGAACACCGGCGAGATGGTGGCCTCCTCCGTGTAGAGGGAGCCGTCCTTTTTCCTGTTGACCAGCCGTCCGGTCCAGGTCCGGCCCGAGGTGATGGTCTGCCACATGCCACGGTAAAAGGCCTCGTCGTGTTCGCCGCTCTTGAGGATGCGCGGGTTGTGCAGGAGGACCTCCTCGACGGTGTAACCGGTGATCCGGGTAAAGGCCGGGTTGGCGTATTGGATGTTGCCGGCCGTGTCGGTGATGACGATGACCTCGCCGGCCTGCTCGATGGCCACCTTCAGCCGGTGCAGGTCGGCCTCGGCCTGCTTTAACTGGCTGATGTCGCGGGTGATGGAAATGATGTGGGGCTCGTCGTTCAGCATCAGGAGCCGTGCCGACAGCAGGCCGGTTCTGAGGTCGCCGTCCTTGCGGCGGAACACGGCCTCGAGGTTGTCGCAGCAGCCGTACGTTTGCATGGCTTCGAATACGCGCTGCCGGTCAGCGGGATCGTGCCACATGTTCAATTCGAGCGAGGTCTTGCCGATGACCTCCTCGCGGGTGTAGCCGGTCATGCCAGTAAAACTCTTGCTGGTCTCCACAAAGACGCCGTCCGACAGACGGGTGATGTTGATGGAATCGGGAACATGGGCAAAGGCCAGGGCGAATTTTTCCCGGCTTTCCCGCAGGGCCTGCTCGGTACGCTTGCGTTCGGTGATGTCGCGGAAGATCGACTGGCAGGAACCGTCGGGCATCATCTTGGTACGCATTTCAACGGAGATGAGCGATCCGTCCGGCCGGACCAGGTCGCGTTCGCTGAGCACGATCTCGCTCCGGTGCAGGAGTTCGAGACGGAAAGGGGTCTTGGCCACGCTTTCCGGGGTGAAGGGCAGGGCGCCGAGATGCCTGTCGATGAGGCTGGCGCGTTCCATGCCCAGCATGGCGCACATCGAGCTGTTGCTCTCGGTGATGATGCCCTCGTGCGTGGTGAGCAGGATGCCGTCGACCGCCAGTTCTATCAGGCCCCTGTACCGCTCCTCGCTTGCCCGCACCGCCATTTCCGCCTGTTTCGACGCCGTGATGTCCACGGCGGTGAAGGTGACGCCGGCCTCCAGATTGCCGACCTGGATGGGGGTTGAGCTCAGGAGCACGTCGATGAGCACGCCGTCTTTCCGCTGCCACCGGGTTTCAACCGTTCCCGTTCCGGACCGGTCGATCTGGCGGTATTTGTCGGTGCCGACCGTTTCGTATTCGGCGTCGCTGGGGTACAGGATGCGGGCGCTGCGGCCGATCAGTTCCTCGGCCGTGTAACCGGTCATGGCGCACAACTGATCGTTCGCCGTCAGGATGATCCGGCTGCGGACCATACCGATCCCGGTGGGCGCCGCCCGGAAGATGCTGGCCAGAAACCGCTCGTTGGCCTGAAAGGAATTCCGTTCCCGTTCATAGCGGCGGATCGCCCGGTGGGAAATAAAGAAAATGAGCAGCGACGAAAACGAGACGAACAGCCACCCCTTGACGGTCTGGACCTTGGAAACGGTCCTCGCATCCCCGAACAGGGCATAGGTGGCCTGATCCGAGAACCAGATCCACAGAACGGCGACAACGAGATAGATGAGCGCTGTCGTGGCGGAGATGCGGTTGGCGGAGGACAGGGGACGCATGGCATTCTCCCGTGGGAAAGGAAAAAGGCGCGTGGAGGAAGGGGGGGGACGGAGCCGGCCGCCACGGTGCCTATCCTACCCGAGGCAACGGGAAAAGTATAGATTTTCCGCGCCGGCGCATCCGGCGGTGACCATGCCACACTGTGGCCGAATGAAACCTCGAACGGAAGGAAGAACGGTTGCAAGGAAAGAGGCCGGCCGCCGGACGACCGTTTCGCGTCGCCTGGGGCGATGGCCGGCGGACGACCCGGACGGGCCGCGTTATGGGACGCGGCCCGTCCGGGTCGAGGGAACAATGGTGCCGGGTTTATTTATGACACACGGTACATTTGGCCAGTTCCGGTTTGGTGCTGCGATGGCAGCCCTGGCAGAGGGTGTGGGCCGCGTTCTTGAAGGTGTTGATCTTGTCCGGCATGCCGGCCTTGCTGTTGTGGCAGGATTCGCATTTTTCGATCTTCTGCCCCTCGCTGTAGGCGATCTGCTTGCCGTCCGCACCCTTGGCGTGGTGGCAGGCCCCGCATTCCAGCCGGCTTTGGTGGGCCGCATGGGGAAAGGTGGCCGGCTTGGGGGTGGGGGCGGGATCGACGGTCGAGGTGAGGGTCATCTCCGCCGGACCCTTGTCCGCGGCCACGGCCGCACCGGTCAGTCCCACGGTGCAGCACCCCAGCAGCACCACGCCGTACAACAGTATTTTTTTCATGTTTTCCTCCTGTCTCATTTTGGTTGAACAGCCAATGAACACGGCGCCACGGCCGGAAATGCCCGCGGCGCTTCCTTCGTACTCAGTCATCCGCATGCAGGATGACCGCAAAACCGTTGAAGACCGCCCACACCTGCTGGCCGACGGCCAGACCGGCACCGTCGCCGTCGCTGGTGGAGGTGAGGGCGCAGAGTTCCGTGTGATCGTCGAGGCGGACGACGTATTCCGAACTCACCGCACCGTGGTTGATCCGCACGATTTCCCCCAACAGGCGGTTGTCGGCGCTGCATCCGGAGAGCGTCTGCCCGCGGTGCAGCACGATCCAGGGGGCCTTGACCTCGGCGGTGATCAGCCGTCCCGGCCGCAGGCCCAGCCGGTCCAGGCTCTCACGGGTGATGATCGAGGCCACCCGGTGGCCGCCGAGGTTGACCAGGGTGATCCGGGCCTGCACATCGCCCGGTTCGATGGCCACGATCTTCCCGAAGAAGGAATTTCGGGCGCTCGTCTTCCGCGAGGATTCCCGTTCGATGAACAGTCGGGTGACCTGGCCCAGCTCCTCCTCGGAAAAGGACACCTGCGCGGCGGTCAGGCTGGGGGTGGCGTGGCCGAGCAGTTTCTGTACCGCCGGCAGGGGCATGTTGCCGCGCACCAGCTCCACGGCCCGCGCCCGGCGGATCATCTCCGGTCCGCCCAGATGCTTGGGAAAACCGCAGGCCTCGGCGCGCTCATAAAACTTGCGGCGGACAAAGGCCGGATCCACGGCAAAGCGGTTGGCCAGGGTGCGGCGAAAGTCGGGGTCGAGGAGCGTCGTCCCGATTTCCCGACCGAGCGCCTCGGCAATGACCACGGTGCGCGTGCAGGTTTCCTCGGTTTCACAATCGCGGATGCAGACCGTCTGGCCGTCGATATCGGTGAAGGGATCGAGTTGGAGAATCTCGTTGAGCTTGGCGCCGGTGTAGCGGATCAGGAGAAAAACCAGCAGGATGCGGCGGCGGGCCAGCCGGACGTCGCGCCGGGGCGTGTCGTCGACCCAGCGGCGGAAGGAGTGCTCCAGTTGGGCGAGCTGGACGGTGTCGAGGCAGGGGCCGTCCTCGGTCGGCAGGGACGTGTCCACCTGATCCGGGGAGACTGCCGCCGGATGGTGCGGGGAGTTGTCGGCCGTGGACGTGCTCATCGAACACTCCCCGGAAGACGATGAGGATATGATGGACCGCTGCCGGCGACCCGGCTGGTGATCGCCGCATTCTTTCCGAAGCTTTTTGGTGTGTTGGGCATGGCCGTTTTCGGGAGGCGCGGTGCAGGGACAGTCACATCGTTGCCAGCAGTTGTTTCACCGCCGCCGCCTGCGTTGACAGTTCCGCCGGGATTTCTTCCCCGGCGAGGCAGCGGACCTCGGCCACGGCTTCCAGGCTGGCCAAAACCCGACAGAGGGCACGGCAGCGGTCGGCGAAGGCATGAAAGGTGAGCATGATCCTTCCCCGGGGTTCGCCGCTGGCCTGGGGATTGGAACCGAAGCCGATGAAGCTGTCGATCTGGATGCCCCGGCCGGAAAAGACCGAGGCAATGGCCGCGGTGTCGCCGGCATGATCCCTGGTGGTCAGCACCACCAGCCACAGAGAGGGTTCATTCGTCATGGGGCCACCATTCGTTGATTTTTTCCCGGATCGCCCGGGCGGACCGCTCGATCAGGGCGCGTTCGGCGGACGTCATCTCGTCCCGGTCCGGCATCACCCGCAGGACCGTGCCGGCCAGGAGCAGGCGGCCGCCGCAGGGACCGAAGAGGCCGTTTTCGCCTTCATGCATGAACTGGGCCGAGATTTCGACCCGGCGCCCCTCGAGCACCGCCTTGACCAGTTCAACCGTGGCCGCGGCGGTGGCGGTTTGGGTTTTGGCATCGGTGTAATGGATGGCAAAGGGCTTGAGCGGCACCCGCAGGTCGGGCGGCAGATCCCGGACATAGCGCAGGGCCCGGACCGCGCCGTGCTCGGGGTCCGAGCCGATCATCCCGATCAGGGCGCGCTGGTGGCGGAGCAGGGCCTCCGGATATTCCTCGGTGCGCAATCCCCGGCGCAGGCCCGGTTCGACCAGGCGCCATTCGGCCTCGGTCATGCCCTGGACCCGGACCGAACTCCACACCGGCACCATGCCGTTGCCGTGCTCGCCGAGCATGAAGCCGCGCACCCGCTGCCTCCGGATGCCCAGATCCGAGGCGATCTCCCAGCGGAAGCGGGACGAATCCGAGAAGGCGCCCATGCCGATCACATGGGTTCGGGGCAGGAAGCGGGCAAAGATGGCCACGCCCAACTCGACCGGATTGGTGACGACGATCACCACCGGCGGGTCTGCGCTGCGGGTGCGGGCCAGGGAGCGGGCGAACCGCTCGAACACCTCGACATTGGCCCTGGCGAGCATGTCGCGCGAGGCGGACCCGATTTCGGCGGGAGCGGTGGAAAAGGTCCGGCCGCCGGTGATCACCACCACGTCGCCGATGATCCGTTCCGGATCGTCGGTGACATTGAGTTCGGGAACGATTTCGGCGTAGGCGTCCTGGAGATCGGCCCGGAAACCGTGGAGCAGGTGCGGCCGCCTGGAACGGGGGTTGCTGCCCACCAGTTGCAGGATTTCCCGGTTTTCCAGCAACCGCTGCTGCACGATCTGGGTGACGATTTCCCGGCCGCATCCGCCGCTGGCCCCGACAATGCTGACATCCATGCAGTCTCTCCTGTTTCGGTGGAAAAGAAGCGCCCGGGGCGATCGTTTTCCGGCAAACAACAGAAAGCTATTGTACCGGGACGGACCGGCGCGGCAAGGTCTTTTTTGAGATGGGCCGCGTAAAGATGTGCATTAAAGGGAGGTTTGGGAGCATCGGCGGCAACGTGGGCGCCAGGTTGCCGTCATCGCCATGCCCGCCACCAGGGGCGCCAGCCAGACCAGACGACTCTGGTAGCGGTCATGGGGATTGGACAGGGCGCCGCAGATGAAGGCGTTGCCCAGCAAGGCCAGGAGTACGAACAGGGCCAGTCCCGCGAGATCGTGGCGACGCCGGCGCATGGTCCGGAAAGCAAGCAACGGCAATGCGCACAGCGAGGCCAGGGCGACCGGTTCGTGGACGAGGTTCAGGCTGTCGAACAGGGCGCGGCTGATGGCGTCCCGCTGTTGGCGGGCGGCGGTGAAGGAAGGGGCGAGGTGGGAGAGATGGGAGAGGAGATAGCCACGGCTGTCGTAATGGCCTTCGTCCAGGGCATCGCCGGTGGCGACCTTGATCATCTGTTGGGCGGTGGAGCGCAGGGTCGTCCAGGCGGTCATGCCCGGATAGGCGGTCACGGCCGCTGCGGTCAACCGTTTGAGTTCGGGTTCGGATTCGCCCAGCCAGCCGCCGAGATCCTGGAAGGCCGATTCATTGGTCCAGAGAAATTCGTCGGCAGTGGCCGGCAGGCGATGTTGCAGACCGCAGAGGTGAATGTTCGGAGCCGGACAGTGCTCGGCCAGCCAGCGTTGGACAAGACCGTCCTGTACCAGCCGGCCGAAGAGAAAAATTGATCCGCCGGGGGTGTAACCGGCCTTGCCGGTGAGGGAGAAATGCAGCAGCGGCATGAGCACGAGACCTGCGAGCATCACGGCAACGGGGGGCGTCACCCATACCCGGAGCGGCCACTGGCGGGTGAGCAGCCGCGCCGCCAGGATGACCATGGTCAATCCCAGCCCCAGGGCCAGGCAGGACATGTGCGCGAGCACCCCCAACAGGGCGAGACCGACAAGGCCGGCCTGTTCCGGACGACGCAGCCGGGACCGATGAACGGCAAGGAGCCACAGGGCCAGCACCGTCAGGGGGGCCAAGATGTCGGGCATCAACTGGGCGCTGTACCAGGAAATGCCGGTCAAGCCGGCCAGGCCGATGCCGACGAGGGTCAGGGCCGGCGGCCCGGCGGGCAGGCCGTGGCAGCGAAGGAGGAGATGGATGAGCCAGAGGGTCGCCGCCGACTGCACCAACACCGGTCCCCACAGGGTCCGCCAGTCCAGGGAAGTGGCCTGGAGAAAGAGGCCGTAGACCAGGGACCGGCCGGGAATGAGCCGCATTTCCATGGCCGCCCGGACATAGCCGCCGGTATCGTGGAAGATGAGGGCGAAACCGTTCCACAGGGCCGGGGCGAGGAGGACGGCCAGGCCGGCGGCCAGGCACAGCGATCGGACAAGGAGGCGGAAAGCGGCGCTACGGCCGATTGACGGGGCCGGAGCGGTGGGGTGGGGCACGGTGTCGGTGGGGGGCATGGGGCGCTCGTCTCGGGATGCCATGGATGTTGATCGGGATCCGGCAACAGGAACAGGTACGGATGAGTAATCGGTTAGCGGACGGTCAGGAAACGATGAGGAAACGGCCCGGAGAATTGTAACCGTTTTTTAACCGGATCCAAACCGATGGCTGGTAATTCTCCGTTAAAGAACGAGGGAAGGCGCTGCCGCCGACGGTACCGCGCCTCCATTTCGGAGCAACAATCTTGGACGACGGCGTGCGTCCGGCCCTCCTTTTGGCCGTATGCCCGGTCCGACCGCCAGGCCGCATGAACAAATCCCTGAGAACCGCCGTCCTGATCCCCTGCTACAACGAAGAGGCCGCCGTGGGCCAGGTGGTCCGCGATTTTCAGCGCGTGCTGCCCGATGCCAGGATCTACGTCTACGACAACAATTCGCGCGACAACACCATCGCGGTGGCCCGGGCGGCCGGCGCCCTTGTCCGGTCCGAACCCCTCCAGGGCAAGGGCAACGTGGTCCGCCGCATGTTCGCCGACATCGAGGCCGACATCTACGTGCTGGTGGACGGCGACGCCACCTATGACGCCGGCACCGCGCCGGCGATGATCCGCTGCCTGCTCGACCAGCAATTGGACATGGTCAACGGCGCCCGGGTGACCGCCATCCGCGAGGCCTACCGGCCGGGGCACCGGTTCGGCAACTGGCTGCTCACCGGCATCGTCCGCTGGATTTTCGGCGACCGGTTCAAAGACATGCTTTCCGGCTACCGGGTCTTTTCGCGGCGCTACGTCAAGAGTTTCCCCTCGTTGGCCAACGGCTTCGAGATCGAGACCGAACTGACGGTCCATGCCCTCCACCTGCGCATGCCGACCACCGAAATCGAGACCCCCTATCGGGACCGGCCCGAAGGTTCGGCCAGCAAGCTCTCCACCTTCAAGGACGGTTTGCGCATCCTGTGGATGATCCTCAAGCTGATCAAGAACGAAAAACCGATTCCGTTCTTTTCGGTGATCGCCGGCCTGTTCGCCGGATCGTCGGTGATCCTGATGCTGCCCATCCTGGCCGAATTCCTCGCCACCGGCCTGGTGCCCCGCCTGCCGACGGCGGTGTTGTCGATGGGCATGATGATTCTGGGGTTCCTCAGCCTGGCCTGCGGCCTCATTCTCGATACCGTCACCCGCGGCCGCTGCGAGATCAAGCGGATGCGCTACCTCAACATTCCGGTGATCGAAGGGTGAGCGGCCGGACACGGCACGCGGCTGTTTCAGCGGGCGACCGCGCCCTGCTGCGCCAGTTGGGGCGCTTCAGCCTGGTGGGCGTGGCGGGGTTTGTCGTCAACGCCGGCCTGGTCGAGATCCTGGTGGGCTTCGTCGGCCCGGTCTGGGCGCAGGGGATCGCCTTTCCCGCCGCCGCCACCGCCACCTGGTGGATGAACCGGCGGTATACCTTCGGCGCCAGCAATCTGGCCGTCCATCGCGAGTGGCTCCGCTACGTGCTGGCCAATTCCCTCGGCTGGCTGCTCAACAACGGCACCTACCTCCTCCTCGTCTTCATCTTCCCCGCCGCCGCCGTTCATCCCGCACTCGCGGTGGCGGGTGGATCGCTTGCCGGCCTGTCCGCCAATTTCGTCCTTTCCCGGCGGATGGTCTTCAGGAAAACCGGGGACGCGGACCAGCCAACTTGAAGCGAGCCTACGACGACGGCCGGATCCCCGGCCGGCCCTCTCCCGGCCCATGCATGTCCTTCCCCGTGCCGCATGCCGGGCCACCCGGTGTGCGGCACACCCCTCTTTTCCCTGCGCGACTGGAGCATGCCCCCACCGATACAGGCGGCCTGTTGGCCGGAACCAACGCGCCGGACCTAGGGACCTATGCGGCGCCTGACAAGCGTTTTTCGTGAGAAACCGGGGCGAATCGGAACGAGGAGGCGGTGAAATGACTTACAAAAAGTGAATTCTGCTTGCCAGATGTTCGCATGGATGCGATACTGAACGGCAAAAAAGGAAAAATTTCCGTACAGGGTCGGGCATGACGATAGCGGGACCATTGGTCTTCACCCCAGAAAAACGAATGGATATCCGGGTGATTTTTACCCGAAGCGTCAAGGTGTACAGCCAGGGGAAACTGCAAGGGCAGTTTCCGGTAAGAAATCTCAGTTTGGGGGGCCTTTTCGTCGAGGGTGCGCCCGATCTTCCCGTGGGCCAGGACTGCCGTTTGGAACTCCATGAAACCGGACGCCGTTCCAGTCTCATTCTCACCTTCTCCGGCATGGTCCGCAGGAGGGAGGAGGATGGCGTCGGGATCTGTTTCACGGGCATGGAAGACGACAGTTTCATGTTTCTTCAAACCATGATTCTCTACTCTTCCGACGATCCGATGGGTGTGGCCGAACATTTTCTTGAGCACTTTGTCCCGAAATCCTTTTCCGCCTGCTGAATTCGACACGAGAAAAAGCGCAAAGCGTTCCCGTTCGGTTGCGGGAAGGCGCTTCTTGTACGTATGGAAGGGTCGGTTTGGCGGAGATGATCGACCGGAGCGGTCACTGTATTGTGATGAACCAAGAGAACCAAGAACAACAACGACAGCCTTCGGCAATTCTCCGCTTTGTTGGCGGGATCGGCGACCAGGTTCTCTATGTCCTGACCGATCTCGGCCGGATGGGCATTTTTTTGTATTTCTCCCTGGTGGGGTTGTGCAAGCATCCCTTTCGCTTCAGAGAACTGGTCAAGCAGGTTGGGTTCATCGGGGCGGGATCGATCACCGTTATTTTCTTCACCGCGCTTTCCTCGGGCATGGTGCTGGGATTGCAGGGATATTACTCCCTGCACAAGTTCGGCGCCGAGGGAATGCTGGGATCCGCGGTTTCCCTGACCCTGATCATGGAATTGGGGCCGGTGCTCACCGCGCTGATGGTGGCCGGCCGGGCCGGGTCGGCGATGTGCGCCGAAATCGGCATCATGCGGATTTCGGAACAGATCGATGCCCTGGAATGCATGGCCATCGATCCTTTCCGCTATCTTATCTCCCCGAAATTCCTGGCGGCTCTGATTTCGGTGCCGTTGCTGACGGCGGTCTTTGACGTGGTCGGTATCCTGGGCGGGTATCTGGCTGGCGTCAAGCTGATGGGCGTCAACGGCGGTGCCTTTTTTGCCGGCATGCAGCAAAGCGTGACCAATCACGATCTCAGGCTGGGGGTGGTCAAATCCTTTGTATTCGCCCTGCTGCTGGTGTGGATCTGCACCGGCCGCGGCTATTTCGTCCAGAAAATTCGCGGCGCAGGTTTTGGCGCCGAGAGCGTCAGCACTGTCACGACCCAGGCAGTGGTCATGTCGTCGATAGCGGTCCTGGTCTTTGATTACCTCCTCACGGCGGTCCTGCTATGAGCGGCGTGGAGAACGCTCCTCTGGATGCCGAACCGGCCGCCATCCGCTTTGTCGAGGTGAGTAAGTCGTTTGGCGAGCGCAAGCGGCGGCATCTCGTCCTCGACCGGGTGAGTTTTTCGGTGCCCAAGGGCAGGACAACGGTCATTGCCGGCGGGAGCGGTCAGGGAAAGAGCGTGATCCTCAAGCTGATCCTCGGCCTGCTCAAGCCGGACGCCGGCCAGGTGCTGGTCGGTGATCGTGATATCGCCGCCATGGGCTACCGGGCTCTGCAGGAGGTGCGCATGCTGTTCGGTGTCCTCTTTCAGGGGGTGGCACTGTTCGATTCGCTGACCGTCTTTGAAAATATCGCCTTGCCCCTGCGGGAACGAACAAAGCTTTCCAGCGAGGAGATACGGCAGCGGGTCGCCGCCACCCTCGACCAGCTCGAACTGACCGGTCATGAGGAAAAATTTCCGGCCCAATTGAGCGGCGGCATGAAAAAACGGGTCGGCTTGGCCAGAGCCTTGCAACTGGACCCGGAGATCGTTCTGTTCGATGAACCCACGACCGGTCTCGATCCGGTCATGACCAGGGAAATCTACGAACTCTTTACCCGGACCCAGCAACGGTTGGGATATACGGCGGTGATCGTCAGTCATGACATCCCCCAGATCTTTACCCTTGCCGATCAGATCATTTTGTTGAATAAGGGCGAACTGGATGTTTTCTCCGAGGCCTCCCGGATCCCCTATTCGACCAAACCCAAGATTCGCGAGTTTGCCCGGCAGGTCATGGGGCAGGAGGCCCGGGAGGGATAGAGGAGGAGCAATATGGGCAATTCCCGTATGGAGATAGTAGTCGGTTTTTTTCTGATCGGCGGTTTCCTCGCCCTGGGGTGGCTGGCCCTGCGATTGGGCGAGGTGCCGTGGGTGACCGAATCGTCAACCTATGCGATCAATGCGGAATTCAACAACATCTCGGGTGTCAAGGCCGGTGCGGACGTACAGATCGCCGGCGTGGTCGTGGGCAAGGTCCGCGGGCTTTCCCTGAACGACGAGAAACTGGCGGTGGTCAACATGCAGATCGATCGTGCCGTTGCCGTGCCGGTGGATTCGGTGGCCTCGGTCAAATCGCAGGGGATCATCGGCGACAAATATATCCTGATCACCCTGGGCGGGGATGAGTCGAACTACAAACCCGGAGAGACCATTGTCGATACCGAATCGGCCGTGGATCTGGAATCCCTGATCTCGAAATTTGCCTTCGGCCAGGTCAAATAGCAAAGGATGAGTGACATGGAGTGCATGAAAGGCCATCTCAGGCGCCTCTGCCTGTTGCTTGCCGTGGTCGGCATGGTGCTTTCCGGGACCAGTTTGGCCGAGGCCGCAGAACTCGGCGGTGAAGTGGGCTATGGCGAGGTTGCCGGCTCGGTTGATTTTCTCAGCGATGAAAGCTACGAGAAGCCGACGGGCGACGTGCAGGTGGCCGATCCCATCGAGCCTTTCAACCGGGCGATGTTCACGGTGAACGACAGGCTGTATCTCTGGGTGCTGGAGCCGGTGGCTACGGGGTACAGCAAGCTGTTGCCCGTTGATATCCGGGGATGCATCGGGAACTTTTTTTACAATCTCGGCGAGCCGGTTCGGTCGGCCAATTGCCTTTTGCAGGGAAGATTCCGTGATGCCGGTCTGACCCTGGGACGTTTTCTCATCAACAGTATTTTCGGGGTGTTCGGCTTGGCTGATCCTGCCGGTGACGAATTCAGGATCGCGCCTATTTATGCCAGCTTTGGCGAAACCCTGTCGGTTTGGGGGGTGGGAGACGGTTTTTATCTGGTTGTCCCCCTGATCGGCCCTTCGACCGTGCGGGATTTTTCCGGTGTGGTGGTTGATGGAATCGCTTCGGCTTCCTATTCTCCCTGGAACGACGACACGCTCACCACGGCTACCGCCCAGGGGACCAGAACGATCAACCGCACCTCCCTGCATCTTGGCGAGTATGTGGAGATCAAATCCATGAGTTTTGACTCCTATGTGGCGTTCCGCAATGGCTATTATCAGATGCGCAGCAAGCAGTACGATCACTCCAATCATTCAAAATAGTCGATATATCAAAAAATAAACATGTGCATCCGGTTGGGTGCGTGGTGCAGTATGCGACGCAGAAATTCAATCATCTCGTTTCTCTTCTCCTGTTTCATGGTTTTTGGGGCGGTGGTATGCAGCCAGACGACCGTTTCGGCGGCACCCGATCCCACCGAGCAACTCCGTCCTTTCCTCGACAAGGTGACCACAACCCTGTCTGATCCGGGACTGAAGCACATGCCTAGGCAGGAACAGAGCAACCGGATGATCGGCGTGATCCGGGAACGGTTCGACTTCCGGGAGATGAGCAAGCGCGTGATCGGTCAGCAGTGGCGGAGTCTTTCGGAGAAGGAGCAGGCGGAATTCGAGGCCCTGTTCACCCAACTGTTGCAGTATGCCTATGTCGGCAAGATCGAGGACTATTCAGGGCAGCGCATCCAATATCTCCAGCAAAGAATCAGGGGAGAGCGGGCCGAAGTGCAGACCTTGCTGGTTGACGAAAACAAATCCATTCCCATCTCCTACATCATGCTGCTGCGGAACGATCAGTGGATGGCCTATGACATTGTGGTCGAAGGCGTGAGCCTCGTTCGCAACTATATGGAACAGTTCAGTGAAATTCTGCGCAAGGATGGCTACCCCGGCCTTGTTGCGCAGCTCAAGGAAAAGATCGCCGACCTGGAGAAGAATATCAACAAGAGCTGACGGTACGCCCCGTCTGCCGGCGTTCTTCCCCTCATTATTTTTTTCTCGCTATTTTCGCCTGTTATACCGAATTGACGCAGGGTGTGTCCGCTGGTTTTTCCCGGATACTCCCTGTTTTTCTTTTTGCTTGGCGGATGGTATTTTTTTTTGTATATTTTTCCGCTTGCTCGGAAAAGCTGGGTTTGGTTGGCGAGGCTTGGTGGCGATGCTGGTTCGATTCAATGAAATATCTCCCCACGGCAGTCAGTATGACATCCGGAAGATCGATGGAATCGAAGGCTCGGCCGGCTTGGTCCTGTGTGGCTCGCTGGACGTCCGTTGTTCCCTTACCCGTAAGGGCGACGCCAAGGTCGAGCTGCAAGGCTGGCTGAAAGCTACTCTGCTCCTGGAGTGTGACCGCTGTCTGGCGTCGTATCGACGCGAGGTGGATACGGCCCTGCAGATGCTGTTCGAGGTGGAAACCGGCGCTTCTTGGCAAGTGAAGGATCTGGACTACAGAATACCCGATCTGGATACAATCGTATTGGATGCACCGGTCATCGATCTCGATGATGTCATCCGGCAGCAGTTGTATCTTGCGCTTCCCATGAAAAGCCTCTGTTCGGACCAGTGCAGGGGTATCTGTTCCCGTTGCGGCGCAAACCGCAACCATGGTCCATGCGGATGTGCCGACGAGCACGAGAATTCGCCCTTTGCGGTTCTTGCGCAATTAAAAAAAGAGTAAAAGATCTCCGACGGATGCCCGTTTTCATCAAGGGAAAACCGGTTGTGGGCGTCCCCGGATCAATGGAGGAATACAATGGCTCTACCGAAACGCAGACATTCCCATTCACGAACCAGACTTCGCCGGGCACACGATGCCCTGACCAAGCCGAGCGTCGGACGATGCCCCGAATGCGGGGAACCCAAGATGCGCCATCAACTGTGCGGTGGCTGCGGTATGTACAAAGGGCGGAGCGTCCTCAGTCTTGAGGAAGATCTGAATTAGGCGCCGTTGTGAGGATAGCCCTTGACGCCATGGGTGGCGACCGGGGGCCGGAGATGGCGATCCAAGGCGCCCTTGCCGCGGTTCGGGAGAGAAGCGATCTCCACGTCATCTTGCTGGGACCCCGTACTCTGTTGGAACAACAAGTTGCTGACCATTCGTCAGGCCAGGGTGGCCTTCTGGAGCGGGTAACCATTCACCACGCCCCGGAAGTCATCACCATGGACGACTCTCCGGTCGAGGCGGTCCGCAAAAAGAAGGAAGCGACCATCATGGTCGGTTTCGATCTCGTGAAAAGCGGGGAAGCCGCCGCCGTGGTTTCGGCCGGCAATTCCGGCGCCACCATGGCCGCGGCGATCAGAAAACTCGGTCGCCTGCCCGGGATCTCCCGGCCGGGCATCGCCAGTTTTTTCCCAACGGTGAAGAGACCGGTGATGCTGATGGATATCGGGGCCAATGTCGATTGCCGGCCCCAGCATCTCTATCAGTTTGCCGTCATGGCCTCCTCCTGTTCCCGTTTGCTGCTCAATTACGATCGCCCCCGCGTCGGCTTGCTGAGCATTGGCGAGGAAACCGGCAAAGGCAATGCCCTGGTCAAGGAAACCTATGACCTGCTGAAGCGGAGTCCGCTCAATTTCATCGGCAATGTCGAAGGCCGGGATGTGTACAAGGGCGACGTCGATGTCATTGTCTGCGACGGCTTCGTCGGCAATATCTCCCTGAAGATCAGTGAAGGGCTGGCCGAGGCGGCCATGCAGATGCTGAAGCGCGAGATCATGAAGACCTGGCGCGCCAAAATCGGGTATCTGCTGATCCGCGAAGCCTTTGCCGGATTCAAGAAACAGGTGGATTACGCCGAATACGGCGGTGCCCCGCTTCTGGGCATCGACGGCACAGGCATTATCTGCCACGGCGCCTCCAATGCCACCGCCATTCGCAACGCCATCGAGGTTGCCGCCAGCATGGTGCGCAACCGTGTCAACGAGGCCATCGTACAGACCCTCGGCGAATACGCCGCCTGACAACAGGTTGTTTTCATGATAAAAGCAGTTATTCTCGGCACCGGATCCTGTCTGCCGGAGAAAACACTCTCCAATGCCGACCTGGAACGGATAGTCGAAACCTCCGATGAATGGATCACCTCGCGCACCGGCATCCGCAACCGGAGAGTCGCCGGTCGCGATGAACAGAACTATCAGCTGGCGACCAAGGCGGCGCGTCGCGCCCTGGCGGTGACCGGCATCGAACCGGAAGAGCTGGATCTGATCGTGGTCGCGACCATTTCGCCGCACATGATCATGCCGTCCACCGCCTGTTTCGTGCAGGCCGAACTGGGCGCGGTCAACGCCTTTGCCTACGATATCAGTGCCGCCTGCGCGGGGTTCACCTATGGCCTCGACCTGGCGAGCAACTATATCCGGAACCGCCCGGACATGAAGATCCTGCTGATCGGCGCGGAAACGCTTTCCGCCCGGGTGAACTGGGAGGACCGGAACACCTGCGTGCTGTTCGGCGATGGAGCGGGCGCGGTGATCGTTGCCGGCAGCAACGACGGCAGAGGGGTGTTCGGCAGCAATCTGCGCGCCGACGGCAAGCTGTGGAACCTGCTCTACATGGACAGTCCGGAGAGCTACAATCCGGACCTGCGGCGGGACGAATGGCAGGGGCCGTTTATCCGCATGAACGGCAGCGACATCTTCAAGCATGCGGTGCGACTGATGGAAGACGCAGTGACCAGCCTGTTGCGGCAGCACGATCTCACCATCGACGACGTCGACCTGATGATTCCCCATCAGGCCAATATCCGTATCCTCAAAAATTTGCGCGAACGGCTGGGGATCCCCGAGGAGCGGGTGTTCGTCAATCTCAGCCAGTACGGCAACACCTCTGCCGCCAGCATTCCCATTGCCCTGGACGAGGCGCACAGGCAGGGACGGATGGCCCGCGGGGATATTGTGCTGTTGTGTACCTTTGGCGGTGGCCTCACCTGGGGTTCGCTGCTCATGCGTTGGTAAGAGACGGAAGAGACGAAGGAGCATACTTGTGGATTATTTTTTCACTGAGCAACAACAGATGATCATCGACACCGCCCGGGAGATCACCAATGAGAAGATCATTCCGGTGCGGGCCGAACTTGACGAAAAAAATCAGTTTCCCCGGGAGATCCTCGAGGATATCGCCAAGGCCGATCTGTTCAGTATTTTCGTGCCCGAGGAATACGGCGGCTTGGGCGGCGGCTGTTTCGAGATCGTGCTGGCCATGGAAGAGTTGGCCCGCGGCTGTGTCGGCGTGGCCACCAGTTTCGCCGCCAGCGCCCTGGGCATCTTTCCGGTGATGATCGCCGGCAGCGACGAGCAGAAAGAGAAATACCTGCCGGATATCGCCAGTGGCAGCCGCTGGGCCGCCTTCGGCTTGACCGAGGCCAACGCCGGCAGCGACGCGTCGGGCATCCGGACCACCGCCGTGGAGGACGGCGATTTCTGGGTGCTGAACGGCACCAAGCAATGGATCACCAACGGCGGCGAGTCGCAGATCTACAGCATCGTCGCCCTGACCGATCCCAGCAAGGGCCCGCGCGGCGCCTCCATTTTCGTGGTCGAGGACGGCGATCCCGGTTTTTCCTATGGCAAGAAGGAAGACAAGATGGGCATCCGCTCATCCGCCACCCGGGAACTGGTCATGAAGGATTGCCGCATCCCTAAGGACAGGCTGGTGGGGCGGCGGGGAACCGGTTTCATCACGGTGATGAAAACCCTCGACATGTCCCGGCCCGGCATCGCCTCCCTGGGCATCGGTCTGGCCCAGGCCGCCCTGGACGAGGCGGTCACCTACGCCAAGCAGCGGGTCCAGTTCGGCAGGCCGATCATCTCCTTTCAGGCCGTGCAGCACATGCTGGCCGACATGGCCATCCAACTCGAAGCCGGCCGCGCCTTGGTCTATGCCGCCGCCAAACACATCGACAAACATCCCAAGGATATGTCCAAGGCCTCCTCCATGTGCAAGGTCTTCGCCACCGACATGGCCATGAAGGTGACCACCGATGCGGTCCAGGTGCTGGGCGGCTACGGCTACATGAAAGAGTACCCGGTGGAAAAAATGATGCGCGACGCCAAGATCCTTCAGATCTACGAGGGCACGAACCAGATTCAGCGCAACGTCGTCGGTCAGGAATTGAACAAAGAATACTCCTGAAAGCTGGGCCGATCATGAAAATATTTGTCTGCGTCAAGCAGGTCCCGGACGCCAAGGATGTCCGGCTCGACCCCAAGACCAACACCCTGGCGCGCGAAGGGGTGGAGTCGATCATGAATCCCTATGATCGTCATGCCCTGGAAGAGGCGGTGGCGATCAAGGAAAAGCAGGGCGGCACGGTGACGGTGGTCACCATGGGGCCGCCTCAGGCCGAGGCGGTGCTTCGCGAGGCCATCGCCTGCGGCGCCGATGAAGGGGTGCTGATTTCAGACCGCGCCTTTGCCGGCGCCGATACCTGGGCCACCTCCTACACTCTGGCCCGGGCCGTGGAGACCCTGGGCGGCTTTGACCTGATTTTGTGCGGCAAACAGGCCATCGATGGCGACACCGCTCAGGTCGGCCCCGGTCTGGCCTGCCGGCTGCGCCTGCCGTACGCCGCCTGCGTCCAGAAAACCCGTCAGGTGACCGCCGAAACCATCGAGGTGGAGCGGATGATGGACGACGGCTATGATGTTCTCCGGCTGCCGCTGCCGGCCCTGCTGACCGTGGTCAAGGACATCAACGAGCCGCGGGTCGCTTCCCTCAAGGGCAAGATGAAGGCGAAGAAGGCGGAAATCCAGCAGTTCTCCGCCGCCGATATCGGTGCCGACCCGCAGTGCATCGGCCTAGCCGGATCGCCGACCCAGGTGGTGCGGGTCTTCTCGCCGGAACCTCGGGGCGACCGCAAGATCTTCTCCGGCAGTGTCGACGAGCAGGTCGATCAGCTGGTGGCCTGTCTCAAGGCGCATCTCTAGGCGGCAAAGCGTTTTTCCTCTCTTTACCGGAGTGTGTCCATGCTGATAATCGACAGCGACAAATGTACCGCCTGCGGCGTGTGCGAGAGCAGTTGCGCCTTCGGAGCCATCAGCGTCCAGGCGGAATGCGCCGTGGTCAACGACTCGTGCACCTTGTGCGGCGCCTGCGTGGAGAATTGTCCCGAGCAGGCCCTGCGGATTGAAACCGCGGAAAAACGAGCACAGACCGATCTGGGTGAATATGCGGGCATCATGGTCTTTGCCGAATACCGCCACGGTGCGATCGCGCCGGTCAGTTACGAGCTGTTGGGCATCGGCCGCAAGCTGGCCGACCAGCGCGGCGTCGGGCTCAGCGCCGTCCTGCCCGGCGGCTCGGTGACCGACCTGGCCCAGAACCTGATCGCCGCCGGCGCCGATACCGTGCTCCTGGCCGAAGATCCGCTGCTGGAGCAGTTTCGCGAAGACCTGTATGCCGGGGTGCTGGAGCAGGTTATCCGGGAACGCAAGCCGGAGGTGGTGCTGGCCGGTGCCACCGCCATCGGCCGTTCGGTCATCCCGTACGTGGCCACCGCCATCGGCGCCGGTCTGACCGCCGACTGCACTCGCCTGGAAATCCGTGCGGAGGACGGCATGCTGTTGCAGACCCGGCCGGCCTTCGGCGGCAACATCATGGCCACCATCGAATGTCCGCAGACCCGGCCGCAGATGGCCACGGTCCGGCCCAAGGTCATGGCGCCCGCCGAGCCCGATCCTTCCCGGACGGGCGAGGTCATCCATATCCAGATGCCTCCGGAACTGCTCCGGTCCCGGACCGAGGTGCTCGAAACCGTGGTCAACACCGAGGATCAGGTCAATATCCAGGAGTTCGAGACCCTGGTCGCCGGCGGGCGCGGCCTGGATTCGGCCAAAGGGTTCGAGTTGATCCGGGAGCTCGCTGCTGAATTGGGCGGCGCGGTGGCCGCCTCCAGGGCGGCCGTCGATTCCGGCTGGATTCCCTATCCCCACCAGGTCGGCCAGACCGGCAAGACGGTCAGCCCCAAGTTGTACATCGCCTGCGGCATCTCCGGGGCGGTGCAGCATGCGGTGGGCATGCAGTCGGCCGAGATCGTGGTGGCCATCAACCGCGACAAGGATGCGCCCATTTTCGATATCGCCACCTATGGCGTGGTCGGCGACCTGTACGAGGTGGTGCCCCGTTTGATTCAACGTTTGCAGGAGATCAAGAAATGACGATGGACGGGAAAATTGCCATGGTCACCGGCGGCAGCCGGGGGATCGGCCGGGCCATCTGCGTGCGGCTGGCCGCCATGGGCGCCACGGTCGGCGTGAATTATGTGGCCAATCCGGCCGCAGCCGAGGAAACCCTGCGCCAGATCGAAGCCGCCGGCGGCAAGGGGTTCACCGTCCGGTTCAACGTGGCCGACGCCGAAGCTGTCCAAGAGGGCATCAAGGAAATCATCGCTACCCACGGCCAGATCGACATTCTCGTCAACAACGCGGGCATCACCCGCGACGGCCTGGTGGCGCGCATGAAAGACGAGGAATGGGACAGCGTCCTCGATACCAATTTGAAGGGCGCGTTCCTCTGCAGCAAGGCCGTGATGCGCACCATGATGAAGAAACGGTGGGGCCGGATCATCAGCATCTCGTCGGTGGTCGGTTTTGTCGGGAACAGCGGCCAGGTCAACTACGCCGCGGCCAAAGCAGGTCTGACCGGCCTGACCAAGTCGCTGGCGCGGGAGCTGGCCGGACGGAACATTACCGTCAACTGCGTCGCTCCCGGATATATCGTCACCGACATGACCGATGGCCTCAGCGAAGACGTCCAGGAGGCGCTCAAGGCGCAGATCCCCTTGGGGACCCTGGGCACGCCGGAGGATGTGGCCGCTGCGGTGGCCTTTCTGGCGTCGTCTGACGGCAACTACGTTACCGGTCAGACCCTGCATGTCAATGGCGGCATGTACATGGGCCATTGACAAAGGATGCCCGAGTATCTACATATTCGGGCATTGTTTTGTCCAAAAAACAACAAGACTACATGAGGAGAAGAACAATGGCTGTTGAAGATAAAATGATTGATATCATCGTCGAGCAACTCAGTGTTGATCGCGACAAGGTCGTGCCGGGTGCCTCGTTTGTCGACGATCTCGGCGCCGATTCGCTGGACCTGGTCGAACTGATCATGGCCATGGAAGAGGAATTCGATGTCGAGATTCCCGACGAAGAGGCGGAGAAGATCGTCACCGTGCAGAACGCCATCGATTTCGTCAACAAAATCCAGGGCTGAAACGAGGCAAGAGCGTGAAACGACGGGTCGTTGTAACAGGAATCGGCTTGGTCACGCCGCTCGGCATCGGAACCGAGCAGACGTGGCAGGCGCTGATCAGGGGGCAGAGCGGAATCGGACCGATTAGCCGCTTTGACGCCTCCGATCAGGCCTCGCAGATAGCCGCCGAGGTGAAGGGGTTCGATCCCGAGGCATGGTTCGAGAAGAAACAAGTCAAAAATCTCGATCTTTTCGTGCAATACGCGGTCGCCGCCGCGGACCTTGCCTGGAAGAGCAGCGGCCTGTCGATCACCGACGACAACATCAACCGGGTTGGGGTTATCACCGGTTGCGGCATGGGCGGCCTGCCCACCATTGAAGAATACCATGGTGTGCTGCTCAACAAAGGGCCCCGCAAAATCACGCCGTTTTTCATCCCGAGGGTCATTCCCAACATGCCCTCGGGACACATTTCTATGCGGCTGGGATGCAAGGGCCCCAACCTGTGCATGACCACGGCCTGCGCGGCCGGCACGCACGCGGTGGGCGAGGCCTTCCGTCACATTGCCTACGGCGATTGCGACGCGGCGGTCACCGGCGGGGCCGAGTCGGTCATCTGCCCGCTGGCCGTGGGCGGGTTCAGCGCCATGAAGGCGCTTTCAACCCGCAACGACGATCCGACCGCCGCCTCCCGGCCCTTTGACCGCGATCGGGACGGCTTTGTCATCTCCGAGGGAGCAGGCATGATGGTGCTGGAAGAGTTGGAGGCGGCCAAGCGGCGCGGCGCCACCATCTACGCCGAGATCATCGGTTACGGCCAGAGTAGCGATGCCTACCATATCGCGGCGCCGCCCGAGGACGGCGAAGGCGCTGCCCGCTGCATGGCGGCGGCGCTGCGGGATGCCGGCCTCAATCCCGAAGAGATCGATTACATCAACGCGCACGGTACGTCCACGCCGCTCAATGACAAATGCGAGACTCTGGCGATCAAGAACGTGTTCGGCGATCATGCGTACAAATTGGCAATCAGTTCCACCAAATCGATGACCGGCCACATGCTGGGCGCCGCCGGCGGCATTGAGGCGGCCTTTACTGTCTTGAGCCTGTATCACGGCCTGTTGCCGCCGACCGCCAACCTGCATACGCCCGATCCCGATTGCGATCTGAACTATGTCCCCCTGGTCGCCCGGGAGCAGAAGATAACCACCGCCATGTCCAATTCGTTCGGCTTCGGCGGCACCAACGGCGTGGTGGTTTTCCGGCGTTTTGCCTGATTAGGCAGGAGGAGCGGGCATGCACATTGCGATCGGTTGTGACCATGGCGGCTTCGAGTTGAAAAAGGCGATCGTCCCGCTCATCGAACAGGCGGGGCACACGATTGTCGATCTGGGCTGTTTTTCAGAGGAATCGGTCGATTATCCCGAATTCGCCGACCGAGTCTGCACGGCCATCGGCGACGGGCGGTGCGAGCGCGGCATTCTGATCTGCGGCACGGGCATCGGCATGTCGATCGCCGCGAACCGATACCGCCACATCCGGGCTGCCCTGTGTCACGAGGCCTTTACCGCCCGCATGAGCCGGGAACATAACGATGCCAATGTGCTTTGCCTCGGTGCCAGGATTCTGGGAAGTGCTCTTGCCCAGGATATCGTCAGGGTCTGGCTGGCAACGGAATTTGCCGGCGGCCGCCATCTTCGCAGGATCGAGATGATGGGGTAGGCGGTCATTGGTTCCGAGAGACGTCCCAACCGGCATGCTTTTTCGCGAAAGCTGCCGGTTTTTTTGTTTGAGCGCCTTTGTTCTCCCGTTGAACCCATTGTGGGGAGTGTCATGAAGTGTCCATACTGCGGCCATCTGGACAGCCGGGTCATCGATTCCCGGATCAACAGAGACAAGACTATTACCCGGCGCCGCCGGGAGTGCGACGCCTGCCAGCGGCGGTTCACCACTTACGAGCGCATCGAACTGACCCTGCCCATGCTCATCAAGAAGGACGGCCGGCGGGAACCCTGGGACCGCGGCAAGATCGTCGCCGGTCTGGAGAAGGCGTGCGAGAAGCTGGCGGTGAGCATGACCGACATCGATGCCTTTGTCGACGCCATCGAGCAGAAGCTCCAGGACTACGGCGGCAAGGAGATTCCCACCAGCCAGATCGGGGAGTGGGTGATGGAGGCCCTGCCGGCCCTGGACGAGGTGGCCTATGTCCGCTTTGCCTCGGTTTACCGCCAGTTCAAGGATGTCAATGAATTCATGGATGAATTGAAGATCTTCCTCGGCGAGAAGGGCAAGCACTGAAATCGCGCATCCCATGCAGGACGAACAGCACACATACATGGAATTGGCCCTGGACGAGGCCCGCAAGGGCCTGGGGCGGACCTCGCCGAACCCGGCGGTCGGCGCGGTGATTGTCAACAACGGCGTGGTCGTCGGCCGCGGTTACCATAGGAAAGCCGGAACGCCCCATGCCGAAGTCAATGCCCTCATGGATGCCGGTGCCCAGGCGGCCGGAGCCACCCTGTATGTGACCCTGGAGCCCTGCAACCATACCGGCCGCACCCCTCCCTGCACCCAGGCCATTATCCGCAGCGGCATCGCCAAGGTGGTCATCGGCATGGCTGATCCCAATCCGCGGGTGGCCGGCGGCGGGGCCAGCTATCTGGTCTCCCAGGGCATCGAGGTATACAGCGGAGTGCTTGAACGGCAGTGCCGGGCCCTGAATCATCCGTTCATTAAACACAGCATCACGGGATTGCCGTGGGTGATCATGAAGGCGGGGCTGAGCCTCGACGGTAAAATCACCTTCCGGCACCGGCAGGGAGAGGCGATCACCGGTCCTGAAGCCGGACGATACGTGCATCGGCTCCGCAACGAGGTCGACGCCATCCTGGTCGGGGTGGAAACGGCGATCATCGATGACCCCAGCCTGACCACCCGGCTTGCCCGGGGGGAAGGCCGCGATCCGCTGCGCATCGTCCTCGACTCCTCGTTGCGCCTGCCGCCGGAGGCGCGGATGCTGCACCAGGCGTCCGCCGCCGAAACCTGGATTTTTTGCGGCGAAGGCGCGGAGCGGGAGCGGGAAGCCCGCCTGGCCGACAGAGGGGCACGAATATGCCGCGTTCCGGTCGACAGTGTCGGCCGGGTCGAGCTCGCGGCCGTGCTTTCCTTTTTGGGGGCCGGCAACGTCACCTCACTGCTTGTCGAAGGCGGCGCCCGCGTGCATGGTGCCTTTTACGGCCGGCATCTGGTCGACGAGGTGGTGTTGGTCTATGCGCCGTTCATTATCGGCGACAACGGCACGCCGCTGGTGCAGGGCCATTGCTTGGAGAGCCGGGCGCAGGCGCCGGTTCTGCGCGATATCTCCCTGCACCGGCTCGGCGACGATATCCTTCTCAGGGCGCTGACCGCGGCGCCCGGTCAGGATTGAAGAAGTTTCCTGATCTTCTCCCATTTCTGCCGCAGAACATCGCTATTGTCGAAACGAAGGCGCAACTCCACGCTCTCGTCTTCAAAGGAAGGGCTCGGCGCCAGCGTCACCCCTTCCGGCAGCTGCATGGCATCAACGAAGCGTTGAAAACGCGTTTCCATGTCTGTCCGTTGCGGCGAGACCGATGCGGCCAGGTGCTGGAGCAGCCCCTGCAACCGTTGAGGGGCATTGTCCTGCCTTGGTTCCGTTTGTTCCCATCCGCCAAGCAGTTCGTGCACTGACCTCTCGTGCCGCAGGCACAGTTCGGTCACCATCTCGACCAGTTTGAACTGTTTCGATCCGCCGGGACGATAGGCCTCGATCAGGTCGACTAGGGCGATCTGATCTTCAGGGGCGAGCAACCTGAGCAGCTTGCCGGTTTTGGGCGCGAGAATCCCCTGATGCAGGGCACGAACAGCGGCAGGAGAGAGGTCGAGCAGGGCGAGCAACTCATCGAGCAGGTAGCGCTGCGGTTTGTAGCCCATCAGGGGAAGAAGGGACAACAGTTCGTCGTGGCTTAGTTGCTGACACGCCTGCCGGAGCAGATGCGCCTGCACGATCGGGCTGGCAGGGGGAGATGCCGCCTGCTCGTAGTGAATTTGCAGGGAAAAGCGGGAAAGCGATGACACCGTCCGGGGCAAAACGCGGCAGAGGACTTGGTCGCTGCCCAGGGCGGCGAGTGCCCGGTATGTCGGGTAATCCGCCAGAAGCTGGTAGCGCTGCGGCTGCTCTTCCCGGACCAGCAAAGGGGTTGTCTGGCCGAATTGCCGGATGCGCTCAAGCAGCACCACCCCGACCGGCCCATCGGCGAGGGACGGAAGGAAGGGGGCGGTGCACTCAATCTGCTCACGCTTGATCGTCTGGAAGTTGGGTTCGGGTGGCATCGCAACTGGAAACAAAAAATTCCGGGGCCGGCCCGGGGGAGAGCTGGCGGCCGGCAACGAGAAAATAAAAAAGGCGCCTGCTGTGCGCGGGCGCCTTGGCAAGGCAGCTGGAAAAAAGCTGGCGTTATTTGGAATTGATGCGGGATCGCAATATGCCCGACGGTTTGAAGGTGACCACCCTTCGCGCTTCCAGGGTCAATTCGCTACCGGTTTGCGGATTGCGGCCCCGACGGGATTTTTTGTCCTTGATGTTGAATTTGCCGAATCCGCTCAACAGAAGATCTTCGCCGGTGATCAGTGACGATTTGGAGAGGGAAAGGAACGTCTCAACGGAATCCGTGGATTGCGATTTGGTCAGGTTGGGATGGGTCTTGTACACCTGCTGCACCAGATCAGCCTTTGTCAGGGTCATGTTCTTACCTCCAGGAGAACTCGCAGTGAACGAACCATGTCGTACAGTCGTTCATATAATAGGAAGTAATACAGCAGGTTGTCAACATAGTTTATACAAGAAAAGAAAAGGCGGCCCGGCCGGCGAACTGAGCGGCCGCCCCCAGTTCCTCCTCAATGCGCAGGAGCTGGTTGTATTTTGCCACCCGATCACTGCGTGACGGTGCGCCGGTTTTGATTTGTCCGGCGTTCAGGGCCACCGCCAGATCGGCGATGGTGGCGTCTTCCGTCTCGCCCGAGCGATGGGAAATGACGGCCGTGTACGAGGCCCGGTGCGCCATGGCAACGGCATCGATGGTTTCGGTCACCGAGCCGATCTGATTGAGCTTGATCAGAATGGAGTTGGCGATGTTCCGGGCAATGCCCTGCTTGAGGATACTGGTGTTGGTGACAAAGATATCGTCGCCGACCAATTGAATTTTATCGCCCAGCACCTTGGTCAGCTGCTGCCATCCGTCCCAGTCCGACTCATCGAGGCCGTCTTCAATGGTGATGAGGGGGTATTTGTTCACCCAATCGGCATAGAAGTCGATCAACTGCTCAGATGTCTTCCTGGGAGTGGCCTCCGCCCCCAGGACATAGACCTTGTCGTCGGCGGAATAAAATTCGCTGGCAGCGGCATCGATGCCGATGAAGACATCCTTGCCTGGGACATAGCCCGCCTGCACGATCCCTTCGAGGATCGCTTCCATCGCTTCTTCGTTGGAGCGCAGGTTGGGGGCGAAGCCGCCCTCGTCGCCGCCGGCGGTTTGTAGCCCTTTTTTCTTCAGGACGGCTTTGAGGGCGTGAAAGGTTTCGGCGCCCATGCGCAGAGCCTCGGCAAAGGAACTAGCGCCGGCGGGAAGGATCATGAATTCCTGGATGTCGACGTTGTTGTCGGCATGAGCCCCGCCGTTGAGGATATTCATCATAGGCACAGGGAGGACCTTGGCGTTGACACCGCCGAGATAGTTGTACAGCGGCAACTCGAGTTCGGTGGCGGTGGCCTTGGCAACCGCCATGGAAACCCCGAGAATGGCGTTCGCCCCCAGATTCTCCTTGTTCGCGGTTCCGTCAAGCGTCAGCATGGTGCTGTCGATCACCACCTGCTGCGACGATTCGAAACCGAGCAGGGCCGGGGCAATGCGCTCGTTGACGTTCTCGACCGCTTTGAGCACGCCCTTGCCGTTATAGCGTTTGTCGCCGGTGTCGCGCAGCTCCAGGGCCTCGCGCGTGCCGGTGGAGGCACCCGAAGGAACGGCCGCCCGGCCCATGGCGCCGGTTTCGAGATGGGCTTCGACCTCGACGGTCGGGTTTCCCCGAGAGTCGAGAATTTCTCTGGCATGGATGCCAATGATTTCACTCATGATAGTATCTCCGAACGTGTGGACGTTTCGCGGTCATTACACCACGCTGGCGATCTTGAATATCGGCAGGTACATAGCAACGACCAGCCCGCCGATCATGCCGCCGAGGAAAACCATCATAAAGGGCTCGATCATGGCGGTCAAGTTTTCAACGGCCTGATCGACCTCCTCGTCGTAAAAATCCGCGATTTTTTCCAGCATGGCATCCAGGGCGCCCACCGATTCGCCGACATTGATCATCTGGACAACCATGTTGGGAAACACACCCGATTCTTCGAGCGGTTCAGCGATGGCCCGTCCTTCGGCGATGCTTTCGGCAACCCGGATGACTGACCGCTCGATGACTTTGTTGCCCGAGGTCCGGGCAACCACTTGCAACGAATCGAGAATCGGCACCCCGCTTTGCAGCAGGGTGCTCAAGGTTCTGGTGAACTTGGCGACCGCGACCTTGCGCACCAAGGGGCCGATGACCGGCGACCAGAGGATCATATGGTCCATTTTCAGACGGCCCTTCTCAGTACTGTATATTTTTTTGACAACCCAGACCAGCGCAACGATCGCGAGGATGATGAAGATGATGTTTGATTTGAAGAAGTTGCTCAAATTGATGACCAACTGGGTCGGCGCCGGCAGCGTCGAGCCGAAATCCTTGAACATCTTGTCGAAAACGGGAACTACAAAGATCAGGATGACCGCCAGGATGAGCATCGAGATGCCGAGGCAGATCGAAGGGTAGGTCATGGCTCCCTTGATTTTTTTCTGCAGGGCCATGGATTTTTCCTTGAAAGCGGCCAATCTCGACAGGATCGTGTCGAGAATACCGCCCAGTTCGCCCGCTTCGATCATATTTGCATATAAGCTGTCGAACACTTTCGGGTGCTTGCGCATGGAATCGGCGAGGGTCGTACCTGTTTCGACATCGCCCTGGATGGAAGTGATGACGGTTTTGAAGGTGGGATTGCTCTGCTGTTTCCCCAGGATCTGCAGACACTGCACGAGCGGCAGACCCGCATCGATCATGGTGGAGAGCTGGCGGGTGAAGATGACGATGTCCTTGCCGGTGACCTTGGGCTTGAAGAGCTTGACGTTTTCGAGGAGATCCTTGGGCTTGGGCTTGATGGTCGGATTGTCGATCCGCATCCGTCTGAGTTGGGCGCGTGCGCCCGCTTCGTCGACGGCTTCGATTTCACCCTTGCGTTTTTCGCCAAAACTGTTCTTTCCCTTCCAAACATAGATCGGCATGAAGAAATCTCCGGGCACATTCCTGAAGGTTTGCAAGAAGTATCTCGGATAAGCTGTTGACAGATACCGGGATAGTTTTTATAAATATCGCCCTCAAGCACCATGATGATGGTGCATGTACTATCAATTGTATGGAAGATTTTTTTCTGGTTCAAGAAAAAGTTTATTTTTTTTCAGGAGTTGGCACTATGCAAGCGAGCAATGCGGCTAAATTCGCCGAGGGATCGTTTCTGCCGGTTATTGAGCAGTGCAACGGTTGTGAACGGATCGTCGAGGCGGAAGGAGGGCGGTTTTGCGATGCCTATACGAATCCGGCGGCGAAATGGCGGTTAGGCATCTGCAATTTTGCCACCCATGCAAAACCGGAAGTGAAGGTGGTCAAGATTCGCGTCAATCCGTTGAAGGCCGCAAAACGGGCTTCCCGCCGGAAATAAGCGCTGCCCGTTTTCCGCAGCGGGGAATGTTGTCTGGACGGTCTCTGCTATCTGACCGTTACGCCCACTGCGGCATTGTTTCCATTCGTGCCATCGTCTTCTCCCCGATTTCCCTCCGATCCGGAGCGCAAAGAAATCGGGGAGTTTTTTTCTCGGGCCACATCAATGTGATGGCGTATCTGCCGCTTGAGATGCGGGGGGGGGGGCGTTGTAGCGGTTGCCGAACGGTTGTGCCGGCTGGGTGATCGTTTCTGTTCGCCGCCGTTTCCTGGCTCGGATCAGATGTCCTTCTCCGCATGTCCAGATCGCGCAAGAATCGGGAAAAGCCCCCCCGGCGGGCGTTCCGTGTGCCGCATTCTCTCCTGCCTGCCTACGGTTGCCGCGAACCGAACAGGGCCGTCCCCACTCGGACAAGCGTCGCTCCTTCCTCGATCGCGATCGAGTAATCGTTGGACATGCCCATGGACAGATCGACGCGGGTATTGTCCGTGAAGAGGTTGAGAGTGGCGAGCCGTTGGGCCAGTTGCCGCAATTCCCTGAAATAGGGCCGGCTTTTTTCCGGATCGGGAAAATAGGGGGGCATCGCCATCAGGCCGAGAACGCGGAGGCTGGTTTCGCCGGCAACCCGACTGAGCAGCGCCTCGGCCTCTTCGGGAAGCACGCCTGATTTCTGCGGTTCCCGGCCGATGTTGACCTGAACGAGGATCGACAGGTTTTTGTGCAGGGAACGGGCGTGGCTGTCCAGAGCGACCGCCAGTTTCCACCGGTCGACCGTTTCGATGACCTCGAAGAGTTCCGCGGCCTGCCTCGCCTTGTTGCTCTGGAGGTGTCCGATGAAATGCCATTGGAGAGCGGCCGGCAGGAGCGGAATTTTACTGGCGGCCTCCTGGAGATAATTTTCGCCGAAGACCATCTGGCCGCTGTGGACGGCTGCCAGGATCGGCTCGACGCCGACCGTCTTGCTGACGGCCACCAGTTTGACTTCCTCCGGGCGTCTGCCGGCCTTCTTGGCCGACCGGGCGATGGTGGCAAGGATGCGGGCAAGATTATCTCGAATCATGGTCGTCGCGGGTGAGTTGAAAGAGCCGAACAGCGTTTGCAGTGGTGGCTCTGGCCACGTCGTCGAGGGAAACCGCTTTGAGATCGGCCACTTTCTGCGCCGTCAGCAGGACCAGTTTCGGTTCGTTGCGTTTGCCGCGGTAGGGCACCGGCGCCAGATAGGGGCCATCGGTTTCCAAAAGCAGGTGCCGGAGATCGATGGTGCGCACAACCTCCTGCAGGGTATGGGCATTGGCAAAGGTGACCACCCCGGGGATCGAGATCAAAAAGCCGAAATCGATCATTTCCTCGGCCAGCCGCAGGTCACCCGAGAAGCAATGCATGACGCCTCCCCTGGGAAAGGGGCCGGCCTCCTTGATCAGGCGGCACACGTCCTCGTGGGCCTCGCGGTCGTGGATGACGACCGGCAGGCCAAGTTCCCCGGCAAGATGGAGCTGGTCGGAAAAGGTCCGCAGCTGTACCTCGCGCGGGGCATAATTCTTGACGTAATCAAGCCCGATTTCCCCGTACCCGACCACATGCCGGTGCGCGGCCAGGTCGGCTAGCCGGCGCAGGGTTTCGGGGGTGGCCTGGTGAGCGTCGTGGGGATGAACGCCCACGGTGGCGAAAATGGAGGGAACGCGCTCGGCAAGGGACACGGCCGCCTGGGAACTGGGCAGGTCGATGCCGATGGTGACGATGCGCCTGACGCCGTGTTCGGCTGCCGATAGGAGCACGCCGTCCAGGTCGGGCCCATAGTCGCTCATGTCGAGATGGCAATGAGTGTCGACGAGTTCCGATTGCGCTGAAAGTTCGGGAAGCGGTGCGGTGCGTGGGACTGGTTGCATGGGGAATGTAAGGGGGTGTTCTGCTTGTCGATGTCTGAATAAAACGGAGCCGGACCGCTCGGGCAACAGGGCCGCGTGTCCCGGCGGCGAACAGTGGCAATGTATCATAGATGAATGTTTGTTGACATTAAAACCTTTATTTTTTACAACTGGTTGTCATGGTTTTCTTTTTCGCCTTTTCCCCGTTGAAGCCGGGGGCGCTGTCTGCCGGATACGGACCATTTCCCCCCTCTGGCGGAGGGGACGGCTGCCAGGATCGCGCATGATGGGCAGATGAAAAGGCGGGAAGAAAAACAGGCGGCCGCTGGATGTTCCTGTTTCCAGGGGCAATCCCGGCAAGAGGCCGATGTTGTTTCCTTGAACCGAAGGGAGATGTCAGATGCAGAAACGTAATGGTATGCAATGGATGCTTTTTATTGGCATGGCGTTGGTGCTTGCGCTCACCGGCTGTGCTGCAAATAGGACCGTGGTGGGCTCCGATACCTCCGGGCTGCCCCAACTGAGCAATTTTGCTGATGATATCAGAGATATAACGCTCCCGACCGAACTTGAGTGGGATCGGAAGAATTCGATGGTCATCAAGACCGAATCGTTCCGGGGCGGCATTTTCACCTACAAGGGGCGGGCGGAACTCATGTCGCTCAAAGACTACATGGTTGCCTCGATGCAGGACAACAAATGGCGGCTGGTGGGCGAGACCGCTTCCAAAGATATCATGCTGGCCTTTGTCAAGCCCAACAAGACCTGCATGATGGTGATCGCCGAAGGCGTCCTCGGCAGAACCGAACTCAGGCTGTACGTGGCCATCGACAAGACCGGTGGCGCCAACGCGACGCACGATTCCTTCATGCAATGATGGCCGCATGATAGGTTTGCACGGGAAACGGATCCTCCTCGGCGTCACCGGGTCCATTGCCGCCTACAAGGCGGCGGAATGGGTGCGGGAGCTGGTCAAGGAGGAGGCCGTGGTCACGGTTGCCATGACCGAGGCGGCCGAACGGTTTGTGGCGCCGCTCACCTTTGCCGCCTTAAGCGGCCAGGCCGTGCATCGCGACATGTTCGACGCGGCGCCGGACCGGGTCATGGCGCACATCAATCTGTCGCGGGAGGCGGACGTCATCCTGGTGGCGCCGGCCACGGCCCAGACCCTTGCCCGACTCGCCCATGGCATGGCGGACAATCTGCTGGCGACGGTTGTCCTGGCCGCTCGCATTCCCGTGGTCATCTGTCCGGCGATGAATTCGTTCATGCTGAACCATCCCGCCACGCAGGACAACATCCGCCGCCTGGAATCCTTCGGCTACCATATCGTGCAGCCGGGCAGCGGCGAACTCGCCTGCGGTGAGATCGGCGACGGCCGGCTGGCCGATTGGGATGCGGCCAGGGAAACGCTGCTCTCGCTATTTCAGCCCGACGACCTCAGGGGGAAGACGATCCTGATCACCGCCGGCCCGACGAGGGAGGCGCTGGACCCGGCTCGTTTTCTCAGCAACCGCTCCAGCGGCAGGATGGGGTTCGCCCTGGCGCGCACGGCCCGGCGCAGGGGCGCCGAGGTGGTCCTGGTTGCCGGCCCGGTCCATCTGCCCGATCCGCCCGGGATGGAGGTCATTCGGGTGACTACGGCCGAGGAAATGCGGCAGACGGTTGCCGGGCGGGCGCGGGCAGCGGATATCGTGGTCAAATCCGCTGCGGTGGCCGATTTCAGGCCCTCGGCCTATGCGGCCCATAAAATCAAGAAGACGCAGCAGGACCTGCGGCTCGAACTGGTCAGGAACCCCGACATCCTGGCGGAATTGGGCGCAAATCGCTCTCCCGGCCAGATTTTGGTCGGCTTTGCCGCCGAAAGCCGGGACCATGCCGGCGAGGGCCAGAGAAAGCTGCGGGGAAAAAACGTGGACCTGATGATCGTCAACGACATCCTGGGGGCGAGAACCGGATTCGACGTGGAAACCAACCAGGTGAGCTTGATCGATTGTCGGGGGACAACGACCCTGCCGCTGCTCTCCAAGGAGGAAACCGCCGACAGGATCTGGGATGCGGTCGTGCGGCTGCGAGACGGACGGTCCGGCGATGGAGAATAGGCGGATACCGGTGCGCCCATGCAGATAAGCCGGTCCGAGCAGAAGAGAAGGGTCAAGGAAATCGAGCAACTCGTCGCCGAACTGGTACGCCTGCCGCCGCAGACCCTGAGGCAGGCACAGGTTCCGGATGAATTCAGGCAGCTGCTCCTCGAGGCGGCCGCGTTGCGGGGGGGCGTCCGGCAACGCCAGATTAAATATCTGACCAAGATGGTGCAACAGTATCCGCTTGAAGGGTTGTACGACCTGATCGGCCGGCATCGCGGCAACGCGCTGGCGGCGCGGAAACAGATGCACGCCCTGGAGTTCTACCGCGACGCCCTGATCAACGAGGCCCTGGAACAACAGGAACGCTGCCGGCAAAGCGGCAACGATTGGGAGGAACAGTGGACGGGCGAGACCCTGTCCGCCCTCCAGGCCGAGATGCCGGAAATAGACCCGCTCGCCCTTGCACGGCTCGCCGCCCTCTTTGCCCGCACCCGAAACCCCCGCTACAGTCGAGAAATTTTTCGCTATCTCCGATCGATCCAGGAGATGCGGCAACGGCAGGGCAACCGCTCCGGAAAGGAATAGGCCGGAGTGCCGTGCGGCGGCCGGTGTATTTGCCGCCGACCTCCGGGCCGCTTTTTTCTGACATCGGCGATTCCCGCTTTCTTCCCTCCGGGGCCGATCACTGTCGGTCAGTCTTCCTTCCGTATCTTGCGGGCGTAGGTGGCGGCCTCCATGCCGGCGATGCATCCTTCGCCCACCGCCTTGGCCATCTGATACGGAGGACCGACAATATCGCCCGCCGCATAGATGCCGGGGACATTGGTGGCCATGTGCCGGTTGACCGCAATGTATTTGAACGATTCCGTATCGAGCTGAACGCCGATCTGGGTGGCCAGTTCCAGAGCACCCTTGGAACCCAACTCGATGAAGACCCCTTCGGTCTCCAGCGTTTGGCCGCTTGCCAACAGGAGGGAATGAACCATCCGCTCGCCGATGATCTGCTTGATCGAGCTGTGGATGCGTTCCACCTTGCTTTTTTCCAGCCGGTTGAGCAATTCCTTGGAGACATTGAGTTCTTCCGCAACCAGATAGACCTTGGCGGCGTAGTCGAGGAGCGTCAGGGCGCCGTCCACGGCGGCGCTACGGTCGCCGGTGACGGTGACGACCGCTCCCCGGTAGAAATTGGCGTCGCAATCCACGCAATAGGAAACGCCCCGGCCGGACAATTCCTTCTCGCCGGGAACATTGAGCTTCTTCTTCGCGACACCCATGCAGAAAATGAGGGAGCGGGCGGCAATGGCGCCGCCGCCTTCCAGTTCGAGATGGAAGAGATCCTCTGCCTGGGCGATGCTCAGTACGTCTTCGGCGGAGATCTCGGTACCGAACCGTTGGGCCTGCTCCACGCCGAGCCGCAGGAGGTCGCCTCCGGAAGAGACGCCGGGAACAAAGGCGTAATTTTCGATATGGGCACCGTGCAGGGCCGAGTTTTCAACGCGTCCCAGCATCAGGACCCGGGTCTTCTTTCTGGAGGCGTGAATGGCGGCCTGAACACCGGCAGGCCCCGTGCCAATGATGACAACATCGTATGTCTGAACGGACATGTGCAGTTCCTCAAGATTGAAAAGTGGGAAAAGGACTCGGGCGAGCCGTCGTGACTGTCGGCGATCAAAGAATACTTGGAGATGTGTACCCCATCTCCAGATCGAGGTCGACAGATTTATTGATTTCGTATATGATTTAAGGTTATTGTAATCAGCTTTTCCGGTCGGTGCGGCCCCTGCATCGAAGGCAGACCAACAGTGGTGCAACGTTCTCCTTTGGCCCGCTTGCAGAATGTGCCGCTTACGGCGGGGTATAGGCTGCAGAGCGGGTCGCGTTTTTTGCATCGCGGCACGGCTGGTGCTGCGGCCCCAGGCGGAGGTCGCTTTCCGCTCACGGGTGCCGCGCGAGATGAACATCAACAACAAGGAACGTCGTGGAGTTTTCTATTTTTGAAATTATGAAACACGCCGGAATGATGGGCAAGCTGATCATGTTCATCCTGCTCATTTTTTCGGTGATTTCATGGTCCATCGTCATTATGAAATTTCTCGTTCTCAGAAAGGCCCGCAATGCTTCCCTGGATTTTCTCGATGCATTCTGGGAGAGCAAAACACTGAACGAAGCCTACGAGGCGGCGCGCGAATTCCCCCTCAGCCCCGAGGCCACCGTTTTTGTCGCCGGCTACAACGAGTTGAAAAAAATCAGTGCCGCGCGCAGCAGCGGGCAGGTGCCGGCCACCCTGGAGATGCAACTGGCCACCATGGACAATCTCAAACGGGCCGTCCGCAAGGCGCAGTTCCTTGAATCCGACCGCCTGTCCAGTTCGATTTCGATTCTCGCCACCACCGGCAGCGCCACACCGTTTATCGGTCTGTTCGGCACTGTCTGGGGGATCATGGCCTCCTTTCAAGGGATCGGCGAGCGGGGATCGGCTTCGCTGGCCGTTGTCGCCCCCGGTATCTCGGAAGCGCTCGTCGCCACGGCCGCCGGTCTCGCCGTTGCCATCCCCGCCGTCATCTTCTACAATTATTTTGCCAACAGGGTCGCCGAGTTCGACTCCAACGTGGAGAGCTTCAGCACTGATTTCATCAACCTGATCGAGCGAGATATCCTCACCAGGACGTGATCGTATGGGACCGTTAGGAAACAACAGGGGAAAGCGTGGGCTGGTCGCCGACATCAACGTGACGCCGTTGGTCGACGTCATGCTGGTGTTGCTGATCATTTTCATGGTCACGGCGCCCATGATGACCCAGGGGCTGGAGGTCGATCTGCCCGAGGCGACAACCAAGGCGCTCCGGCAGCAGGAGGAACCCCTGGTGGTGACCATCAAGAAGGAAGGCGATGTCTACCTCAAAAAGGAAAGAATGACCCCCGCCTCGTTACAGCAGCAGCTGCGGGCCATGCCACCCGAAACGAAAAAAGAGGGCATTTATCTTCGTGCCGACAAGAACGTCCCGTATGGCGTGGTCACCTCGACCATGGCCGACATCCACGCCGCCGGTTTCGATAAACTGGGAATGATTACCGTCCCGGCCGAAAAAGACAAGTAAGAGCGACTGGCTGGACATCCGTGCAGTATAGAGAGACGGAATTTTACCTTCTGCAGCAGGAGGCTGACCGACGCTGGTGGCTGGCGTGTTCGTTGGCCGTTTGTGTGCATGTCGCCGTTGTGCTGACGGTCGCGTTCATGCCCCCGCTGTTTGAGAGCCGGGCGATCGTTGAGGAGGTCGTTTCCGTCAGCCTGGTTGCCATGCCCGATACCGGAGGAACTCCGGCGGCATCGGCTCCTGCGGCTGCCTCCAATCCCGCCAAGCCGGCCGCCGAAAAGATGGAGCCTCCGCCTCCTCCCCCGCCACCACCGCCGGAACCGGCGGCACCACCGGAACCGGTGGCCCCTCCCGAACCGCTTGCGCCCACGCCCAAGGAAAAGGTCGCGGTTCAACCCGAACCCGTGGCTCCCGAACCCGTGGAGTTGAAAGACCCGATCTCGTTGGCACCCGAAAAACGCAAGATCAAGAAGGTGCAGGATACCAGGCTGGAGGAGGAGAAGGTCAGGGAGCGCGAACTGGAGCAGCGCAAGCAGGAGGAGCGCGAACTGCAGAAAAAGATCGAAGAACGCAAGCGGGAGGCCGAGCAGCGCAAGCAGGAGGAACGCGAACTCCAGAAAAAGATCGAGGAGCGCAAGCGGGAGGCCGAACGCAAGGAAGCCCTGCGGCGCGAGGAAGAGCGGAAGAAAGCCCTTGCCCAGGCCCGACTCGAACAGATCAGGGCCGAAAACGAGGCGCGTGCCGCCGCTGCCGAAGCCCGCGAGTTGGCGGCCCAGGCAAACGCCGCTGCCGCCGCCGCCGCTGCGGTGCGTGCCGATGCGGGCCGCAGGACGCAGGCCATGCAGAGTGCCGTCACCGGTGGCTCCTCGGGGCGGCAGCAGGCCCAGTCGATCGTCGAGCAAACCTATTGGGGAGCGGTGGCTCAGCGGGTCAGGGAACGTTGGGTGCTGCCGGAGATGCGCAAATGGGATGCGAGCCTGCTTGCCCTGGTGTCGATCACCATCAACAAGAACGGCGAGGTCACCCAGATCCAGTTCGACCAGCGCTCAAAGGATCCGCTTTTTGATCAACTCGTGGAAAAGACGATCAGGAGCGCTGCGCCAATGCCGCGTTTTCCGGCGCTGATGCAGCAAGAAACGACTGAAGTCGGGTTTAAATTCAGACCCGGTGAACTTGGCAATATGTGAGAGATCGTGTATATCTGGAAATACTTTGCCCGATTTTTTCCCTTCCCCTTTTTTCTTTCGGTGAACGGTTATGACGTTTAAACGACATGTTGCGATGATTCTGACGCTTGTCGTCTGTTCCTTTTTTTGTCTGCTGGCCGGGGAAGGCAAGGCCGAGCGGGCCTACTTCGACATCACCGCCTCGGAGTTGCGGAAAATCATGGTGGCGGTTCCCGCCTTCTCAGGCGACGGCCAGGGACCGGCGGTGACGCAGCTTTTGAGTAAGGGATTGGCCCTGCACAGTTTTGTCAGCGTCATCGATTCGAGCCGCTACGGCGGCGGCAGGGATGCGGACTGGAAAAGCCTGGGAGCTGATTTCGTCGTCATGGGCAAGGTGGGGCCTGATCCCGCCGGTATGATGATCGAGGGGCAGATCCTCGATGTGGCCAGCAACAAGCTGCTGGCTGGCCGCCGCTACAAGGGGAGCGCCGATCAACTCGAAGAGATGACCCTGAGGCTGTGCGATGCCCTGATCGAGGATTTCACGGGCGAAATGGGCGTCGCCCGAACCCGCATGGCCTATATCTCCGATGCCACCGGCCGGAAGGAGGTGTATGTCAGCGACATCCTGGGACGCCATCCCCGGCAGGTGACCAGCCACCGTGCCCTGTGCGTTTCCCCCCGATTCACCCCGGACGGCAATTTCCTCACCTATTCGACCTATCACCGCGGCAACCAGGATCTCTACATCACCGACCTGCGGCAGAGCAGCACCACCACGTCCCTTTCCCGGCGCAAGGGGCTGAACCTGGCGCCCGCGTTCACACCCGATGGTCGCAGCATGGTGGTGACTTTGAGTCAGAACGGCAACCCCGATTTGTACCTCATGAACCGCCAGGGCGAGATTCTCAAGCAACTGACGTCCGGCGCCGGCATCAACGTTTCCCCCTCCTTCTCGCCCGACGGGCAATCGATGGCCTTTGTCTCCGACCGCAGCGGCAGACCCAATGTGTACGTGATGAGTCCCGTGGGCGGACAGGCGAAACGGCTGACTTTCAAATATTCCGAAAACAGCGAACCGGTATGGTCGCCCAAAGGGGATGAAATCGCCTTTACCGGTGGGCAGGGCGGCGTTTATCAACTGTTCGTCATGGACCGTAACGGCGGCAATGTTCGTCAATTGAGCAGTGGCGGCGGGAGCTATGAATCGCCCACCTGGTCGCCGGACGGTCGGTTGATCGCTGTCAGCCGCAAGAGCGGCAGCCGGTCGGAGATCTGTGTGGTCAGCAAGAACGGCAAGGATATCCGGGTGCTCTTCACCATGAAGGGCAACCAATCCTATCCTCAATGGTCCGGCCGACTGCCGTGACCGGCGACTGGCCCGAACCCAACAGTATGACACACTACTGTCTTCATAGGTAAGCAGAATGGTGGTTGTTTCCTCGAAGAAAGGGAGCTTGACTGCAATGAAAAGCCTGAAACATATCGCAATGGCCGGTTGTTCGCTGCTTCTGTTGACGCAGTGCGCGACCCAGGATGAGGTGCAGAGCCTGCAACGGCAGCTTCGCTCGATGAATCAAAGACTTGAAGATGTGAGGACCAACGCGGTCGACCAGATGCAGCGCCGGCAGGCCAGTTCGGTGAGCAAACTCGATCAGGTCGAGGACGAAACGTCACGCATCAGATCGAGTATTGAAGAAAATACGAGTCAGAACATGCAGTTCCGCGATCAGATCAATCAGGAACTCGCCAGATTGCAGTCTTCGCTCGACAACACGAAATCCGGTCAGGATGCCAGGATCGCCGAGCTGACCCAGAAGGTGGCGGTACTTGAGGAAAAACTGGCCTTGGTCAGTGAAAATTTCAGCAAGGCCCAGCAGGAGAGGATCACGGAAGCCGAGAAACGGGCGCAGGCCGCTGCACAGAGGGCCGAAGCGGCTAGGCAGAAGGCGGCGCAGGCGAGCACCGCCGCTTCGCAGTCTCCGGCGTCTTCTTCGTCCCCGGCCGCTCCGGCGACCGGTGTCGTCAAGGTGAGTCCGGACAGCAAGAAGACCAAGGTCGCTTCTGCGGCAACGACCTCGGCCACTCCGGAACCGCCTCCTGCGAAGCAGGCCGCCGCCGCTTCGTCCAAAACAACGACCGCTCCCGCGCCGGAGAAACCCGCCCCGGAAAAAGCTGCCGCCCCGGCCGCCGCTTCGTCCTCGGACCCCTTCTCCAGCGGCATGGGCCAGTTCAAGGACAAGAAATACAAAGAGGCTTATAAATCGTTCGAGCAATCCCTTGCCGCCAACCCCAATGGCAGCCAGGCCGCCAAGTCGCTTTATTACATGGGGGAAAGTCTCTATAATCAGGGCGAGTACGATCTTGCCATTCTCGATTATCAGAAGGTGATTTCCAACCACGGCAAAGATGCCCTGGCTCCGAGTGCCCTGCTCAAGCAGGGGATGTCCTTCGAGAAACTGACCGACCACGAGACGGCCAAGATCATCTACAAAAAACTGATCAGCGACTATGGCAGCAGTTCCGAAGCCGCCCAGGCCAAGGAGCGGCTCGGCAAGCTGTAAGATTGGCATCGGGAAAGACGAAACAACGGCTCGATAACCTGCTCGTTGTCCGGGGACTGGCGACCGACATCGCCACGGCCCGCCGATTGATCGGCGCCGGTATCGTTCTGGTCGACACCCGGGTCTGCGACAAGGCCGGCCAGCTTGTGGCACCGGACAGTCCGCTCACGGTCAAGGTGACATCAAGGTTCGTCAGCCGGGGCGGGGAAAAGCTTGACGGTGGACTGCGTGCCGCCGGCATCGACCCCCAGGGTTGGGTATGTGCCGATATCGGCTGTTCGACCGGCGGTTTTACCGACTGCCTGCTGCAGCACGGGGCGCGCCGGGTGTACAGCGTCGACGTCGGCTACGGCCTGCTCGATTGGAGGCTGCGGCAGGACGGCCGGGTGGTTGTGCTCGAGCGCACCAATGCCCGCTATCTGACCTGCGAGCAGGTAGCCGATCCCCTTGATCTGGCCGTTATCGACGCCTCGTTCATCTCCCTTGAACCGCTCCTTGCCCCCCTGTTGCCGCTGTTTGGCGATTTCGTCCGTCTTTTCGTCCTGGTCAAACCGCAGTTTCAACTGCCGCGCGAAGCGGTGGGGCCGGGAGGGATCGTCAGCGATCCTGACCTGCACCGACAGGCGCTCGCCATGGTGCAGCGATTCGGCGAATCGCTCGGTCTGCGTTGCGCGGCTATGGTGGCATCCCCGGTCCGGGGAACGAAAGGCAATCAGGAATTTTTCATGCTGTTGACCGGCCCCGCCGGTCCTGCGCAAGAAGAAATAAAACCCGTGAAAGAAAAAGGAGAGGAGTGATGGTTCGGTCGTGGGGAAAAAGCGTTTCGATGGCAGTGCTGGCAACGGTCTTTGCCGTAAGCAGTGCCTGCGCCACCGAATATGTGAGCGTGGTGAAGGACGGAGTCAATCTGCGTTCGGCTCCCGGCACCGATGCCGAGATCCTGTTTCAACTGCCGCTCGGCTATCCCCTGGAGGTACTCGGCAAGGAAGGGCAATGGCTCAAGGTGAGCGACTACGAAGGCGACAAAGGTTATATTCAGGAGTCGCTGGTCGGCAAGACCCCCCATGTCATCGTCAAGACCAAGGAATGCAAGATCTACAGTGGCCCCGGAACGAAGGAAAAAGTAGTCGGCAACGGGGTGCGGGATGTCATTTTGCAGAAAGTGGAGCAAAAGGGCGACTGGATCAAGGTCACGCATCCCAGCTTGACCGGCTGGGTCCACAAAAATTCCGTCTGGCCGTGAGCGTTGCCCGATGACGATCGAGCACCGTTCGGATTGATCCGGCAAAATCGACCGGCAACCGCACCTCCTGCCCCGCCTTGTTGCGGAACAGCAGGTGTCGCTGCCGGAGCCCGAACAGGAAGAGATTGCGGGTTATTTCCACATCCTTCCGGCAATACGCCGCCAGTTTGTCCATTTCGCCCTGCCTGAACCAGCGCAAGGCATCCAGGCCGTCGCCCTCTTTCCGTATCCCCAGCGTGGTCGCCGCCACCCTGTCCAGGCTGAGCCTGTAGCCCAGTTGTCCGGTGATTGCCTCCAGCAGGTCGAAGGACGGCAGCAGGCCGAGATCGTGGCGGGTATAAGCCGAAAGCACCTTGTTGTCGAAGCGTTTGTTGTTGAAGCCCACCACCAGATCGAGCCCTTGCAGCCGCTCGACCAGTTTTTCGATATCGTCTTCGGTGAAGACGGTGAAGCGTTGCGTCGCCCCCTCGAACAGCACGGCCACGCTGATCCGCATCAGGTCGGCCCGGTGCCAGCCGCCTACTTCCTGCGCCGATTTTTGCGTTTCCACGTCAAAAACGCCGTAGTTCTCCGGCAGGGTAAACGGACGGTCGACCGGTTCGGGCCGCGGCATGGGCGCGCTCGCCCGCGCCATTGTCGGCTGTCCCTGCGGCAGCCGTTCCAGGAGAAAGAGACAGGCCCCTTTGTCGATGGGACGGTTGCCGGAGCCGCACTTCGGCGAGTGGACGCAGGAGGGGCAGCCGAACTCGCACGGACAGCCGGCCACGGCCCGGCGGGTTTGCGCCAGCAGTTCGGGCATGCGGGCAAAGGCCCTGGCGGTCAACCCCATGCCGCCGGCATAGCCGTCGTAGACGAACACCGCCGGTCCCTCCACCTGGTGGTGCCAGGGGTGCGAAATGCCGCCGAGGTCGTTGCGGTCGCACAGCACAAAAAGCGGCATCATGCCGATGAGGGCGTGCTCCATGGCATGGATGCCGCCCATGAAATGGAGGCGGGCCGCTTCCATCTGTGCCTGGAGCGGGGCCGGAATCTCGATCCAGAATCCTTCGGTCTCGAAGCATTGGGCCGGCAGCTCCAGCGGAATGCGGGCGATGATCCGCAGGCTGCGCTGGGCGATTCTGTGGTAGCCGGTGATCCGCTCGGTGACGCGCAGGGTGCCGAAATGGATGCGGGTCGCCCCCAAGTGCAGGGTATCGCGTACCGCCACGATCTCGGTGTTTTTCTCGGCCGTGACCCGGGTGAAGTAGGGCGGGGTGACCGGAGTCGCCAGGATTTCCCGGCCTTCCAGGTCCAGACTGTCGATGTGGTAGGTCCGGGCCATGTGCAGGTAGATGGCGCCGGGATGGCATTCCCGCAGGGCCCGGTGGGCGTCGATTTCGCCCAGCGGCCGCCGGTGGGGCTGTTCCCATATAGTCAGGGTGACTCCGCCGCCCCGGAGGTTGACCTGGCGCTGCGGATAGGTCCGCGGCGAAAACCAGGTGGCCCCGTCCGCCGACTGGAGAAGGCGGCCGCTTTGGGTGAGCCGGTCGATCAACCCTGCGGCCTGCCCGGATTGCAGCAGCGGATCGGCAGCGGTGAGCGGCAGTTCGGCGGCGGCGCAGACCATTTGGGGGCCGGCGATATGCGGGTTGTCCGGGTTCATGGTCACCGGCTCCACCGGCCGGGAGAAAAAATCCTCGGGGCTGCGCATGAAATGCTGATCCAGAGCATCCTCGTGCCCGATGAGCACCACCAGTGATTCCCGGCCGCCGCGGCCGACCCGACCGGCCCGCTGCCAGGTGGCCATCATCGAGCCGGGATAGCCGACCAGGATGCAGATATCGAGGTCGCCGATGTCGATCCCCAACTCCAGGGCCGAGGTGGAAATGACCCCGAGCAGGCTGCCGCTGGCCAGCTTTTCCTCGATGGCCCGGCGCTCTTCCGGCAGGAATCCGGAGCGGTAGGAGGCGATCAGCCCCTTGCGCTCCTTGAGCCGATGCCCGGTCCACATGGTGATCAGCTCGGTCATCTTGCGCGACTGGCAGTAGACGATGGTCCGCAGGCCCCGGCTGATCGCGGCCTCGAGGAGCTGGGTGGCGCTGGTGGCCGCCGAATCGAGCGGATTGAGCAGCAGGACATGGCGGGCGGCATGGCCTGCGCCGGAACGGACGACTTCGCTGACCGGTGCGTCGAGCAGCAGCCGCGCGTGTTCGCCGGGGTTGCCGATGGTGGCCGAGGCGAGGACAAAGACCGGGTCGGCACCGTACAGGCGGCAGATCCGTTGCAGCCGCCGCAGCACCCAGGCCACGTGCGAGCCGAAGATGCCCCGGTAGGTGTGGACCTCGTCGATGACCACATGGTGCAGGTTGCTCCAGAAGCTGGCCCAGCGGTCGTGATAGGGGAGCATCGCCAGGTGGAGCATGTCCGGGTTGGTGATCAGCACTGGAGGTGTCATCTCCCTGATTTTCCGGCGCTGGTAACCGGAGGTGTCGCCGTCGTAGATGGCGGCGACGGGCCGCTCGCCCCGGATGGTCTCCGGCAGAAGGTGCCAGAGGTGCCGGGCGGTTTTGAGCTGATCCTGAGCCAGGGCCTTGAGGGGAAAAAGATAGAGCGCCTTGGCGTCCGGCTCCCGGAGCAGGGTGTGCAGCACCGGCAGGGTGTAGATCAGGCTCTTGCCCGAGGCAGTGGGCGTGGCCACCACTGTGTTGCGGCCGGCCAGGACATGGGCGATGGCCTCCTGCTGATGGGTGTAGAGCCCCTGCACGCCGGCATCCAGCAGGAGACGTTGAAGTACGTCGGCCAGGCCATCGGGCGGGACGATGACCGGTGCCGAAGCCGCGACCGTCCGATGGGCCACGACCTGCGGCCCGAACTTGCCCGAACCCTTCAGGGCGGCGATATATTCCGCTACCGTGCCGTTTTCCCGATCCGGGGCGGGCTTGCTACCATCTGTTTGCATCATGGGAGAAAAAAATCTTGCCTATCCGCCGTTGAAAATGTAATTGACCTCGTTGTAGTTCTTTTCCGGAGTTATCTCGCATTCCGCGCTTTTTCTTTCCTGGAATACCTACATGCGCAGCATCGGCTGAATGCGTCGCCGCCGCTCTTCGCGCCGATGCCACCCGCCGCGACCGGCCCGGCCGGTGCGGCAACCATGCCTCAACCCGCGCAGGAACAGTGTGCAATGAAAACGATCGCCACCCTCGGCCCGGAACATTCCCAATCATGGCAGGCCGCCGTGCAGTACGACAGCGGGGCAGACATTCGCCTCTATCCGCACGTCAAGGCCCTGCTCGATGCCTTTGCCGGCCGCGAGGTCGAGTACGCCGTGCTGCCGGTGTATAATACCCGCGAAGGGGAAAAGAAACAGTATTTCCGTTTCTTCGACCAGATCAAGTCCGGGTACTGGATCGACAACGTCATCCTGCACTCCAGCCTTTCTTTGGGCGTATTCGACGAGGAGGCTGCCAGCGAAGACCTGCGCCTGCTGGTGGGCAAGCGCGAGGCGTTCAACCAGTGCGAGGAGTTCATCGAAAACCGGCTGCCCGGCATCACCGAGATGAGCGTCCAGGATATCGAACAGACCGTGGCCGACCTCCGCCGGAGCGGGCAGGTGCGGGGCACGGCGGTGATCGACAGCGCCGAGGCTCTCAACGCGCTCGGCCTGCGCATCGTCGAGCGCGAGGTCGCCCCGCACAACCGCACCCGCTACGCCGTGCTCGGCCACGACCTTGCGCCCGTGACCGGCTACGACGCCACCACGCTGATCACCGAGCCGCTGGACGACCGGGTGGGCATCCTGGTCGACATTCTCAGCGAGTTTTCCCGGCGCGGCATCAACATCGCCGACATGCGCACGGAAAACGATATCAAGACCCAGAAACTCCGCATCTATCTCGAAGCGGAAGGCCATATCCGGACCGATATCCTGGCCAGCGCCCTGGCGCACGTCGAGTCGCGGGTCATCCAGCAGCAGGGCATGATCCGCGTCCTGGGCAGTTTCCCCAGGGTCGACATGCGGACCAAATACATAAAATCGTTCGGCTTCATCGGCACCGGCGCCATGAGCAGATGGTTCACCAAACGGCTGGAGAGCGAGGGCTACGAGGTCCTGCTCACCGGACGCACCACTGCCCTGCGGCCGGAGCGGATGGTGGAGCGGGTCGATGTGGTGGTGGTCTGCGTGCCGATCTCGGTCACCTCGGCGACGGTGCGCCAGTACGGTCCGCTGATCGGGCCGGGCAAGGCCCTGATCCTGCTGGCCGGCGAGTCGGAGGAAACCATCAGGGCCGCCCTGGATGCGACCAACGGCGAGGTCGAGGTCATGCTGGTGCACAACCTCTGGGGACCTCAGGCCGCCACCATGAAGGACAAGAACGCCATCGTGGTGCGCACCCCGCGCAGCGGCATGTTCTGCAGCGAATTCGAGGCGTTTCTCTACAAGCACGGGGCGGACATCTACCACGATTCTCCCTCCAAGCACGACCTGCTGATGGGCATCGGCCAGAAGCTGCCCACGCTGATCTCGGTGGCCCTGGCCATGACCCTTCACGACAACGACATCACCAGCGAGGATATCGCCAGCCATTGCACCCTGACCTCGCTCTATCCCATCCTCGCCATGTCGCGGGTGCATTCCCAGAATTCGCGCACCTATGCCGAAATCATGTCGACCGCCGGCGACAGCCGCAAGATCGTCATCGATTTCGCCAGAAATCTGGACCGGGTGATCCGCATGGCCGACGCCGCCTCTATTGCCGACCTCTGCGCCCTGGTCGACAGCAATGCCGAGCATCTGAGCGAGGCCTTTCTCCAGGCCCGGATGGAGCAGGCCAAGGCGGTCGACGACGTGCTGGGACGGATGATTTGATCGCGCCGGTTGACCCTCCCAGGGGCAATGGTTACCCTACGGCCATGAATCATCCCAAGAAAAGAACGTTCGCGTTGCTGGTGCTTTTTGTTCTGTGGTGCGCCGTGGTCCTGCTCCAGTCCGCCACGCGCTCCGGCCCCGGCTGAGCCGATTCGATCGCGCCGCCGGTCGGCGGTCCGCCATGCCCTCTGCCCCAGGCGGAGGGCCCCATTCAATCACATTGAGGAGCCAGAAAATTCATGCTGTCCACCCTGTTGCGATACATCGAAGAAAAACATTACTGCCCGCATTGCAGCGGCGACCTGACCCTGTGCCACGCGCCGCCCGTGCATGTGGGGGACGGCTTGGGCTGGGGCTCGGAATATCTTTTCATCTGCCTGAACGACACCTGCCCGCTCTTTGTCAAGGGGTGGGATTATATCGCCAACCACTACGGCCATGTCGGCTCGTATCGGTACATGGAACTCCCCAACTCCAAGGAGACCTACAACATGATGGTGGTCACCAGGGAGGCCTTTACCGGCAGCGTCGTCGACATCGAGGCGATCAAGCGCCAGAATGAGCGCTATCAGCGCCAACAGGAGGCCCTGGCCGCCCTGGATGCATGTGTGGAGCAGAAGCAGCTCGCACCGGTGCTGACGGTTCTCCTTGATGATTCGGTCCGGATCGACGACCGCAAGCGGGCCGTCGAACTGCTGGTCCCCTTGAACGATACCGCCTGCGTCGAGCCGTTGCGCAACCATGCCTTCAAGGACCCTCATCTGGAGCAGGAGGTCAACCTGGCCATCGGCCAGATCCTGGCCAACCATTTCCTCAAGGAATGCCCGTACTGCGCCGAGCTGATCAAGGCCAGGGCCACGGTCTGCAAGCACTGCCAGCGGGAGCTGGCAACCTGACTTTCTGCTTGCGAAAAAGAGGGCATACGAGTATATAAGCGCACGTTTGCGTGGTGAGCGTAGCTCAGTTGGTGGCAGCACCGGGTTGTGGCCTCGGAGGTCGTGGGTTCAAGTCCCATCGCTCACCCCATTCAATAGTCTAAAGAAGTCCAAAGAAGTATATAAACCCGCTTTCTGACAAGGAAAGCGGGTTTTTTGTTGTCCAGGAAAGTCTGTTGGAATCCATCGGTGTCCGAAAGAGAAACGTGTAGGATCATGGGTAGCAGGTCGCACCTGGTGTTGGTCTACACGTCTTTTTGATTTATATTTCTGAATTTCTGTTCTAAAATAGAAAAATATAGAGTTGTCCCGTAGCGGATCCTCTGTACGCTTTTTTGAAGTAATGCATTGAAATATCGTTTTAAAATCAGTAGCAGCGCGCTGTTCCGGGTTATTTAAACGTATTGAGGTGTTAATATGTCGATAACAGGAGAGAAATTGTTATCGGACTCTGCGGTCCGAAATGCTAAGCCGAAAGAAAAAATTTATACTCTCCGGGATGGGGGTGGACTTTCTTTAGTGATTATCTATAAATAATCATGACCTTGTTCAGGACAATCATGGCGGCTGCCAATGTGTTGAGTGCAATGTACGAGAGATCTGT